>NZ_DASQCC010000243.1:0-67879 GCF_035634895.1 Actinophytocola sp. | reverse complement strand
GCCGGGTAACCAGGCGGGCAACATCGAGCCGGCCGGGGACGGGGGTCGCGGCGCGGACTGTCCGCAGCGCGGGCGTGAGCCGGCCCAGCAGGTGCAGCAGGGTGACCACCGACCAGCCGCCGGTCGCGATCTTGTGGACGAGGAGGGCGTCGACATGCAGGCCGGCCACGGTCACCAGCGGGGAGTCGACGGCGACGAGCACGAACCCCGATCCGAGCAGGGCCAGGGTGAACAGGACGACCAGCGGGCCCAGCAGCCGCAGCGGCATCGGCGGGGGACCGGCGCGGCGGTAGGCCGGCTGGTTCGTGTAGTAGCGGACGACGCGCCACCCGGTGGTCGCGGTCTTGAGCAGAACCGGCGGCACCAGCAGCACACCGACCGCGACGTGCCAGTCGATGAGGCCTTCGATGTCGAACACCGACACCAACTCGGCCAGGAAGAGGACCAGCAGCACCAGTCCCGTCCACGCGGTCAGCCGCGCGTTGCCCGCCGGGCCGCCGGTGCCGGGGGCCACCGGGTCGGTCCGGATGCCCCACCGGGTCACCGGGGCACCGCGCTCTCGAACCGGTCGTCCGGCCAGCGGAGGATCCGCCAGCTCACGTAGCCGCAGACGCCGATTCCCGGAATGGTCAGCAGCGTGTCGGCGATCCCCAGCGCGACCACCTGTCCGGTCAGGTACAGCGGCACCATCACCGCGGTGGCGAAGCAGAACTTCGCGAAAAACACCGCCGTGCACAGGTTGTAGCGCCGTCGCTGAACATGGTTCCGGCGCCAGCCGGCGCGTTCTCGGCGCGCTGCCGTGACGACCAGCCCGATCAGTGGCCACCGGAGGAGCATGGACGCCCCGAACACCGTTGCCGCGACGACGTTGACCACGACTCCCAGGACGTAGAAGTCGACGCCGTGCCCCGTGCTGCCGGCCAGCGCCGTGGACACCGCCACGACGGCCAGCCCGCCGGCGGCCTGCCAGTACTGGCGGCGGGTGAACACCCGGATCACCGCGAACACCAGCACACCGACGACGGCGACCAGTGCGGAGGTCAGGACCCGATCGGTGAGCAGGTAGGCGATGAGGAACAACGCCCGGGAGGCGATGACCTCGGCGAGCGTGTGCCAACCGCCCATCGCGGTGAACAGGGAGGGCGGTTTCTGGCTCAACGCGGCGATGTTCACGCGGCACCGGTTCCGGCGGCGGTCCGGTCGAGCGCTGGTGTCGACGTGGGGCGGGCGGGGAAGCTGTCGCGGCGCATCGTGTCCTCATAGGAGCCGATCGCGGCATGCAGTTCCTGCTCGCCCCGGGCGGCCCGGACCAGGGCGTCGCGGAGGCGGTGCGCGTCGCGCATCGCCAGGTTGCCACCGAAGCCGGGCGCGGGGTGGATGGCGTCGCCGAGCAGGGTCACCGCGCTGGCGGGCCACGCCGGCATGGCCGGGATCGTCCCGATCCGCAGCGCGACCGTGGCGTACGGCCACGCCGCGGCGACGACCAGGCGCAGCACGGGATGCAGGTTCGTGGCCAACCGCTCGGCCCGGTGCCACACCGCGGTGGGCGACGCGGCCGAGGAGAGCTGCTCCTGTGTGGCCGCCAACGCCCACATCACGTACTCCTCGACCTCGGCGGCGGCGCGTTCGTCCATGGCGGGCAGCCACCGCGCCCGCGCGGCGCTCGGCTCCTGGGGGAACCGCAGCACGCCCAGCGCCATCATCGTGTCGTCGCTCCGGAGGCTGGCGGGGCTGTGACCGATCAGCGCGGGCAGACCGGTGCCGGCTATCGCACGCAGCGGCGTCGCGCCCATCAGCATGCGCCTGCCCGTGTCGGCCACCCGCACGTGCGGCAGGTACTGACCGCGCACCACCGACCCGACGCCGTCGGCGCCGACCAGTACGTCGGCGGTGTCCGCGCTGCCGTCGGAGAACCACGCGCGGACGGTCCCGTCGCTGCGCTGCTCGAACCGCGTGCACCGCGCCCCGAACCGCACCGCGTCCGCCAGCCCGGTCAGCAACACGGCCCGCAGCAGCGGCCGGTGTGCCTGCCGGCCGGGCCACGTCGGCGTGCCGTCGAGCGGGCGGGCACCCATCACCGCGAGCTGTCCGTCCATTTCGGACAAAGCGAGAGCTCGCTCACGTGGTCCGCCCATGGCGGCCTCCGCCATCGCGAGGTGCCCCGGTGGCAGGCAGGCACGCAGCGCCGTCATTCCCCGGTCGTCGACGTGGAGGCTGATGCCCTGCCGTCGCGCGCGTGGACGGTCCTGCTCGTACACCGCGACCTCGATTCCCGCCTGACGTAACCCCTGAGCCAGCGTCAGGCCGCCGAGACCGGCGCCGACCACGATCACGCGCATCCGGAACCACCTTTCTTCATCGGTTGATGAAGAACACTGTACGGATGGTCGACGGCAAACTCCACCCACCGATGAAGAATGTCCGCTAGACTGCGCCGGTCATGGCAGAACATGGTCGTCCCGGCCGCTGGCGGTCCGGCGCGGAGAGCAGGCAACGGATCCTGGAGACGGCCCGTGCGCTGTTCCACGAGCACGGTTACGCCGGCACCACCGTGCGCGCGGTCGCCGCTCGTGCGGGGGTCGACCCGGCCATGGTGTTCTACTTCTTCGGTACCAAGCAGGGCCTGTTCACCACGGCCCTGGAGATGCCCGCGCACCTCCCGTCCACGGTCGAGTCGATCTTCACGGGCGATCTCGACGGCATGGGCGAACGGATCGTCCGCACCCTGGTGGACAGCCTGGACAGGTCCGGCCAGACGCCACTGGTGACACTGACCCGGTCAGCCGCCACCCACGACCCGTCCGAAGCGTTGCTCCGTGAGTTCATCGACCGGGAGATCACCGCCCGGCTGGCGGCACTGCTCGACACGCAGGACGCCGCGCTGCGGGCCGGCATGGTGAACGTCCAGATCCTCGGTCTCGCGGTGGCGCGCTACATCGTGCGCATCGAGCCGATCGCCTCCGCGTCCGTGGACGAACTGGTGGTCCGGTTCGGTCCGCTGGTGCAGCAGTGCCTCACCGGACAGCTGGCGTCGTCGTGAACGTGGCCGGAGGAGCACGGTCGTGGAGTCCGAGATGGCTGAGGGCGTGTGGATCGGGCGCAGGGGTGAGGGAGCTGGCGTGATGAAGGCGTCGGCCTCAACGCCGATGAGGGGGTTGTCGTTCACGAATCGGTTCGCCGTGCGCCGGTGCCGTGTGACGTCCGCCCGCGAGCCGCGCACGGCGAGAGGTGCCGTCATCGCGGGAAGATCGGCCACGCGGCACACAGTGGAGCCATCGCGCCTGCCCTCCACAGCAGTCAATAGGGTTCATCCACATGGCCACGAGGACCACGACCGTCAACGACATGTCGATCGACGACCTGCTTGAACGCGCCGCCGAACTCAAAGGCGAACTGGTGGCGTTCGCGCAAGGGCCTCGCTTCGCGCGGCGGCTGGACGCGGTGCTTTTCGAAGCCGCTGAGGACGACGGCTTTCTCGACGAAGGCACCACGATCCAGGTGATGGACTACTTCATGTTGCAGCGTCGCCTGTCCGACGGGCCTACGGTGCTCGAACGGTTCGTCGGCCAGCGGCGGCCGCCGCTGGCCGACCACGAGCGGGAGATGCTGCTCGGCTGGCACGACGTCGTGGAAAGCTGCTTCGAGGTCCGCCGGTTCGACGGTGACGCCGTCCTGTTGCACAACCTGATCGACGACCTCGTCTACCGCGTCTACTCCAACATGGGCCGGACGGGGTTCGCCACCGTCCGGGTGGGCATGTTCGTCGTCGGGCGGATCGTGCCGCTGCACCCCGCCACCGACGTCTGGATGGTGACCGGGGCCTACACGCCCTATCCCAAATCAGCCAGGCGGCAGCTTGCCGAGGCCGCCGCGCACCAGCTCACCACCCATCCGGAACTGCTCCGCCGCAACCCCGCCGTGCTACAGAAAGCCCGGGAGATCCAGGCCGCGCACCGCGCCGACTTCATTGACCAGGTCGGCGCCGACATCACCGTGCTGCCACCGCTCGAGGCCCAGGAGACACTGCGCGAGCACTTCCGCCGCCAGCGGCAGCGGGCACTGGCCGGTCTCGACGCCGGGCGAGCCGCGAAGGTCGGTCCCGCACCCGAACCGCGGCTGCCCGAGGACATGCTCGCCGCCGACAACATCGCCCTGGTCTACGACGAGGTCGAAGGGCTCAACCAGTACCGCGACTTCGGGCACCTGGACGACCTGTTCGCCAACCCGAGGCCAGCCCGCGACCGCACGAACCTCGCGCTGCTGCGTGAGTACCTGAACGACGAGTCGGTCTCGCCACTGGCGATCCGCCGGCTCGTCCAGCGCCACCCCGACGGTGCCGACCCGGTTTTCCGTGCCCTGCTGCGCAAACCCGGCTTCACCTGGGCACAGGACGGTGAGAAGCTGCTCCGCCGGCACAAGAAGGCTTTCTTCGACCGCGAACCGACGCCCAGCGTCTCCGCCGTCGGTGAACGTCTCGCCGAACTGCTTCGCGCCGCCGGGCAGCGGACTCGGGCCGGCATCCGGTGGCCAGCGGGGCTGACCGTCCTCAGCCGGCGGTGACGAAGAAGCCGGCGACGTCGAAGATGAGGTCGACGTGACCGCCGCTGTTGAGGAAGTTCACGGTGTGGTCCGCACGGGCGGGGTCGTAGCCGATCCCGACGGTGACCGCGTTCGCGGCGGTCTGGCCGCGGGCGAGGTTCAGGGTCGACGCGGTCGGTCTCGGGCTGCCGCCCGGCCAGGCCACCACGTACTGCAACGTGGTCGGGTCGGTGCCGGTCAGGTTGGCCGCCACGGCGTCGATGTCCGGACCCCAGCCGGTGAGCGAGATGCCGCTGGCGCCCGGCCGCGGCCCCGAGCCGTCCACCCGGGTGTCCATCGCCCGGATCGGGGACACGGCGACGAACTCGCTGCCCAGTCCCGTGCGGTAGTAGCCGACCAGGTCCGCGACGAGGTGCACGTTGCCGTTCTTGTTGAACAGGCTCACCCGCCGGTTGGCGTTGAGCGCCACCGTGACCTGGTTCGGCACGGCCTCGTTGGGCCCCAGGTTCAGGTTCGACGTGGACGGCACCGGCTGGCCGGTGGGGTAGGCCGTCACGACGGTGTTCGTCGTCGCGCCCACCGCGGTCACGTTGAGGACCGCGGCCGTGGGCAGGCCCGACGCCGTCAGGTGCAGGTTCACGTCGACCACGCCGCCGGGACCGACCGGTGGGCCGGTCCGGGTGTCCAGTACCCGGACCGGAGCCTGGGCGGTGAACCCGGAGCCCTGGTCGGTGGCGTAATAGCCGGCGAGGTCGGCGACCAGGTGCGTGTCGCCCGCGCGGTTGTACAGGGTCACGTGTCGGTCCGGGCTCAACGCGACGGTCGCCGCGTTCGCCCTGGTCTGGCCGGGTGCCAGGTTCAGGTTGGACGCCTCGGGCAGCGGCTCGTTCGAGGGGTAGACCGTCACGTACGTGACGGCCGTCGGGGCTGTCCCGGTCACGTTCAGCACCACCGCCACCGCGCCGGCGGGCGTCTGCCCCGACAGGTCCACCGTGACCGTGGCGCCCGGGCCCACGGCACCCCCGGAGGTTCTGGTGTCCAGCACCCGCCGCGGTGTCACCGCGACGTACCTCGACGCGTCCGTCGCCGCGGTGAACCGCCGGCTCGCCGGCGGCGCGGCCTCCGCGGGGGCGGCACCGGCCAGCAGGACGACCGCGACGGCCGCCAGGACACCAGATCTTCGACTGTTCATCGACCTGTCCTCAGTGGATCCGGGCACGGACACGACTTCACCGTGTGTGCCGAAGTGGCTGGCTGGTGTGGCTCCACCGGTTCCAGACGACCGCGTACACCGGGCCGGAGATCTCGCCCGACCAGCCGCAGATGGCGCCCTTGTCGTTGATGCCGTTGGCCATGTTGAGCGAACCGGCGAGATTGCCGAGATCGGTGACGTTCCCCGCCGGGTCCCATCGGGCGGCACGGGCATAGGCCCAGGAGCCAGGATGGACCGAGTGGGCTTCCGAGGTGCCGACGATGACGCCGGCGCGGTTGATCGCGTTCGCCCGGGTCGGGTACCCGAGGCCGCTGAGCTGAATGCCGTGTCCCTGCTGGTCCCAACGGATTGGTTGCTGCTCAGTGAGGTTCGGGTCGACCGTGTGGCCGACGACCACGCCGTCGTCGTTCATCGCGGTGGGCAGGCCACGGAGTTGGAGCACGGAGGCGCGCCCCAGCCGGTTCCACCTGACCGCGTCGGTGCCCCGGACACCGGCGACCGTCCCCGCGTTGTTGACCACGGTGGCCTGGCTGTCGACGGCGCTGATCGGGCCGCCCAGGTCCAGGCGCCGGTCAGCGGCGTCCCACGTCACCGCGTGGGTGAAGTGCGTGTCGCTGACGACCACGTCGGAGTGGCCGGCCACGAGGCCCTGGTCGTTGACGGCGGCGGCGTAGCTGAAGGCTCCGCCCCGAAGCATCGGCAGTTCGGTGACCCGGCCCTGGGGGTCCCAGCGGACGGCGTGCTGCCCGCCGTCCGTGGCGGTGGCGAAACCGACCACGGTTCCGGACTCGTTGACGTCCGTGCCGTACGTTTGCGGCATTTCTGGAAGATGTTGCAGGGTGACCAGATTTCCCTGGGGATCCCACAGCAACGCACTGCTGAGGCTGCTGCCCTCGTTGCGATAACTGTTGCCGATGATGAATCCACTGTCGGTGATCTCGCGCATGGAGAATGTCGCGGAGGGTCCGGGCGGGGCGGGCAATGTGGTGATCCTGCCGATGGAATCCCAGCGCACCGGCGTGGTCCAGTCGTACGTGCCGATCACCGTGTACGTGTTGTTGATGTCCGTCGCCTGGGTTCCGCTGGCGCCGGAAGGCCCGCGCAGCACCATGGTTCCCGGCATCGCGTTCGCGACCGGCGCGGCGACGGTCGCCGAGATGGTGACAGCTGCGACCAACAGGACAAGCCTGTGTGTTCTCATCTGGTGTGGACCTCCCACCGCGGCGGCCGCATGGTCCGGGCGGCGGAGCAACAAAGAATTCAGTGTAGGGGTCGGCGGTATTTCCCGCAAGCGCGAAGAGCTGGCAACAATATGCACGTTGTGCCGTGAGTTCGTTTTCGGGAATGCCCGCGCCCGAAAACCCGGGGAAACCGTCGGCCGCCGGCAGAATTCTGCCGGCGGCCGACGGTTTTCGGGTGTGACCGCCTCAGCGCAGCGGTCGGTCGGTCCAGCCGGCGAGGTCGGGGTGGAGCGTGAGTGCCGGGTAGACGCCCAGCACCCCGTCCGGGGCGAGGGGTTCCGCGGCGGCGGCCGTGCCCGCCTCGATGAGGATGCTGATCTGGAGACCGTCGACGTCGTCGACGAACAGGCGGTCGGCGTACTCGGGCACGCCGAGGTGATCGGCCTGGACCTGTTCCCGGCGGGCGGGGTGGCCGCCGACGGTGGTGTTGGGATCGTGGGCTTCGGCGGGGTTGGCCGGGCGGACGACCACGCTCAGGCTCGGGCCCTTCCCGTCCGCCTGGGTGTTCAGGTCGAGGATCGTGGACCACGGCTCGTCGGGTCCGTTCCGCGTCGACTGGCTGGACGTCGCCCGCAGTGCCGGGGACAGGCCGGTGAGATGGAACGGGAACCGGATCCGTTCCGTGCCGCCGACACGTAGTGCGCCGGCGATCCGTCGCATGGTCGCGCGGACGTCGCCGGTGAGGCCGTCCGCGGACAGCTCGGCCCAGCCGCCGGTGGCGTAGCGCCACTTCAGGACGACCTTCGCGGGCTCGCCGGGCACGCCCACCCAGTACGCGGGCGCGCCGTCGACGGCGGGTGCCTCGGTCACCGGGCCGTACTCCACGGTCGTCTTGCCGTCGGGTGACTGGGCCTCCGCCGGCCGTTCGGTCAGCGGGACGGCCCCGGCGGCGTAGAGCCGCACGCTGACGTTCACCACGGGCACGGGCCGGTCGAGGGAGCCCGGCACGTGCTCCGTCGCGCTCAGGTCGACCCTTTCGGTGGTGATCGACGTGTTCTGCCAGGTGAGTTGGGGTTGCGCCGGCAGCCAGCCGAAGGACGCGTAGCGGGTCAGCGGGTCGAACCGTGCCGGCGCGTCCGTCGCCGGCACGGCCGCGGCCGGCGTGGCGGGTGGTGGGCGCTCGATGACGGCATAGGTGACGCCGGCGGCCACGCCGGCGACGAGGACCGACGCCGCGACCGACGTCCACGTCCTGGCTCGGGACCGGCGACGGGCCATGGTCATCGCGTGCGCCACGTCCACCCGGGACGGTGGCGGTGGCGTGTCGGCCAGGTCCGCCAACAGGGTGCGGACATCCAGGTCCTTCATGAACGGCTCCTCTCCACGGCCGGCGCGGCCGGCGACGGTGTGTCGGCCAGAATGCGTCGCAACGCGTTCAGGCCACGGGCGGTCTGGCTCTTGACGGTTCCCGGGGAGCAGCGCAGGACCTCGGCCACCTGGTCGACGGTCAGGTCGCAGTAGTACCGCAGCACGAGCGTCGCCCGCTGCCGCGGTGCGACCACGGCCAGCGCCGTGCGCACCGCGACCTGGCTGGCCTGGTCCGGCGTTCTGGCCGGGGTGTCCGGCGGGTCGGCCGTCAGCTGGACACGCGACCCCCACCGGCGGCGCTCGCTGATGAACGTGCGCACCAGCACCGTGCGGGCGTAGCCGTCCGGGTTCTCCATCCGTGAGATGCGCGGCCAGTGCTTGTAAAGCCGCATGATCGCCGTCTGCACGACGTCGTCGGCGTGGTGCCAGTCCTGGGTCAGCAGGTAGGCGACCTGTCGCAGCCACGGCAGCCGCGCCGTCACGTAGTCGGCGAAGTCGCGGTCGCGCTCGTACACAGTCTCTCCCGTCCTTGGGGACTCCACACCGCTAATGTGCCGGCGGACGCCCAGGTTGCACGGGAAGGACGGAGATGTCAGGTCAGCTGTTGGAGGCCGATCACGGAGAGCAGGCGCAGGGCCTCGTGGGCCGGGGTGTCCGGTGCGGCGGTGAACAGGACCACCTGCTGGTCGCGTTCCGGCACCGTCAGGATGTCGCACATCAACGTGAGCGGGCCCAGCTGCGGGTGGTCGATCGTCTTCGTCAGGTGGCGCTCGTCCGAGACCTCCGAGCTCGGCCACAGCGCCGCGAACTCGGGACTCCGCCGCATCAGCTCCCGGACCAGCTCCTGGGTGGCGGGATCGTGCGGGTACCGGGCCGCGGTCGCACGCAGGTGCCCCGCCGCGAACCGGCCGAAGTCGCCGTCGTCGGTGATGCCGTAGTGCCGGCGGGGACTGTCCGGGTGCAGGAAATAGCGGCGGATCATGTTGCGTTCCCGCCTCGGCTGCGCCGAGAAGTCCTCCAGCAGCGCCGCCGCCAGCGGGTTCCACGCCAGCACGTCGTACTTCGCGTCCAGCACCACCGCCGCCGTGTCCGGCATTCGCTCGATCAGGTCCAGGATGCGGTCCGGCACGTCCGTCGACGGGCCCGGCGGCTCCACCGGCTGACCACCCAGCGTGTACATGTGGGCACGCTCGGCGTCGTTGAGCCGCAGCGCACGCCCGATCGCCGCCAGCACGTGCCGTGACGGGTGCGGCCCCCTGGCCTGCTCCAACCGCGTGTAGTACTGCGTCGAGATGTGCGCCAGGTGCGCCACCTCCTCACGCCGCAGTCCCGGCGTGCGACGCGGTCCGTCCGCCGGGAGCCCCACTGCGGCCGGCGCCAGCCGCTCCCGGTGCAGTCGCAGGAACCGGCCGAGCTCGTGCTTGTCCACACCTCCAGCATGACCCTCCCGGCGCCGCCCAGCCAGGTATCGCCAGGGCCTGTCAGGGGGCCGCGGCCAGGACGCATGGTCGAGGCATGGGAATGCTCACTGACAAGATCGCACTCGTCACCGGCGCCAGCCGTGGCATCGGCGCCGCCGCGGCGCGCCTGTTCACCGAGGAAGGCGCCACCGTCGTCCTCACCGCACGCACCGAGAGCGCGCTCAAGGCCATCGCCGACGACCTGCCCGGCGCGTCCTACGTGGTCGCCGACCTCGGTGACGTCGCGAGCATCGAACGCGCCGTGGCCACCGTCGTCGAGCGGCACGGCCGGCTCGACATCGCGTTCAACAACGGCGCGGTCGGGGTGCCGCCGCATCCGGTCGCGGACTTCCCCGAGGACGACTTCGACCTCGTCCTGCGGGTCAACCTCAAGGGCGTCTTCTACGCCGTGTCGGCCGAGGTGAAGGCCATGGCCGGCAACGGCGGCGCCATCGTCAACACCAGCAGCGTCGGCAGCCTCATGGGGAACCCGGCGCTGCCCGCGTACGGCGCGGCCAAGCGCGCCGTCAACAGCCTCACCGAGTCCGCGGCCGTGACCTACGCGAAGGACGGCATCCGCGTCAACGCCATCGCGCCGGGTCTCACCATGACCGAGATGGTCGAGGACTGGAACCGGCACGACCCCGGCGTGATCGACCGGATCGTCGCGGGCACCCCGCTCGGCCGGGCCGCCCAGCCGGAGGAGATCGCCCAGGCGGCCGCCTGGCTGCTCAGCGACCGCGCCTCGTTCGTGACGGGCGTCGTGCTGCCGGTCACCGGCGGCACCGCGGTCTGACTCACAGCCAGCCGCGGCGCTTGAAGATGTGGTAGAGGCCGAAGCAGGTGCACAGCATGAGCGTGATCGCGAACGGATAGCCCAGGAGCCAGTGCAGCTCCGGGATGTGGTCGAAGTTCATCCCGTAGACGGTGCCGATGAGCGTGGGGGCGAACAGGATGGCCGCCCACGCGGAGACCTTCTTGATCTCCTCGTTCTGGTCGTAGCTGGCCTCGGTGAGGTGCTTCATCTCCTCGTTCTGGGCCTGGGTGACCAGGGTCGCGTTCACGGCGAGGATGTTGGAGAGCAGCAGGCGGAAGTCGTCGACCCGCTCGGTGACGGTCGTGAGGTGGTCGGTGACGTCCCGCAGCTTCCGTTGCAGCTCCTCGTCGGTGCGGTACTTCGTGAACCCGGCCTCCAGCGAGGCGAGCACGCCGAGCAGCGGGTGGGTGGCGCGCTGGAACTCGATCACCTCGCGGGACAGCTCGTAGATGCGGCGGGACACCTTCGGGTCGCCGCCGAACACCTCGGTCTCGATCTCGTCGATGTCGTTCTGCAGCCCGGCGATGACCGGGGCGTAACCGTCGACGACCGCGTCCAGCACGGCGTACAGCACGGCCTCCGGACCGAGGCGCAGCAGGTCGGTGTCGCCCTCCATGCGGGTGCGCACCGCGGCCAGGTCCGGGGCCTCGCTGTGCCGCACGGTGAGCACGAAACCCGGCCCGAGGAACACGTGCAGCTCGCCGAAGTCGACCTCCTCGGTCTCGTCGACGTAGCGGGCGGCCCGCAGCACCGCGAACAGCGTGTCGCCGTAGCGCTCCAGCTTCGGTCGCTGGTGGGCGACGATCGCGTCCTCGACCGCCAGCTCGTGCAGCCCGAACTGCTCGGCCAGCGTCAGCAGCTGCTCCTCCGCCGGCCGGTACAGACCGATCCAGGCCATGCTCGCCTCGTCGGGGAGGCTGCGCAGCGCCTCGGCCAGCGTCGCGGGTGAGGCGATCCGCTTCCCGTCCCGGTAGACGGCGCTGTCGACCACGCTGGCCTCGGGTGGCACCGGTGCCAGGTTGGGGTGCGTGCTCATGGACCGCTCCGGCGCCGCCGGCTCCTGCTGGTCGCCGACGGGGGAGCGGCGTGGCCGCAGGAAACGGAGCCGGCTGTCGGGCATGTCTGCTCACCTCCACGGCTACTTTTCCACGCCGGGCGTGTTCATGCTGGCCGTGTGCCCGGCGGACCGGGCCCGGCGCTGGATTTGTCTGGATCGGACTGTGCCAGCCGGGACACCCGCGGTTCGCGGCGGTCAGGACGATGCACGGCGTCGCGGAGGACATTCCGGATCCCGCTACCCGCGGCTTCGCCGGCGGAGGTGCGGAAACGGTTGGCGCGGGGGTGTTCTCCGGCGGTGGTCGTGGCGGTGGTCGGCAAACCCTCGATTTCCCCACGTGCTGTGGTGGCGCGGGTGGTCGGACAGGTGGTAAGGCGAAAGGCCCGTGTTCGGTCTGGTGGACGAAGTCCTGCCTCCCAATGGAGTATTTAACTTTCAATTTTGTGCGTTGCGTGAGTGGCTGTGTGCGGTGTCACCGTGGAGCCGGAAAGTTCCCGGATGTGGGAACGTCCGCATTGCGAAAAACCATCGTGTCCGGAGATGGCACATATCCGCTGGTCCGCGCGCTGTGACACCCGTTTCGCCGGGCAAGATCTGTGGGTTGCCCGGGGAAGGTGGTGCCGCTACGATGGCGCCTGCGCGCTTGGCTCCCGTGGAAGTTGTTGGGAAAAAACCGAGAATCCTGCGAACTGCCGGCGCATGAGAGGACTTAATGAGAAAGCCATTCTATGGCGTGTCAAACGCGCGTAGGTTAAGGCTCAATCGACTATTTCGAAACAACCCGCAGCGCACGATGATCGTGCCGCTGGATCATTCTTTGACGGTTGGTCCCATTCCTGGCGGTGGAAAAGGGCTCAACACCCTGGTCGGCCAGCTCGCGGTCAACGGCGCCGACGCGGTGGTGCTGCACAAGGGAAATATCCGATTCGTCGATCCAGCCTGGTTCAAGCAGCTGTCGCTCATCGTCCATCTGAGTGCCAGCACCGTACACGCTCCCGATCCCGACGGAAAGGTGCTCGTCGGGACGGTGGAGGAGGCCCTGCGGCTCGGGGCCGACGCGGTCAGCGTCCACGTGAACGTCGGCTCGCGCGAGGAGGCGCGGCAGATCGGCGACCTGGCGGTCGTCGCGGAGTCGTGCGACCGCTGGAACATTCCCATTCTGGCGATGATGTACCCGCGCGGTCCCGAGATCGCCACCCCGACGGATCCCGGAATGGTCGCGCACGCCGTGACCCTGGCGGTGGAGCTGGGCGCGGACCTGGTCAAGACCTACTACGTCGGCTCCGCCACCGAAATGCGGGAGATCACCGCCGCCGCACCGGTTCCGGTCCTGGCCGCCGGTGGACCGCGAGCGGGTGACCGGGAAGGCCTCATGGAGTTCGTCGACGAGGTGCTGCTCGGCGGCGCGGCGGGTTTGGCCGTGGGGCGCAACATCTTCGAGGACGCGAACCCGGGGGAGCTGACCCGCCTGCTCGCGGAGCGCGTGCATGGTGATCTCGTGCCGCCGGCGCCCGCCGAGTTCGCCAGCTGGCCGACCGAGACCATCAGAATCCAGTACGGAACCGCCGCACCACCGCGTGCGGCAAGAGAAGGATCACCGCTATGAAGCTCACCTGGGTCGACGTCCGCGCGTCCGACGCCAAGTCGGCCGTGATCGAGGAGGCGCTGCACCAACGGGTGGACGGAGTGGTGTCCGACAACGTCGCCGACTTCGAGGGGCTTCCGCCCACCATCAAGAAGGTGCTGTTCCCGCAGGGCACCAGCCTGCCCGAGGACCTCGGCCAGGTCGACGTCGTCATCGTCGTGCCCGCCGAGCACGGCGAGCCCGCAGGCTTGGCCGCGGCACACCCCGACGTCGAGTTCGGCCGGTTCGTGGAGGTCAAGGACCCGGCCACGCTGGAAGAGGCCTGCGAGTCCGCCCGGCACAGCCCGTGGACCCTGCTTCTGTTCCGGGATCCGACGAAGATCCCGCTGGAGATCGTGATCGCCGCCGCGGCGGGGGCGACCGGCAGCCTGTTCACCGTCGCGCAGGACGTGCAGGAGGCGGAGATCATCTTCGGCGTGCTGGAGCACGGCTCCGACGGCGTCATGCTCGCGCCGGGCGCCGTCGGCGACGCCACCGCGCTGAAGGCCGCCTCCGTCGTGGACAGCGTGGACCTGGAGCTGGTGGAGCTCACCGTCACGGCCACGACCCACGTCGGCATGGGTGAACGCGCGTGCGTCGACACGTGCACGTACTTCCGTGAGGACGAAGGCATTCTGGTCGGCTCGCACTCCAAGGGCATGGTCCTGTGCGTCAGCGAGACCCACCCGCTGCCGTACATGCCCACCCGGCCGTTCCGGGTGAACGCGGGCGCCATCCACTCCTACACCCTCGGCGAGAACGAGCGGACCAACTACCTCAGCGAGCTGAAGTCCGGCAGCAAGGTGACAGCGGTCGACGTGAAGGGCCGGACCAGGGTCGTCACCGTGGGCCGGGTCAAGATCGAGAGCCGGCCGCTCATCTCCATCGACGCCGTGGCGCCGGGCGGCGTCTCGGTGAACCTGATCCTGCAGGACGACTGGCACGTAAGGGTTCTCGGCCCCGGCGGCGTGGTGCTCAACAGCACCGAGCTCAAGCCGGGCGACACGGTGCTCGGCTACCTGCCCTCGGCGGACCGGCACGTCGGCTACCCCATCAACGAGTTCTGTCTGGAGAAGTGACGGCATCGCCACGAAGATGAGGTTCCACAGATGACCGTCACCGGGGGCGACCGGCGATGATCGCCCTGGACGCGTTGGGGCCCAACGGTTCCTATCGCACACGGAACCGCCTGACGATCACCGACGTGGCCGGTGGGCCGCTCGCCGAGCTCAGCCTGGTGCCGCCGCTGTTCGTCACGCGTGCCATGGCCACGCTGCGCAAGGTCCGCCCGCTGCCCCTGGACAAGCGGGTGACCGCCCTCATGGAGGCGGGCGAGGCGTTCGCGACCGGTGAGGTCGACGGGATGACGGCGGCCGAGTACCGGCACACGGTCAGCCGCATGTCCGGCATGCCGATGCCGGTCGTGCGGGCCGCCGCGGAGAGCATCGCGCTGCGTGCCGCGAGCGCGTACGACAACCTGCAGGCGGCCCGTCCGGTCGGCGCGGTGAACGACTGGCGTGACCCGAGGACCGGGCGGGGCGCGGCGGGCTGGATCCGGCGCGGTGAGGTGTTCGCGGTGCATGCCGCCGGCAACCACCCCGGGGTGCACGCGGAGTGGCTGGAGGCGGTCGCGGCCGGCTACCGGGTCGCCGTGCGGCCGTCCAGGCGGGAGCCGCTGACGCCGTACCGGCTGGTGTCGGCGCTGCGTGCGTGCGGGTTCGGCGACGACCAGGTGGTGCTGCTGCCGACCGACCACGGCGTGGCCGACGAGATCCTGCGGAGGGCCGACCTCGGCATGGTGTACGGCGGCCAGGAGGTCATCGACAAGTACGCGGCCGACCCCACGATCCTGCCGAACGGACCGGGCCGCTCGAAGATCCTGGTCACGGGCGACTGGCGGGACCACGTCGACCTGATCGTCGACTCGGTGAGCGCACAGGGCGGCACGGCCTGCGTCAACACGACGGCCGTGTTCGTCCAGGGCGACCCGGGCCCGGCCGCTGCGGCCATCGCCGAGCGGCTGGCGGCGATCCCCAGCCTGCCACCGGAGGACGACAAGGCGGTGCTTCCGGTGTACCCGCTGGCGACGGCACGGGTCATGGAGAGCTACCTGCTGGCGAAGGCGTCCGGCGCGCGGGCGCACCTCGGCGGTGACGGGGTGGTCGACGAGCTGAGCACCGGCGGCGCGCTGCTGCGGCCCGCGGTGTTCGAGCTGGCCGACCCGTCCGCGGCACAGGCGCGGGTCGAGCTGGGTTTCCCGTGCGTGTGGGTGGTGCCGTGGACGCGCGAGGCCGGCGTCGCGCCGCTGCGGGACACTCTCGTGCTGACCGCGGTCACCGAGGACGAGGGTCTCCTCGACGAGCTCATGGCCGAACCGACCATCCGCAACCTCTACATCGGCGACCACCCGACGTACCTCATGGCCCCGGGCGTCCCCCACGACGGCTACCTTGGCGAGTTCCTCATGCGCAGCAAGGGTGTCATCCGCGACTGAGGCGGGGTGCCGGGCCGGCACCCCGCTCAGCTCAGCTGTTGGGTCTTCGCGCCGCCGGGGTCGGGAGCCGAGCCCGACCGGGTGACCAGGTTCCTTGCCCACACCTCGTTGAAGCCACCGAGGAAACCGACGCCGCCCCAGAAGAAGAAGGCCTTCACACCGGTGTCGTCGTCCGGCACGTTGAACACCGTGACGATGCTTCCGTCGATGAGGAAGAGCAGCGCGGCGGCGAACAGCCAGCCGAGGACGATGCGGAACGCCGCGGTCCGCAGGGTGACGACCCGGTAGTCGATCCTGTCCGTGTTGCTCACCCGCAGGATCGTGCTGACCACCGCGCCCGCGGCGCCGCCACCGATACACACCAGCACGTCCCGCAATGCCGACAATGTCTCGGACGGAATCTCCTGGTTGTCACCGCGCAGGGAAAGGAACAGGCGGATGACGGCAATCGCTATCAGTGCGACCGCGGTGAGCACCACCGCGCTGATGGCGACCCCGAGGTACAGGCCGGTCGCGTAAAGCCTGCGCGCGGTCTGCTCGGCGCGTTCGTTCAGGAAGCGCTTGACCCTGCCCGCCTCCTTTTCGAGCATCTGCTGCGTGTTCTCCGGTTTGTCCTCCGCCACGTGGATGGTGCTGCGAATCATTTCCAGACAGGTGTCCAGATCCCGGCCGCGCAGGTAGAGCTGCGCCTCCAGATAGGCCTTGTTCAGCTCCCCGACGGGCCCCGGGTATGTCTTCCAGAGGGTACTGAGCCGGCCGTCGTGCACGAGTGAGTCCTCACGCAACGGCGTGATCCGCGACCTGCCACCCCAATGGGTCTGCCATTCCGCGCGCTCCTGGAGAAACGCCCGTGCACGATCCTCGGCCGCGGTGACGATGTCCGCCGTCTTCGCCGTGTCGGTCGCCCCGAGTGCCGCGCCGACCGCATCGACGATGATCTTCTGGCAGTCGTTCCTGTCCTGCCGGTGCAGGTACAGCCGCGCCTCGACATAAATCGTGTTGAGCCGTTCGAATATCGGCCGATGTGCCCGGGAAAGCTCGTCGTACTCGGGCAGCCGGCTGCGTAACCGGGAATCGTCGCGCAACGGCTTCGCCGTGCGCCAACGCAGCAACCTTCGCCTCATGCTGGCACGTTCGGGCAGAATCATTTCGCACCCCCACGGTCGACGTTGCCGTCGTTGTGTGTCGTGTACGGGGCTGAAACGGTTACGGTTCGATCGAATTGAGGATCGCGGTGTGTTCGGCCGCCGCCCGCCGCCGCGGCTCCCGTTCCGGTCCCGCCGCCTGCCGCGGCCTCGAACCCGCATCGCCGGCTCAGGTCACCCGGTCACGCCTTGACATCAGCTCGAACGTTTGTTCGACTATGGGGGGAGCCCGACGGTGAGTCCGCGGAGGGGAGGGCCGACTCGTTGTGGGCGATTTCGTCATGAAGTCGTTTTGGAGGTGAATCACCCCGGGCCTCGCCCTCTAATTGCTGAGGATGCCCGGGATGGTGATCTTGCGTGTGCGCTTTGAAAGGTTTGCCGATTTCTGGTCGGGTCGGCCAGTCTTTCCGCCATGCCTGACGCAATGCCCGCCGAGACGGGCCGGTGGTTCCTCGCAGAAGGCATTGACGACCTGCCCGCACATGTGCGCCTTGCCGGGGCGTTCCTGCCGCGCCCTTTACCGTCAATGGTGCGGCTGCAACCGCAGACCTACCGGATTCTCGCGGAGGCGGAACAGGCGATCGGCCGGTTGGACGAGGCCGCGGCACGACTGCCCAACCGTGCCGGTCTCGTGCGGTTGGCACAGCTTCGCGACGTGCACGGCTCCGGCGAGCTCGGCGGCGTCTTCGCGGCATTGCGGGAACTGCTGCTCGCCGATCTGCCGGGCTCGGCCGGCGAGCCTGCGGTCGACCTGAACCTGGCGCGGCACCTACGCGCGAACGACGAGGCGGTGACGTGGGTCCGCGCGGGCGGCTCGCTCAACCTCGCACTGCTGAGCCAACTCGGCGCGATCATCGACGGCTCGCTCGACTCACTGGGCTTCATCGACGGCGAGGACGTGAGCGAGGTCAGCTGGCGCACGTGGCCAGGTCGGCTTGGTGGTCCCGAACCACACGACGCCTACCTGCTGACCGTCCCACCCGGCGCGGAGCTGCAGACCAGCGGCATGCAGTGGTCCGCGTGGGTCGACTCCGGCTGCGAGGCGCCGCTGCTGGCGAGGGTCGGGTTGGGCCACTACCAGCTGTCGGTCCTGTCGCCGGTGGCACACGCCGGCCATCTTTCCCGGCTCTACATCACGCTCGCGCTGATTCGGGAAGGCGCGCTGCGCGACCCGCTGCTGCCCGTGTCCGAATGGCTGAGCCGGCACCGCGACGAATACCGCGACCGTATTCTGGACATGGTGCACAAGGGTGACCTGGACGGATTCCTGGTGTTCTTCGCGTCCGGCATCGCGGCCCTGTGCCACGGCCAACTGCGATTCATCGAGCGCGCGGAGCGAATCAGCGAGGAACACCTCGGCAAGCTGGGCAAACGCATGGACGGAATCGTGCGGGTCACGCGCGACCTGGCCGCCACCCCGCTCACCACGAACCTGCAGATCTCCCGGCGCAACGGCATCACCGTGCAACAGGCCGCCGCCCTGACGAAACAGCTCGTGCGGCTGGGCGTGATCCGCGGCATGAACGGCCGGAACCATCCCCAGGTGTTCACCGTGCCGGAGGTCATGAGCCTGTTCGAGCTGAGCTACCCGACCCCGCCGGACGGCGACGACGACGTGTTCGAGTAGGTCGGCTCGGTCGCCAGCAGCTCCCGGACCTCGTCGGCGGCGGCCTCGTCGACGTCGACGAGAATGGCGAGGGCCTGGCTCCACCGGCGGCGGGCGGCGCCGTGCTGTCCCTGCTCCCACCTGGTGCGCCCACACCACACCAGGACGCGGGCATGGGCCTCCCGCGCGCCAGCGACCTCGCTCAGCACCTCGTCGGCGCGGTCGAAGTACTCCGTCGCCGACCGCGGCCGGCCGGCGGCGTGCATCGTGGCGCCGACACTGGACAGGGCGTCCGCGATGCCGGCGGGGTCGCCGGCATCTTCGCGCAGGTCCACCAGACCCAGGTAGGCGTCGAGCGCCTTGCTCAACCGGCCCCAGTCGCGGTAGAGGTCGCCGAGTGCGCGGAGCACCGCCTGGCCGAGGTCGTCGAGCCCCTCCCGGCGGGTGATCGCCAGCGCGCGCACCCACCGTTCCTCGGCCCGCAACCGGTCACCACCCTCGGCGAACGTGGTGGCGCCCCGGTGCAGCAGGTCGACCAGCGCCACGGGGTCCCGGTCGGCGATGGCGAGCACCTCGCCGGCCTCGGCCAGCTCCGTCCACCAGGCCGGATCCCGCACCAGACCGGCGGCCGGCCAGACCGCGGCCGCGAGCCGGGTCCCGTGCCCGCGCCGCCCGTCCCGGTCACACGCCAGCACCGCGGCCACGACCTCCGCACCGTGCCCGGCCAGCCACGCGCCGACCCGCGCCGGCCCGTGCCGGTCGAGGCTCACCGCCTGAATGAGCTCGCGCGTGTGGTCCGACATGTCGGGTGTCACCACCTCCGTCGGCACCATAATGACCTACGGGCCCGACAAGGGGTTCACGCGACACGGCTGAGGGCCCCATCGCCGGTCCGTTGCCCGAGTACGTCGACCCTGGCAGGTTGCTGGTATGAGTCCACTGAGGACGGCGGTCATCGGCTTCGGGACCGCCGGGCGCGTGTTCCACTCGCCGTTCATCGCCGCGGATCCCGACTACACGCTCCACGCGGTCATGACGAGCCGCCGCGACGAGGTGCGCGCCCGCTACCCCGAGGCCCTCGTGGTGGACAGCGCCGACGCGCTGCTCGACCAGGGGCTGGACCTGGTGATCATCGGCTCGCCGCCGGCCACCCACGCGGAGCTGGCGGACAGGTTCCTCGACGCCGGGGTCGCCGTGGTGGTCGACAAGCCGTTCACCGTCACCTCGGGCGAGGGCCGGGCACTCGTCGAGAAGGCCGACCGCCTCAGCGTGCCGCTGACCGTGTTCCAGAACCGCCGCTGGGACGGGGACTTCCGCACGCTCCAACGCCTGCTGGCCGAGAAGGCGCTCGGCGACGTGTGGCGGTTCGAGTCCCGGTTCGAGTGGTGGAAGCCCGACCGCGGCTCGTCGTGGAAGACGTCGACGCCGGTGACCGAGGGCGGCGGCATCCTGTACGACCTCGGCACGCACGTCATCGACCAGGCAGTGCGGCTGTTCGGCACGGCGGTCCCCGTCTACCAGGAGGTGGCCGGTCGCAGGAGCCTTGGCGGCGACGACGCCTTCGTGGTGCTGGAGCACGAGTCGGGTGTCCGCTCGCACCTGTGGATGAACGGCCTCGCGGCCCAGGTCGGACCGCGGTTCCGGGTGCTGGGCTCCCAGGCTGGCTTCACCAAGCACGGCCTGGACCCGCAGGAGGCCGCACTCCGCGCCGGCGCCCGGCCCACCGACCAGGACTTCGGCCACGAGCCGGCGTCCGCCTGGGGCAGGGTCGGCATCGACGGGGCGACCAGGGCGGTGCCGACGGAGGCCGGCCGCTACGCCGAGTTCTACGTGCTGCTGGCACGCGCCCTGCGGTCCGGTGACCCAATGCCAGTCGACCCGCGGGACTCGGTGCGGGTCGTCGAGCTGGTCGAACGGATCCTGGCGGCGGCGTGACCGCTCGTCGCGGCTACGCGGCCGGACAGCGGGCGCCGGGCCGGGGAACCGTCAGTGCGAGCAGGTAGTCGTCCGCGTAGGCGCGGGTGCAGGCGCTGCGCTGGTACACCGCGTGGCCGGCGCCCTCGTAGGTCACGAGTGCGGTGTTCCGCGGAGCCTGTCGATGGATGTCGAGCGCCCACGCGTACGGCGTAGCCGGGTCGTGCAGTGAGTTCAGCAGCAGGATCGTCGGCGCGTGCGGGATGTTCAGCCGGTGCGGCGGGTTCACCGGTGGCCCGGAGACCCCCATGCACGTCACCGCCTCGTCGTGGCCCAGGGAGCCGCCGAGCATGAGTGGCCCGCGCCGCAGCTCCTCGGCCCGCAGCGCCGAGTACTGCCGGTAGTCCCTGATCCGCAGGGCGAAGTCCTGGCACACGGTCGCCAGCCGGACCGAGTCGTAGTTGTACTCGAACTGTGCCGAGAACGGCGGTTGGCCCGCCGCCGTGTCGGCGATCAGCCGCGCGATGTAGTCGTAGTCCGGGCCGTACAGCTCGCCGAACACCCAGTCCCGCAACCAGTTGCGGGACAACGGTTGCAGGTCGGCGGCGGCGAGCGCCCGCTGCCACGTCGCCAGGACGTCCTGGCCGTGCAGCACGCAGGTGGCCGTGCGGTCGCACCAGCGCACGAACGCCATGAACGCGTCGTCCGCGGCGGCGGCCCGGTCGACCATGAAGTGCCGGAGATCGACGCTGTGGTCGATGTTGCTGTCCAGCACCATCGCACGCACGTGGTCGCCGAACTGCTCGGCGTACTGCTGGCCGAGCAGCGTCCCGTAGGAGATCCCGTGGTAGCTGATCTTCCGCTCGCCGAGCGCGCGGCGGACGGCGTCCATGTCCCGCGCGCCGGTCCCGGTGTCGGCATGGTCGAAGATCGGGCTGTTCTGCGCCCGGCAGCCCGCGATCAGCTGCTTGTCGTAGGCCCGGAAGGCGTCGAACTCGGCCCGGTCGACCGGTTCGCCGCTCGGCCGTGGTCCGGTCGGGTCCGGGCACCGGATGAACTCGCTGCCGCCCGTGCCGCGCATGTCGAAGCCGACGAGGTCGAACCTGGCCAGGACCGCCGGGCTGAAGTAGGTGGTGGTGAGCGCGAACTCCGCGTTCGATGTGCCGGGACCGCCCGGGTTGACCAGCAGCACACCGATTCGGTGCGCCGGGTCGGTGGCCCGGTGCCGCGCCACCGCGAGGTCGACCGTCGCGCCCCGCGGCCGGTCCCAGTCCAGCGGCACCCGCAGGGTTCCGCACTCCCCGTCCGGGAAGTCGATGCACGGGCCCCAGCCGATCGGCTCCGGCGACCACGCCGGCTCCGCCGCCGCGGTGACCGTGCCGGCCGAGAGGAACGCACTGGTCAGGACTGCCGCGAACATCCGCATGGCACGCAAGGCCTAATCCACCTCCGTTGGTACCCCGTCGAATACCCCGTAGCTGACCACCCAGTACGCGACGTAGAGCCCGAGCAACACCCAGCCGTGCCACCGCCGCAGCCGCCCGGTCGACAGGAAGACGGCGGCGGCCCCGGTCAGCACGACCAACACCGGCAGGTGCCAGGAAAGCACATACCGGCCGACCGTGAGACCGCCGGTCAGCAGAATGATCCCGAGCTTTCCGGTGACCGAGAAGACCACACTGCCGATGACGTTCCCGACCCCGATCTCCGGCGCCCCCCTGCGGACCGGCTCGACGGTCAGGAACACGTCCTCGACCGTCAGCACGAGCGTGGCGATGGTCGCGCCGAAGAGCGTGCCGTCGAGCCCGTAGGTCGCCAGGATCCCGCCGGTGCCGATGCCGACGGTCGCGGATCCGACGACGAGCCCGCAGACCGCGAGCACCGCGAACCCGATCCCGGCCCACCCGGCCCGCCTTCCGGTGCTCTCCAACACCTCCGTGTCCCGGAAGACGGGCTTGTCCCGCCGGGGCTCCCGCACGGCGACATAGCCGATGAAGAGCACGAACAGCGCGAGCAGCACGATCCCGTCGACGAGACCGAGCGGCGTCAACGCGAACACGACCATCACCAGCGGCGCGGCGGCGAAGATGACGAGGTAGTCGCGCGGCACCCGCACCTCGGTCGGCGTGAGGATGGCCGCGAGCGCGAGCACGATCCCGACCAGCGAGAGCGCCGTCCCGAACACGGTCCCGAGCGCCACGTCGCCGAGGTCCTCGACGTTGAGCGCGACGCCGAGGAAGACGTCGTCGAACTCGATCCCGGTGAAGACGACGGCGAGCAGGAACAGCGAGATCCGCAGACCGCGGGCGATCGTGACGAGCTGGTCGATCAGCTTCTCCGCGCTGTAGACCAACAGCACCGCGCCGGAGATGAAGACGAAGACGTAGTCCATGGGTCACACGCCGAGCAGCCGTCGTACTTCGGGCGCGTGCCGCCGCGACACCGGGATGAGCTCCGGCGCCCGCGGATCGGTGATGAGGAACAGCTCGCCCTTGCCCCCACGCTCCACCTCGGCGACCCGCCCGAGGTTGACCAGGAACCGCCGGTGCACCCGGCAGAACCCGTGCGCGCGCAGGAGCTGGTCGACGTTGTCCAGCCCGCGAACGGCCGCCTGCAACCGGCCCCGGTCCGTGCTCAGCCACACGGTGTTCCGGTCGGCCTCCGCGTAGCGGATCTCCGACGGCACGAGCACGACCAGCCGGTTGTCCCGCACCCCGATGACCCGCTTCGGCCCGCCGGCGGCCATGCCGGCGGGGTCGGTGTACTCCTCCCCGTCCTGCATCCCGAACTCACAGCACATCCCGACCAGCCGGTTGTCCGCGAACAGTGGCCGCAACCCCACCGCAACCGGGCCGTCCCGCACGACGACCCGCGCGAACCCGCGCCACCGCGGCTGTTCGAGCGACCGCCCGGTGGCCCACCGCACCACCTCGGACAGTCCCGGCACGTCCGGCCGCCACCGCCGCAGCGGCGCGACCACGGGACCGTCGAACGGCATCCCCAGCAGCGACACGGCCGCGGAGTTCGCGACGATCACCCGCCCGCCGAGGTCGAGACACACGTACGGCCCGTCGCCCGCCTCGGCGGCGAACCCGGCGACGACGCTTTGTCCGTCCAGCACCGCCCGCCGGTGCAGGTCAGACTCGACGCTGGCCGCGGCCTTCTCGAGCCAGACCGGCACCTGCTGGGGCAGCCCCGCACCCCACCGCGAGACATCGATCGTCGCGAGCGGGGTGCCGGTGACGACGTCGCGGATCGCGATCCCGGCACAGGCCCAGTCGTGGAAGCCCGCACACCAGTGCTCCGGCCCCGTCACCGTCACCGCGCCACGTTCCTCGAGGGCGGTGCCCATCCCGTTGGTGCCGGTGGTCCGCTCGGACCAGGCCGACCGCGGCGCGAGGTTGCTGTGCTCGGCGCGCCTGCGTGCCTCGGGTGCGCCGTAGGAGGCGAGGATCCGGCCCCATCCGTCGCTGACCGCGACGATCCCGCCCTCGTCGGCCATCTCCCGCCCGGCGAGCGCGGCCAGCCCGCCGACTTTGGTCAGGACCACGTCCTGGTCGAGGCGGTGCTCGTGGCGCTCGACCGCGCCGGGCGCGGACGTCAGCCGCGGGTCGACGTCGTACTGGTCGCGGCACCGCCACCAGGAGGCCAGGATCGCCGGCCGGACGCCGGCGACGGTGTTCTCGCCGGTCGTGAAGCTCTCCCAGGCGCGAGCCACGGTGTGTCGCGTAGATCCCCGGCCTCGCCCACCCGCCGCGCCGATAGCCAACGGAGGCTCCTATGATCAAAGACGTCGTTGTCACAGGGAGTAGCTGTCCAACTATGCCGTGTTTCCGGCCCGTGGGGAAGACATGGAACTGGTCAAGACCGATTTCCTGATACTTGACGAGCGGTTCGCCGGCGTGAACGGCGACGGCCTCATGCGGCGCCTGCACACCGGCTGCCGCTGGACCGAGGGCCCGGTGTACTTCCCCGCCGGCCGGTATCTGCTGTTCAGCGACATCCCGAACGACCGCATGCTCCGCTGGGACGAGACGACGGACCAGGTGGGCGTGTTCCGTCAGCCGTCCGGCTACGCCAACGGGCACACAAGAGACCGCGCGGGCCGGCTGGTGAGCTGCGAGCACGGCAACCGGCGGGTCACCCGCACCGAGCACGACGGCACGGTGACCGTCATCGCGGACCGCTACCAGGGCAAACGCCTGAACAGCCCGAACGACGTGGTCGAACACTCCGACGGCTCGATCTGGTTCACCGACCCGGCCTACGGCATCGACACCGACTACGAGGGCTACCAGGCCGAGAGCGAGATCGGCGCCTGCCACGTCTACCGCGCGGACCCCACGACCGGCGAGGTCAGAATCGTCGCCGACGACTTCGAACGCCCCAACGGCCTGGCCTTCTCCGCGGACGAGACAAGGTTGTACATCGCCGACACCAGACAGACCCCGAGCCACCTCAGGGTCTTCGAGGTGGCCGAGAACGGCACCCTGAGCGGCGGCGAGATCTTCGGCACCAGCGACGCGGGCGGCTTCGACGGCGTCCGAGTCGACACGGCAGGCCGGGTCTGGACCGCCGCCCACGACGGCCTGCACTGTTTCGCCCCCGACGGCACCCTGATCGGCAAGCTCCGGGTCCCGGAGACCTGCTCGAACCTCACGTTCGGCGGCCCCCGCCGCAACGAGCTGTTCGTGACGGCGTCAAGCTCCGTCTACACCCTCCGGGTCAACTTCAACGGCGTCCACTGACCGTTCGCTGAGCACGAAGACCCGGAACTCACGCCCGGCCGCGAGCCGCTTCTCCATCTCGTACCCGGGCCAGATACGCACGGCCAGCTCCCAGAGCTTCGCCAGCTCGTCCTCCCGCGCCCGCCGCGCGACCACGGGCACAACCCGCCCACGGACAAGAATCGTGGCCTCGGGATGCGCCATCAGGTTGAGCGTCCACATCGGATGCTTCGGCCGCCCCCACCCGGACCCGATCAGCACGTACTGGTCCCCGTAGGGCGTGTAAAGCAGGTCACTGGCCCGAGGCAGCCCAGTCTTCCGCCCGGTGGTAACCAACCGCAACGAAGGCATCCCCGCAACCCGAAGCAAACTGACCCGCCCCGAACTGACCCGATGCAACCTGTGGTCGATCCAAATGATCACCGGCGCAAGTTTCATCACCCTGGGGAAACGCCCCAACCACCGAGCCACCGGCGTCAAGAAATTCACGCCAAGACTCTAGATCCGACCGCCCCCACCCCCACCACCGCCCGACGGCACCCAAACCACCACCAAGCCAAACCTAAACCACCGCCTGGGGCACCCAAACCATCACCAAGCAGAGCCCAACCATCGCCTGGGGGCGCCTGAACCATCACCGAGCCGCGCCGCGCCGACACCGCGCACCGTGGGGGGCATGGGGGGCTCGGCCCCCCAACATCATGACGAACCCTCACCTGGAAGGTGCCCCGAAGGGCACCGAACAGGCTTCGCCGAGGGTGAGTGACGGGACTTGAACCCGCCACATCGGCGTGTCGGACCTGCATTTTGCCTGGTCGCCCTTTCTCGATCGCGCGTTTCAGTGCGTTTCGATCCAGCAGATTACGTCTCGGTACGCGGCCTGCATCCCCGCGGGGGATGCGTCGGGGGATGCCTCGGGGGATGCGCGCCAGGGCGCTCACAGAACTGCTCTGGAACGGTTCCGAAATGGCCCGCGGGAACGCGCCGGCGGAAGCGATGCAGAAACGTGGCGCGTTTCCGGCGGTGTCCCGGTCGCATCCCGGCGGCGGCTTCGCGGCAGGCTCGTGCGGTCTCAGGCGGGTCCACGGCAGGTACACCCGGGGGTATCGACTGGGTGAGCAGACCGTACCCGGTTGGGCGTTGTGGCGAGCGCAGGTGTCCTGTTGTTCCAGCTTGTGGGCGCTTGGCTCTACTCACGGTGTCGCGCACCGTCTTGTGATGTCACCTGCTCGGGTGAATATCTGGCGTGGCCTCTGGTCGTTAGCTCCGCGCGTCCGCCACTTGCGGTAGATCGACTGCACTTGCAAGTTCACCCGCATGTCACGCACTCGAAGCGTTAAAGTCGGCATCTGGGGACAGTCCATATTGAATCGCTGCATGGAAAGGACTGGGGGCGGGTCAATGTTAGTCCGACGGAAAAACTTATGGGGAATTGCGACTATGATTGTCGCGCTGCTTTGTGTTGCGAATCGAATTGCTGTTATTCGATTGCGAAAGCGCTTGAGTGAAGTCGAGAAAGACACCCGCGAGATGCGGCCGAAGGTCACGGCCGTGTATGACGTCGAGCGCATGCGCACGGCGTTCAGGTCTTCGGGTCCGCAGACCTCAGTCCCGGTCACGGCAGACGGGGAGTCGTGATGCTAGGGGGCCGAGGTGTCGGCCGCCTGCTGTCGCATCCCTTCCTTGTAACCAGCTTGGTAGCTCATGATCACGTCGCGCGCCAACTGCGGATACTCGGTCCGCCGCAGCACCGTCTGCCACCGCGCGAGCACTTCTACCAGGGACTTAGGCAGGTCGTTGACGTCTTCTCGGGGGAGATGCAGCACGTCTTCGGCCAGCTGGGCGTAGTCGGACTGTCTCAGTTCGCGCGCCCAGCTGGCGAGGAGTTCGACCAGGCTGGTCGGGGAGCCCGCGGCGTGTGCGGGGAGGGGGGTCGCTTCGCCGCCTTCGAGCACAGCGAGCGTGCTGCCGTGCTCCCAGTCCAGGGCGTCGTCGATGGCTCTGGCGACCTCGTCGGTGACGTTCGTGCCCTCGAAGTCCTTGCGGATGTTGCGGAACAGGGTTGTGGAATAACCCGACCGCTCGGCGACAGCCTCCCACGTGATACGCAACTCTTTCACACGGCGTTCCATGCGAACCGCAAGTCGCTCGCGGTTTCGACGGCTGTGCCTGATTTCCATGCGCCGGAGGATATCTGCGCGTGAGGTAATCCTTAACTCTGACAGCCCTTCTGTATCGATTCGGTTGTCCACCTTTTGTCCCGACTGGTGACACCTGGCGCAGACTTGTCCCAACTTGCGACAGCTTGCGATGACTTGCGATATAGTCGCAACGTGACCGCAAGCAGTACCACACCTGCACCCGCGCAGTTACGCACTGTCCCGTTCGTTGGTGCTCGCGTCCGCCAGTGGCGGCACGAGCTGGGCTTGACCGCTGAAGAGTTCGTCGAGCTGGTCAGGGAGCAGGGCAGGCAGTTGTCAGCCTCCGGTCTGACCGCGATCGAGCGCGAGGACAACGGGCCCTTGCCGGGTACCGCGCGGGCCATCGCCGCGGCGCTCGGTCGCAAGGTCCGCGACTTCCATCCCGACGTGACCCCGGAGGAGGTTCGGCCATGACGACAGCACCTGAGCGCTGCCTGACGATCGAGGAGCTGCGCGAGTTCCTGGGGTTCGAGAAGGACCGCGTGATCCGGGAGAACGTGCGGAACAGGTTATGGCCGCACCTGCGGATCGGGCGCAAGATCCGGTTCTCGCCGGACCACGTGTCGGCCATCTTGGCGATGCACGAGCAGGGGCCGGGGGAGTCGGGACCGGCCCGGTCGCCTCGGCGTCGCCGGCCGACGCCCCCTGGGGTCGATCTGTCGTCTCTCCCTATCACGCAGCGGTCCCGAGCAGCGCGAACAGTCCCGGGTTGATTCACACACTACAAATGATGTAGTGTTTGAAACAGCAAGAAGGGAGGCAGGCAGATGCAGTACAACCGAGTGGACAAAGAGACGCCGAGCGACGAGCACGGCCTCGACTGCCTGATCTGCGAGACCGGCCGCTGTGTCACCGACATCTACATCGTCAACCCGGACGGGTACGGCACTACCGAGCACACCTGCGACTACGAGGGCTGCATCCAGCACGTCATCGCCACCAAGCACCACGGCGACGCTGACGTGCTAGTCGAGTTCAGCACCGCGCCGCTGCCCGTCGCCGAGGTCGCCGAGCTGCCCACTGCGCACCCGCAGGTGGTGGCGGCGTGAACGTCTTCTTCTGGGTAGCGGTCGCCGTGGCCGCTGCGAGCGCGCTTGGGCCGCACCTGTGGGGGCTGGCTACCTACCAGCTCCCACGCCTGGTTCGCGCCGTCCACCGCCGTATCACCGGCGGTGGGCAGTGAGCACGCCGATCCTGGACCGCGAGAACCGGCCGAGCACTGCCCGGCCGGTTCCGTCCGAGCTGTTCCCCGGCGTGGTCATCGTGTGCCCCGCGGACGCGCCCGAGGACGTCTGGCTGCGCGAGCGGCTGAACGGCATCGGCGGCAGCGACGTCGCCGCCGCCGTGGGCATCTCGCGCTACTCCAGCCCGTACCGGGTGTGGGCCGAGAAGACCGGTCGCAGCGACCCCGAGCCTGACGAGGCATCCCGCGAGCGCATGCTCTGGGGCCACCTGCTGGAGCCCGTTATCCGCGCTGAGTTCGCGCGCCGCCACCCGGAGTTCATCGTCGTCCCCGGCGAAGGCACCTACGCCCGCGTCGGCGCGCTGTGGCAGCGCGTCAACGTCGACGGATTGGTGTTCGACCGCAAGACCGGCGCACTGCTCGGCGTGCTGGAGATCAAGACCGGCACGCACTGGCAGCTCGACGCCTGGGAGGGCGAGGAGATCCCCGTCTCCTACACCGCACAGGGGCAGTGGGCGAACTGGGTCCTCGGGGAGGAAGCGCAGCGCACGTTCTACGCCGCGCTGCTGGACACCTCGACGTACGTGGAGAAGGTCAATCCGCGTGACGACGAGCTGATTGCCGACCTCGTGGATCTCGCCAGCGACCTGTGGCGGCACGTCGAAGACGACACGTTGCCGCCGATCGACGGGAGCGCAGCCACCACCGAGACGCTGCGCCGGATCAAGGCCCTCGTCGGCGAGCGCGTCGACCTCGACCCGTCCTGGCGCAAGGGCGTCGCACGGCGCGACGAGCTGTCCGAAGAGATCAAGGCTCTCAAGAAGGAACGCGACGAGATCGACAACCAGCTACGCGAAGCCATGGGCACCGCGACCGAGGCGTACCTCGACGGCGAGCCCGTGTTCACCAACCGGCCGACCGCCGGTGGCCGGTCGACCGACTACGACGGCTTCCAGCTCGCCGCGCCTGACCTGTACGAGCAGTTCGTGACCGTGGGCGAGCCCGGCCGGACCCTGCGGCGCAAGACCACCAAGAAGAAGAACACCCGCACCACCACCACCACGCAAGCAGCAGGAGAGAACGCAGCATGAGCAACGCCACCGCACGCAACGAACTCGCCGCCGTCCGAGAGCAGCGCGAGCAGTCCAAGGCCCCGGCCCTGGTGCAGATGCTCGAAAACCCCAGGTGGGCACAGGCGTTCGCCGACGCGTCCCCGAAGGGCGCGGAGGCAACCCAGGTCATCCGCGACGTGATGACCGTCGCCCGCAAGACGCCGAAGTTGCTGGAGTGCAACGCGATGAGCGTCATCGGCGCGGCCATGACCTGCGCGCAGCTCGGGCTGCGGGTCGCGGTCATGGGCCACGCCTGGATCTTGCCGTTCAAGCAGCAGGCGCAGCTGGTCATTGGGTACCAGGGTTACCGCGAGCTGGCGTTCCGCTCGGGCATCGTCGAATCGATGATGGCCCGCCCGGTGCACGAACACGACTTCTTCGAGGTGCACTACGGCGTCGAAGACACGCTGCTGCACCGGCCGCCGAAGCGCGGGACGGAGCGCGGCGAGATCACCGACTACTACGCCATCGTGAAGTACACCAATGGCGGTCACGCGTTCTGGACGATGTCCAAGCAGGAAGTCGAGCGGCACCGCGACCGGTTCGCGTTGCAGAAGGACTTCAAGACCGGCGAGGTCAAGGGGCCGTGGAAGGACCACTTCGACCAGATGGCCGCGAAGACGTGCTTCCTCCAGCTCGCCCGCTGGATGCCCAAGTCCACCGAGATGGCGATGGCGATCGAGGCCGACAACAAGGTCCGCGTCGACACCAGCCCGGACGGCATCCACTCGGGCTACGTGCCCAACCCGGACGGCAGCGAGCCGATCGAAGCCGACGTGGTGGAGGAGTAGCCCATGGACATCACCCGTACGCACGTGTCCATCCTGCGCAAGGTCCAGGACGGACACGTCGGGTGGGAGCCCAACCCGAAGGCGCGGGGCTTCACCCGACGCATGTCCAGCGGCATCCAGCGCCGGTACCAGCCGACCGGCGAGCACCTGCACGAGCTGATCGCGCTGTGGCAGCTCAAGTTCGGCGGGTTCATCGCGCCAGCCAAAGCGGACGTCCCCGGCCCGGTCGTGTTGACCGGGCTCGGGGTGGCCGAGCTGCACGGCTCGGAACCCAGCGACGACAGGAGATCGGCATGACGACGGCTCGTGTGGACATGATCCCCGCCCAGGCGCTCGAACTCGCGGCCCACTCACCGCACGAACTGACCCGGTTCCTCGACAGCCTCGACGACTCCACGCTAGCGCTCGTCGGCGAGCTGGCGCACCGGGTAGACCTCGCGGTCGGCCGCGAGCAGCTGCACCGCGAGTTCGTCGCGCTGTGGGACCGGGTCGGGCTCAAGCACAAGCGCTCGCGGCTCTGGCCGGACGCTGAGCCCGCCCCCGTCGAGGAGCCCGCCGAGCGCACGCAGGTCCCGCCGGCCGATGCCGTCGCCGCTCAGGACCCGCCCCCCGACGAGCAGGCAGTCAGTTGATGGCGCGACGACTCAAGCTCTCCAAAGAGATCCGTCCCCTGATCAACGCCGCCGAGGCCGCAGGCTGGACCACAGCCCGCACACGCTCGAACCACCTGCGACTGCTCGCCCCGAACGGCGTAGACGCGGTCCTGGTGTCCCACACCGCAAGCGACTGGCGCGCCCGCAACAACCTGCGCGCAGACCTGAAACGACACGGAGTTGCCCTGTGAACATCGCCTACCCGGACGCCATCCCCGTCATCACCACGGCCGGGAAGCCTCTCGGGTACGTCTACCCGGCCGCCGCCGTGCACGAGCACTGGTGGGTAGTCGGCGCAGACGGCTACCGGTCCCCGTTCCCGCACCGCAGCCGCGCCGCTGCCGTGATGCAGCTCTGCCGGTTGTCCAACCACGACCCGATGGAGATCGTCGACCCGCAGCTAACCGCCGCCCTGGCGCACCTGGGCGGGCAGTTCGGGGCGCTCGCGGTCGCGCTCACCGCCGCGCGCCTGACCGACCCGGCCGCGGTCGTCGGGCAGTTGCTCGCCGAGCAGCCGGGCGACCTCGAGGAGAGCCCGCAGCCGGGTCCGACGCTGGAACGCGACGTCCTGCGACGGGTGATCACCGGCCTGCTGGGCCCGCACACCGCGCGGGAAGTCCTCACCGCCTACGACAGCGTGGCGGGCTGCGTCGTGCCAGTCGAGCTGGTCACCGCGGCCCCCGTGCGCGTCGAGATCACCCGTGGCGGTGACTCGTGACCGCTGTCGAAGAGGTCGACCTGCGATCGGTCGCCGGGCACAGGGCCGTGTACCAGCGGGAGACCTGCCACGAAGGACACCCCGAGGTGCTGGTGTGCGCGGTGTGCGACCAGCTGTGGCCGTGCCGGTTCGTGGCCCGGCTGCGCGACGTCGGCCCGGACGGGGAGGCGGGACGCCGTGGGTGAGGACGAGCCCGTGCCGCCGACGAACGTGCAGCTGGTCTACGACGGGGACCGCCGCCGCCCAGTCGACTGCGTGTACCGCGGCCGCGACCGCGAAGGGCTGGCCGTGTGGCAGATCGTCGGCCCTGAGAGCCAGTACGAAGGCGTACGCGCGTTCGTGATCGAGCGCATGCCGCCACACACGCGGATCTGCGCGGAGTGGGACGGCGACCAGCGGGCCGGGGGCAGCCATGACTGACACAGCGCCGGCCGCGGTGCTCGTGCGCCTGAGCGACCAGGAACGTGCCGTGATCGGCGAGCACGCCGACGCGCTGACGGTGCCGGTGTCCACAGTGCTCAAGCGCATGGCGCTCGCCGGTGTCCGCGCGACCCGCGCCGCAGGTGTGACTGCGCAGCAGCTCGTCAACGGCGCGGCTGCGGCGCTCGGCCGCGACTTCCCCACCTGGGGCGAAGGGTCGCGCCGCCGGACCGCGGAGTCGGTGATGCGGTGGCTTCTCGCCCGCTGCGCGGTCGTGCCGCTGCCCGCGCCGCTCACTGCCAAAGGCGTGTGGGCAGTGCAGCTCGCTGACGGGCAGGTGATGGAGGTCCGCGCCGGAGAAGACCACGGCCACGGCACGGTCACAGTCCACTTCGCAGACGGCTACCTGACCTTCCAGGCCGGCGAGTTCCGCGCGCTGGCTGCGGCCGGACTCGCTGCGGCGGGGCTGGCTGAGCAGCAACCCGAAGGCGGGAGGTCGTGACGTGGCGAGCTGCACGCGATCGAACATGTCCGGCGGCACGGGCTGGAAAGACCCGACCCCTGGCTGGTTCGACGACGTGGCCGTGTGGCTGGCGCTGCGCGGCCGACGTGACCAGATCGGCCGGCCGCTGCACCGCGCCGAGCGCCACGAAGTCGCCCGCCGCGTGATCGCAGCCGGGGGCGACGTCGAAGCAGTCGCGCAGGCGGCAGGCTGCCGCCACGGCGACGCCAAGAAGCTCGTCGAGGAGGTGATGACCACCGCACCCAAGCCACGCATGCACACCTTGCTCGACGTACTCGATTCACTACACCGCCGCACTTGACAGGAGAACACCCAGTGGCACAACAGACCCTCGTAGAGCTGGTCGACGACCTGGACCCCACCGGCGAGACCATCGCTGCTGAGACAGTCCGGTTCGGACTCGACGGCGCTGAGTTCGAGATCGACCTCTCCGAGGACAACGCCGGACGACTGCGCGACGTCTTCGACGAGTTCATCCCGCACGCACGTCGCACGGGCGGCCGCAAGCAGCGCAAGCTGCTCGGCGCACCGGCGGCGGCCGGGGGCAAGCCCAAGGCGTCGCCCGAAGCGGCGCAGATCCGGGAGTGGGCGAACGCCAACGGATACGGGCTGCCTGAGCGCGGACGCATCGCCGCTCACATCGTCGAGGCGTACCGGCAGGCGCAGGTCGCCGAGCCCGCGAAGGCCCCGCGCCGCCGCAAGCCCGCGGCGAAGGCCCGCAAGTAGTAGTTCCAGCAACACCAGTCCAGGAGAAGACGATGACCATTGCCCCGCCCAGCGCTGATGTCCGGACGTGGCCGCCCGAGCGGATCGAGTGCGGGATCGTCGCCGCGCTGCGCCGCCGCGAGTTCAGCACGGCAGGCAGTCTGCTCGCGCTGCTCAGCGACCGCGACCGCGAGCGCGCCCACGCCATCGAAGGCGCGGTGACGATCGGCACGACGTTCGCCCAGCGGGCCCGCGAGCTGGTCGACGTGCACACGTTCGGGATCGAGTTCGACGGCCCGATCCGGGATCCGCGCCGGGACTGCTCGCAACCGGGCGCGTTGTGCTCGCTGTGGGCGCTCACGCAGGTTGCTGCGGTGTGGGTGTCGACGGCCGGAGACGTCGCGCAGGCGGCGTCGTGGCTGTCCAACCGCGGGGTGCCGGTCGCACGCGACGACACCCCGCGGGTTGGTCTCGTCTCCTCCTGGACTGACCGGTCACGCGTGCTCGTGACCGATCGCCAGCTGCCCGCGCTGCGCGTGCTCACCCGCCGCGCGGTCGCGTTCGACTGCTGGGAGCAGTCGCTCCAGGACCTCGAGTTCGCCGCGCTCGGTCTCGGGACGCGGTAGGGAAGGAGGTCGGCAGTGGACGTTCCTGACCTCGACCGGTACCAGCCGGAACAGGTGGTCGAGCAGCTGACTGGCGAGCAGCGCGCCATGCTCGCCGCCGCAGCGCCAGCGTCTGAGCGGGGGCGACGGCTGCGGTTGGGCATGCACGGGCGCAGCGAGCGCGACGCGCAGGCGCTGGTGCGGCTCGGGCTGGTCGACCCGCTCGGCGAGTACCGCGACGGCCCGTACGCGCTGACCCGGCAGGGCGTCGCAGTGCGGCGGGCGCTCGTCGCGATGACAGGGGAGGCGCGCCGGTGACAGTGCGGGTAGTGACCGGCCCGCGGCGTCGTCCCCGGCGGCCGGCCGCGAAATCCGGCAAGACGCTCCTGGTCCGCGGCGTCGGCAAGCTCGCGGATGTCGGCGACTACAACGCGCTGGTGTCGGCGACGATGACCGAAGACGTCTGGCAGGCGCAGGTGATCAAGGAAGCCATGGAGCAGGGCTGGATGGTCGTGCACTACCGGAAGGCGTTGCGCCAGTCAGGCGGCTACTCGACGCCCGTGCAGGGCCACAAGGGCGCGCCGGACCTGCTGATGGCCCGCGCTGGTGTGGTGCTGCACGTCGAGTTGAAGACCGACACCGGCAGGTTGTCGAAGGAACAGAAGCGGTGGCGGGACGAGATCGGGCCTGCGCAGTGGCGGCTGTGGCGTCCTCGTGACCGCGACGCTGTGTGGGCTGAACTCGCTGCGAGCCCGCCGCCGCCAGGCCGTCGCGCTGCTGCGGCGTAACTGCTTCGTGGGGCGTGACACCCGCCTGTCCAAGGGGGGTGTCACGCCCCGCTGTCGTCTGTCCGAGTGAGACTGCACGCTGTTACCCGACTGGTATCGCAACCCGTCGCAAGTCGAGACTAGGTTGGGGCACGTGAATCGCAAGCCGAACTGGACACGTGTTGTAGTGTGTGTGACGAGTGATCAACGAGCCGCCCAGGTCAGCGCGTTATGTACCCGCAGCTGGGGCCGGGGACACGCGGAGCGGTGATCACTATCGCGACACCCAGACCTGTCGCAACCTGATCGCAAGGTGACGTCATGACGGAGAGTCGCTGAAGTCGCAAAAAGGCCCCGCGCGGGGTGTGCACCCGCCGGGGCCCAGACACAGAACCGAATACCGCAAGGAGTTGGTCTGCGTGACCGCCATTCTGCCACACCGAGGCAGCCAGCCATACCCCGCCGTGAACCTGTTCGCGGCAGTGAACGCCCTGGTTAAGGGGGTCTGAGGATGCCTCGCACGCACGGCAAGACCAAGTGCGCCACCTGGTCAGATGACGACTTCCTCGCCCTCTCGCCCGCCGAGAAAGTGCTCTACATGGCGCTGTACTCGCACAAGGGCACGTCCTACGCCGGGGTGCACGACTACCGGCCGACGCGGCTGGCGAAGCTGATCGCGCCGAACGCCACGCCCGTCGACGCTCGACGCGTCGCCCAGCGACTCGCCGACAAGCGGTACCTCGTGATCGACGAGGAGACCGAAGAGGTGTTCGTGCGCTCGTTCGTGCGCCACGACGAGCTGTACAAGGCCCCGAAGATCATGGTCGCGTCAGTGTCGGCGTTCGACGAGATCCACTCACCGGTGATCCGCCGGGCCTACCTGATCGAGCTGCGCCGCCTGCGCGAGGAGTTCCCCGAGGCGAACGGCTGGAACGACTCGCGCGTCACTGGCCTACTGCGTCGCCCGCTGCCCCCGACCGGCGGGCAGGACACCGACGAGCTGGCCAGCTTCGACGCCCTCGACGGGCTCGACGCCACCCCCGCCCGCCAGCAAGCCGCCGTGGTCCCTGAGCAGGGCAGGAAGGGTACGGGAAACCCTTCCGGAAAGGGTTTCCCCAAGGGTTCCGCAGACCCTTCCGGTGACTCTTTTTTTGACCCTTCGGGCAAGGGTTTCCCTACTACAACTTCAACAACAACAACAACTACGAGAGCTAAAGCTCTCGACGCGCCTGGCGGCGCGGCGGCGGCGAGCGATGACCCGACGTCGACCCCGACCCCGATCGACGGCGGGTTGTTCCCTGCCCCAGCCGACAGCGGCGAGAAGCCCGACCCGGAAAGCGCGCAGACCGTGCTGGCCTGGTGGCTCGACCGCTGCAAGGTCCGCCCGCCGAAGCCGACCATCGGGCACGTCGCCAAGGAAGTGAAGTCCCTCCTCGACGAAGGCATCCCGGCCGAGCACGTCTACCGCGGGCTGGCCCGCTGGATGGAGAAGGGCCTCGGGCACCCGTCGCAGATCCCGAACGAGGTCAACGCCGCGATGAACGGCAGCGAGCAGTCCCGCTTCCCGCTGCGCGCCGTGTCCGGCGGCTACTCGACCGGCCCGACGCTCTACCGCAACCCGTCTCGCGACGCCTACGCCGACAACACCCTGTGAGCACACACCCCATGACCACCACAAACGTCCCGGCCCCGTTCCCCGAGCCGGACCCGATGAGACTCGCCGTCGTCCGTGAAGCCGCCCTGCGCCGCTGGGCGACTAAGACCCCCGCCCGGTGGCGCAACGCCCCCGTCACCGACACCCACCCGGCCATCGAAGCCTGGGTGCGCCACCTGTTCGAGAGCGCGTGCCGCAGCTCGTCCGGCAAGATCGAGACCGGCCCGTCGCTAGTGCTCAACGGCTGGACCGGTACCGGGAAGACCCACGCCGCGTGGTGGGCCATCGGCCGACTCGCCCGCGCTGGTGTGCTCGCCACCTGGGAGTTCGTGACCGCCGCGAAGATGTACGAGGAGCTGCGCCCCCAACCAGGTCGCGACACCCGCGCCCGGTTCGAACAGCTCGCGAACACGCCGCTGCTCGTGCTCGACGACGTGGGCGCGGGCTACAAGCAGTCCGAGTGGACCGTGTCGGTCGACTACCAGCTGGTGAGCGAGCGCTACGACCACATGCGCCCGACCATCATCACCACCAACCTGCCGACCAAACGCCCACCGCGCCGCGACGACGAGCCGCTGGACGAGTACGAACGCAAGTACAAGCGCGTGCTGACCGACGTCCTCGAGGACCGGGTGCTGTCCCGGCTCGCAGAGATGTCGGGCGGCCCGGCAGTGTGGTTCGACGGCCCGGACCGCAGGCGGGGCGAGTCGCGATGACCGCCGCTGTCGAAGACGTCGAGCCGGTGAGCGACGTCGAGCTGGACGCCGAACGCGCGGTGCTCGGCGCGATGATGACCCCGCTGTACGTGACCAGCCGCGACGGCGAGCCCGAAGCGCTCTCCTCGCCGGTGATCGCCGAGGTCCGGCGCACGCTCTCGGCCGAGCACTTCTACCAGCCCCGCCACCAGGCCGTCATGCGCGCCATCTGCGACCTCGCCGACTCCGGCCGCAAGGGCATCGAGCCCGTGCAGGTCGCCGAGGAGCTGCGTCGGCGCGGCGAGCTGACCCGCATGGGCAGCCCGACCTACCTGCACGACCTGCTCGCAGCCTCACGCCAGGTGGCCGCGACCGGCCAGGCTTCCCACCTGGCTGAGATCGTCCGTGCTGGCGCGAACCGGCGCGCCACGCTCGTCTACTCCCAGCGGGTCGCGCAGGCCGCACAGGCGCTGCCCGAGCCCGAGCGGCTGCCCGAGATCATCGCCGGGCTGCACACCAAGTTCCTCGCCGACGTCGCCACCACGAGCGAGGAAGAGTTCCACTCGATCGGCAACAGCGAAGACCTGATCCAAGGCGTCCTCGACTCGTGGGGCCACCCGCAAGAGTCCGCGATGACGACCGGGATCCGCGACGTCGACCGGGCCCTGAACGTCGACCTCGGCGCGCTCGTCGTCGCGGCCGGCCGACCCGGCTCCGGGAAGTCGGTGTTCGGCGCGCAGGTGGCCGGGCACTACGCGATGGAGCGCGGCGAGCCGGTCGTGTTCTTCTCTGCGGAGATGACCCGCGCCGAGCTGGTGCAGCGCGACCTTGCCCGCCAGGCCGGGGTGCGGCTCGACTCCGCGTCCGGCAAAACCCACCTGATCGACTCCGAGAAGATCAAGCTCGCCAAGGCGGCCCAGGACTACAAGCTGCTCGGGACGCTGCTGTGGTACGACGACACCCCGCACCTGTCCCTGCCCTACATCCGGGCCAGGGTCGCAGACGTCGCCTCGATCGCGGGCCCGCCCCGGCTGATCGTGATCGACTACCTCCAGCTGATGCAGCTGCCCAAGGCCGACCGCAAGGATCTCGCGCTGGGTGAGGTGACGCGCCAGCTCAAGATCATGGCGCAGGAGCTGAACTGCATCGTCCTGTTGCTGTGCCAGCTCAACCGCGGCCCCGAGTCGCGGCCGGGCGGGCTGCCGATGCTGTCGGACCTGCGCGAGTCGGGCGCGATCGAGCAGGACGCCGACGTGGTCATGCTGATTCACGACGTCGCGAAGTACACCGACGAGCGGCCCGGCGAAATCGACCTGATCCTGGCCAAGCAGCGCAAGGGCTCCAACCCCACCATCACGCTCGCGGACTACCGCGCGTTCGCCGCGTTCCGGGACCTGTCCAGGCAGTCCGCGCCGTCCACGCACGGGGTCACGAACCTGGACGACCCGAACGCAGGCTGGTGGCAGAACTAGCCCGCCTGAACTCCGGTCCCGGCACGACCGCCCTCGTGCCGGGACCGGCCCCGCACCCAAGGAGGCACCCGCGATGACGACCCGATCCACCCGTCGTGTCGAGAAGACCGTGCGCGACGGCCTCACGCTCGACGACCTCGCCGAGTTCGTCTCCCGCGCCTACGCCGAGGGCGCAGCCGGCCGCGAGAACGTCGCCGGGCTCGTCCGGTTCAACGGCAACGTCAAGCAGGTGCGCGTCACGATCACCGACGACGGGGACGACGACACCGCAACCAACGCGGAAACCGAGACTGCTGCCGGCCGCACCAGCGGGTAGCGCTCGCACGTAGCGCAACCCCCGCAACACACCGCAACTCGCTTTGCAGTGTGTGAAACAGACCTGTACTCTGTGGATCGCGAACGCAACTCTGTCGCAAGTTGATAGCGCAACTCTCGACAGGCGTTCGACACCCGCCACCACCACAGCGGGCGCGACCTCACCGGCGAAGCCGCACCCCCCGCAACCACAGGAGCAGGAATCTGTCCATGGCACGCATCCGTCCCAAGCTCGCGACGCCGCTACCCGTCGGGGTGCTCGTCGGCGTCGGCGTGGTCGCGCTCTGCGCCGCGGCGCTCTCGTTCGACAGCCTCGACGCCCTCGGCCAGCGCATCGGCTGGACCAGCGTCCTGGTCGAAGACCTGCCCGTCATCGGCGAGTTCAAGTTGTCCATGCTGCTGCCGCTCACCATCGACGCCCAGGCCGCCGTCGCCACCTACGCCTGGCTGCACCCCGCGATCAGCAAGCGCGGCCAGGACCACGCGCAGATCATCGCCATCGGGTCACTCGTCGTCTCGATCATCGGCAACGCCGCAGAGCACGTCATGGCCGCCTACGACGTCCGGATCTCCTGGTGGGGCATCGCGCTCGTCGGCGCGATCCCGGCCGTGTCGCTGTTCGCCACCGTGCACCTGTGCTCGCTGCTCGTCACCGACTTCCAGGTAGCGCGGGCCGCCGCCGTCAAGCAGCACGCCGCCGAAACCAGCGTCGTCGAGCAGGCACTCGCCCGCCCCGAGCCGCGCAAGCCCCGCCGCGAGCGCGCTACCGGTAGCGCAGAAGGTCGCGCAACCGGTAGCGCAGCACCCGAGCCCTTCGACCAGCCCCGCGACGTCGAGCCCGCTACCGACACCCCGGCAGACGACACCGCAACCGGCGAGCCCGCGCACGACACCGACACCGACACCGACACCGACACCGACACCGACACCGGTAGCGGTAGCGACACGAGCGCCACCGGCAGCGGCGAGAACGCGACCACGGCAGTCGAGAACGCCATCGCCCACGCCGTCGCCACCGGCACGCCGTGGCGCGACCTCAACGCCGCCGACATCGCCCGCGCCGTCCGCGGGCAGGGCATCAAGTGCTCCGACCCGCTCGCCCGCCGCATCGTCGCCGCCCGCCGGGTCGACGAGATGCGCCGCTACGTCGCCGCAGCGCTCGCCCAGGGCCGCCAGCTCGGCAGCCTCCACCCCCAGGAACTCGTCGACCACGCAGGCGGCAAGTCGCTCGACGCGGCGTCCGGCGTGCTCGACGAGCTGCGCGCCGCAGCCGCCCGCGCAGCCACCCACAACTGACCAGAGAGGAGGAGACACCCCCGTGCTCGCACAGGCCAAAGCCGCCGTCATGTGGCTGTTCATGGCAGGCGTCGTCATCGGCCTGCTGTCCTGGTTCGTCGCCAACCCGACGCAGGTCGCAGACGCCGTCGTCTGGGTCATCGACCTCGGCCGCGACGTCGTGATGGCCATGATCACCACTGTCCGCTCGATCGCCAACAGCTTCTAGTTGATCAAGCAAGACCCAACATTCACACCCGCACCACCACCACGCACCGGAAGGACTTCCACACCCGTGAGCACCACCACCCCGCAGGACCTGCGCCAGATCGCCGACCGCGCCGTCGCGTTCGGCCGCCAGGTCACCACCTACCTGGTCGACCTCGAACTGCCCGTTGACCCCGCCGACCAGCGCGACGACCAGTACACCGCCGAGTACCGCGAGCAGGTCCTCGCCGCGATCAAGAGCGCCCGCGAAGCAGCCGATGGCATCTTCGGGACCGCCATGCGGCTGCTCGGCGACACCGCCGGGAGTGACCCGCGGCCGTGACAACCACAGCCACCGCGCCGCCCGACACGCCCACCAAGGGCAAGCCGGACGCCAAGACACCCGACACCGGCGCGCCCACCACGGCGCGTCGGCGGGTGCCGCGCGAAGTGTGGCTGCTGGCAGCTCCGGTCGCGGTCGGGCTCGTCACGCTCGCCAGCATGACGCTCGGCCCGACCGGAGCAGTCATCGCCGTGGTGGCCCTCGTCGTGCTCGCAGCGCTCGTGTGGTGGCTACGCCGCCGCCACGCTGCCCGTAACGGCGACACCAACGGCAAGGCCACCGACACCGGCAAGCTCCCCCCGAAGCTCGCACGAGCACTCGCCCGCATCCCCAAGAAGCTCATGCCCAAGGGCCTCGCCGCCCGGCTCGCACCCCGCGGGCGCGGACTGCCCGGCCTGTCCGTGTTCAGCTCGAGGACGCCCCGCGGAGCACGCGGCGGGATGCCCCGCACCGTGCTCGGCCGGTCCCGCGCCGCCCGCGCAGCCAAGGCAGCCGGGCTCAGCAAGGCCCCGTCGACCGTGCTCGGCCGCTCACGGGCGCAGCGCTCCGGCGCAGGCACCCAGACCGGCAGCACCCGGCGCGGGCTGTTCGGCCGCAAGCCCGACAGCAAGGCAGGGGCGTCGCTGCTCGGCCGCTCGACCAAGGGCAGTGCACCCGGCGGCCGGCCGTCCCCGTCGGGTCCAGCGGGCAGCGCGTCTCGACCCGGCAGCAGGCCCGGCAGCGGCGGCGGCCGGTCGGGCAGCCGGTTCGGGAAGCTGTTCGGCGCCGGCAGCTCGGGCGGCGGCCGGTCCGGTGGGCGCGGCTCGTCGAGCAGCGGCGGCTCGGGTCGCAGGTTCAGCTGGTTCCCCCGCCGGGACAAGTCCAAAGGCGACAAGCACGACCCGTGGACGACCCCCGAAGCCGCGAAGTACATCGCCGAGTTCTTGCCCGGCGGCAAGCCCAAACCCCCGCCAGAGCCCGACCCGGACGACACCCAGCCGGTTCCCCGCAAGTACATCGACCCCCCGACCCTGCCCGAGATCACCCCTGTCTCACCCCGCAAACCCTTACCTGACACACCCCGAGGAGGAGAGATGACGGCCGACTACAAGGCGGCGGTCACCGATGTCACGTCCGCCACCGAAGCGCGGCAGATCATGAAGACCAAGCTCCCCGAGCACCTGTCGCAGGAGAGCGAGTACCTGCGCAAGAAGCTGGGCGGGATCTTGGACGGCGTGAACCTGAGCCCGGAGTACGCCGACGCGGTGCACACCTGGCTCAACCAGCGCGAGCTGAACAACATCGCGATCACGGACGTCACCGACACCTTCGACCGCACCCACGCCGATCGGATCGAGCGCCTGGAGAGCGGACTCCCGCAGGAGAAGGCGTGGGACTTCTCGGCTAACGAGGGATGACCTGACGATGAGAGGAGGCAGACCGGTGGCCACCACCACCGACCGCGACGACACCCCGCTGGCCGGTCTCGACGACGACAGGCCCTGGCTCAACCCTGCGTGGTTCCACCCGGTGCTGGCCGCGCTGTGGCTGCTCGCCATGTCACTCGTCACCGCGGCCACCGGTCTATCGCCGTGGTGGTGGCTGCTGGTCGGGCCTGCGCTGACGTTGCTGGCCCGCACCGTGGTGTCGATGTGGGTCGGAGCGAACACTCACGGCGAGGCCCACTACGACCACGCCCGCGCGTTCGCGCTCGGCGCGGGCCTGACTGCTACCGCGTGGCTGGTCTACGCCGGGCTGACCGACAAGGCCGGCCGCGCGCTGGGCCTGCTGGCGTTGTGGACAGTGCTCACCGGGTCGGTATACGCGGTGCTGCGCTACCAGGCACCGCGCAAGGCCGAGGAGATCCGGCAGGAAGAGCGTGAGCGCGTCGAGGCAGTGCAGCGGCACGAACAGTACGTCGAGCTGAAAGAGCTGTGGGAAGGCTGGTTCGAGAAGATGGACCTCGGCGGGGTCGAGGTCGAGGACGTCGCCGACACCCGCGCCGGGTACACGCTGCATCTCGCCTCCGGGTCGGACGGCTCGGAGAAGGTGCCGCAGTTCTCGCAGCTCAACTCCGCCCTGGAGGGGCTGGCGCTTCGAGCCTCGCGCTACTACAAGAAGCGGGGCATCACGATCGCGCCGGACCAGGTGCGCGCCGAGGAGACCGACACCGCGCACGAGTGGCTGCTCCACGTCGACACCCGCCAGCCGCTCAAGGCGTCTGTGCCTTACCCCGGTGACATGGGCGCGGGCTCGATCCTGAACCCGGTGCAGATCGGCGTCTACCAGGACGCCAGCCCGCTGCGGGTGAACCTGTTCGGGGTGCACTCGCTGATGGTGGGCGCGACCGGCTCAGGCAAGTCCGTGTGCCTGAACTGCGTCATCGCCGGAGTCACCCGCTGCCCCGACCTGGAGCTGTGGATCGGCACAACGTCGAAGCTGATGCCGATCATCTGGCCGTGGCTGGCCCCGTGGCTCAGCGGCGAGACCGCCAAGCCGGTGATCGAGCGCGTCGCCGGGGAGAACCTGGACGAAGTCCTGCTGATGCTCGCCGACCTCTACAAGGTCGCGAAGCTGCGCAACCGCCGCCTCGGCCCGCTCGGGTCAAAGCACAAGCCGACCCGGCTGGACCCCGCGATCCTGTGCATCCTCGACGAGGCAACCGACGTCGCGGAGAACAAGACGCAGAAGGTCCGCACGTTCGACGGCCGCGAGTGGACGACCAGCGCGCTGTTCAAGGCGATTTGCCAGATGGCGCGCTCTGCCGGGATCGGCATGTTCTTCCTGACCCAGTACGGCCTGATCGACGCCCTCGGCGACGACGGCCCGAAGGTCATGCGCAACATCACCTGCCGCATCGCCGGGCGCACCGAACGCGCCTACGACGGGCAGGCCACGCTGTCGGGGATCAAGCACGTCGACACCACGCAGCTGCGGGACTACAAGCTGCTGGTGCAGCCCAACAACGAAGTCCCGCGCGTGATCCCCGGCAAGACCTACGACCTGGACAGCGACCGGCCCGAGGAGATCCGCCCGATTGCCATCGCGCACACCCGCTACCGCGGCGAAGGCCTGCCGCAGTGGCTCCAGGACGAGCTGGGCGGCAGCTACACCGAGCGGTGGTTGCCGTTCCGGCAGCCGACGCTGGTCGAGGCGTGCGAGTTCGCAGGCATCCCGTACCCGGTCCCGGAGCTGCGCGACGGCGACGACCCGACCGGCGACGCCGCGGCCGGGGATGCGGCGCCGGGGCAAAGGAGCCCGCAGGCCGACGAAACCGGCCCGGCCGGGGGCACGTCCCCGACCGGTGAGCCCTTGCCCGCAGAGGCTGGCACAGGGACACTGCCCCTCGTGACCACCACCATGAGCCCGCGCGACACGCTCGCCGCGTTCCAGGCCGCCACCGAGCAGTTGCAGGCGGCCAACGCAGAGCAGCGCGACTACCCGCTGGGCAAGGCGTTCACGCTGATCTGGGAGGCGTTCCGCGCGAAGGACGCACCTGAGTTCGGGCCGCTGGACAAGCTCGTGATGGCAGCGAAGCTCGTCGCTCCGGGCGCGAGCGGCGAGGAGTTCGACGCGGCGATGGCCAAGGCGCGCAGGCACCTCGATCACTATGGTGTCGAGCCTGCCAGCGGTGACGGGGTGCCCGTGGCGGACTTCCCGGTGTACCGGCGCGTAGACGTCCTGTCGGCATGGGACCGGGCGAAGGTGCGCTTCCTCGCTGAACTCGCCGAGCACCAGCGCAAGCAGGACCCTGTGCTAGCCGCGCTCGACGGGCTCGACGACCCGCAGTGGATCGGCGTCGGCGAGCTGGGGAAGCGGGCCGGGCAGGTTCTCGAGGGCGACGTGCGCGAGCAGGCCCGGCGGTTCTCCGCGGAGCTGCGCGAGCGCTACCGGCTCGACGACAACGCATTCAAGCGCACGAGCGCGGGTACGGCAGTCAACATCGGCGCCATCCGGGCCGCGGCGAGCGCGGCCGCCAGCGCCTGACGCAGAACACTATGCGAGCGGGGAGTCCTCGCAGGATAGGTCTCCCCGCTCGCTGTCGTGAGGAAGACCCCAGCGTGACGATCTTCGTCATATGACTTGCGCTCGCCATCGATCCCTATCTCGATTTTTGGCACGGATGCGCTCTATTCGTCGTATCTTTCGGCAGAATCGTCTGGCGTTCTTCAATCGAACCCGAAGACTTTGCGAAGCTGTAGACGGAAGAGCTTTCCCAATAAAGCTTGAATACAGCCATATCTCACTATAGAACTCTGCCAATTGCATTTTCTGGTGAATAGTGCGCTTAGTGCGACGATCCTGGAGAGAGGAGGGTATGCCTTCGCGCAAGCAATGTACGAGCACGCCGGCAGCCCAGAACAGGCGCTTGCGAGGCGGAACTGTGGGCAGTTCGGCCATGAACTCCTGGCGACGCTTGTGACCCTTCGGGTAGAGCAGCACGCCGAGGCGCAGGAACACGCCAGGTGCGAGGACGTGCAGCAGTAGCGCAGTAGGGACTGTTGCGATGAGCCCAACCCACCATGGGTTCATGTGTCAGTCTCCCTGGCGTTCACGCGAACGAATGTAAGGCCTTCAAAGACAACGCCGAGGGACCTGCGATGACGCAGGTTGCGTGGGGAAACGATCCAGGCCCTACCCTCTTTATCGGTAAATGACCATGAGATGTTTCTAATGACCTCACCTTCTCGTATCATGTATCGCACGCGTCGCACCTGCTGCACTGCGTCTTTGTGCATGTCCTGATACTCATTGGTGGTTATGCCCAATTCACGGAGAATCTCCTGTTCATGGAAACGCTCCTGGTCCACGTGGTCCGCACGTGCAACTCGTCGCCGGCCACGGGACCGTTCCGGGATTCCCTCGAACATGCACCGCACGAGCGCGCTGGCAACCCAGAACGGCCGCTTCACGTACGGCACCGCGTACAACTCGGCGGTGAACTCCTGACGACGAGCATGCCCCTTCGGGTAGATCAGCACCCCGAGGTGCAGCAGCACCCCAGGAGCGAACACGAACGTGAGTGCGAGGAGTCCCACCGAGGCAGGGATCGTGTACCACGGGGAGATCGGCGCGCTCACGAGGTCGTTCACTGGGCTAGCCCAGGGTTGAGGTTGAGGCCAGCAAACCTCCGGTCCTGTCTGGCGTGGGCAAGTATCGCGCCCAAGCGGGCCAAGCCGTCCGGAGTGATCGTGTAGTAGCGGCGGGGTGGGCGCTTCTCGGCTGGGTCCACGTCCTCCCAGCCGTCAGCGAGGTAGCCGCGCTCGTAGAACCGGCCGAGGACCTGGTAAAGGGCGTTCGAGCTGACGCCGGCGCGCTGGGCCACGTCGTAGCCCCACTGCCGCTCATCTGCCTTGTCAAGCAGGGCCTGAGCTACGAGCACGACGGCTCGGGTGATCCGTAAAGGCTTTTCCTCCTGCATGCTCATGAGGTTACATGACATAGGTCATGCATGCCATCAAGTGGTAATTTTGCAGCTGAGTGAGGTCCTGTGCTGCCCAGATTGTGGCCTCTCGTGTCCGGGCTACTCGGCTACTCGGCTGCTCGCGCCCACGCCGGCGACGTGCGCAGCGTGTCCGCCCTGACGATCGGTTGCTCGTTCCACTTCCCGTCCGGCCACTGGTAGACGACGGTGTCGTCAGCGCGCGCACCAGGTGTCGTAGCTGTCGGGGGCGTCAACGCGCACGTAGCGCTCGGCGCCATCCAGGCCGGGCGGGGCGCTCTCGGCTTCGGGGGTGGCGGCCACCGATCCACCCTACGGTCCGACTCGCGATCCGGTAGTTCGGTACGGCGTTGTCTACTGATGACTGCCGGTTGCCTTCGGTAGTCCACAGTGTTGTCTATCAACGCCAGGACGCGAGAGAGGCCCCGCACCCCATCCCGGTGGGCCGCTCTCGCGCCGCCGTCAGGGGCCGCCGCGCCGGTCTTTCTCCTTGTGGCCTCGGCGGATGCCCCAAATCTTCAGCTTGCGCTACACGATCGGGTGTAGAGGTCCCGTCACTCATCCAGTCCCGTGGAGTAGGTGGAACGCGGTGTGACCTGGGCGGATGTGCACAACAAGCACTCCAAGATCATGGGACCACAGCCGCAAGCGCTGACTAGAGTGCCTCAGAATGCAAACGTACGTCCGACCAGAAAGCGGCGGCCTCCCTGCTCCAACAGGAAGGCCGCCTGACACCCAACACACACCCAGTCGCAGGGTTGAGGAGAGCGTCCACATGAAGATAGTCCGTCGTTGGCAGCAGACACGAACGCGCAGAGCGCAAAGTGACCGTTCGGGTGCATCCGTCGCCTCGACCGCGCAGCCAGAGGCGTCGCCCGATCGGGTGGTCGCCGTTGTCCAGGCCGTGACCGAGATGGCCAAGAGTTGGGGCGCAACGCTCCGACTGGTGACCATCCTCCTCGTCGCTGGCACCGTGGTGTTGGTGCTCGCCCAGGCGGTCCCGTGGGATGTACTGGCGGGCCGCTAGCCCCTCCACGACGGGTCGCCTGACGTGAGGTCCCGCACCCATCTCGGTGCGGGACCTCCGTCACGTGTCCGACGTGCGCAGCGTCAGCGCCCGAAGCCGTCGCGCAGATCGCGTTCGATCGTCTCAGCGATGCTCGTGCCGTCGCCCGGTGCGGAGCCGAAGAAAAAGCGGCTAAGGCTGGCCGTTCGAGTCGTCTGCTCGCGCCCATATCTGGTCAGGGCGCGGAGTTAGGTCTACTCCCCTGACCTACCCCAGCAGTCAGGCCCCGTACCGGGATGGTGCGAGGCACGTGTCATGTCTGGTTCAGCGGTCGTCACGACGCAGCCACCGTCTCAACTTCTGAACCGTATTCTCTTCCCTCCGCTGCATGTCCATGAAATCTTTAGTCACTATGATGGCTAATACTGATCCTCCTTGCTCCAGTGCAAGCGACAAGCTCTGTCGCGCTTCCTTCTCAACCTTCAGCGCCCGGCGTTGCCGTAGCCGTGCTGACGGGCCCTCGAACAGGCAGTGCGGCAGCATCCCCGCTACCCACTTCGGTCGTTCGCGCCAGGGTATGGTGGCTAGCTCGGCGATGAACTCGGCGCGCCGTGGATGGTCCTTCGGATAGAACAGAAGTCCAACGCGCAGAACGAACGTAGGTAGGAACCCGAGCAGCATGGGCGGGCAGGTCACGATACACACGAATCCCACGACCCAATGAGTTCGCACGAACTCGATCATCCCCGCGATGTTCACTGGGCGATCCCCGGCCTGAGGTAAAGCCGCGCGAAGCGGCGATCTTGGCTGGCTTGCGCGAGTAGCGCGCCCAGTCGGGCGAGCCCGAGTGGCGTGACCTGGTAGTAGCGGCGCGGCGGGCGTTTCTCTTCTGCGGGGACCTCTTCCCACCCGTCGCTCAACCAGTCCCGCTCATGGAGTCGGGTGAGGACGCCGTACAGCGCGTTGGGTTTGACGTTGGTGCGTTTGGCCAGTTCGTAGCCCCAGTGCCGCTCTTCGTGCTTCTCCACGAGAGCGGCGGCCACCTCGACGAGGGCGTTGGTGAGCCGCAGCGGCTTGTGTTCCACGCCCCAACCATACATGACCTATACCAGTTATGGTCACGGTGCGTGTGACGCCGGGAAACAACGAGGCCCCGCACCAAGTCGCGGCGCAGGGCCTCGCTCACGTCGTAGGCCGCGACCTACTTGTACTTCGTGACGATCTTCTTGCGTGGCCCGAACTTGTGCCACATGACTATAGGCAGCCACACCAGTAGACCCCAGACACCTGCGGTGATGATGGTCATCACCAGGTGGAACGTGTGGCTGGTGTTCTTCCGGACCTTGGTCACAGACTTGCGTGCGGACAGTGGTGGTACGTCGGTCAACGCGGGCTCCTTTCCGTCCGATCCATCGCGGACGGTCACAGCGGCGTTTCACCTGTGCTCACCCAACAGGGGTGATTCCTGACCGCGCCGGGGTTGGCCGCCAGTTACGAGGCGCGCTTCCACACGGACGAGCTGCGCAGCTTCTCTGCGGTGACGATCAGGTTCTCGATCCACTGGCCGCCCGGCTGGTGGTAGACCACGCTGTCGTCACGCCGCAGGTATCAGGTGTTCCAGATATCCGGGGCGTCTGCGCGCACGTAGACATCGGCGTCGTCCAGGCCGGTCGGGATGGGTGTGGTGGTCACCACCTCAACCTGCGTCTGCGGCGGAACGGCTTGAAACGTCACCTGGCCACTTTCAGTGGCATCATGATGTCGTGGCACGGCGGACTGGGTATGCGGGAGCGGCGATTGTCGTGCTGTCCGCAAGTGCCATGACAGCGGTTGCTGGCGGATTTTCGCAGGATCCCACTCCTGCTCAGATGGGCTTCATGATCACAACGGGCCTCCTTACCGCTCTCGGATTGACGTTGTCCGAACTCGGTGTCGAGAAGGTGGGGTCGCAGTTAAAAAAATGCTGCAGAATCACAGGGGTCCCTGTTAGGGGCATAGTTAGGGTCATAGGTATAGGTCCTGATAAGCGATGCGTTGACCAGGGCTGACCAGGGCAGGTGGCAGGGCGCAAGACGCGAGGTCCGGCACCGGATGCCGATGCGGGGCCTCGCTGCTTCTCTAGCCAGCTACTGACCGGCCGGGTAGGCCCATTCCCAGCCGCGCTGCCCGTCCTCCTCGGCCGCGCCGAGCTGGAGCGCGATCGTGCCGGAGGCTTCCGGTACCTCTAGGTCCATGACGCCCTGGTACTGCTGGTTGGGGCCGAAGGTGTCCGGCAGGCCCGCGCTGGAGTCCGAGCAGGTACCGAACTGGGCGTCGCGGGTGATGCCGTCCTTGCCGATCTCCACGAAGCTGAATGGGTTGATCACCCCGCTGATGCGGTCGGCCATTTTGGCGTCCGCGCCGGTGGCGATGCGCAGGTGCAGCACGATGGCGTGGGCGCCGTTGGACGGGGCGAGCATCGGGCACTGCGGGTCCACGTCCACACTGTCGATGGCGAAGGACACGCCGCCGTCGCAGTCCTTTCCCGCGCCGCCGAAGCAGGCCATCTCCCCGAGCTGCTTGACGATGAACCCGCGTTCGTTGGTGGTCTGCTTGGCCGGCGCGGTGTCGGCGACGCTGCTGCTGGTGTCGGCGGCGGGTAGCTCGGGTGCGTTGTCCCCGTCGTGGCCGGTGTCGGTGTTCGAGCCGCAGGCGGCGAGGGCGAGCAGGGTGCATGCGGCGAGCGCAAGACGCGCGAGGGTGTTGGTCACGATCCCCAGTCCTAATCGGTCAGTCAGATTCCCGGTGTGCATCGGCCCGCATGGGCTGGGTGTTTCGCCTGGCGTTGGCCCGTTTGGGTGATTGCGACAAGGGGACGTGCTGCGGGATTGGTCGGCATGACGCGGTCGTAGTGAGCTTCCTCAGCATCTGAATCGATTAAGGTGTTGTGCGAGAAGCGAACGGGAGCCGCCATGTCGATCACCCACGCACCAGCCCCGACCGGGGGTGTAGGTGAGTGACCTCGCTGACCTCATTACCGCCATCGCGGCACTCCTGGGCGCACTCACCTCGGCTGGCGTGCTCGTCTGGGCGATCCTCCGCTCAGACCGCAAACCCGAGCGGGCAGCCAAAGCAGCCGCGGACAACGCCGCCGCCGCGATCGTCGAAGCGCTCGCCGATGGACAGATCACCCCGGACGAGGTCAACACCATCCGCGGCACCCTCCAGCCTCCCGCGCCCGACGAGAACGGCGGCACGCCATGACTGGTGACCACGTCCGCGAGATCGCCGAGACCGCCGCCCGCCGCGCGGTCGCCCAGGTCGACCCCGAGCCAGCCCGCGAACGCCGCCGCACCCTCGTGGCCGTGGCTGTCGCGGTGCTGCTCGTGTGCCTGGTCGGCGGCGGCTCCTGGGTGGTGTGGCGCATCGCCACCCTCCAGGACCAGGTGGACACCTACGGGGACGCGGCGCGCGTGCTCGGCGACCAGGTCCGCGACCTCGGCGGTACCCCGCGCGTCGACCCGCCGCCGGTCGACAATCCCGACCCCGACGACGCCGACCCGGACGACCTGGACCCCGACGACCCCGAGCGTCAGGACCCGGAAGTGCAGGACCCCGAGCTGCAAGACAGCGAACTGCCCGACAGCGAAGTCCAGGACCCCGAGATCCAGGACCCGGAGACCCAAGACCCGGAGATCGACGACCCCGACCCGAACGACCCCGCGATCCCCGGCCCGCCAGGACCGGCCGGGCCGCCCCCGGCCGGGTGGTCCTGGGTCGACGGTGACGGCCGCACGCAGTCCTGCACGCGCGACGGCGGCCCCGACACCGCACCCACCTACACCTGCACCGCCTTGCCCCCGCCCGAGTCCGTGCCGGGCGGCGGGCTCGACGGCTACGCGATGGGCCGCTGACCATGGCCGTCACGATCGGACTGAACATCTCCCATCACCAGAACACCGCGCTGGATCTCGCACGGTGCCGCCGCGAGGGACGCGCCGCGTGACTACCGACGCGACCGCCAGTTACGGGCTGGTGATGCGGTTCGTCACCGTCGCCAGCAAAGGCGGTCCGCACGACGACCAGTCCTACGTCTCGGGCTGGCACATGGGCGCGCTCGACCTGCGGCTGGCCGAGTTCAAACCCGCGCACCACGTCGAGACGATCCGCACCGCTGACGTGGTGCAAGCCGACCTCGTGGCGATGCGCCACGGCTACTGCTTCCGCGTCGAGCCGACCGAGGTCGACGGCTGGGAGTTCGCAGAGTTCACAAGGAAAAGGGCCCAGTCATGAGGCTGACCGACATCAACATCGACGACCGGCCGCGCCCGATCAAGGACGCCGCCGACAAGCTCACGAAGTGGCTGGGGGTCGCGGGCTCGCTCGTGATCGCGCTCGTCGGCTGGGGCGTGCTCTCGGCCGCGCAGGGCGACGCCGTCATCGGCCTGCTCGGGGTCATCCCCGGCGTGGTCTCCGCAGTCACCACGGCGCTGACCGCGTTCGGTATCCACCGCTCGGCCGAGCCGAAGGTGACGCCACTGTCGGACCCGCGTGACAACGAGCTGCGGGCGCTGGTCGTGCTGCCGCCGAACTCGAAGATCGTGCCCAAGACCGAGCAGGGCGACAGCGGGTACGCCGGCGGGAACCTGACCGGCGGCGCGGGCCTGGCCGGTCTCGCCGCGCGTGAGGACGCCGTCCGTGGTGCGCGGTCGCGCCGGGACGACGACGAGTCCTACGAGATCCGCACCGTGGGCGGGGACGTGATCGCGTTCGGCAACTCCAGGGCGATTCTCGACGACCCGGCCCCGGCAGTGACTGCCGACTATGACTGCGGGTCCGGCCCGGCGGCCTCGAGTCCGGCCGACACGGGCAGCGGCGGCGACTGCGGGACGGTCGGATCGTGACCACGCTCGTCGACCACGCGCGCCGCGAACTCGCGCTGTCCGGGCAGATCGACGAAGACCCGGCGTATGCCGCGGCGGTGACTGCCACCGTCGCGGCGTTCTCCTCGTACGGACACTCGGGCGGGTCGGCAGAGGCCGCGGTCGCGCAGCTGGTGCGGCTGCTCAACTTCGAGCACCTGGCGCCGCTCACCACTGACCCCGACGAGTGGGAAGACCAGTCCGAGCGCTCGGGGGTGCCGATGTGGCAGAACCGGCGTAACCCCCGCGCGATCTCCATCGACCGGGGCCGCACCTACCGGCTCGTGGACGACGAGACCGGCACTATGCACGTGTCGCAGGACATGGCGTACTGCAAGTGCCCCGAGGGGCAGTGCCTGTGCCTGTACCCGATGCCGGATCTCGCGGTGCAGCGTGGCCCGGTCGACTACGCAGCCGCTGCGCCGGTCGACGTCGCCGAGGCCGTGTCGGTGCGGCGCTGCTGCCAGGAAGCGCGGTGAACTTCGCCGGTGCGCTCGACGCGCTCACCCGCGGCCTGCGGGTGAGCCGGGACGCGCGGGTGCGGGACTGGGCACGGGCCTATCAGGCGGACCCCGGTGGCGCGCCGGTGCTCGTGCTGGTGCCCGGATCCACCATCACCGTCACCGCCGGTCGCCCGCTCGGGGAAGCGGTGCCGGAGCTGGTCGGCCGCGCGGTCGAGTACGCCCCGCACATCGACATCGTGCAGGGCCTGCGGGTGCAGGTGTGGACACCGCGCCAGGCCGACCTGCTCGTCGAGGACTGGATGGTGGTGCCGTGACCGAGTCCTACCCGGAGCCAGACCTGCTGACGGTGACTCTGCATCCGGACCCGCTGGACAGCGACGAGGTGCTGGTGACTGCGCAGATCGGCGACGTCGAGCTGGCCCGCGTCGCCGTCCACCCCTGCGCGATGCCTGACGGGTACACAGACCGCGTAGTGGACCTGGTGTCCATGCTGATGGGGGACGCCTTGCGGGCGCGGGCAGGCACCACGTGACCGCGATCCCGTTCTTCGACCCCACGGACGAGCGGTACCGGTGGTGCTTCTACTGCAAGGCCGACTGCTGGCCGGAGCCGGAGAACCAACGCCACACCGAGGACTGCCCCAGCGTGACGGGGTTGTGGCCCATCGATCAGGCCGACGTAGACAACGGGGCGCGGTGCGGGCGCGGCTGCGGGCACGTGTTCGAGGTCGGGGAGGTGTACATGGACACGGAAGTGATCGAGCATGGCCGGGACAAGATCACCACCGTGACCTGTGTCGGGTGCGCCGCCGGGGACATGCTCGCCCCCTGACGCGGGGAACGGTCCCGCCGATGTCATCCGGACGGGACCGTTCTCGTCGTGCGATGACGTCCGTCAGGTCCCTGCTGCCGGATCGTCACCGCGTTCCCGGCCCGCAGGGTTCCCCTGCTCGTAGTGGGCCACGGCCTGATCGACAAGCTTGCGGGGCACCTTGCCGCGCATGTGCTTCCCCACCTGCTGCCACACCGAAGCCAGCGAGTCGAACATTCCATTCAGGTCGCCGGCCACTTCGAGCACATGTCGAGTGTCCACAGCCGCGGCACTGTAGTTGTGCCCCAGTGTGGACAGCCACATCTGGATCATGTCGATCTCGGCGAGCATCCCTTGACGCAGCTGCCGTAAGTCGTAGGACTGGCCTTCGTCGGTCGTCAACGTGACTACCCCCAGGGCGTCGTGTCGTGCGAGGTCTGCAAGGTGACAGTCGACCGGGTGCTTCATGACGTCGAACCTGATCATGTTTCGTTTCTGCAGGGCGCCCGCCTTCCACCCCTGACTACCAGCCCTAACAGACATCCCCCTCTACTGTGAACCTGCCCGCCCAAGCAGCCGGGGTCGGACGCGATCACCTGCACTCCGTCCGGATTGTGTGCCGTGCAGAAATGCCCGACTCGGCCGCGAGCGCCACGAAGTTGACCTCCCGATCGCGAGGGGTCTCGCCCATGATCTCCATCGTTTTCGGTGATGCACAACAGGTTCAGGGCTTGATCCCGAACAAGTCTCTGGCCGCCTTGGCTAGCCCGCCTTCCCCGTCCACCCGCATCCAGCGGCACATGGTCATCAGGTGGCGGTCCATCGTGTGCACGTGGACTTGCTGCCAGTTCGCTACCGCTGCCACGGATTTTCCGCACGCCAGCCCGGCCATCGCGGCCTGCTGGAGCGGGGTCATCATGTTGTAGACCCGCAGGTGGAACGGGTCGGCGTCCTCGGCCGGCTTGAGTTCGCGGGCCAAGTCCTGCCACCTCTTGACAGGCTTGGGTTCCGGCTGGTGTGGCAGGGCAGGAGGCGGCTTGTCAGCCAGCGCAGGCCCGGGCGGCTCGTGTGGGCGCTCGGAAACCCGATGCCTCAGCTCGGCGTGCTCACGGATCAGCCGCTGGACGTACTGGGCGTGCTTCTCCTCGGCGGCCACGACCGTGGCCCGCGCGTCCTGCCGTGCCTCCCGCAGCGCTTTCGTATAGTCGGCTCGCAACGACTCGATCTCACTGTTGTGAGTGGTCTTGGCGACAACGAGGGCCTTGCGCAGCTTGCCGACTCTGGTCTCCGCCTCGACGGCTCGCTTCTCGTTGAGGTCCGCGCGCTGCCTCTCCTCGGACAGTGTCACCTTCACGTGGGCCAATTCGTCCTCGACGCCGACCTTCTTGGACAGGGCCCGCCGGAGCTTGGTCAGCTCGGCGCGGGCCTGCTCCAACTTCTCGGCAGTCTCGCTCGCGGTCAAGGCCTGCGCGATTGCCGCTACCGTCTCGGCTTCCTCGTGCTTGTCTGGAACAGACACCCTCGCCAGTCCTTCGCTGTCGACACCACGGCTGCTCGCTGGGGCGGCTACTCCTCGCGGCGGTGTCGTCGGGGCTCGGGGTGGGGCCGCGACTGAGACCACTGCACCATCTGGGACTGGCTGGGGTGCTGGGCGATGCCTTCTATAGCCTGCTGGGCGATGTCGAGCACGTCCCGCAGGCGAGGCACCACGATCAGCCCGTCGTAGAAGTACAGGTGGACGCTGGACCCGCCACGACCGTCACCCTGCCCGCCACGCCCGATGATGAGCTGGAGCGCGTTCGGGGTGGCCTCGAACGCGAATTCGGTGCGCTGGTTGCAGGTGACAATCGTTCGCGTGTGGATGGTCGGGTCGTTGCACATGGCAGCTCCTGCCCTGGTCGGAGGGTTGGCACAGCAGACAAAGGGCCGCCGACCGCCCTCCTACCTCGTGCGCTCGCTGGGGTGAGCGTGAACCGCGTCGAGGACGGTCCGAGAAGGAGAGCAGTCGGCGGCGGGAGCGGCCACCAGAGCCGTGGGGAGTGCGGCTGCGGTGACCGGCCCTGGCCGGGGTACTCACGAGAAGCCGCTAGCTTCTGGCTCTCGTGACCTGCTGGGGCAACCCCCGGCCAGGGGATCAGGTGATGGGGTATCTGCTCGGCAGGTACGCGGCGATGTCGCAGGCCTGCGCGAGCAGCCAGAGCGCGGCGACGACGAGCAGGAGAACGGCGCTGTCGGTCATCGTCCGCCGCCTTACTGCGCGCGGGGCAAGCCGCGCAGGTGGTGCAACTCGTGCACGCTGCCCGCGATGGCCAGGTGCGGTGCGTTCTGCTGGCCGGGGGCCGGCAGGGCGGCAAGCTCGTCGAGCACCACGGCGAGCGTGTCGGTGGACTTCCACACCTTCTCGCCGTTCGGGTTCACCCGAAGGGCTTGCACGTCCTCTTGGCCGAGTATGCCCATCGAGTCCGCATAGCCATCAGACCAGACCCGGACGCCGACCACGGCGTGCACCTCGCCGTCCGGGCCGAGCGTCTGGGTGAAATGCCATGCGGGCGGGGTGGAGCGCATCTCGAACAGCCGTGCGAGCTGCGGATATGTCTGGACTGCCTGTCCTGGAGTGATCATCAGAGCTGCCTTCACCGCTGGCGCTGCTGTGGTGGGAGCGTCGCGGGTTCTCGTGGGGGCGGGTGTGATGCTGGAGCCCCACGGGCGAGGAGCGTGGGGGCACTTTCGCGTCCCCGCCCGCAGGGTGTTCGTGGTGGGAGGTCTCGACGGAACTCATGCCGATGGCTCCTCGCAGGCCGCGATGATCTGCTCAGCCGCCTCGTAGGCGGCCCTTGCCCTCGCGGACTGCTCGGCGGTGTAGTACATCCCGTCGCCAGGCGCGGGAACGATCGTCACCACTCGGTTGCCCTCGATGCCGATGCCGATCTCGGCGGGCACACCGAGCGGTGTCATGCACATGACGCGCCACCGGATGCGGCTATCAGCTTCCAGCGCGCCCGACATATGCTTGTTCCCGTCCTTCTAGCGACGTGTCCTGCGACCGTGTTGCCGGCTGTTGCCACCCTATGGAAACACGTGGCAACAGATCACGCAAGGGCACGGCCGTGGGAGCCATTTATTACGCACGGTGGCGTGTAGCCTCTCGGTCATGCCTGCCAGCAGCAGCCCAACAGGGCGCGGCGTCAACCTGGGTGAGGGCCTGCGCAAGGCCCGAAAGGACACCCCAGGTTCGCCGACGGTCCGCGAGGTCGCGCTCGCGCTGAACCTGTCGCCTGGCGCACTGTCTCGCTACGAAAACGGGCGCCGGCTCGCCAGCCCGGAAGTAGTCACCCGCCTGCTGGACTACTACGTCGGCCGCGGACTCACCATCTCCGAGCGGACCCGCGAGACACTGATGGGCCTGGCGCGCGGCACCGAGAGTTCGCCGTGGGTCGCGCTGTCGCTGCCCGAGCAGCAACGCCAGCTGTCGACCATGCTGCGGTTCGAGCAGACCGCCACACGCATCATCGACGTGGCGCAGTTCCTGATCCCCGGCCTGTTGCAGACCGAGGAGTACGCGCGAGCGATCATGGTCCGCGCCGAGGTACCCGACCACCAGATCGACACGCGTGTGGCGGTACGGATCGGCCGGCAACACGCGATCTCGCGGCCGGACAAGCCCGCGAAGATCCTCGCGGTGATCCACCAGGCCGCACTGGAGGAACGCATCGGCGGCCCCGAGGTCATGGCCCGCCAGCTGCGTCACCTGCTCACGATCGGCAAGAAGCCGAACGTAGAACTGCGAGTCGTGCCGAAGGGGCTCGACTGGCACCCCGGCCTGGAGACGGCCTTTGTCCTGGACGAGTTCGACGACCGCACACCGGTGGTGCACATCGAGATCCGCGACACCGGCCTGTTCTTCGACCAGCCGGAAGATGTGGCCCCGTACCAAGCGGCGGTCCAGAAGGTGCTCCGCGAAGCGATGAGCAAGGCCGACACGCTCACGCTCATCGCCCGCGAAGCAGAGCAGATCGAGGAGACGATCCGATGACGACGGTATCCGACGAGTCCGACTACAGGAAGTCGAGCTTCAGCGGCACGAACAGCTCGTGCGTGGAGGTGCGCCGCGACCTGCAATCGGTGCGGACCACGATGAACCGGACCTACGGTGATGTGCCGGTGCCCCGGCCCGCGTGGGCAACGTTCATGGGGTACGTCAAGGAGGGCAACGCTGACCTAGTCTGAGCCGACCCCAACGAAAACGGCCCCCGGCGCGAGGACTGCGCCGGGGGCCGTTCGCTGTTCTGTTCGTGTAGGTGGGCGGTCGACCGGCCGAAGCCTGGGACCGCCCACCCGGCGCTGGCGCTCCCACCACGAAGCTGCTCAGCATCTACACCCGCGAAACAGGAGAGTGGATCTCCTGGACACGCGAGGCAAGTATGCCAGTCCCTGCCGAGTGCCGACACTCGGAGTGACCGTCAGCTCTGAACGCACATGCCTTGTGCCACTAGGGAACCGGCGAGATCGAGCAGCGCAAGCAGATGCACGTGCATACTCCGCGTGTCGTCCAAGTCGGCCCACAGCGCTTCGAACGTCAAATCGTCCCCGCGAGCGTGCGCAGTGACGAGCGCGCCCGCCCAGCGAGCCTCACTGCCGGGGTCGCTGCCATCCGGGGTGAACGGCTCGAACTTCACCTGGTCGTGGCCGCCGGTGAACACCTGCCCGGCCTGCACCGCCATCGCACACCACACCCGCGCCGCCGAGACCAGCACGTACGGCCGGGCTGCGTTCTCGTCGATCAGCTCGACCAGCAGCTGGTCGACGCATTCCTGGTCGCCGAGCGCGTCAGCGACGAGCATGCGCGCCGCGATCGACGCCCACCGGTTCCGCTGCATCGCTCTCACCTGTCGTTCTCCTCGTGCTGGGTGGTTCGCGGGCGGGCGTACTCGCGTTGCATCAACCGATCGGCTACCTGCTGCCCGTACCGCCAGGCCCCCACGACCAGCCCGGCCACGAACGCCACGACTGCGACCAGGGCCACGACCAGCGCGATCACGCGACCACCGCCCGCGGGAGGTGCCCGAGCGCGTCGACCACGTGGCCGGCGGGGAACTCGCGCACCGCAGGCCCGTGCACCGGCGCGTCGAGCAGCTGGCACACCTGCCGGTAGAGGTCGAGCGGCAGCGGGGCGAACACCTGCAAGTCGAACTCGCCGGAGAGCGGGACGGTGGCGTACGCCTCGCGCAGCGCAGACGCACCGGACGCGAGGACGAACGCGCGCCCGAACCGCTCAGCCCACACGGCGACGCCGAGCACCGCGCGCAGGGTGTAGCTGGTCTCGACCCAGCCGGTGACGCGGTCGCTGTGGGACACGGTGAGCTGTTCGAGCCGCGGCAAGGTGTCGTCGAGCGCGGCGAGTTCGACGGCGACGCTCGCGGCGCGGTGCGCGAGCTGGCGCACGGGTGGCACGGTCACGCGCTTTTCCTTTCCTGGTGGGGGATCTTTGGCTCTGTGGCCCGCAGAGCGGCGTTGTGGAGCAGCCCGACGACGGTCCCTGCCGTGAGCTGGTTGCGGTCGCGTGCGGCCCGCTCAGCGGTCGCGGCGTAGTCCTTGGCGAGCACGGCGCGCGGGATGCACGTGTACGGCTCGACGCGGGTCGGGTCGGGGGCGGGCAGGCCGTCCGGCCGGGGCTCCGCGTAGGAGACCGCCGACCGGACGGGCGTCCCGTGTGGCTCGTTCATCAGGCCACGTCGAGATCGATGATGTTGCCGGTGGTGCGCCACTCCCCGAACGCGCTAGACACTTCCTGGGTGCTGTACGGGTTGGCGACGTAGAACGCCTCGTACGCGGCGGCGAACGACTGCACGTCGGCCTCGGTGTCGATCCCGTAGCGGACACCCTGGGTGCCGGACAGGTGCAGCACGGCGAGCGCGTAGCCGTAGGCCAGCTGGTACTGCTCGTGCGGGGTCGGCGCGGTGACGACGTCGACCGGCTTGCCGCCCGCGTTGCACCACTGCGGGTGCCGGTGGGGGTTGCGGTGGCACACGAACGTTAGGGAGCCGTCCTGCTGGCGTGCGGTGTCGGTGGTCTCGCCGCAGGCCGGGCATGGCACCCGGACGTGCGGGGGCTCCTCGGGCTGGCGCACGATGATCTGCTGGGGCTGCTCGTCCGCGGTCTGCTGCTGCGGCTGCTGACGCATCGGCGAGGGCTGCTTGAGCACGGCGTTCACGGCGCGGCCGAGGTCTGTGACTTCGGCGAAGTCGTAGCGCGGATGCCCGCACAGTCCTCGACGGCCGAGCGCGCGGAGGGTGTCGCGGCGGCCCACTACGTAACCTGCCGCGTCGATGTCGCTCATGACGTCGCACATGGTCGGGGTCAGTGTGCGGGCGATCTCCGCCGGGTCGGTGTCACTGGCCGGGCGGCTGATGTCGGCGGCCTGGTGCTGTAGCTGCGGCTGCTGCCGGGGCTCGGGGTCGGGGTCGGGCGTGGGCGCAGCGAGGATCGCGCCGGTCTCGAGGTCGGCGACGGTCTTGCCCCGGCGGGTCTCCCGGTCGAGCCACTTGGCGATCTCGGAGTGGAACACCTGCCCGCGCGTGCCGATCTCGTCGCAGCGCGGGCCGACGTTGTTGTCCAGCCAGTAGGCCATGAACTGGCGGCGGCCGAAGTCGTCGGGCTTCTCGTCGTCGAAGCGCACGAGGATCAGGTCTGGGTCGGTGATGGTCGGGATGCCTCGGGCGTTGACCGGGACGCGTCCGGTCAGCGGGAGGCGCGCGAGCCCGTCAGCGTGCGGGTTGACCGGCTCGGCCGGGGCGATCTCGACGACCTCGGCTGCGGCCGGGGCGGGCTGCTCGTCGGCGTACGTCCAGGCGGCCCACGACGGGTCGACCAGCTCGGCGTGCAGGCGCTGGCCAAGGCGGGTCAGCATGTGGCGGCCGTCGACTAGCTCGACGAGCCCGGCGGCCAGCAGTTCGTCGGCGGCGTCGGCGTCGGGGGTGTCGAGGTACATGACGTGGTCGACGTCGGCGGGCAGTGCGCCGGTAAGGGTGTCGCAGGCGACGATGGACAGGTACCCGGCGACGTGCTCCAGGATGTCGTCGTCGCTGGCGGGCTGGCGCTCGACGACCTCGGCGGCCGGGGCGGCGGGCTGCTCGGCCGGGGCGGCGTACAGGGTGTACCAGCGGTTGTCGTGCACGTGCACGGTCCACTTCTCACCGGGCACGTCCTCGGTGAGACGCGAGAACGCGTGGCCCTGCCACTCGGTGATGACAGCCTGCGGGTCGGCGACCTCGACGCCCGAGAACCCGTTGTCCAGCGTCGAGACCGTGGCGCGCTTGATGGCAGCGCGGACAGTGGCGATGCGGCGGGTGTGGTTACGGGCGATGGTCTTGCGGGCCGTGGTGGTGGTCACGGTGCGTGTCCTTTCAACATCGGGCTGTTGTTTCAAACACTACAACTTGCGATGGACTTGCGCCAGTTCTCGACAGATATCGCAACACGAACGGAGCAGTAGCGCATAGCAGACGGCCGTGGACGAAACGTGGACTAAGCGTGGATGTGCAGGTCAGAGCACACGCGACAGTGCACAGAGAGCGCCCGCGAGAACTTCCCAGAACTCACCCACAAGGGGGATGACCCGGCCGGCCGCAGGGCACGAGAAAGGCCCCGTCTCAACCAGCCTGGGGGTCACTGGGAGACGGGGCCCGCAACGAGGGTAACTCGCCGCAGACGGCCGGGCTATGCCCCATCCGGAGGAGAAGCCGCAGCCGCCAACGCAGAGATCCCTTGCACCGCAAGGGAAGCAGCCTCACGCAACCCATCGAGCGCAGCCCGCAGCCCCTCGGACACCGGCAGGATGTGCGTCGTATGGTTGAACAGGTAGACCCGGCGGCCGTCCTCACGCGTGACGAGCAGGTACACCGCCCACCCGGCACCCTGCACTGGGTCGACCGCGAACCGGCTGAGATGCGCCGGGACTTCCGCTCGCGCGTCCCGCGGCGCGCCCACCGCGATGTAGTCGCCGTGCGCCGGGCCGTTCTCAAACCGGATGATCTCCAGCGAGAACCCGCGCAGCACCACCAGCTCACCGCTGGGAAGCGGGTGCACGTGCGCGGCGTGCCACGCTGATTGGCACTCCTCGCAGCAGAAGTCGCTAGACGGCGACTCGCCCAGCGGTGCTTCGCAGTGCTGGCAACCGATCGCTGCGTCGATCGCGGCCACAACGTCACTCATCGCGTCCCCTTCGACCGTCCATCCCGCACACTACCTGCGTGCTCGGGGCACAAGGCGTGCTCAGGCTCGCCGTTGCGAGCAGGCCGGTAGTACCAGCCCAGCTCGCGGGCCCGCGTCACCGCGGCCTCGACGCCGCCCGCGTGCCAGGACTGCGCCGGGCAGACCCCGTACGGGATCTGCCGGTCGCAGGACAACTGCACGATCACGCCCATGTCAGCAGACGAACAGGATGTGCCGGTGGGTGTCCGGCTTCCGCTCGCACGGCCGCGGGTTCGGGTACCCGCCGTGGAACTTGTCGCTGGACTTCGTCCACCTCGAGGAGATCCCTGTGGGCCACTCCATGTTCAGCCGCGCGGTGGCCTGCTCGTCATCCAGGCTCGTGCACACCGACGCGTACACCAGGCCGTAGCCGATCAGAACGAAGTCGGGCGTGGTGTCGGTCGGCTGGTCGGTTGTCGTGTTCACTCGATCCCTTTCGTTGCAGCTAGAGGAAAAGCAGCCACACCGGCAGCGTGCCGGTGGCGACGAGCACGAGCACCACGACCGCGCCGATCACGCACACCGCGACCCACACAGGCCACCACCGGTCGAACCGGGCGCGGTCGCGCTCGAACTTGCGCCGCCACTCCGACGAACCCGGCCGCAGCTGCTGCCGAGTCACTGCGCGCTCGCTTTCAGGACGTAGCGGATGTGCTCGGGCGCGGGGTAGTGACCGTGCACGCAGCGGCCCACGTCGTCGATCCTCGACCGGCACGGCGTGCGGTCGACGTAGCCGACCGGCACCCGGCACACCCGGTAGTCCACCGTGGACGGGTCGGGCTCGACCGGCACGGCGTCGTGGTCGCTGTAGCAACCCACCGCGTCGCAGTCGAGGTCGAGGTGCGCGAGCACATGCCCGACCGCGCAACAGTCCTCGCAGTGCCCCGGCAGCCCGGCCCGCTCGCGCTCCTCGCTCTCCCCGCACAGCGGGTGCGGAATCTGCCGGAACAGGAACCCGCCCGGCGTGCGCCGCGGCTGGCGTGGCGGCGTGGCGTGCCGGGCCGCAGCGAGCAGCATCAGCGCCACCTGCTCGGCGCGACGCTCGACCATCCGGGTCGTGGCGAACAGCCATCCCATGTCGACCCCGGTCAGGAAGTCGTCAGCATCGCGGGCCGCGCTGGCTGAGACGAACCCGCCGCTGTCGACGTCGCCCCAGTAAGCGACGTTCTCTCTGTCGACCACGTCCGGGGCGGGCAGGCAGGTCAGCCGCTCCAGCCGGATGTCGGGCAGCGTGCAGGCGTCGTGCTCGCCGTCGCGCGGTGTGCGGCAGTCCGGGGCGGACACCGGGCAGTTGGTCTGCGGGCCCATGAGCAGGTCGACGAGTTCGCTGGCGGCCTGCGCGATGTCGCCTCCGTTGCTGTGCTCGTCGCGGACAGCGTGCACCAGCTCGGCCAGCTCGCGAACGGCCTTCACGCTGTCACCTCCGGGCCGTGGTGGGCGTTGCAGCCGACGTCGGCGCACCCGTAGTCGGAGTGAGCGCGCACGTGCCCCACCGAGCAGCACAGCTCGCAGTGCCCCGGCTGGCCCACGGACTGCCGGTCGGAGTCCGAGCCGCAGAAGCTGTGCGGGTGCTGTCGGTAGGGGAACTCGTCGCCGCACGTCCCGCACATCCACGCGCGGAGCGGGTGCGCCCACGCGAGCGGCTTGTGACAGCGCGGGCACTCCAGCTCGTCGTCGTCGTCGTCGAGGTTGGCGGGCTCGGCCGGCCGCAGGGTCGAAGTGGTCTGCGGGCGCAGCCGGTTCGGCCAGCGCTGCGCGACTTCCTCCGGGGTGATCCCGGTCAGCAGGGCCTTGTTCACGCGCGAGGCGAGGAACTGCACCTCGACCATGGCGGCGTCGGGGTCGTGGACGTTGCCGTCGAGGTAGGCGCGGATCAGGGCGTTGGTGGCGTTGGCTTCGCGGATGTTCACGCAGTCACCTCCAGGATGACGTCGTCAGATTGGGTTGCTGTGCAACGGATCGGAGTTGCGACCAGGTGGCGGCGGGTGATCTCGTCGTGCCAGTCCTGCGCGTATACAGCGCAGTTGCGGCAGTCGCGATGGAACTGGGTACAGCGCGGGCTCTTGATGTGGCGGATGCGGGCGGCCTTGCTCCAGGCTTGCGAGTCGATGGAGTCGAGCAGGTGTCCGTACAGCGCGAGCCCGCCGGTCTTGACGCCGTAGCCGTGGAGCTGGATGCCCGGCACCGCTTCGGTGATGGCGGTGACGACTTCCACGATCTCGCGTGTGGACTCGCGCATGCACACCCCGCCCAGCCCCACTACACCGACAGTGAGGTCTACTCCGGCGCGGCGGTACATGTCCACGCACCGCAGGTAGCTGTCCGCGTCAGCGCCGCCCTGCAAGGCAGGCCGGAACGGGTTAGGGCGGTGGCTGCGGCCTCGCCTCACCCGTTCAGCCCAGATGGCGGACAGCTCCAGGTAGGAGGCGACAGAGCGGCGTTGGTGCTCGACTTCGGACAGGCCGGTCGCGGCGACCACTTGCGCCTCCGCGGGGTAGTCCTGCACTGAGGCCCACGCGAGATGGCCGATCCGCAGGTCGTAGCGGTGCACCATGTCGGCGTAGCGCTCCGGGCTGATCGGGTAGGGGTTGACGTCTTCGTCGTCGGCGGTGGTGCGCTGGTAGTCGAAGACCCACGTGATGCCGGAGTCCAGGAACCACGGGTGTTCGGCGGCTGGCAGGTTGAACGAGCCGAGCCGGATCAACCGGCGCATGGACAGGCAGGCAGGCCGGTCGATGTAGTTGAGCATCGACGGGGAGGGCAGTCCCACGTAGACAGTCATGGCCTGTCCTCTCAGGCGGTCTGCGCGTCGGGCACGACGATCTCGCCGTCGCGGTAGCGGTGGCGCTGGTGTCCGGCGCGGGCGCGGGAGCCGGGCGTGACCGTGTACGTGGGCACGACCTCCCCTGCGGCGCGGGCGGCGCGGCGGGTGGCCTGGTGGCGCTCGAACACGATGCGCCGGGCTTCGACCATGTCACGCGCGCCGGTGTCGAACGTCTCGTCGCCATCGGTGTAGACGTACGTCGCGTTCCAGCCGTGGCGGGCGTAGGTGGCGCTGCCGTCCTGGACGGTGTGGATCTCGTTCACGGTGTCCCCTGTGGTGGTGTAGCGGGTGTTCGTTTCACACCCTACACAAGATGTAGTGTCCGAAACAAGCGGTCTCTTGGGACGCAGCTCACGAACTACGCCGAGCCTGCCCGGCTGTCCTGCCCGTCGACCTCATCCGCGGTGCGGTTGCTCGCGAGCCAGTCCTCGGGTGGGAAGTCGAGAAGATCCGCGAGCCCACGCACCAGCTCGGTCGGCTCGACGGCTGCGGCGCGGCGGTGGGCTTCGCGGATCTGGTCCCGCAGGTTCGGGTCCTCGTCGGTCACTGCCTGGCCTGCACGGGTGGTTCGCAGTCGGAGTGATCGAGCCCGCCCTCGCAGTCCGGGTCGTGGACCGGGCAGTCCTCCGGGAAGGTGCGAGCGGGCTCGTCGCTGGGCGTCAGCGTCGCCAGGTGGCGGCGCAGCTGGTCGAGCTGCGACGACGACGCGGCCACGATCCGGTCCGCCAGCTCGACCTTGCGCGCCAGCCACTGCGGGTCGACGACCCGGCGGCCGGCCAGCGCGCAGGCGAGGACGTGCTCGACGATCGGGGCGTAATCGGCGAGCGGGTCAGCGAGCGTCATGCGCCAGGTGGACAGCGCGTCGACCCCGGCCGCCACCATGTCGCGGGTGATGTCCCGTCCGATCTCGGACACCGTCAGTTCTCCTCTGGTTCGGGGGTGAGTCGCTGCGCGAGCCCGAGCGCCAGCAGTTCGTCGACCAGCTCGCGGCAGGCGGGCAGAACTCCTCGCCCGCGTCGGTGTGGCGCTGCAAGCCGACGTTCGTGCCGTGGAAGTCCGGCCGGTCGTCGTCGAGGAACCCGTCACCGAAGGGCAGGAACGCCTGCCGGGCCTGCGCACGCTCGCGCTCGCGCCGGTAGTCGTGAATGGCTCGCGCAGTGTTGACGTCAGACACGGGGCGGCACCAGCCACATCTTGTGACCTGGACGCGGTTCATGCGCGGGGCAGTAAACGCGTCGAGTTCGGCCCGCATAAACCCGCCACCCTGCCGCGTTGGCGCGAATCATGAACCGCTCCTGCTCCTTGCCGTGGAAGGGCAACGGCTCGGTGGTCAGACGTTCGTCGCACCGAGGGGTGTCGCACGAGATGCCGATGAACTCCGGGGCGGTGTAGTGCTCGGTCACCTCGGGTCCTTCCTTTGACCGGTCACGAAGTGCTCGCGGGCGTCGGGGGTGCTGAGGTCCCAGCCGTCGCGGTGGATCAGGTGCGCCGGGGTGCCCCGGTACTCGGCCATGGCGCGTCGCGCAGTGGCGAGCGCCACGGTGAGGTAACCGACCAGCTCGGCGTGGCCGTTGCGGCGGGCCTGGCTGAGGTTGACGACGATCCCCGCGCGGTTGGCGGCGAGCGCGAACAGGCCAGGGGCGGGCTGGTAGACGTCATGCGACACGTGCGACCTCCGCGACCGGCAGGGCGGGCCGGAACCCGGCAGCGAACGCGCGGGCGAACTGCTCGTCGAGGGGCGCGGTTTGCGTGAACGGGGCGAGGCCGGTGCGGATCTCGCGCAGCGCGGCCAGCTGCTCGTCGACCGGCAAGCCCTGGCGCTTGCGCTCGCCGATCGCGACCAGGGTTGCGTCTTCGGCCAGCAGCCACCGCAAGGCGAGCGGCGCGGTGTAGGCGAGGACGCGCCAGGCGTCGGCGCAGACCTTGGCCCGCGCCTCGTAGCGCAAGCGCTCTATCCAGGTCATCTGGCTGCGGGGCTTGCTGCTCAGGCGGCGCAGCTGGCGCGACGTCGCGCGGTAGGTAGCGATGGTGCGCAACGTGTACGTGGTGATGTCCACAGGTGGTCTCCCTGCTCGGGGGGTGGTGGTCGCCGTTCGGGGATGGGGTTCGGGCCGCCATCCCCGAACGGCTGTTTCAGACACTACGTAGCTTGCGGAGTTGGCGCAAGAGCTGGCGCAACTCGATCGCAAGTTGTAGTGTGTGAAACAACAGAGTGAACGGACACCACGAAGGACCCGCGATGACCACCACCGCAATGCCGCTGATCTCGATCCCCACCGCCTACTACCTGGGCGTGTGCGAGCCCTGCCGACGCCCCACCCGCGAGCGGGTCGAGGACGTCCAGGAGCCCGGCTTCCGGTACGCACGGGTCACCTGCCGCGAGTGCGGCAACTCGGTCCGCGTCGAGCGCCTTCACGCCACCATCACCTACGACGTCTGCGACCCCCGCTGCATGGGCGCGACCGGCCCGTCCTGCTCGTGCAGCTGCGGCGGCGCGAACCACGGCGACGCCTACGGCACGAAGGTCGAAGGCGAGATGCTGGAAAGCGCCGTCGAGGCGTACCGAGCCCGCATGGCGCAGCTCGACGCCAAGCGAGAGGCCAAGGCCGCCAAGGCGCGCAAGTCCAAGCAGGACGCGTTCGACGCCTGGGCCGCTGACCACCGCGACGTCCTCGACTACCTGGACGGCGACGTGTCCTGGTCCGGGTTCTTCATGGACCTGCGCGACCAGGCCGACCGACTCAAGCCGTTGTCGGACCGTCAGGTGGCCGCCGTGCGCAAGGCCATCGCGAGCAAGGCTGCCCGCGACGCCGAGCGCGCCGAGCGCGACACCCGCCTGAACTCCACCCCGCGCGTCGCTGCCCCGCTGGGCAAGCGCACCGGCCTGGAGGGCGAGATCGTGGAGTACAAGCAGTACAACACCGCGTACGGCCTCGACGAGAAGATCACCGTCGAGTGCGGCGGCTACCGAGTGCGGATGTCCCTGCCCCGCTCGATCAGGCCCGCCCAGTTCAGCCACGACGAGTACCAGGCGTTCACGAAGTCGCTGGCCGGTAAGCGCATCCGGTTCAACGCCACCCTGGAGCCCGGCCGCGACGGCGACCCCGCGTTCGTCAAGGGCCTGCGCCCGGCCAAGGCCGAGCTGGTCTGACATCTCCGCGGGGGCGGGCAGTCGAGCCCGTCCCCGCCCCCTCCATCCGCACCACCCGAGAGAGAGCACGCCATGACCACGACCACTGTCGACCCGGCCCCCGCCCCGACCGGCCGCTGCATCGTCTGCCAGCGCGACGACCTGCCCATCCTCGTCAGCCGCCACGAGGACTCGGCGAACGTGATCGCCGGGCACTCGGCCGCGGACATGCCTGACGTCGAGTGCACCGGTTCGCGACTGCCGGTGCTGCCCGCGAACGCCGGCGAC
>NZ_DASQCC010000242.1:0-2312 GCF_035634895.1 Actinophytocola sp. | reverse complement strand
TCGCCGCCGGTCACCGTGATCGTGCCCGCGTCGGCGAGCTGCCCGCCGCCCTCGGCGTAGAACGGAGTGCGATCCAGAACCAGGTCGGCCTCGGTACCCGCGCCCGCCGAGGGCACCGGCACGCCGTTGACCAGCAGGCCGAGGACGGTCGCCTCACCAGTGATCTGGTCGTAGCCGGTGAAGGTGACCGCGCCGGACCGCTCGAGCAGCTCCGCGAACGCGGTGATGTCGGCGTTGCCGGTCTTCTTCTCCGCTGCGTCCCGCTTGGCGCGTTCCCGCTGCTCGGACATGAGCCGGCGGAAACCGTCCTCGTCGACGTTCAGGCCTTGCTCGGCCGCCATCTCCAGGGTCAGGTCGATCGGGAAGCCGTAGGTGTCGTGCAGCTGGAACGCCTGGGCGCCGGACAGCGTGTCCGTGCCGCGGCGCCGGTTCTCCTCGACCGAGGCGTCGAAGATCGCGGTGCCGGTGCGCAGCGTGCTCGCGAACGCCGTCTCCTCCGCGTCGATGACCGTGTGGATGTTGGCCGCGACGCTCCTCAGCTCGGGGTACAGCCCTTCCATCGCCTCCAGCGCGACCGAGGTCAGCTCGTGCATGAACCGCTCACCCGTCGCCGGGGTGGCCCCGGCACCGCCGCGGTGACCGCCCGCCAGCACGCGCAAGTTCCTGATGCTGCGCCGGACGATGCGGCGCAGCACGTAGCCGCGGCCTTCGTTGCCCGGCAGGACGCCGTCCCCGATCAGCATCACCGCGCTGCGCACGTGGTCCGCGATGACCCGCAGGGCCACGTCGGCGCGGTGGTCACGGCCGTAGCTCTGCTCGGTGAGCTCGGCCGCCCGGTCGAGGATCTTCCAGGTGGTGTCGATCTCGTAGAGGTTGTCGACGCCCTGCAAGATGGACGCCATCCGTTCGAGCCCCATGCCGGTGTCGACGTTCTTCGACGGCAGCAGGCCCTCGATGTCGAAGTCGTCCTTGGCCCGGACCTTGCTCAGCTGGTCCTGCATGAAGACCAGGTTCCAGACCTCGAGGAAGCGGTCCTCGTCGGCGGCCGGACCGCCGTCGCGTCCGTATTCGGGGCCGCGGTCGTAGTAGATCTCCGAGCACGGGCCGCCGGGTCCGGGCACGCCCATGTGCCAGTAGTTGTCGGCCAGGCCGCGGTGCTGGATCCGCTCGGCCGGCAGGCCGATCTCGTTCTGCCAGATCGCGTACGCCTCGTCGTCCCCGTGCAGGACGGTGGCCCACAGCTTGCTCTCCGGGAAGCCGAACCCGCCGTCCGCCTCGGACTTGGTCAGCAGCTCCCAGGCGTACCTGATCGCGCCTTCCTTGAAGTAGTCGCCGAACGACCAGTTGCCTAGCATCTGGAAGAACGTGGCGTGCCTGGTGGTCTTGCCCACCTCTTCGATGTCCAGCGTGCGGACGCATTTCTGCACGTCCGCGGCCCGCTTGTACGGCGGCGTCCGCTGGCCGAGCAGGTACGGCTTGAACGGCTGCATGCCCGCGATGACGAAGAGCACCGTGGGGTCGTCGGCTACCAGGGAGGCCGAAGGCACGATGGTGTGCCCTTGCTGCTCGAAATACGCAAGGAAGCGGCGGGCGATCTCTGCCGACTCCATCAGTGGCCATCCTCAGGTTGTGCGTCGTGGTGTGTGGTTTGGTCTGTGGTTTGGTCTGTTGAGAGGGTAGAGCCTGGGGGCGCCGGATGCCGAGCCGTATAGAGCTCCATGCCCTCGCGCACGTCGCGGGTGAACCGGTAGGTCTCCCTGGCCAGCACGACCGCACCGCGGCGCGCTCGCCGGCTGGCCATCCGGGTACCCGCCCGGGTGTCCGCCCGGGTGTCCGCGAGCTTCAGCGTCCCCCCGGGGGTAAGGCTGGCAGACACGCGCCGCCCGACGGCGGCGACACGCCGGTAACCCCAGATGCCGGTCACCGCCCCGGCGGTGAGCCAGAAGCCCCGGCGGATCATCGTTTGGCCTCGCTTTTCGCTAGCTCGCCGCGTTCCATTACCCGGCCGGGGAGCGTCCGCCTCGATGCCCGGCGCAGGCTCACGGCATGCCGCACCCCGTAGGCGAGCGCACCGGCGCGGCCAACCGGGCCGCCCGCGATGGCGCGGCCGAGACCGGTCAGCGCCGTGACCTGCCCGGCGAGTTCGCTCATCCCGGCGCCGAGCTCGTCCATGCTGGCCGTGACGGATTCGGTCTGGTCGAGCTGGCGCCCGGCCCGGTCCACCGCCTGCTGCGCTCCGTCCACCGCCGCCTGTGCCCGGGTGAGCAGCACGTCCCCGCGCTCGCGCACGTCGGCGACCAGCTTGCTGCTCT
>NZ_DASQCC010000241.1:0-33887 GCF_035634895.1 Actinophytocola sp. | reverse complement strand
ACCCCCGGTCGTCGTGCAGTCGCCGCCGCCCCCGCCGCCGATCAACGTGCCGATGGCACCGGGCCAACCGCGGCCGGGCACACCCCGTCCCGGCGTTGGGTCACTCGTCGAGCAGACGCTCGTGATGGCCCCGCTGAGCGCAATAGACATTAATAACACTGAGAAGCCGCTGGGCAAGGGCGACAACGGCGCGGCGGACTCGGACAACGACGAGGTGGACGAGGAAGGCGACGCGCTCGCCACCGTCCACGAGATCTGGCCGGGCCCCCAGCACCAACAGCAGCCGCGGCCCCCGCTACCGCCGCTGCCCGGGCAGCCGTTCACGGCGCCGGCCCAACCGCAGACCTCCAAGACCCGCCTCAACGAGAAGTACACGTTCGACACGTTCGTGATCGGCGCGTCCAACCGGTTCGCGCACGCGGCTGCGGTCGCCGTCGCGGAGGCACCGGCCCGCGCGTACAACCCGCTGTTCATCTGGGGCGAGTCCGGGCTCGGCAAGACCCACCTGCTCCACGCGGTCGGCCACTACGCACAGCGGCTGTTCCCCGGCATGCGCGTGCGGTACGTGTCGACCGAGGAGTTCACGAACGACTTCATCAACTCGCTGCGCGACGACCGCAAGGTCGCGTTCCAGCGGCGCTACCGCGACATCGACGTGCTGCTCGTGGACGACATCCAGTTCCTTGAGGGCAAGGAAGGCACCCAGGAGGAGTTCTTCCACACCTTCAACACCCTCCACAACGCGAACAAGCAGATCGTCGTGTCGTCCGACCGGCCGCCGAAGCGGCTGGAGACGCTGGAGGACCGGCTGCGCACGCGGTTCGAGTGGGGACTGATCACCGACATCCAGCCGCCGGAGCTGGAGACCCGCATCGCCATCCTCCGCAAGAAGGCGGCGCAGGACCGGCTGCCGGCGCCGGCCGAGGTGCTCGAGTTCATCGCGGCCCGCATAGAGCACAACATCCGCGAGCTGGAGGGCGCGCTCATCCGCGTCACCGCGTTCGCCTCGCTGAACCAGCAGCCGGTCGACGTGCCACTGGCCGAGATCGTGCTGCGTGACCTGATCCCCGACTCGCAGGTCCCGGAGATCAGCGTCTCGACGATCATGGCCGTCACGGCCGAGTACTTCGCTGTGTCCATGGACGACCTGTGCGGCCCCGGCAAGACGAAGGCGCTCGCCCAGGCGCGGCAGATCTCCATGTACCTGTGCCGCGAGCTGACCGACATGTCGCTGCCCCGCATCGGGCAGACCTTCGGTGGCCGCGACCACACGACCGTCATGCACGCGGACAAGAAGATCCGCAAGGAGATGGCGGAGCGGCGCCGGGTCTACGACCAGGTCCAGGAACTCACCTCGCGGATCAAGCAACGCGCTCGCGGCTAGCTGAGCCAGATGGTTCGCTCACCTGAATCCCCTTGTGCGGCACGGGCTTGTGACGGACACAACCGAATCCGGTCGTGTCCGTCGCTGTGTCCTGCGTCGCACCGACCCCGCTCGTCACCTGGACGGGGGATTCCTGGGCCTTCCCGACCCTGTGCACAACCTGGGGGCGGACCCCACGCTTCTGGGGAGCGCGCTGTGGACAACTGTGGAGCATCTGTGGAGCAACCTTGCACAGGCTCGAGTTGTCCACGAGGGGCCCGAGTTGTCCCCGAGTTCTCCCCAGGCTCCATCCCCAGGGCTCGTACCGTCGCGACGTGCGGATGTGAGGGTTATCCACACAATCCACAGCACTTACTACTACGACTGTTTTTATCTTCAAAGGTTGTCAACAAAGAAAAAACAGGGGGTGCGGGTGCGCGAACGCATGCGTCGCGAAGTGGAAGCATCGAGGCATGGGGCCGATTGGAGCGGCGATCACGCACGCTCTACGGTGACGAGCAACGCATGCTCTTTCTCGAGGCGGCGTCCGCGCCGAGCGTGACCCCTCGTGGCTGGAAAGGAATCTCATGAAGATCCGCGTCGAGCGCGACGGTCTCGCCGACGCCGTCGCCTGGGTCGCGCGCAGCCTGCCGACCCGGCCGCCGGTTCCCGTTCTCGGCGGGATCCTTCTGGACGCCGGTGAGGGCGCCGACGGTCTGACCATCTCCGGCTTCGACTACGAGGTCTCCGCGACGGTCGGGGTCGCGGCGACGATCGCGGACGGCGGCCGCACGCTCGTTTCCGGCCGGCTCCTCGCCGACATCACCAAGTCCCTTCCGGCGCAACCGGTCGAGATCCTCGTCGACGGTGCGCGGGTGTCGATCACCTGTGGCAGCGCGAAGTTCTCGCTGCCGACGATGCCGGTGGAGGACTACCCGCAGCTGCCGGCGATGCCGCCGCTCGCCGGCGAGCTCGCCGGCGAGGTGTTCGGTCTCGCGGTCAGCCAGGTGGCGGTCGCGGCCGGCAAGGACGACACGCTCCCGATGCTGACCGGCGTCCGGGTCGAGATCTCGGGCGACAAGGTCACCCTCGTGGCCACCGACCGGTTCCGCCTGGCGATGCGCGAGTTCGAGTGGAAGGCCGAGGAGAGCATCAAGAGCCAGGGCGAGCTCGCGGTGCTCGTCCCGGCCCGCACGCTCGCCGACGCGGCGAAGTCGCTCGGCACGTCCGGCAACACGGTCGAGCTGGCGCTCGCCCCCGGCGACGGGCTGATCGGCCTGTCCGGCTCCGGCCGGCGCACGACCAGCCGCCTGCTTGACACGGAGTTCCCCCGGTACCGCCAGCTCCTGCCGAGCGAGCAGACCGCCGCCGCGATCGTGGAGGTGGGTGGGCTCGTCGAGGCGATCAAGCGCGTGTCGCTGGTGGCCGAGCGCGGCACCCAGGTCCGGCTCGAGTTCTCCGCCGGCGGCCTGCGGCTGTCCGCCGGCGGCGACGACGAGGGCTCCGCCGAGGAGGAGCTGTCGGTCGAGTACAACGGCGAGCCCGTGACGATCGCGTTCAACCCGAGCTTCCTCCAGGAGGGGCTCGGCGCGCTGCACGCCGACCGCGCCGAGTTGTCCTTCACCACACCGAGCCGTCCGGCGTTGATCAAGCCGGTGGGTGACGATGGGAACGTCACTCCGGGGTACCTGCATCTTCTGATGCCGGTGCGCCTCCCCGGCTGATTCGCCTTTCCAGGAGGAAGCAATGCAGCTCGGTCTCGTCGGCCTCGGCCGGATGGGCTTCAACATGCGTGAGCGGTTGCGCGCCGCCGGCCACGAGGTGGTCGGCTTCGACTACAACCCGGACGTGCGTGACGCCGACTCGCTCGCCGACATGGTGTCGAAGCTGCCCGCGCCGCGCGTGGTGTGGGTGATGGTGCCGGCCGGCGAGCCGACCCGGCAGACGATCGACGAACTCGGCGAGCTGCTCGCCGAGGGCGACCTCGTCATCGACGGCGGCAACTCACGCTTCTCGGACGACACCCGCAACTCCGCGCATCTCGCCGGGAAGGGGATCGCGTACCTCGACTGCGGGGTGTCCGGCGGCGTGTGGGGCAAGGACATCGGCTACGGCCTGATGGTCGGCGGCGACGAGAAGGACGTCGAGCGGGTGCTGCCGATCTTCGACGCGCTGCGTCCGGAGGGTCCGCGCGAGGAGGGCTTCGCGCACGCGGGTCCGGTCGGCGCGGGCCACTACGCGAAGATGATTCACAATGGCATCGAGTACGGCCTGATGCAGGCCTACGCCGAGGGCTTCGAGCTGCTCGAGGCCGCGAAGATCATCGAGGACGTGCCGGCGACGATCAAGGCGTGGCAGCGGGGCACCGTCGTCCGCTCGTGGTTGCTCGACCTCCTGGTCCGCGCGCTCGACTCCGACCCGGAGCTGGACGACCTGCGTGGGTACGTCGACGACTCCGGCGAGGGCCGGTGGACCGTCGAGGAGGCGATCAACCTCGCGGTGCCGGCGCCGGTCATCTCGGCCGCGCTGTTCGCCAGGTTCCGCTCGCGGCAGGACGACTCACCGGCCATGCGTGCCGTCGCGTCGCTGCGCAACCAGTTCGGTGGGCATGCCGTCCACGTGGCCGGGCCGAGCTCCGGCGCGGGCAGCACACAAGGCTGAGGCGACTGGGCGGAGCTAGCGGAGCGAACATCGTGTACGTCCGGCACTTGCAGGTCACCGACTTCCGTTCCTGGGAGCACGCGGACCTGGAGCTGGCCCCGGGACCCGCGGTGCTGGTCGGTTCGAACGGACAGGGCAAGACCAACCTGGTAGAGGCCCTGGGCTACGCGGCGACGCTCGGCTCGCACCGGGTGGCGACCGACGCGCCCCTCATCCGGCACGGCTGCGCCCGCGCGATCGTGCGGACCGCTGTCGTCAACGAGGGCCGTGAGCTGACGATCGAGCTGGAGATCACCGCCGGCAAGGCCAACCGCGCGCGGGTGAACAGGGGGCCGGTGCCCAGAACCAGGGACGTGCTCGGGATTCTGCGGACAGTGTTGTTCGCACCCGAGGACCTCGCCCTGGTGCGTGGCGACCCCGGCGAGCGGCGCCGCTTCCTGGACGACCTGCTGGTGTTGCGCACGCCCCGGTACGCCGGGGTTCGCGCGGACTACGACCGGGTGCTGCGGCAGCGGAACGCGTTGCTGAAGTCGTCCGGCCACGCGCGCCGCGCCGGCAAGAGCGGCGGCGACGCGCTGGGCACCCTGGACGTCTGGGACGGGCACCTCGCCCGGCACGGCGCCGAGCTGCTCGCCGCCCGGCTGGACCTTGTCGCCGATCTGGCCGACCACGTCACGGCCGCGTACGCCGGGGTCGCACCCGAGTCGCGGCCGGCGACGATCCGGTACCGCTCCGGCATCGCCGACTCGTTCCCCGACGACTACGGCACGACCGGGCGCGCCGACATGGAGGTACTGACCGACGCATTGCTCGCGGCCATGAGCGCGGGCCGCGACCAGGAGCTGGACCGCGGAGTGAGCCTCGTCGGCCCGCATCGCGACGAGCTGGAGCTGACACTCGACGCGTTCCCGGCGAAGGGCTACGCGTCGCACGGCGAGTCGTGGTCGTTCGCGCTGGCGCTGCGCCTAGGCTCCTACGAGCTGCTCCGGGCCGACGGCAACGAGCCGGTGCTCGTGCTCGACGACGTCTTCGCGGAGCTGGACCGCAGGAGGCGCGAGCGTCTCGCCGAGGTGTCGGTCGCGGCCGAACAGGTGCTGGTGACCGCCGCGGTGGCGGAGGACGTGCCGAAGGAGCTGGCCGGCGCTCGCTACCTTGTCGCCGACGGGGAGGTCCACCGTGAGTGATCGACAGCGATGTGACGAGTACCACAGCTGGGGACAAACCTGTGGATAGTGTGGATAAAGCTGTCACGCCGCGTCCGTCGGTAACCCCCAACGGGGGGGAATCGGGCGACCTGACCACCCAAAAGGGTGTTGATGTTGGGGCCGATGCTCGATCCGCTACGGAAGGTGACTATCCACAGCTGCGCGGGTCGGACCTCGCGCGCGCCGCGCTGGCTGCGGCGCGTGAGCAGACCGGCGGCCCGGCGGCCAAGCGGAACAGGTCCGTGGCGCGTGGCGCGGGCGCGGTCAACCGGCGCAGGCGGCGCTGGTCCGGAGCCGGCGCCGACGAGCGGGACCCGCAGCTGCTGGGGCGGCTGCTCGGCCGGGTCGCACTCGACCGCGGGTGGAACGGACGGCTCACCACGGGTCGCCTCTTCGACCGCTGGCACCTGATCGTCGGCGAGGACGTCGCCGAGCACGCGCGGCCGGTCGAGCTGAAGGACGCGGAACTCACCGTGCAGGCCGACTCGACCGCATGGGCGACACAGCTCCGCCTGCTCCAGAAGCAGCTCCTGGTCAAGATCGCCGCCGGCGTCGGAAATGACGTGGTCAAGAGGCTGAAAGTGCTCGGTCCCACCGCCCCGAGCTGGCGGTATGGACCACGGCACGTACGTGGCCGGGGGCCGCGCGACACCTACGGGTGACCCCGGTTGGCGCTATCGGGGCGGAAGGTGTGAAATCGGCGGAGAACAACCGCCGCACGCGTACGGGGTCGGTCGGGAGCTGTTGAACGCGTCTGCGACGGAGCTAGGGGTGTGTTCGCCCCCTTCTGCACGCGCGCACCAGTACTATTGAGACAGGCGATCGGCTAGGCCCTTTCCGGACAGGAGAACCCCCGCCCGTGGCGAACAACAACCATGAATACAACGCGTCCTCCATCAAGAAGCTGGAAGGCCTCGAAGCTGTTCGCAAGCGGCCCGGCATGTACATCGGGTCAACCGGTGAGCGCGGTCTCCACCACCTGATCCAGGAGGTCGTCGACAACTCCGTCGACGAGGCGATGGCGGGCTACGCGACGAGGGTCGAGGTCACGCTGCTGGCCGACGGCGGTGTGCGCGTCGTCGACGACGGGCGAGGCATCCCGGTCGAGATACACCCCGAGTACAACAGGCCGACGATCGAGATCGTCCTGACCGAGCTGCACGCCGGTGGCAAGTTCGACAGCGACACCTACGCGGTGTCCGGCGGCCTGCACGGCGTCGGCGTCTCCGTGGTCAACGCGCTGTCCACCAAGCTCGACATCGAGGTGCACTACAAGGGCAAGATCTGGCGCCAGCACTACGACCGCTCGGAGCCGGGGCCGCTGACCGACCACGGCGACACCGACGTCACGGGCACATCGGTCACCTTCTGGGCGGACGCCGGCATCTTCGAGACGACGACGTACAACGCCGAGACCATCGCGCGCCGGCTCCAGGAGATGGCCTTCCTCAACAAGGGCCTCACCATGATCCTGCGGGACGAGCGGGTGGCCGAGGAGGAGACCCACGAGGACGCCGAGGGGCACGCCGCGCGGGTCAAGGAGCGCACCTACCACTACCCGGGCGGGCTCGAGGACTTCGTCAAGCACATCAACCACACGCGCGAGGCGATCCACCAGAGCGTCATCTCCTTCGAGGCGAAGGGCGAGGGCGTCGAGGTCGAGGTGGCGATGCAGTGGAACACCGGCTACAGCGAGTCGGTGTACACGTTCGCCAACACGATCAACACGGCCGAGGGCGGTACCCACGAGGAGGGCTTCCGCGCCGCGCTCACCCGCGTGGTCAACGTGTACGCGCGCGACAAGAAGCTGCTGAAGGAGAAGGACCAGAACCTCACGGGCGACGACATCCGCGAGGGCCTGGCCGCGATCATCTCCATCAAGCTGGCCGAGCCGCAGTTCGAGGGGCAGACCAAGCAGAAGCTCGGCAACACCGAGGCCAAGACTTTCGTGCAGACGAACGCCAACGAGATGCTGGCCGACTGGTTCGAGCGCAACCCGTCCGACGCACGGACCATCGTGACGAAGGCGGTCTCCTCGGCCCAGGCCCGGATGGCGGCCCGCAAGGCCAGGGAGCTGGTCCGCCGCAAGGGCGCGCTCGACATCGGAGGCCTGCCCGGCAAGCTGAAGGACTGCCGGTCGACCAACCCGGAGGAGTGCGAGCTCTACATCGTGGAGGGCGACTCCGCGGGTGGCTCGGCCAAGGAGGGGCGTGACTCGCGCTTCCAGGCGATCCTCCCCATCCGCGGCAAGATCATCAACGTGGAGAAGGCCCGCATCGACCGGGTCCTCAAGAACACGGAGGTCCAGAGCCTGATCACGGCGCTGGGCACCGGCATCCACGAGGACTTCGACGAGCAGAAGCTGCGGTACCACAAGATCGTGCTGATGGCCGACGCGGACGTCGACGGCCAGCACATCCGGACCCTGCTGCTGACGCTGCTGTTCCGGTTCATGCGCGGGCTGGTCGAGCACGGCTACGTGTACCTCGCGCAGCCGCCCCTGTACAAGATCAAGTGGCAGCGCACCGAGCCGGAGTTCGCCTACTCCGACCGCGAGCGCGACGGCCTGATGAAGGCCGGCCTCGAGTCGGGCAAGAAGATCAACAAGGACGACGGCATCCAGCGGTACAAGGGTCTCGGCGAGATGAACGCCGACGAGCTGTGGGAGACCACCATGGACCCGGCGCACCGCCTGCTCCTTCAGGTGACGCTCGACGACGCCGCCCAGGCGGACGAACTGTTCAGCGTGCTGATGGGCGAGGACGTCGAGGCCCGCCGCTCGTTCATCACCCGCAACGCCAAGGATGTCCGCTTCCTCGACGTGTAGTCGTCGCGGAATGCGTTTGAAAGGAACTTCGTGACCGAGACCTTGCCTCCCGGGCCGCCGGAGAACGACCGCGTCGAGCCGGTCGACATCCAGCACGAGATGCAGCGCTCCTACATCGACTACGCGATGTCCGTCATCGTGTCCCGTGCGCTGCCCGACGTCCGCGACGGCCTGAAGCCCGTCCACCGGCGCGTCCTCTACTCGATGTACGACACGGGACTGCGACCGGAGCGCAGCCACGTCAAGTGCTCGCGCATCGTCGGCGACGTCATGGGTAACTACCACCCCCACGGCGACTCCGCGATCTACGACGCACTCGTCCGCCTCGCGCAGCCGTGGTCCATGCGGTACCCGCTGATCGACGGTCAGGGCAACTTCGGCTCGCCGGGCAACGATCCACAGGCCGCCATGCGGTACACCGAAGCACGCATGACGCCGCTGGCCATGGCGATGCTGCAGGACATCACCGAGGAGACCGTCGACTTCTCGGACAACTACGACGGCAAGACGCAGGAGCCGGACGTCCTGCCGGCCCGTATCCCGAACCTGCTCGTCAACGGCAGCAACGGGATCGCGGTCGGCATGGCGACCAACATCCCGCCGCACAACCTGCGCGAGGTCGCCGCCGGCGTGGTGTGGGCGCTCGAGAACTGGGACGCCTCCGACGACGAGACCCTCGCCGCGATGATGACGCGGATCAAGGGTCCCGACTTCCCGACCAAGGGCCTGATCCTCGGCACGCGCGGCATCGAGGACTGCTACCGCACCGGCCGCGGCTCGGTGCGCATGCGTGCGGTCGTCGAGGTCGACGAGGACGCCAAGGGCCGCACGATCCTGGTCGTCACCGAGCTGCCCTACCAGGTGAACCCGGACAACCTCATCGAGAACATCGCGGCGCTCGTCCGGGACGGCAAGGTCGGCGGCATCGCGAACGTCGACGACGAGTCGTCGAAGCGGGCCGGCATGCGGATCGTGATCACGCTCAAGCGGGACGCGGTCGCCAAGGTCGTGCTGAACAACCTGTACAAGCACACCCAGCTCCAGCACAACTTCGGCGTGAACATGCTGTCGCTGGTCGACGGCGTGCCGCGCACGCTGCGGCTGGACCAGATGATCCGGCACTACGTCCGCCACCAGGTCGACGTCATCGTCCGGCGCACCCGCTACCGGTTGCGCAAGGCGGAGGAGCGGGCCCACATCCTGCGTGGTCTGGTCAAGGCGCTGGACATGCTGGACGAGGTCATCGCTTTGATCCGCCGGTCGCCGACCGTCGACGAGGCCCGCACCGGCCTGATCGGTCTGCTCGGGGTCGACGAGATCCAGGCCAACGCCATCCTCGAGATGCAACTGCGCCGCCTCGCCGCCCTCGAACGGCAGAAGATCATCGAGGAGCTGGCCGAGATCGAGACGGTCATCGCTGACCTGCAGGACATCCTGGCCAAGCCGGAGCGCCAGCGTTCGATCGTCCGCGACGAGCTGATGGAGATCGTCGACAAGCACGGCGACGACCGGCGCACCCAGATCATCCCGTTCGACGGCGACGTGTCGGTCGAGGATCTGATCGCGGTCGAGGACGTCGTCGTCACGATCACCCGCACGGGTTACGCGAAGCGGACGAAGACGGACCTGTACCGGGCGCAGAAGCGTGGCGGCAAGGGCGTCCAGGGCGCCGGCCTGAAACAGGACGACATCGTGGCGCACTTCTTCGTGTGCTCCACGCACGACTGGATCCTGTTCTTCACCAACAAGGGCCGGGTGTACCGGGCCAAGGCGTACGAACTGCCGGAGGCAAACCGCAACGCACGCGGCCAGCACGTGGCGAACCTGCTCGCGTTCCAGCCGGACGAGCAGATCGCACAGGTCATCGAGATCAAGGACTACGAGGTCGCGCCGTACCTGGTGCTCGCGACCAAGAGCGGCCTGGTCAAGAAGAGCAAGCTGTCCGACTTCGACTCCAACCGCGCGGGCGGGCTGATCGGCATAAACCTCCGCGAGGACGACGAGCTGGTCGGCGCCGTGCTGTGCTCGGCGGACGACGATCTGCTCCTGGTGTCCGCCGGCGCCCAGTCCATCCGTTTCCACGGGAGCGACGAGGCACTGCGCCCGATGGGCCGCGCGACGTCCGGCGTGCTGGGCATGCGGTTCAACGACGGTGACGAACTGCTGACCCTGGGTGTCGTGCACGAGGACACGTTCCTGCTGGTCGCGACCAACGGCGGCTACGCCAAGCGCACGCCCATCAGCGACTACCCGGTCCAGGGCCGGGGCGGCAAGGGTGTGCTCACCGTTCAGTACGACAGCAAGCGTGGCAGGCTTGTGGGTGCAGTCATCGTCGACGAGGAGGACGAGCTGTACGCGATCACCTCCGCGGGCGGGGTCATCAGGACCTCGGCCAGGGAGGTCCGCAAGGCCGGCCGGCAGACGAAGGGGGTCCGCCTGATGAACCTGGGCGAAGGCACCACCCTCGTCGCCATCGCACGCAGTGCGGAGGTCGAAAACGGCAATGGTGCGGAATCCGACGCCGACGGCGACCCGGCCCCAACCGACACGGCCCAATTGTCGGCGGCAGGCAACGCAGTCAACGAGCAAGGCGTCATCACCGAGGGCGGCGATACGCCGACCGAGTCACAAGAGTAAGACGCGACAGACGTAGGGGACCCGCGTGACACCACCTGAGAAGCCCGGACGCACCGACCAGGGAGCGGATGCGGCCCAGACGTCCGCCGTCGCCACCAGCGGCCCGGCCCAGCAGGTCGACCAGGCTGCCGGTGGTAACCACGATGGCAACGGTCAGAAGCCGCCGGCCACGACAAACGTGGCCGGCGGCGACGACCTGGAGCTGAGCCACGGCACGCCGCCACCACCGTGGCAGCGGGCACAGAGCGAGAAGCCGACCCAGCCCACGAGCCAGCCGACCCCACCCCCGGGTTCGGGGGAGAAGACCGTCCGCGTCGAACGCCCGGTAGTGACGGGCACGGCCGCGGCGAGTTTGTTCGGCGGCTCCGACGCCCAGACGGTCAACGTGCCGCACAACCCGCCCCGGCAGAACACCCCGCCGGGTGGCATCCCGTCGGCGGCCCGCACCCCGGTGAACCTGGACAACGCGGGCAGCCCGTCGTCCACGGGCCCGCTGCGCGCGGTGGGTGCGGCGGCCCCGAGCGCACTACGCAGGCCCGGCCGCGGCCCACGCCGAGCCAACCTGCAGATCAAGCGCTTCGACCCGTGGTCGGTACTGAAGCTGTCGCTGGTGCTGGGCGTGGCACTGTTCTTCGTCTGGCTGGTGGCGGTGGGCATCCTGTACGCCGTGCTCGACGGCATGGGCGTGTGGGACAACCTGAACGGCATCTCCGACGAGCTGCTCCAGGGCTCCAGTGAGACGGGCGAACCCCTGATCAGCGCCGGCCGCGTCTTCGGCGTAGCCGCGATCATCGGCGCGGTGAACATCGTCCTCTTCAGCGCACTGGCGACGGTGGGCGCGTTCATCTACAACGTGTCGGCCGACCTGGCAGGCGGCCTGGAGGTCACCCTGGCAGAACGCGAGTGATCCGGGTGTTGTAGTCTTCTCAACGCATCCGGGGCCTATAGCTCAGGCGGTTAGAGCACTTCGCTGATAACGAAGGGGTCGGAGGTTCAAGTCCTCCTAGGCCCACGGACGAACTCTGGACGACCCTGCTCGGTGGCCTTTGTCGGCCACCTCGCTGGGTCGTTCGTTTGTTGTGTTGGGGGCAGAGCGCCCCCAGACCCCCGCACGGTGTGGTTGGTTGTCGACCCAGCGTGATCTCGGTTGTCGCAAGGCTTCGCTTCCCTTTGAGCGGGCCTATGGCAGACTTGTGGGGCCGCTCGCAGGGATCAACAGGGGTTCGCGAGCGTAGTAGGTCTTTGTTTTGCCGAAGGAGGCAATGGACGTGAAGAAGCTTCTCGCACTGGCAGCCGTGGCCGGCGGCGTTCTCTTCGTGATTCGCCGCAGCAAGTCCGCCAAGGCGCAGGACGACCTGTGGCGCGAGGCTACCGCTCCTGCCGCAGGCGCCAAGAAGGCCTGACACCGGCTAGATCACACCTGGCGAGCCTCGCGCCCGCCAGCCCGAGCGTGGGCGACCCCCACGCTCCCCGGGGACGTAGCTCAATTGGCAGAGCACTGCCTTTGCAAGGCAGGGGTTAGGGGTTCGATTCCCCTCGTCTCCACGAAGATGCCCGAGGGCAAAGGCACCGGTCAGCAGGTCTGTCCCCCGCCGCCTGGGCCGTTCGCACTGGCTTACGTCCTCACCCGCGTGCCCCCTCGGACTCACCGCGTTCTCCTGGCGAGCACGCTTGCCTTTCAGTCGACGAGCCCCAGGTCACGCGCTTGCTTCTTGAAGTTCGTGCTTCCCAAGGATGATCTTGGGATAGTGACGGTCCGCACGACGGCCCTTTTCGGCTTTTTGATCTTTCGTCGGCCGCCGTACAGCTCAGCTTGTGACTTCTGAACGGCTACCTCGACCTGCGTTACTGCCAGTACCTCGGCGGCTGTCGCACAGGATCGATGCTGTCGAACCGGCGGTTGGGGTTCGGATCGAGCCCTTTGACCTGGATCAGCCGTTGGGTCTTCGCATCCTCCAGATGCTCCATCACACCAGGCATCGCGGCGACGACCGCGCCAATCGCGAGCGCCAGGCCCCGCAGGCCTGGCTGTCTCTGTCCGTACCGCACATGGTGTAGCCGAGACTTCCGGATTGCGGCTGTCTCGTGTGGATCGTCGAACTGGTTCGCGTCGTTGGTCACGAACACCTCGTAGAGCGCGCTCGCATCCCGCAAGAGTGGAATGTCCTTCTTGCCCGACCATCCGAGGTCATGAACATGATCAACTCGATGTGTCGGCAGGGACGCGACGGAGCACGGGTAGTAGTTGGATCGGCGTGTCAGCGTCTAACAAGATCCGCATCAGGCAACCGGGGTCTGTCGCCGTTCCCTCGGCCGCCAGCTGTCCACGTACTTGGCGAACTCCCATGCGTCTGCGGCCGCATTCGCATCCACCGATGGCAATAGTCCTTGATCGACCTCATCGGCACGCCATCAGCGACGAATCCCGCCACGTTCTCGTAGGGCACACGTGTTCCTGTGACCACCGGGTGCCCGGACCTGATCTCTGGATCGACCTCGACATGATCGTTGGGCCTGAGCAGGGGAGGTATCTGTACGTCATTCCTGTTGACGATGGGACCCAGTACGTCGCTCATCTCGGCCATGACGAACTGCCCAGGGTGCTCGACGAGGTCGATGGCCTCATCGTTCCTGACCAGAACGATGCTTCCGTCGTCTGAGACAAGCGTGTACTGCGACAGGTGCCCCACTTCGCCCAGGTTTCGCAGGTTGCCCAGCGACTGTCTGACTCGCTGCGGAGAGGAGTCCTTCCGTAGGTAGACACAGGTCCTCAGAGCGACGACGTCACGGAACGAGTACAGGATCGGTCGCTGGCGCGACACTTCAGGGACGAGCACGGCGCCCGATGCTGTCTCCCGGCGCGAATGGCTCAGCTGACGCACGGTCGCGCCAGAGAGAGCTGGTGCCAGGCACGGCGGGAATGACACCGTGCGACCTTCCGCGACGACAGACCGGATACTGGATCTATCGTCGCACGTTCAAACTAGATGGCTCATGGTCTGGGCGGGCGTGCCGGGACGTGTCACCGGGGTGAGTGTCAGTGTGTTTCTTTCGGCGGTGATACCGCGCGCTTGAAGTCCGGGCACTCCACCAACGGCTCGTGGTCGCAGGTCGCGGCGTGACGGAGGCTGTCGCGCATTCGTGCCAGACGCGCTATGTCCTCTTCCAGATCGCGTGCCTTGGCCGCCATCCGGACCCGCAACTCGGTGTCCCCGGGTGTGGCGACCAGGAACCTCGCGATCTCGGCGATCGTGAAGCCGGCGCCGCGTGCGCAAACAATCAGCGCGAGCCGGTCCAGGACCTCGGGCTCGTACGCGCGACGTAGGCCGTTGCGGCCCGCCGAGGTCAGCAAGCCCCGCTTCTCGTAGAACCGTAGTGCCGACGGGGCCAGTCCGGACTTCGACGCCACCTCGGCGATGTCGAGCAACATCGGCCGCTCCCTTGACTTGAACCGCGCTTGAAGTCGGAGGGTAGCCGGCATGAAGATTCAGCACCTCAACTGCGGGTCCGTTCGGCGGATCGAGGCGACCTACGCCGGCCCGCCGCCCGCGCATGCCGTCAACCACTGCCTGCTGGTCGAGACCGACGACGGGCTCGTCCTCGTCGAGACCGGGCTCGGGCTCGGCGACGTCCGCGATCCCGGCAACACCCTCGGCGCCGCATGGGTCGAGATGGCCCAACCCTTGCTCGACGAGGACGAGACGGCGGTCCGCCAGCTCGCCCGGCGCGGCTTCGAGCCCGACGACGTGCGGCACATCCTTCTCACCCACCTCGACGTCGACCATTGTGGTGGCCTGCCCGACTTCCCGGACGCCCAGGTCCACGTCCTGGCCGCCGAACTCGACGCCGCCCTGGCCGAGGCGCCCAGCTTCCGGTACCGGCCCGCCCACTGGGCGCACGGGCCGAAGTGGGCCACCTACGCGGAAACCGACCGGGAGTGGTTCGGGCTACCCGCGATCCAGCCACGCGGTCTCCCGCCGGCGATCCAGCTCGTCCCTCTCGGTGGACACACTGCCGGCCACACGGGTGTCGCCGTCGCGGACGGCGACACGTGGCTACTGCACTGCGGCGACGCCTACGACTACCACCGCGAACTCGACGCCACGCCCGAGCCGCATCCGGTGCTCGACATCGTCCAGACGCGGTCCGAGGTCGACCACGACCTGCGTCTCGACACCCAGGCGCGCCTACGTCGACTCGCCGGCAAGGTCACCCTCGTCAGTGCCCACGATCCCTGGGAGTTCGCGCGCCTTACTGGCACGCCGCCTGCCTCGTCACCTGGAACGACGTCGTCTCGCCCCACGTGATCGTGGAGCCGTCGCAGAACCTGGTGAAGCCGCCGACCGCGACATCGTGGGTCGCGTCCGTGTAGTACACGCGGTCGCACTGGAACCCCGCCCTGCACGCGGGGATCGCCGACGCCGGGGCCGCTACCAGCAGTGGAGCGGCGACGAGTGCGGACACGAGAACGGCAATCCGGCGGACCATGTGAGCGCCTCCTCGAACGACATACGTGACTTTCTCTCACGTTAGTCGCGAGAACACGGAACGCAATCAACCGTTCGGCCTCTGTGACAGCGCCTCTTCGAAGCGGGTCCGGTACGCCACCGCCGGTGGCAGCGACTCGAAGCCGAACAGCACCGTCGTGACCGGCACGTCGACCGCCGCGGCCACCTCGGCCGCCGGCACCGGGCCCATGCCGCCGCACAGCTCCACCCGCTCGGCGCCCGCGGCCACCAGCGACACGGCCACCGGGGCAACCGAAGCCACCGACTGCACCGTCATCACCGTCGTGGCACCGAACGTCCATCGCCCCGGCTCGGGGTCCTCGAACAGCACCGCCGACGCGACCGGCGGCAGCGCCAGGCCCGGAAAACCCACCGGCACCCCCGGCGCGACCGCCAGCACGGCGGCCGCCGTCTCGAAGCCAAGACCCCCGTACAGCTCGATCAGGCTCACCGCGCCGAAGGAGGCCGCCACCGCCGTCGCCACCGCCGCGGACGGGACCGGGACGATGGTCGTCTCCGACAGCTCGTCCGCGTGCACGACCCTCCCGGCCGGGTCGGCGCCGGGGACCAGCACGAGGAACAGGTTGCGAAACATGGACTTCTCCCCATGTGGTTGACTCAGCGCCCTATGAAACGCGCTCTCCTGCTCGGCCCCCTGCTGGTTGTCGCGCTCGCCGGCTGCACGGACGAGGCCACGGACGATCCGACGGTCGACGTGACCACGCCGTCGTCGACCGCGGGCCCCACCCAGGCCGCGCTGCCGCCCGATCCGCAGCCGGCCGGCGCCGGACCCTGCCCGTACCTCGACGAAGACTACGTCGCGGACACCAACGGCCAACATGTCGGCAGCGTGAAGACCTCGGCCGACCAGCCGCCGGCGTGCTTCTTCTACCGGCCGGACGGCTCGGTGCAGCTGACCGTCCGCGTCTACACCGGTGACGCGAGCGTCGCGAAGGCGCTCGTCGACGACGCCGCGCCCGTCGCCACGTCCAACCCGGCCGAGCTCGCCGGCGGCTGGAAGGGCGGCGCGGAGGCCACCGACGACGGCGCGGTCTACGCGGTCGCCAAGGACGCGTCGGCCGTCATCGTCTCCACCAACCAGGAGCAGACGATCAAGGCCAAGCAGATCGCGCAGCAGGCGATCGAGTCGCTGGGTCTCTGAAAGTCGTCTCTGAAAGTCGTCTCTGAAGGTCTCTGAAGGTCTCTGAAAGACCAAGCCCCGCCGGCGTACACCGGCGGGGCTCAGGAAAGCACGAGCACCTAGCGTTTCGTGCTCGACTTCTGCGACTGGCCGTTCTGCGACGCGTCGGTCTCCTCCGGCTTGTTGTCCACCGGCTCGACCGGACGCGGTGGCGGCAACAGCTCGTCCTGCTGAGCCGTCTTGCTGCGCACCACGGCCGCCACGCCACCCGCGATGATCACGAGCAGCAGCAGCCTCGGCCAGCGACGCTTGCGCTTCGGCTTCTCCGCGGCCAGTGCCGCGGCCTCCTCGCGCACCCGCTTCTTCAGCTTGACCGCCTCCGCCTTGGCGGACGCCGTCAGCTTCGCCGCGTCGGCCCTGACCTGCCTCGCCGACTTGGCCGCCTTGCTCTTCTTGGCGTCCTTGCGGGCCTGCTTGGCGGCCTTGGCCAGGTCCTTGCGGGTGTGCTTGGCCGTCTTGGCCAGCTTCCGCCGCGCCCGCCGGGTGGTCTTGGCGACCTCCTGACGAACCTCCTCCGCGCCCTCGGCCAGCGCCTCGGCGAGCTGCCGTGGCGCGACCCCGCGCTCGGTCAGCTTGCGGTCGGCTTTACGGGCGGCCCGCGAAGTGGCTTCAACGCTGGCCTGACCAGCGCGCTTGGCATTACGACGCGCTGCGCCCCATCCCGAGCTGACGGCCTTGCCGACCGTCTCTCCGGCCCGGGTCATGGCCTTCACATCGTCCATTGTTCGCTCCAGGGTGGGTTGTCGGACACCTACTATCCTGCCCCTTCCGGAACGATCCTGCTGTGGATGGCACGATGAAGAGGTGGCTGAAAGCAACGAGTCCCTTGTCGGGGTGAAGGTGTCGGCAACCCTGCACACCTCGAAGGGCGACATCCGGATCAACCTTTTCCCTGATCAGGCCCCCAAGACCGTGGCCAACTTCGTGGGACTCGCCGAGGGCACCAAGGAGTACGCCCCGCGCAACTCCAAGGGCGGCACCTCCGGGCCCTTCTACGACGGCATGATCTTCCACCGGGTCATCGACGGCTTCATGATCCAGACCGGCGACCCGACCGGTACCGGCCGGGGCGGCCCCGGCTACGAGTTCGCCGACGAGTTCCACCCCGAGCTGCAGTTCAACAAGCCGTACCTGCTCGGCATGGCCAACCCGGGCCGCGCCAACGCGAACGGCTCGCAGTTCTTCGTCACCGTGGCGCCGACGACGTGGCTGAACTTCAAGCACACGATCTTCGGCGAGGTGGCCGACCAGGACTCGCGGAACGTGGTGGACACGATCGCGACGACCAAGACCACGCCGCCGCACGACAAGCCGGAGGAAGACATCGTCGTGGAGCGGGTCAGCGTCGAGCGGGGCTGAGTTGTCCGTCAACAGGCAGCAGGGCCTGCCCGCCTGCGTGAGACATCCCGACCGGCCGACCGGTCTGCGCTGCGTGCGGTGCGATCGGCCGGCCTGTCCGGACTGCCTTCGGGAGGCCTCGGTCGGCTACCAGTGCGTCGACTGCGTGGCCGAGGGCGGCAAGACGGTCCGCCCGGCGCGGGACGTCTCGGGCGCCCGCAGCCGCGCGGGCACCCGGCCGATGGTCGTCGTGCCGGTGCTCATCCTCCTGAACGTGCTGGTGTTCGCCTTCACCGCGTACCAGGCGCACAGCATCGTCGACAACGACCGGTCGAGCCTGTTCGTCGACTGGACGCTCATCCCCAGCCTGGTCGCCGGCGGCGACTACTGGCGCCTGGTGACCTCCGGCTTCCTGCACTTCGGCAACTACGGCGGCTACGGCCCCGTGCACCTCATCTTCAACATGTTCGCTCTGTACGTGCTGGGGCGCGACCTCGAGATCGTGCTCGGCCGCGTCCGGTTCCTGGCCGTCTACGTGCTCGCCCTGCTCGGCGGCTCGGTCGCGGTGATGCTGTTCGGCGAGTCGCTCGGTAGCGTCGCCGGCGCGTCCGGGGCGATCTACGGCCTGTTCGGCGGGATCGCGGTCGTGGTGTTCCGCGCCAAGATGAACCCCCGGCCCGTGTTGATCCTGCTCGGGATCAACATCGTCCTGTCGATCACGCTGCCGGGCATCTCGCTGCTCGGCCACCTCGGCGGGCTCGTGGTCGGCGCGCTGGCGACGGCGGCGCTGGTCTACGCGCCGAGGAACGAGAACCTGGTCCGTTTCCAGGTGTTGGCGTGCGTGGCGATCTCCGTCGTGCTCGTCGTCGTGGTCGCCCTGCGGATCGGCGCGATGGACGCCTGCGACTCGGTGACCGTCGACGGGCGCCTCTTCGGTTGCACGGGGCTCGGCTAGTGTCCCGCGCCGGGAATGCGGTGATTAAGTCGGTGGATCCAGGTTTCTGCTGGCAAGGCGCCGGTTCGCCCTCGTACTGGGTGGTACTTGGGCGAACCGGTAACGCCGCCAGCAGGAAGCTGGGCCGCCGAATTAGTTGCCTGATTTCCGGCGCGGGACACTAGGTCCGCAGCGCCAGGAGCTCGTCGACGACGTCGACCGGGTCGGCGCCGAGGTCGAACCGGCCGAGCACCACCAGGGCCGGCTCCTCGGCATTCCCCGCGTCCACCTCGATGGTGGCGGACTCGCGGCCGAGGCGGCGGGTGCGGACAAGCCGTACGTTCACCTCGGCCCACGTCCACGTCCGGGTGCCGGTCAGCCCACGGACGGCGATGCCGTCCCGGTCGGCGGCGAGCCGCGGGCGTGCCACCGTGGTGTAGAGCCCGGTCAGTGCGAGCAGCAGCGCCACCACGCCGAGCAGCACTCGACCGGGTGGATCATCGGCCAGCGCGGCCCACGCGGCGGCCGCGGCCGCCAGCACCCAGGACAGGGTCACCACGGCGGGCTGTGGTGACCACGTTTTCGCTGGTGGCGGGGTCACGGATGCCGTCACACTCCGGATTCGGGAGAGCCGCGAATGCGAGTTATCCACAGCAGTTGTCCACACTGGGGATGACTTACACCCGTGTGGTTCAATTACTCTGCGCTGAACGGGCGAGTCGAGGTCAACTGCCAGCGGAAAGCTAGCGCCACCGCATGGTCATCAGCAGCCCGCCGATCATCAGGGCGAAGCCGATGGCGAAGTTCCAGTTGCCGAGGTCGGCCATGAAGGGGATGCTTTCCCCCGCGATGTAGTTGACCACAAGCCAGGCCAGCCCCAGGATCATCACGCCAAGCATCACCGCGACGTAGATCGGGTGCGACGGACCCGCGGTCTTCACCTTGACCGGGGTACGCCGGTCAGTGGGTGGCGTGTAGACAGCCTTCTTGCGGACCTTGGACTTAGGCATGGGAGTCCTCACTGGCGTGTAGCTTGGGCACAAACACCACTCTGCAACACGTTAACGTAGCCGAGGGCATCGGCGAACCCATAGGTCGGGGACCTCGAAGGGAGCGCTCGCGTGGGCACCGTTGAGCACGTCGGCCGTGGGGCGGGCCGAATCTCCGGCGACCTGGGCAACCGGGCGCCGTCGCCGTATCCGCGGCGGCGGCTTCCCGAGCCACCGACCGTTCGCATTCCCAAAGAGTTGTTACGCCCCGCACCCCCGCGGAAGGACCCAGTGCGCACGGTCGTCCGCACCATCGGCGAGGTGTTGATCACACTCGGCCTCGTCGTGCTGCTGTTCGTCGTCTACGAGGTCTACTGGACGGACCTGATCTCCGCCGGCAAGCAGCGCGACGCCACGAGCGTGCTGGACAACGAGTGGAAGCAGAAGACCGAGGACCCGCAGCGCCAGGACCACTTCACGGGCCTCGGCGAGGGCGACGGCTTCGCCAAGATGTACATCCCGTCCTTCGGCGCCGACTACCACTTCACGATCGTGGAGGGCACCACGGCGGAGAGCCTGGAGATCGGCCCGGGTCACTACACGCACACGGCGTACCCGGGCGAGGCGGGCAACTTCGCCGTCGCCGGCCACCGGGTCGGCAAGGGCGCGCCGTTCAACGACATCAACCTGATCGGCTCCTGCGACGCGATCGTGGTGGAGACCCAGAACAACTGGTTCGTCTACCGCGCGCTGCCCAAAGAGGAGGAGAAGGCCGGCTGGGCCGAGAACCAGGGCAAGGAGGCGAAGTGCAAGGGCGTCTCCGTGCTCGGCGGCCCGTACAAGAACGTGGTCGGCCAGCAGATCGTGACGCCGAGCGACGGCCTCGTGGTCGCCCCGGTACCCGGTTCGTCCACGGCGCCCAGCGCGGGTGAACAGGCCGCGCTGATGACGCTCACGACCTGTCATCCCCGGTTCTCCGACAAGCAGCGCCTGATCGTGCACGCGGTGTTGGTCAAGCAGTGGGCGAAGGACCCGGCCAAGCCGAACTGGACGCCGCCGGAGATGAAGGAGATCTCCTGATGTACGCCTGGATCTGGCAGCACCTGCCGGGCCCGTTCGCGGTCCGGCTGGTGTTGGCCACGGCGCTGGTGCTGGGGTTCGTGGCGCTGCTGATGTTCATCGTGTTCCCGTGGGCGGAGCCGCTGCTGCCGTTCAACAACGTCACCACCCCGCAGTAACGGCGCGACCGGCCAGGCCGACGGCGAACACGCCGAGGCCGACCAGTACCGAGCCGAGCGGGAGGGTGGCGGCGAGCAGGAGGCAGCCGGCCAGGCCGATCACGTTGAGTGACCGTGGCCAGCGGCGGTCGGCGCCGGTCTGGGTGGCCGCGGACAGGTTCGCCACGGCGTAGTAGACGAGCACGCCGAACGACGAGAAGCCGATCACCGCGCGGAGGTCGGTGGTCAGCACGAGCACGCACACGACGACGCCGACGGCCAGCTCCGCCCGGTGCGGCACGGCGAACTTCGGGTGCACGGCGGCCAGCCAGCGCGGCAGGTCGTGCTCGCGTGCCATGGCGAGCGCCGTACGTCCGACGCCGGCGATGAGCGCGAGCAACGCACCGAGACTGGCGGCCCCGGCACCGATGGTCACCAGGAACGTCCACCGTGGACCGACGGCGTCGGAGAGTGGTGCGGTGGACCGCGAAAGTCGTTCCGCGCCAAGGGTGTGCAGGAGGGTGACGCCGACCGCGAGGTAGATGACCAGTGCCCCGCCGAGGGCCCCGACGATGGCGCGTGGGATGGTCCGCCGGGGTTCGACCACCTCCTCGGCAAGGGTGGCGATCCGCGCGTACCCCGCGAAGGCGAAGAACAGCAAACCCGCTGCCTGCAACACGTCCAGCGGTCCGACCGGCTGTGCGGGACCCTCGGCCCCGGCCGATCCGTCTGATATGGACAGAACGATTATCAGTAACAGCAGGAAAATCACGATCCCGAGCAGGATCCTGGTGACGAGTGCGGTCCGGGTGATCCCGCGCAGGTTGACCAGGACGAGCACGACGACGGCGCCGGCCGCGACCGGCTTCGCGTACGCCGGCGCCACGTACGCCGCGAACGTCAGCGCCATCGCCGCGCAGCTCGCGGTCTTCCCGACGACGAACCCCCAGCCGGCCGTGAACCCCCACCACGGTCCGAGCCGCTCCCGCCCGTAGACGTACGTACCCCCGGACGACGGGTACACGGCGGCCAGCTGTGCGGAGGCCGCGGCGTTACAGTAAGCGACGAACCCCGCCACGAGAATCGCCACCGGCAGCCATCCGCCGGCGCTCGCCGCGGCCGGCCCGAAGACCGCGAACACCCCGGCGCCGAGCATCGACCCAAGGCCGATCGCGGTGGCGTCGAGTGTGCCGAGCCGCCGGGCGAGATCGGTCAACGTCGGCCTCCCGTGGCAGTAAAGTCTGTGGCATGCGTGTGCTGGTGGTCGACAACTACGACAGCTTCGTCTACAACCTCGTCCACTACCTGGCCCAGCTTGGTGCCGAGTGTGTCGTGTTGCGCAACGACGCGCCGGAGCTGAACCCGTCGGTGCTCGACGACGTCGACGCGGTGCTGGTCAGTCCCGGTCCGAGCACCCCGGAACGAGCCGGGGTCAGCGTCGACATGGTCCGCTGGTGCGCGGCGGTCAGGCGCCCGCTGCTGGGCGTGTGCCTCGGCCACCAGGCGATCGGCGTGGCGTGGGACGCCACGGTCGACCGCGCGCCGGAGCTGCTGCACGGCAAGACGAGCCAGGTCCACCACAAGGGTATCGGCGTGCTGGCCGGCCTCCCGGACCCGTTCACCGCGACCCGGTACCACTCGCTGACGATCCTCCCCGACACCATCCCGGCCGACGTCTTCGAGGTGACGGGCGAGACGGACACCGGTGTGGTGATGGCCATGCGCCACCGGGAGCTCCCCATCGAAGGCGTCCAGTTCCACCCGGAGTCGGTCCTCACCGAAGGCGGCCACCGCATGCTGGCCAACTGGCTGGCGAGCGCGGGCCACGCGGTCCCCGAACAACGCGTCCGCGACCTGGAGAACGCCATGCGCACGCTGGCGGACGCGGCAGGCCGGCCGTAGCTCACTCCGGGCGGGGGACCTGGGGAGACGTGTCGCTGACGGCCGCGTTCGCGAGGGTCTGGCCGATGGCCGGGGCGTGTTTGAACAGGTTCGCGCCCCACACGACCGTCACCGGGCCGGTCGTCGCGACGTGGACGCCGTCGCCCAGGGAGGCCGGGGAGTCGCAGTAGACCTCGTCGACGATCTCGTCCCCGACACCGACCAGTGCCTCGCGCACGTAGGCCCGCACCAGCTCGCGGGAGTCCTCGATCACCTCGTCGCGGCCACGTTCCCACTCCTCGTCCTCGGGGGGCAGGTTCAGGCCGATCGACCACAGGCCCGGCGCCGACAGGTGCTGGTAGCTCGAGATCCCGGACCGCCATGACTGGGTGCCGTCCAGCCAGCACGGCGGCACCGCGTCGGGGTCCTTCAGCCGGAACGTGAACCGGACGTGATGCGCCAGCTCCGTCGGCAGGTACAGGTCCACCTGCGAGGCCAGCTCCAGTGACCCGCGCCCGGCCGCCACCACCACCCGGTCCACCTCGTGCACGCCACCCGACCCGTACACCGTGACCCAGTCGTCGTGCGGCTCGATCCGGTAGATGTGCTCCTGGCGCACCCGGTTCCCGATCGCCGCGCGGAGGAACCGGCCGGTCGCCGGGGCGTCGATGACGCCGCCGGCCGGGTCGATCAGCGCCGGGCCGGGCAGGGTCGACACGGGTAGGCCGAGCGCCGGGTCGACCTCGTCCACCAGCGTGTGGTCCACGCCCGCGTCGGCCATCGCGGTGGCCCAGTCGGGTGCCGCGGGGCCGGTCAGCACGGTGGTCTGCTGGCCGACCAGCCTGTTGCCGGCCCGGTGTGTCCAGTCCGCCCACAGGCCGGCGGCCGCGGCCGCGTACGCGACCAGGCCCGAGTCACCGTGGGCGAGCCGGAAGATCCGCGAGCTGCCGGCCGACCGGGCGGCCATCGGTGCGCCCGTCTCGAACACCGTCGCTTCCGAACCGTGCCGTAGCAGCGCGTACGCCGTCGAGAGGCCGACCACGCCGGCCCCGACCACGGCGGTACGCATCTGCATCTGCGGGTTAGCCGCCGATCTTCAGCTTCGTCGCGACGAGCACACCGATGTTCTGGTCCTTGTCGACCTTCGAGCCCGGCGCCTTGTCCTGCTCGATGATCTTGTTCAGCTCGTTCTGGTCGTTGGTCTCGCCGCCGGTCTCGACGTCGAGCTGACCGGTCCAGCCGAGGCCCCGCATCAGCTGCCGCGCCTCGTTCACGCTCATGCCCGAGAGGTCCGGCATGTCGAACGTGTTGTCGTTCTGCTGCTGGCCGTTCGACACGGTCAGCGTGATCGTGGTGCCCTCCGGCTGCTGGCCCGACGGGTCCTGGGCGATGACCTGGCCCGCCGGCCTGTCGGAGTCCTGCTCCTGCTTCTTGACCTCGTAGTTGGCGTTCTCGAGCTTGGCCTTGGCCGAGTCGAAGTCCTCGCCGACGACGTTCGGCACGGTCGGGTCCTGCTTCTTCTTGCCCACCGCCAGCTTGACCGTGGAGCCCTTGACGACCTGCGAGGCCGCGGGCGGGTTCTGCGAGGTGACCTTGCCGACCTGGTCCTCGTCGTCGACCTCTTCCTCGTCGACGTTCGGGTCGACGACCAGGCCGGCCTGCACCAGCTGGGCCTTCGCGTCGTCCGGGTCGGCGCCGACGACGTTGGGCACCGTGATCTTGTCGGCTTCCTTGCCGACGATGAGGACGAGCTTGTCGTCCTTGTCCATCTTGGTGCCCGGCTTGGGGGTCGTGTCGATGACCTTGCCGATGGACTCCGGCCCGCACTTGCCGGGCTCGTTCGTCGGCGTCTGCTCGCACGTCACGTACTGGACCTCGGGGTGGAAGCCCCTGTTGGTCAGGTCGTTGCGGGCGGCGTCGAGCGTCTGCCCGGTCACGTCCGGCACCGCTGCCAGCCCGGACGGCGCCTCGTCGCCGAGCACGCTGCTCATCAGCCAGATCAGCACGGCGATCAGCGAGACGCCGAGGACGGTGAGCAACGCGATGAGCCAGCCCTTGCGGCGCCGGCGCCTGCGTTCCTCCTCCTCGTCCTCGTACGGGTCGTAGTCGTCGTCGGCCATGGCCTGCGGGCGGTGGCGGCCACGCTGCTGGGGCATCGCGGTGGTCCGGCCCTGCGACATGATCGTCGTGCGGTCTTCGTCGGTCATCACCATCGGCGCGAGCGGCCGCTGGCCGGACAGCACCCGGACCAGGTCGGTGCGCATCTCCGCCGCCGACTGGTACCGGTTGGCCGCGCCCTTGGACATGGCCTTCAGCACGATGGCGTCCAGCGCCGGGTTCACCCTCGGGTTCAGCGCCGACGGCGGCTTCGGGTCCTCCCGCACGTGCTGGTAGGCGACCGCGACGGGGGAGTCGCCGGTGAACGGCGGCTCGCCGGTCAGCAGCTCGAACAGCACGCAGCCGGCGGCGTACACGTCACTTCGCGCGTCGACGGTCTCGCCGCGGGCCTGCTCCGGCGACAGGTACTGGGCGGTCCCTATCACCGCCGCCGTCTGCGTCACCGCGGCCTGGCCGTCGTGCACGGCCCGCGCGATGCCGAAGTCCATCACCTTGACCGCACCGGTCCTGGTGATCATGACGTTGGCGGGCTTGACGTCCCGGTGGATGATGCCGTGCCGGTGGGAGAAGTCCAGCGCCGCGCTGACGTCGGCCATGATCTCCATGGCACGCTGGCCGGGCAGCGGACCCTCGGTCTTCACGATGTCCCGCAGCGTCCGCCCGTCCACGTACTCCATGACGATGTAGGGCAGCGGGCCGTGCTCGGTTCTTGTCTCGCCGGTGTCGTACACGGCGACGATCGCGGGGTGGTTGAGCGCGGCGGCGTTCTGGGCCTCGCGGCGGAACCGCTCCTGGAACTGCGGGTCTCTCGCCAGGTCCGCGCGCAGCACCTTCACGGCGACGTCCCGGCCGAGGCGGACGTCGCGACCCTTGTGCACCTCGGACATGCCGCCATAACCGAGCGTGTCGCCAAGCTCGTAGCGGTTGGAGAGCAGTCTCGGTGTGGTCATCGGTCTTTCGTCTCGATCCTCGTCGGGTGTGCGCCCATAATGCCTGTCCGGTCGCGGTTCCCGCGGTCAGTCATCGCGGCGGTTCCTCATCCTTCTTCACAGCGCACGGTCACCTCGGCGCCCAGTGGCTGCCGCCCGGTGGGCGTCACCTGGTACACCGTGCACCGGCTGAGGTTCTGCGGTAGGTCGCCATTCTGGTTCACCACTACTGGAACGAGTCCACCGTCCCCCAGTTTCGCGACGGCGAAGTCAGCCGGCCGCTCCAGGAACACCGACTCGTCCACCCGCACGTACTTGTCCTGCGGGATGCCTGACCTCGGTGGGGTGCCCCGGTCGCCACCGTCCTCGTTGCCGGTCCCGTCCTCGTCCCCAGCGGCTGACGGCGCGGAAGTGGTTTCCGGCGTCGACCTGCCGTCCGTGTCCCGGTCGGCGTTGAGCAACGATGCCACGCCGAGCACGGCGAGTACCAGAAGTACCACACCGAGCACGACAAGCAAGACCCAAAGTCCGGCCCGACTCCGGCGGGGTGGCGGGGGCGGGCCGAGGGGGAACGAGCCGGTGCCGGGCGGCACCGTGTGCGGCGCGCTCGGTGGACCGACCGACAGCATGCCGGGGTTGGTGGCTCCCGGCCCGCCGACGTAGTGACCCGCGGCGACGCGGCCGGACGGCGCGGGCAGCGGGTGCCCGGCACGCACCGCGGCGACCGCGGCCGCGAACTCCCCACCGCTCGAGTACCGCTGGGTGGGGTCCTTGACCAGGGTCGCCTCGATGACCGCCCGCGCGTAGGGCGGGACATCCGGGGGAAGCGGCGGCGGCGCGTCGCGGATGTGCATCATCGCGACGGTCACCGCGTTCTCCGACAGGAACGGGCGGTGGCCGGCGAGGCACTCGTAGCCGACCACGGCGAGCGAGTACACGTCGCTCGCCGGCTCGGCCTCGTGGCCGAGCGCCTGTTCCGGCGCGATGTAGTGCGCCGTGCCCATGACCATGCCGGACCGGGTGACCGGCGCGGCGTCGGCGGCCTTGGCGATGCCGAAGTCGGTCAGCTTCACCACGATCCGCCCGTCCGCCGCGGGCGTGACCATGATGTTGCCCGGCTTGACGTCCCGGTGGACGTAGCCGCGTTCGTGGGCGGCCTGCAACGCGTTGCCGGCCTGCTCCAGGATCTCCAGCGTGTACTCCGCGCTGATCCGCCGCTCCTTCGCAAGGATTGCCGCGAGAGGATCCCCCTCGACCAGCTCCATCACCAGGTAGGCGGTGTCCTTCGGGCCGTCCACCACCGCGTTGGTCTCGCCGTAGTCATGGACGGCGGCGATGCCCGGGTGGTTCAGTGACGCGGTGGTGCGGGCCTCGGTCCGGAACCGGTGGAGAAACTCGGCGTCCCCGCACAGCTCGGGCTTGAGCACCTTGATGGCGACGCGCCGGTCCAGCCTCGTGTCGGCCGCTTCCCAGACCTCACCCATGCCGCCGACGGCGATGCGGCGGGCGAGGCGGTAGCGGTCGGCCAGGAGCTGCCCTGACGTCAGCATCTCTAGCTCCCCCCGACCACGGCGTTGATGGTGGCCCGGCCGACGCCGGCGGCCAGCTTGCCGCCGGTGGCGGCGACGTCCTTGCTTTCTACCACCACGGCGACCGCGATTTGGGGGTTATCGGCAGGTGCGAACGCCACGTACCAGGCGAACGGGGGCGCGTTCTTGGGGTCGATGCCGGTCTCGGCGGTCCCGGTTTTGGACGCGATGGTCAGGTCGGGGTTCTTGCCGCCGCCCGCGGTGTTCTTCTCCGACTCGATCATCATGTCGCGCAGCTCGTCGGCGTCGTCGCCGGACAACGCCTGGTCGAGTTCCTCCGGGTCGTAGCCGGAGATCTCGTCCAGGTCTGGCGCCAGGACCTTCTGCACGAGCTGCGGGCGCATCCGCGAGCCGCCGTTGGCGATCGTCGCGGCGACGGAGCAGTTCTCCAGCGCGGTCAGCCGCACGTCCTTCTGCCCGATGCCGCTCTGGAAGGTCGACGGCCGGTCCGGGATCGTCATGCAGCCGCCGTCCGCGACCGGGCCTACGCACGACGGTGTGACCCTCATTGGGATCTTCAGGTCGGTGTCGCCGAGACCGTACTTGCCGGCCTGCGCGATCAGCTTCTCCTTGCCGACCTTGTCTGCCAGCTGCGCGAACGCGGTGTTGCAGGAGTGGGCCAGCGCGCTCTGCATGGTGCCGTCGCCGCAGCTGCCGCGGCTGTAGTTCGCCAGGCAGGTCGACGCGTCGGTGTCGCAGTTCGTGTCGCCGTTGATCACGTTGATGCCCGGCGACTGGGTGACCTGCGTGTTCTTGTCCATGCCGTCGGTGAGCGCGGCCGAGGCCGTGACCAGCTTGAACGTCGAGCCCGGCTGGTAGTTCTCCGAGATGGCCCGGTTCAGCATCGGCTTCGCGTCGGTGTTGTAGCTCTTCCAGGCCTGTTCCTGGGCGTCGCCGTCCGGGCTGGCGAGGCCGGACGGGTCGTACGAGGGCGTCGACACCATCGCCAGGATCTGGCCGTCGTCCGGCTTGATCGCCACTACCGCGCCGGTGAAGCCGGCCGCCGTCATCGAGTCGTACGCGGCCTGCTGCGCCTTCGAGTTGATCGTGGTGACGATGTTGCCGCCACGCGGGTCCCGGCCGGTGATCAGGTCGGACAGCCTGCGGACGAACAACCGGTCGTCGGAGCCGTTGAGGATCTCGTTCTCGGCGGCCTCGAGCCCGGTGACGCCGTAGCGCACCGAGTAGAAGCCGGTGACCGGCGCGTACATCGGGCCGTTCGCGTAGGTGCGCTGGTACTGCAGGCGGCCGTTCGTCGACTTGACGTTGGCGATGATCTGCTTGTCGGCGGTGAGGATCTTGCCGCGCTGCCGCGAGTACTCGTCGAGGAGGACCCGGCGGTTGCGTGCGTCGCTGCGGTACTCGTCGGCCTTCACGATCTGGATGTAGGTGGCGTTCGCCAACAACAGCACGATCATCGCGAGCATGGCGAGCCCGACCCGGCGTAGCGGTGTGTTCATTGCGGCCGCTCCACCATGACCGTTCCTGCCTCCGCGATCGGCACCTGGTTGGCCGGCTTGAGTTTCTGCCCGGTCTGCGGCCGGCGAGCCGCGTCGGAGATGCGCAGCAGCAGCGCCACCAGCACGTAGTTCGCCAGCAGCGAGGAACCGCCCGCTGACAGGAACGGTGCGGTGATGCCGGTCAGCGGGATGAGCTTGGTCACCCCGCCCACGACCACGAACACCTGCATGATGAGCGCGAACGAGAGACCGCCGCCGAGCAGCTTGCCGAACGTGTCCCGCACGGCGACCGCGCTGCGCAGGCCGCGCATCGCCAGCAGCATGTACACCATCAGCACCGCGGCGAGGCCGATGAAGCCCAGCTCCTCGCCGATGGCCGCGGTGATGAAGTCGCTGTTGGCGTACGGCACGATGTCCGGCCGGCCGGCGCCGAGGCCGGTGCCGCCGACCCCGCCGGTGCCGAGCCCGAACAGTGCCTGGGCGAGCTGGTAGCCCGTGTTGTTGTAGTCGGCGAACGGGTCGAGCCAGGTCGCCACGCGGACCCGCACGTGGCTGAACAGCTGGTAGGCGACCAGGCAGCCGCCGACGAACAGCGCCAGCCCCACGCCGATCCAGATGCCCCGCTCGGTCGCCACGTAGAGCATCACCAGCACGGTGCCGAAGAACAGCAGCGACGTACCCAGGTCCTTCTCGGCGACCAGGACCATCACCGAGACGCCCCAGCAGAACAGGATCGGCCCGAGGTCACGCGCACGCGGCAGGTCCACGCCGAGCACGCGCCGGCCGGCCGCGATGAACAGGTCGCGCTTGGAGACCAGGAACGCGGCGAAGAAGATCAGCAGGAGGATCTTCGCGAACTCACCCGGCTGGATCGAGACGCCGGGGAGGCGCAGCCAGATCTTCGCGCCGTTGATCGTCGGCGCGACCACGCTCGGCAGGACCGCGGGCAGCGCCAGCAGGAACAGCCCGACGAGGCCGAACGTGTACGCGTAGCGGGTCAGCGTCCGGTGGTCCTTGATCACGTACAGGACGACCAGGAACAGGATGAGCGCGATGGTGGTCCACAGGATCTGCTTCGGGACCGCGTTCTCCCACTCCTGGTTCGACTGCAGCGCCGCCTCGGTCTTCGCCAGGTCGATCCGGTAGATCATCACCAGGCCGATGCCGTTCAGCAGCGCGACGCACGGCAGGATCAGCGGGTCCGCGTACGGCGCCAGCTTGCGGACCGCGATGTGCGCGATGGCGAAGAGCGCCAGGTAGGCCATGCCGTACCAGAGGATGCGCAGCGACAGCTTCTCGTCCTGGTTGGCCTCGACCAGCATCAGCGCGGCCGTGACCAGCCCGGCCGCGAACGCGAGCATGGACAGTTCGGTGCCGCGCCGGGTCGGAGCGGTTGTCCCCTGTGCGTCGCCGGACTGACCTGCCGGCAACCCCGAGCCCGGCTGCGCCATCAGCCGCCGCCCTCACGGGGCTCGCGGCAGTTCACACCCGGCTTCGGCTTGACGGACGACGGCGAGACGCTCGTGGTCGTCGTGGTGGTGGTCGCCCCACCGGTCGCCGGCGGCGGCGTGGTCGTCGTCGTGGTGGCGCCACTGGTCGGCTGGCCGGTGGTGGTGCGCTCCTGCTCCCGCTTCTTCGAGTCGCACGTCGGCAGCGGGTAGTTCGTGCGCAGCTCACGGATGAACTGCCGGGCGTCCGGGATGTTGTCGAAGCTCTCGGTGCCCTCGCGGACCGCCTCGCGGCCCAGCTGCTCGAGGTCGTCGACGAAGAACTCGTCGCAGGTCGGCACGGCAGGGTCGCACGAGCCCTGGACCTGGCGGTTCAGGGAGATGCCGAAGATGCTGCCGCGAACCCCCTGGAAGATCGCGATCTCGCCGTCGTCGGCCTCGCCGACGAAGTACTGCTTGTTCACCACGATCCAGGTCGCCACGCCCCCGCCCGCGAGGAGCAGCAGGACGACGAACAGGAGCGCGAAGACGCGGAAACGTCTGCGCCGCTTCGCCTTCGGGTCCGGCGGCGGCGCGACCGGCTCCGGCGGCTTCTGCTGCGGGGGCGGCGCGGTGAGCGCCCCGGCCCGCGAGGCGGCCGAGTCCGGCGGCGGGCTCTGGTCCTGGCCGTTGCCGGCGGCGCCGCCCACGATCGGGGCGTCGTCGCCGAAGTCGATGTCGACCACGTCCGCGACGATGACCGTCACGTTGTCCGGACCGCCGCCCTTGAGCGCCAGCTCGATCATGCGGTCGGCGCAGGCCTGGGCGTCCGGGATCATGATCGTCTCGCCGAGCGTCTCGTGGCTCACCACGCCGGACAGGCCGTCCGAGCACAGCAGGTACCGGTCACCGGCACGTGCCTCGCGGATGGTCAGGTTCGGCTCGACCTCGTGACCGGTCAGGGCCTTGAGCAGCAGCGAGCGCTGCGGATGCGTGGCCGCCTCGTCCTCGGTGATGCGACCCTCGTCGATCAGCGACTGGACGAACGTATCGTCGTGGGTGATCTGCGCGAACTGGCCGTTGCGGTACAGGTAGGCACGCGAGTCGCCGATGTGCACCAGGCCGATTCGGCTGCCCGCGAACAGGATCGCGGTGAGCGTGGTGCCCATGCCATCCAGCTCGGGGTCGCCGGCGACCAGTTCGGCGATCGCGCCGTTGCCGTTCGCGGTGGCGTCACGCAGCTGCGCGAGGAGGTCGTCGCCGGGCTCGTCGTCATCAAGCGGCGCCAGGGCGGCGATGACGACCTTGCTGGCGACCTCACCCGCGGCGTGACCACCCATGCCGTCGGCGAGGGAGAGCAGGCGGGGGCCCGCGTACACGGAGTCCTGGTTGTTGGAGCGGACCAGGCCCCGGTCGCTGCGGGCCGCGTAGCGAAGGACGAGGGTCATGACCGTAGCTCGATCACCGTCTTGCCGATTCGGATCGGGACCCCTAGGGGCACCCGAAGGGGTGCCGTGACCTTAGCCCGGTCCAGGTAAGTCCCATTAGTCGAGCCCAGATCTTCCACGTACCAGTCCGTTCCGCGCAACGAGATCCGCGCGTGCCGCGTGGAGGCGTAGTCGTCGTCCAGCACCAACGTGGAGTCGTCCGCGCGGCCGATCATGATCGGCCGGCCGTCCAGGGATATACGGGTGCCGGCAAGCGCCCCGTGCGTGACCACCATCTGACGGGGCGCCTTACCCCTGGTCTTCTTGGCCGCCGAACGGCGGAAGCCGGGCACTGCCACCCGGATGCCGGCCGCTGCGTACAGGTCAGACCGGACGACCCGTAATGCGGCCAGCACGAACAACCAGAGCAGGGCGAGAAACCCTGCTCTGGTCAGCTGCACAACCAGCTCTGGCACCTGCTGCGAACGCTCCCGCCTTGAGGGGATAGGTGAGACCGCCCGGTACAGACGGTGTCAGCCTTGGGTACGGAACACCAACGAGGAGTGACCGATACGGATCACATCTCCGTCCGCCAGCTGCCAGGTCTGCACCGGGGTGCCGTTCACCGTAGTGCCATTGGTCGAACCCAGATCCGCCAGAGTCGCGGACTGGCCATCCCAGGTGATTTCCAGGTGCCTCCGGGAGACCCCGGTGTCCGGCAGACGGAAGTCCGCGTCCTGCCCGCGGCCGACCACGTTGCCGCCCTGCTTGAGCGAGTACGTGCGGTTCGAACCGTCGTCGAGCTGCAGGCTCGCGTTCAGCTGCCGAGGACCGGTCTGCACGGCGGGCGGGGCGTAGCCCTGCTGGGCATACGGGTCACCCTGGCCGTAGCCGCCCTGGCCGTAGCCCTGCTGCTGCTGGCCATAGCCCTGGTCGTAGCCCTGTTGGCCATAGCCCTGGTCGTAGCCGCCTTGCTGCTGGCCGTAGCCCTGCTGCTGCTGGCCGTAACCCTGGTCGTAGCCCTGCTGCTGCTGCTGGCCATAGCCCTGGTCGTAGCCCTGTTGGCCGTAACCCTGGTCATAGCCCTGCTGCTGGCCGTAGCCCTGGCCTTGCTGGCCATAGCCGTACTGCTGTCCGTAAGGATCGCCCTCGGGCGGTTGGCCGTAGCCGGGAGGCTGGCTCATGGATCGGTCTCCTGCGTTGCGGGGTTGTGCCGGCCGTTCTTCGCCGGGCGCCCTGGCCGGAGCCTTGACGTCCGGGTCGACGGTCGAGCGTATTCGGAACTGTCCGGTGTGCAGCGCGTCGGAGCGCTCCAGGGAGACTACGACGTCACCGTATGTGTCCCACTGCTGCTCCGCGAGATATTCCTCGACACAGTCCGCGAGCAGCGCGGTGGTGCGATCCGCCTCCCCGGCGAAGTTGCCGAAGTCCTGGTCGCCGAGTTGCACTATGTAGTGGTTCGGGGCCAGTTGACGGCCACCCGCCAGTTCGCGGAGTTGGACCTCACCCTCACGCAGCAGCGCCTGCGCCAGTTCCTGGGGCACCACACTGCCACCGAACACACGCGCGAAGGTGTTCCCCACAGCGTTCTCCAGCTTGCGGTTCAGCCGCTGCCCGAGTCCCATGGTCCCTCCTTTCGCGTGTGCTCCTCCGTCGATCGTATCTGGGTCCGGCCCCAAGGACAGGGCGATGTGCAAACCCGCTTCTGGACCGTGTACGCTTCCGCTCGCAACCACTCGGGCGAGTGGCGGAATGGCAGACGCGCACGGTTCAGGTCCGTGTGTCCGTAAGGACGTGGGGGTTCAACTCCCCCCTCGCCCACGATCGTTCGGCCGAGGTGTGCTCGCGGAGAGCGCTTGCCGGGGAACGATCTTTCATTATGTTGGTGGGCCGAGCCCCCCACACCCCCCACGGTGCGTCTGGTTCTGACCCAGCGTGGGTGCTTTGGGTCTGCTTGCGTCGTTGCGTTGCCTCGTTGCGTTTGGTGCTGGTGCGTTCGGTGCCCTGTGCTGGGTGCCGTGTGTTGGTGCTGTTGGGCGCTTGTTGGGTGGGGCTGGGTCCTTGGGGGCGGCCCGTGGCTTGGGGTGTTGACCCAGGGTGGTTGGATTTGTTGCCCACCGTACTCGGGTTGGGGTGGTTTGGGTTTTTGGGCTGCTGATCTGTGGCTCGATTGACG
>NZ_DASQCC010000240.1:0-56100 GCF_035634895.1 Actinophytocola sp. | reverse complement strand
CGCGGACTTCGGCTTCGACGCGTGGGTCAACGACCTGGAGCTGGTGGTGGACGCCGCCGGCCTCGACCGCTTCCCGCTGCTCGGCGTGTCACAGGGCGGCGCCGTCGCGATCGCCTACGCGGTGCGGCATCCGGAGCGGGTCACGCACCTGGTGCTCGCGGGTGCCTACTGCCGCGGCCGCCTCGCCAGGGCCGGCACGGCCGAGGAGCTGGAGGAGGCGACGCTGGACCTGCAGCTGGGCCGCATCGGCTGGCGGCACGACGACCCGACGTTCCGGCAGGTGTTCGCGAGCCAGTTCCTGCCCGACGGCACCCGGGCGCTGTGGGACGCGTTCAACGACCTCCAGCGCGCGACCACGTCGACCGCGAACGTGGTGCGGTTCCTGGACGTCTTCGCGCAGATCGACGTGTCCGAGCTGGCGCCGAGGGTGCGGTGCCCGACACTGATCCTGCACTCCCGCGGCGACCTGCGGGTGCCCGCGACGCAGGCACAGGAGCTGGCCGCGCTCATCCCGCACAGCGAGCTGCGGTTCCTGAACAGCAGCAACCACATCCTGACCGCGGACGAACCGGCGTGGCCGGTGTTCCTCGACGAGATCGACCGCTTCCTCGGTGTGACGGCACCGTACGAACCGAGTCCAGCGGACGAGGGGGATCTTGTGCTTGACTACCGTGACCGGCGCACCGCCGGGGATGGGAGCGAGCGGGATGTCCGAACAGCCGTCCGTGGTCCGGATCGAGCAGCTGGCAGGTGAGCTGCTGGAGGAGGCCCACCGGCACCAGTCCCGGCGGGCGGCGAAGACGCTCGCGACCGGCGCCGCGCTGCGGGCGACGCTGATCGCGCTGGTGGAGGGCGCGGAGCTCGGCGAGCACGACGCTCCCGCGGGCGCGACGATCCACGCGCTGAGTGGCCGGGTGCGGCTGCACACCCGCAGCACCGAGTGGGAGCTGGAGAGCGGCCAGCTCACCAGGACCCCGTCCCAGCGCCACGGCCTGACCGCGCTGACCGACGCGGTCGTCCTGCTCACGGTCGCGTTGCGTTGACCCTGATCACCATCGACCCGCAGTCCGGTCAGCCCCCGTTCGACCAGGTGCGTACCCAACTGGCACGGCAGATCAGCGACCGGACACTCGCTGTGGGCACCAGGCTGCCGACGGTCCGGGCACTGGCCGCGGAGCTCGGACTGGCGGCGAACACCGTGGCACGGGCGTACCGCGAGCTGGAGGAGGCGGGGCTGGTCGAGACCCGCGGGCGAGCGGGCACGTTCGTGAGCGCGCTGGGTGACCGCAGCCGGGTCGCACTGCGCCAGGCCGCCACCGACTACGCGGCCACGACCAGGTCACTCGGCATCGACGACGCCGAGGCGCTGGAGGCCGTCCGCGCGGCACTCCGCCGGCCGTGAGCCTGCGGGATCACCATGTGCCGGTCCAGCGCTACGCGAGCGGGAACCCGAGCCTGCGCCCGGCCTCGCGCAGCTCGTCCCGCGCGTCGGGATGGGCCACCCGGTCGAGGATCTGCTGGGCCTGTTCGGTGACGTCCCGGCCCCAGATCGTGGCCGTGCCCCGCTCGCTGACGATGTAGCTGTGCTGGAACGACGTGACGGGCCCGTCCAGCCGTGGCACGACGGTCGACACGTCCGCCTTGGCGTGCCACGACGGCAACGCGATGATCGCCCGGCCGCCGGGTGAGTGCAGGGCGCCGACCACGAAGTCCGTCTGCCCGCCGAAGCCGGAGTAGATCACCCCGTGCACGCGGCTCGCGTTGGCCTGGGCGTACAGGTCCACCTGCAGCGCGCCGTTGATCGACACCAGCGACCGCTGCCGCGCGATCAGCCCCGGGTCGTTGGTCTTCTCCGTGCGCAGCAACCGCACCATCGGGTTGCGGTCCACCCACCGGTACAGCTCCTCGGTCCCGAACACGAACGACGCCGTCACCGGGGCGTCCGGGTCCAGCGCGCCGGCTCGCGCCAGGCCGAGCACCCCGTCGCTGAACATCTCCGACCAGACCGACAGGCCACGCCGGCCGGTCAACGCGGCGAGGACCGCGTCCGGCACCGCGCCGATGCCGAGCTGCAGGGTGGCGGCCTCGGGGACCAGCGCCGCCACGCGGTCGCCGATCTGCCGCGACACCTCGCTGACGGCACGCGGCGCCGGCGTCGACAGCGGCTCGTCGACCTCGATCGCGTGGTCGATCTCGTCGCAGGGCAGCACCGCGTCGCCGTAGGTGTAGGGCATGCGCGGGTTGAGCTGGGCGATGACCAGGCCACCCCGGGCCCGCACCGCCTCGACCGCCGCGGGCAGGATGTTGACCTCGGTCCCGAGCGACACCGTACCGTCCACCGGGGTGGAGGTGTGCAGGAGCACGATGTCCGGCGGCAGGGTGTGGCTCAGCAGGTGCGGCACCAGCGACAGGCGGGACGGGAAGTACCGCAGCCTGGCGCGGCCCCGCGTACCCGCGCCGACGAACGGGGTCTCCAGGATCACCCCGTCCCGGTCGGGCAGGCCGGGTTGGGCGTTGAGCGTGAACAGCCGGTACTCGGCCAGCGACTTGTCCAGCACCGCCAGCGCGCCGGCCGGCGTCGCGAAGTTACCGCTGACCACCACCCGCGGGGTGCCGGCCACCCGGGACAGCACGGCGGCGAGCTGTGACTCGGAAATCGTTCGCATGATCCCCGATGCTATTCACGTGGCACGCGACATGGAGTCCAGACCTCGGCGGGTGGTCGTGCTCGGCACCACCGGCGCCGGCAAGTCGACCCTGTCCGGCAGGCTGGCCGAGCTGCTCGGGGTCGAACACGTCGAGCTGGACGCGTTCCAGCACGGTCCGAACTGGACCCCGCGGCCACGGGAGGAGTTCGCGGCGCGGGTCGCGGCGGTGGCCGAGCTGCCGGGCTGGGTGGTGGACGGCAACTACGCCAGCCGGGTCGGCGACGTCCTGTGGCCGCTGGCCGATCTCGTCGTGTGGCTCGACCTGCCGCTGTGGGTCCTGCTGCCGCGACTCGTGCGCCGGACGACCCGGCGGATCCGGTCGCGCACGATGCTGTGGGGTGTCAACCAGGAGCGCTGGTCGGGCCTGTTCGGGCGCGAGTCGTTGCTGTTGTGGGCGGTGCAGTCCCATCCCCGGCAGCGCGCCGAGCTGCCGCCCCGGCTGGCGGACCTGCGGCGACGCGGCGTGGGCGTGGTCCGGTTGACGTCGGGCCGGGCGGTCGACCGGTGGTTCGCGGACTTCGCCCGATCGGCCGCCGGGTGAGACCGGCCTCTGAGGGTGCGCGGCCGGCGCCTCCTCACGGTCGGGGCAGGACTCCGGCGCGGAGGGCGTCGAACAGCCGCTCCACGCGCGCGGAGTGGTCGGCCGCCACCGTGGCCGGCGGCTCGCCGGCGATGAGGCGACGCGCGGTCTCCACCAGCACGCTGGTGTAGCCGGCGACGAAGAAGGCGGCGAGCAAGGTCGCGTCGCCCGCGAAGGTCGGGTCCCGTTCGAGCTCCGCGGCCAGGGTGCCCTGCAGGTCGGCGGCGACCTCCCGCGCGCGGGAGAGGAGGGCGGGCGACGCCGCGACGGTCCGGAAGAACGGGACCGATCCGTCGGCGAGGCCGGAGAGCGGGTGCCGGGCGTCCACGAGACCGAGGGTCGTCTCACGCAGGGACGCCAGCACGTCGACGCCCGGGGCGCGGTCGCGCACCGCCGACCGCAGCAGCTCGACGGCGTCGACCGAGCGATCCAGGAGGAGGTCCTCCTTGCGCGGGAAGTGGTTGAAGACCGTCACGCTCGAGACCCCGGCCTCCCGGGCGACCTCGGCGACCGTGACCGTGTCGAACCCGTGTTCGAGGAACAGCCTGGTCGCGGCCGCCGAGATCCTCGCCCGCGTCCGCGGCCCACCTCGTTCTCCGGTCCTGGGCATCCGACCTCACTAACTTGTGTGACTAAACTTAGTCAGTTAACCTAATGGCATGTCCACCGTACAGCCAGCGCCATTGTCCTCAGCTACCTCTCCGGCCTCGCCCCGATCTCTGCGGGAGGCATGGGTGGCCCTGGCGGGACTGTCCGCGGTGTTCCTCTTCGAGATGCTGGACAACTCCATCCTCAACGTCGCGCTCCCCACGATCGGCCACGAACTGCACGCCTCGACGACCGCGCTGCAGTGGGTGACGGGTGCCTACGCGGTCGTGTTCGGCGGCCTGATGCTCGCGTTCGGCGCGCTCTCCGACCGCTTTGGCCGGCGGCGGGTCATGCTCGTCGGGCTGGTCCTGCTCGGTGTGGCGAGCCTGGCGACCGCCTTCGTCCACACCGCGGAGCAGCTCATCGCCGTCCGGGTGGCGATGGGGGTCGCGGCCGCGATGACGACACCGGGCTCGATGGCGCTGGCCTTCCGGCTGTTCGCGGACGACGGCCTCCGCGTCCGCGCGACGACCCTCATCTCGACCGTGGGGCTGGTCGGGCTCGCCATCGGCCCGACGGCCGGCGGCTTCGTGCTCGCGATCGCGCCGTGGCAGGTCCTGCTGCTCGTGAACGTGCCGGTCGCCGTGCTGGCGATCATCGGCGTGCGGTTCGGCGTCGCCGCGGACGACCCGGGTGAGCTGCACCGCGATCCGGCGGACATCGCGGGTGCGGTGCTGGGCACGGCGACGATCGTGCTCGCGCTCGTCGCGCCGACGCTGTTCGTGCACGAGGGCGCCGAGTCGTGGGTCCCGTGGGCGGCCACCGTGGGGGCCGTCGTCGCGGCGGTTCTCTTCGTCCACCGCGAGCGTTCGGCGCGTTACCCGCTGCTCGACCTCGCCCTCGTCGCACACCCGCTGGTGTCCAGCGGCCTGGCGTACAAGGCCGCGGCCGGGCTGGCGACCGCCGGCCTCGGTTACCTGGTGACCCTCCAGCTCCAGCTCGACTGGGGATGGACGCCGGGTCTCGCCGCCATCGGGATGCTGCCGCAGGTCGTCGTGCTCGTCGCGGGGGGCGCGTTCATCGGTCCGTTCGTGCGGCGGGTCGGTCTCGACCGGGCCGCGTGGCTCAGCGCCGCGGCGGTCGTGGCCGGGCTCGCCGTCTACGGTCTGCTGAGCGGTCTCGGCTACGTGTGGGTCGCGATCGCCCTCGTGCTCGTGGCCGCCGGGATGCGCGTGGTCGGCGTCGTCGCCGGGGTGAACGTGCTCCGCGGGCTGCCGAAGAACCGGACCACGATCGGCGCCGCGCTCACCGACACCGCCACCGAGGTCACCTCCGGCGTCGGCATCGCCGTCACCGGCACCATCCTCGCGGCGCTGTTCACCGGTAACATCGCCACCTCGGACTGGAGCACGCGGCAGACCGCGGAGTTCGGGGACGCGGTCACCATCGCGGGCCTCACGCTCACCGTCGTGGCCGCGGTGCTCGTCGGTTGGGGATTCACCCGCGGCCGGCGCGCCGGCACCGACGAAGCGGTGACACCCGCCGACGACGTGGTGGTCGCCGTTGACCGATGATCAACGGAGTCATGCGGTCACCCGCCGCGTCGGGAATCACCCGGCGTCTTCGGGCGTTGACTACTCGAAAGACTGATTGACTCAGGAGGCACAAGGTGGCAATGGACCCGGAGGAGCTGTTCGAGGTCGACTCCGACGTCCCGGACCTCAGCGGATCAGTGCTGTTACAGCACTTCAGCGGCTTCGTGGACGCCGGCTCCGCGGGTTCGACGCTGGTCGACCACCTGCTCGAGAACAACGAGCACCGGGTGGTCGCGCGGTTCGACGTCGACGACCTGATCGACTACCGGGCACGCCGTCCCGCGATGACCTTCGCCACCGACCAGTGGGAGTCCTTCGACGCCCCGGAGCTGGTGGTGCACCTGCTGCACGACGCCATCGGCACCCCGTTCCTCCTGCTCACCGGCCCGGAACCGGACCGCCGCTGGGAGGCCGTGACCGCCGCCGTGCGGTCGCTGGTCGAACGCTGGGGCGTGCGCCTGACCGTCAGCTTCCACGGCATCCCCATGGGTGTCCCCCACACGCGCCCCCTCGCCGTGATCTCCCACGCGACGCGGCCGCAGCTGGTCACCGAGAAGTCCCCGTTCAACCGCCTGCAGGTCCCCGGCAACCTGTCCGCGCTGCTGGAGCTGCGCCTGGGCCAGGCGGGCCACGACGCGGTGGGCTTCGCCGCGTTCGTCCCGCACTACCTGGCGCAGAGCACGTACCCGACGGCGACGGTCGGCCTGGTGGACGCCATCACGAAGTCCACGGGCCTGTCGATCGAGGCCTCGGCCCTGCACGCCGCCGCGCAGCGCACCGACGCGGAGATCACCCGCCAGGTGGCCGAGTCCGAGGAGGTGACCGAGGTGGTGGAGGCGCTGGAGCGCCAGTACGACACGTTCACCAGCACCTCGCAGAACCTCCTGATCCAGGAGGGCGACCCCGTCCCGACCGCGGACGAGCTGGCCGCCGAGTTCGAGCGCTACCTCTCCGAGCAGTAGGCGACGCGCCGTGGCCCGGGACTCCGCGAGGAGCCCCGGGCCACGTCGTTGTCCGGCCTACCTGATCCGGTAGCTGTACGGCAGCACCGAGATCACCTCACCGGTGCCGTAGAACGGCAACCCGGTCGCACCGGTCGGCAGGATCGGCACGGTCACCAGGTTCAGGTGTCCCGCGACCGAGTCTCCCGAGTGCCCGCTGGGCGTGAACGTCACCTGGATGGTGGCGGTCGCACCCGGCTGGATGATCGTCGGCGTGCCGCCCGTCCCGGTCGGGTCGACGGCGAGGTCGAACGGGTCACCGGTCGACGACGTCACCGACGAGTCGAAACCGGTGGTGCGCATCGACGCCGTGTACGTCGCGTGCCCCGGCTGGGCGCCCTCGTCGCCGAACGGCCCGATCTCCTCCAGCGAGCCGAACCAGACGCCCTTGCTGACGTAGCCGACCCGCTCACCGACGGTCGCGACCGACGTCGTCGCGCCGTTCTGCGCGGCCTTGAGGTCACCGAACAGGTCGAACCCTGCGGCGGAGCCCTGGAGCTCGACCTGCGCCGGCACCGACGAGGTCGCGGCGAGCGTGAGCCGGCTGGTGTCCGGCGGCGTCAGGTACACCGGCGCGGTGCTCGCGTCCTCCGGCAGGTCCACCGAGTTGCCGCCGGACACCGGGACCGGCGTCAGCGTCTGCTGGCGGTTGGTCCGCGGGTCGACGCCGACCGCGATCGGCTCGACACCCGTGTTGCGCACGGTCACCGGCACGGTCACGGCCCTGCCGGCGGCCAGCCGGTCGCCCGACGGCAGCCCGTTCGCGTGCACGGCCAGCTGGTCGAACCCGACCGTCCCGCGGAACGGCTGCTCGATCTCCTGACCGGTCACCGGGTTCTGCACGACCAGCACCAGGTGCCAGCGGCCGGGCAGCGGGTTCGCGTCGTAGGTCTGCACCGCGGCGCCCTGGTTGAGCGTGGTCGGCGTGGCGAGCCACACGTTGCTGTTCACGTCGGCCAGCTCACCGTTCGGGTCGACCAGCACGACGTCCACCACCGTGCCCGGGTCGGTCAGCGTCAGCCCGACGTCCAGGTCCTTCTTGCCCCTCGGCACGTCGAACTCGTAGCTGAACGTCTGCGCGGGCGACACCGCGCGGGCGTTGCCGCCGGTGATGGTGCCGCTGAAGCGGCCCGGAGCCGGGACCAGGCTGCGCATCACCGCGGACAGCGTGGTCCGCTGCCCCTCGGAGGTCGCGAACGTGACCGAGTAGTCGGCGTCGCCGCCACTGTCCGGGGTCCGCAGGCTGAAGTCGACCTTCCTGGACTCACCCGCCGCGAGGCGCACCGACGACGGCGAGACGTGGCCGTACGGCGCGATCTTCTGCGTGCTGGTGTCCAGGATGACCGGCCCGCTGTACCCGGTGCCGGCCGGCGAGTACAGGACCGCCGTCCACGTGCCCGCCTTCGGCGAGCGGACGTCCACGTTGGCGTAGTTGGCCGTCGCGGCGCCACCCTGCGGGCGGCTGTTGGCGACGAACGTGCCGTCCGGCGCCAGCAGCGTCAGCCGGACGACCGCCGGGTCGCCCTGCCAGGCCATCCTGGCGAACAGCCGGTCGGCGCCGCCCGGCACGGTGAAGGCGACCTTCTTCACCGCCCACGTCTGGCCGTTGTAGTAGCTGAACGTCGGCAGCGTCTTGGCGTCGAACGGCACGGTCTGGCGCTGCGCCGACTGCGGGGCGAACGTGCGGGCTCCCGTTTGGACGGTCACCGCGTGGTTGCCCGTGTTCGTCACCCGCACCGAGCTGGACCTCGTGCTGCCCGGCGCGCCTTCGAGGGTGACCTGGTCGGTCGAGAGCACGATGTTCGACCCGACACCGGCCGGCGCGCCGGTGGCACCCGGGGCGGTCAGCGCGGCCTCGACGGCTGCGCGGGCGTCGAGCAGCCCGGTCCCCTGCTCGTCGGCCGGCAGGCCGAGGTCGCGGGTGGTGCTGGTGATGATCTGCTTGATCTGCGCCGGGGACGGCGAGTGGCCGTGGTGGCCGCCCCGGTACGCCTGGATGACCAGCGCGGCGGTGGCCGCGGTCAGCGGGGCGGACTCGCTGGTGCCGCCGAACGACTCGAGGTCGGTCGGTTGCGGCGGCGAGCGGAAGTTGCGGCACTCGTCGTAGGCGGGCGAGCAGTCCGCCCAGTTGCCCTCGCCGGGCGCCACGAGGTCGATCGTCCGGCCGCCCATCGTGATGCCGGACGAGGACAGGGCGGAGATGTTGTCGCTGACCCACTTGCCGTTGGAGAACGGGAAGGCGGCGTAGGTGGTCTGCGCGTAGAGCCGGTTGTCCGTGGTCGCGCCCGTGGAGATCACCAGCGGGTCGGTCGACGGGCTGCCGATGGTCGAGGTGATGCCCGCGTCACCGCTGGAGCAGACGACGGTGACACCCGCCCGCACGGCCGCGTCGTTGAACGCCTGGAACATCTCCCGGGAACTGCGGTCGGGGTACTGGTTCAGGCCGAGCGACTCGTTGATCACGTCGACGTGGTCGACGGTCACGGCGTAGTCGATCGCCTGCAGCACGGCGGAGTTCGTCGAGGTCGAGCCGAAGACGTTGAGGCCGACCAGGCTGGCGCCGGGCGCGACGCCCTTCACCACGATGTTGCAGCCGGGCGGCAGCGGATGGGCCTGGTTCACGAACTGGGACAGGTCGTGCACCACGACACCCTGCGCGGCGATCGAGGACGCGTCGCCGAACGCCTCCGCGCCACTGTCCGTCGTGTTCGGACCGTCACCGGAGAAGTCCTTGAAGTCGGTGAACACGTGCGAGCCGTCGGGCCGGATGAAGTCGGCGTAGTTCGGGTCCATGTTGTCGGCGAGGAAGGCGACCGTCACGCCGTGCCCGTCGGCGAGGTCCGCCGCGCTCCTGGACCCGTCCGTGCTCGCCGCGTGGATCGAGGTCAGCGCCTCGGGTTCGAGCAGCGGATGGCTGGGGTCGGCCGGGCAGATCTGGCCGGCCGCGGTCGCGCCGGGCGTCGACCTGCTGGCGGTTCCCCCGCCCGCGGCAGGCGGCTCCGCGGCGGCCGGGTCGGGCAGCGTGACCTCACGGTCGGGCAGCACCGAGGCGACGGCCGGGTCCTGCGCCAGCGCGGCGGCCTGGTCGGCGGTGACGGTGGCGGCGAACGCGTTGCCGAGCGTGTAGTGCTTGACCCTGGCCGGTTTCGCGCCCGCCAGCCGGCCGAGCACGGTGTCCTGCGCGCTCGTCGCCTGGCTCTTGCGTTTGCTCGAGTCTCCCCTGGTCGCCGGCACGCTCGACAACTGGTCCTTGAGCAACACGATGACCGACTGTGGTCCCGTGCCGTCGGTCGCGACCGGCGCGGCGGTGGCCGTCGGCCCGGTCGTCAACGCCAGCACGGTGGTCACCGCCGCGGCGATGACACAGGAGGATCGGAAGGAACGCCGCATGTGTGTGCACTCCGAATTCCACGGCATTGGTACATTTCGGTAAATCCGCCCCGACGCAATGGGCTGATCCCCATTGCGACGGCGTGACTATTCGCCATATACAACCGGATCCACAAGACAGCAGATGGCGCAATATCGGTGCATAAAAGCGGCATTCAACAAAAACGACCCAACAAAGCCAAACAGCCTGAAATGGGCGGCCCGCGCCGCGGGGAGTGGTCTTGGTCACGTACGGCGAAACGCCTGAACGGTCGCCGGCGATCTTGTAGATTGCCGCCGGTGTACAACCTGACGACCGCCCAGCACGACCGGCTGCGCAACCTCGTCCGGCGCAGCCCGGTGTTCACCGGCATGCGGGTGACGGTCCACGAGGACCGGGTCGAGGTCGGTGAACCGGAGGACCTCGTGTTCGGGCTCGCCCCCGTCGAGGACGCCGTCGCCGGGGCGCCCATGGACCAGTGGGCCGGCCTGGTCGACGACTGCCTCGGGCGGATACTGGCCGCCCTGACCGGCGACACCCCCGGCATCGACGGTCCTGCCGAGGAGTTCCTCGACCGCGTCCACGCGAAGCTGCGACCCGCGGACCCGAACCTGGCGGACGGGTGGACCTACGCCCGCGAGGTCGCACCGGGCCTGCTCGTCATGCTCGCCGTCGACTTCCCGGACCACATCGCCATCCTCAACGACGAGCAGGTCGAGCAGCACGGCTACGACCGCCTGCTCGACGCCGGCCTGCACAACCTCCGCGGCCAGCTGCCCGAGGAGTGTGCCACCCACGAGGGTGTCTTCGTCATCGCCGGCTCGGCGTACACCGCCTCGACGGCGCTGGTGCTGCCCTGGGTCGTCGAGGCCGTCACCGGCGAGACCGACCTGCCGCACGGCGTGCTGGTCGCGGTCCCCAACGACGAGATGCTGGTCTTCCACGTGCCGCGCGACGGCGCCGGCACCCGGTACGCACTGGACGAGATGGCCCGGGTCGCCACCGAGTACCACGCGGGCAGCCCGCGGCCGCTCAGCCCGGAGGTCTACTGGTGGGCCGGCGACGGCGCCGTCCTGGCGCCCGTCACCCCGCGCACCGACGACGCGGTCATCGGCCAGGACTTCCGGGGGGACGGGTTCGCCAAGATGCTGGCCGAGCTGGGTTAGCCGGACTTCCTGACGCGGTCGACCTCGCCGCGGACCTCGGTCTGGAGCGCGCGTTCGCGCCGCAGCCAGTCCGGGTTCTCGGCCTTCAGCGCCTCCACCTGGTCGGTCGTCAACGCCTCGGTGATGCCGGCCCGCGCGAGACCGCTGATGGACACCCGCAGCTTGGCGGCGACCACCGAGCGCGGGTGCGGACCGTTGCGCCGCAGGTCGCGCAGCCACTCGGGCGGGTCGGCCTGCAGGGCGTTCAGCTCGTCGCGCGAGACCACGCCCTCCTGGAACTCCGCCGGGGTGGCCTCGAGGTACACGCCCAGCTTCTTCGCCGCGGTCGCGGGCTTCATCGTCTGGGTCTTGCGCGGCGTCATGGGCCGAGGGTAACGGGGGTCGCTCACGGCCGGTAACCTGCCCGCGTGACGGACTCGTTCCAGCTCGCGCACGTGCCCGGGGTGATGCCGGCCAAGTGGGTACGGATCTGGGCGGAGCGGGTACCCGCCGTGCCGCTCGTGCTCACCCAGACGCCCGCGGCCGACGCCGCGGGCCTGGTGCGGGAGCGGGAGGTCGACGCGGCGCTGCTGCGGTTACCGGTCGACCGGGACGAGCTGCACGCGATTCCGCTGTACATCGAGACCACGGTGATCGTGGTGCCGAAGGAGCACGCCTTCGGCGACACGGTCCACGCCGAGGACGTGGCCGGCGAGACCCTGCTGCACCCGCTCGACGACGTTCTCGACTGGGCGGGGCCGCCAGGACGGCCTGCGCTCGACCGGCCCGCCACGACGAAGGACGCCGTCGAGCTGGTCGCGGCGGGTGTGGGGCTGCTCGTCGTCCCCCAGTCGCTGGCGCGCCTGCACCACCGGCGGGACCTGACGTACCTGCCGTTCGCGGACGCGCCGGAGTCGCAGGTCGCGCTGGCGTGGCCGGCGGAGGAGACCACCGACCTGATGGAGCAGTTCATCGGGATCGTGCGGGGGCGGACGGCGAACAGCACACGGGGTCGGCCGCAGGAGCCGGTGACGCGTGAGAAGACGCCGAAGGTCCCGAAGGCGGCGAAGGTGTCGACGCGGCAGCGCACCGGTGCGTCCCGGGGCGCCGGCCGGGGGAAGCCCCGCCGCCGGTCCTGAGCGCGCGGTGCGAACCGGTCACGGTCCGCACCGCCGGGCGGCGCGGGTTGTGCTCTGAGTAACCAAACGGCCACGATGAATCAGGATCGCGGCTACGGGCATCTGTGAAGATATGTGGCAACGGAGGTCGGCGTGGAGTTTCGGTCGTTGCTCGCCGCGGCGGGCGGAGGCGACCAGGCTGCCTGGGACGCGATCGTGAACGAGTTCAGCACCCTGCTGTGGTCGATAGCGCGAAGCTTCCGGCTCGACGCCCGCGACGCCTCCGACGTCGTGCAGATCACCTGGTTACGGCTGGTGGAGAATCTCAACCGCATCGAGGAGCCCGATGCGCTGCCGGCCTGGCTGGTGGTCACCGTCCGCCGCGAGTGCATGCAGCTGATCCGCCGGGCGAACCGGCAACAGCTGACCCGCCACGTCGAAGTGTTGGACGACATGCCGGACCCCGCGCCACCTGTGGACCACGCCCTGCTGACCGACGAGCGGGACGCCGCGCTGTGGCGCAAGGTCGCCGAGCTCGGCGAGACGTGTTTCCGCGTGCTCCGGGTGTTGATGGCAACGCCACCCCCCTCCTACAAGGACGCCGCCCTCGCGCTGGACATGCCGGTCGGCAGCCTCGGCCCGACCCGCCAGCGGTGCCTTCGACGGCTTCGTGAGCTGCTCACCGGCAAGGAAGGGGGTGCCGAGAGATGAATGACGAGGAAATGATGTCCACCCTGCGCCGACTCTACGCACGACTCGACCCGGTACCACCCAACGTCGTCCACGACGCCAGCAGAGCGCTGGAGACCAGGCGCCTCGACGAGCAGCTGGCCGAGCTGCTGCTGGACACGGCGGAGGAGTTCGCCCAGGTACGCGGGGACCAGGAACAGGTGCGCCTGCTGTCCTTCCAGCGTGGCGAGGTGTCCCTGGAGGTCCAGCTCGAGTACCAGGACGACCTGGTGACGGTTCGCGGTCTCGTCGAGGGGCTGTCCGGCACCGCCGAGCTGGATCTCGGCGAGGAACGCCGGCGGTTGCCGATCGACACCGACGGGATGTTCACCGCGGAGGTGCCACGGGGTGCGGCCAGGTTCCGCCTGGCCGCACCCGGTGGCGTCGCCGTGATCACCCAGTGGGTACTCGTTTAGGAAATATCGGCAGCCGGACGCCGTCCCCCGAGTCCTCGATCTCGATGAGGTCGCGCCGCAGGTCCCGCATCGCCGCCCTCGGCCGCCCCAGGAACTGGCGCCCACGCGACATCCGCTCGGCGATCCGGCCGACGACGACCGGCGTCGCGAACGACGTCCCGCTCCACTCCGCCATCCCCCGGGACCGGACGACGGTGCCCTTCTGCGGCGCGGTGACACAGCTGCATCCGTCGTACAGCGACGGGGAGTGGTAGACGCAGTCGGTCCCGCCCAGTGGCTCCTGGTACTGGAAGGGGCCCGGCGGGAACGCGTTCACCAGCTTCTCGCCGTCCTCGTAGACCGTGACCCAGCCACCGTAGTTGGAGAAGCACGCCCGCCCCTCGCGGTCCTGCCGCAGCGCCCCGACCGCGACCACGACGTCGCGGAACTCCGGGTAGCCGGCGTACTCGGCCGGGAAGAACCACACGTCGTCCGGCCCACTGCCGTCGTTGCCGGCGGCCGTCACCAGCAGCGTGTGGCAGTCGGGCCGGGTCAGCCGGTTCATCACGTCGAGCATCGGCAGGGACACCGGGGCGCCCTTGCCGTCGTGGGTGTGCATCGGCACGCAGCCCGCGGACAGGTTGATGATGTCCGGCGCCGGTTTCGTGTCCAGCACCTCGATGACCGCCTTGGCGACCTCGGACTCGAGCATCGAACCGGCCCAGCGCATCGTGTTGGACACGTGCACCGTGGCCGCCGGCGCCACGCACCGGACGACACCCGCGATGAACGTGCCGTGCCCGGCGTGCGCCTCGATCCGCCCGTCCGGGCGGTACGTGCCGACCTCGGCGTCGCCGGACACCTCGGCCGGACCGTCGGTCAGCCACGGGTGGTCCACGTCCCAGCCCGGCGACAGCCCCGAGTCGATGACCGCGACGCGCACGCCGGCGCCCCCGTCACCGGACTGCGGCGGTGGGTACGGGATGGTCTCGGGATAGGGCCGGACCGGGAACGGCTCGTCCGCCGGGCAGAAGTTGACCCCGTCCGTGTGCGCCACGTGCACGAGGTTGTTCACCGAGAACTTGCCCTCGAGACCACGCAGGTTGTTGAGGTACGCGGCGACCTGCCACGCACTCCGCGTCTCGTTCTCGTGCAGCCGCAACAGCTTCGCTCGCCCCGGCCGCTGCTCGCTCCCGTCGAGGTGCCGAACGATCTCGGCCCCGTGGGTGGTCAGCTCCGCGATGTCGTAGTCGGCGACGTCGGCGCCGGCCAGGATGTGACCCTTGTGCCAGACGTGGGTCGGAGCCCCGTCCGAGGGCTCCGACTCGAACTGGACGTTCTCTCTTTCCGCGGCTTTCGTGATGGCCGCGAACTGCGCACGGCTGATCGCCTGGACTCCCCCCGGACGACCGTCTGCGCTCCTGCTCTGCTCAGGCCTTGGCACTCTGCCTCCCCCCAGTGAAATGACAGATGACATCTCTGCTGATGCATCGTGCCGGGCGCGGAATACGCAGCCGCCGACCATGCATCCGGAATGTTGTCGATCCGTAATATGTGCCCTCGTGAGTGATCTGCTCCAGCTGGTGTTCGCGGCCCCGAAAAAGGCCCTCCGCATGGCACGTGCCGTGCTGGCCGGCTCACCGACCGCGTTCGACGCCTCCGTCGCACACCAGGCCATCGGCATCGTGCAGCGGGATTTCGGCGATCTCACGTCGGCGATCGCGGAGTTACGGCAGGCGCTCGCACTGGCCCGCAGGTCCGGGTCGGCCGAGCGCGAGGCCGACGTGCTCGCCACGTTCGGCATCGCACTGGTGCATGTCGGACGGACGCGGGCGGGGCTGGCCGCGCTCGACCGCGCGGTGGCCTCGTCGACGGGGACGCACGGGGCGCGGGTGCGTTTCCGCCGCGCGGGCGCGCTGTGGGTGCTGGGCCGGCACCAGGACGCGCTGGCCGACGTGCGGGCGACCATCCTGGTGTTGCGGCGCGCCAAGGACACCGTCTGGGTCGGCCGGGCGATCTCCCTGCGTGGGCACGTGCACCTCGCCCTCGGCGCGGTCGAGCGGGCGACCGCGGACTTCACCGAGGCCGAGCGGCTGTTCGCCCGGACCGATCAGGAGCACGACTCGGCCATCGCGCTGCAGAACCTCGGGCTGACCGCGTTCCGCTCCGGCGACCTGCCCACCGCGCTGACCAACCTGGAGGAGGCGGACCGCCGGTTCCGCCGGCTGGACACCCCCATGCCAGAGCTGGTCGCGGACCTGTGCGCGGTGCTGCTGGCCGCGGGGCTGCCGAACGAGGCGCTGGCCGAGGCCGACGCGGCCATCGCCGAGGTGACCAGCCGCAACGGCCAGACCACCCGCAAGGCGGAGCTGCTGCTCGTCGCCGGCCGCGCGGCGCTCGCGGCCAAGAAAACCCTTGTGGCACAGGAAAGGGCGAACGAGGCGGTCCGGCTGTTCACGGCGCAGCGCCGGCCGTGGTGGCGCCAGCACGCCCGCCTGCTCGCGCTGCAGGCGCGGTTCGCGACCGAGCCCGACGGGATGGGACAGCTCGCCCCTGCCCGCGAGGCCGCCCGCGGGCTGGCCGCGTTGCACGCGCCGGACCAGATCCAGGCGCACCTGCTGGCCGGCCGTGTCGCGCTCGCCGTGAACCGGCGCCGGCAGGCGCGGGAGCACCTGAGGGCGGCGGCCGCCGCGCGGCGCGGCGGGTCCGCGATCACCAGGGCGGAGGGCTGGCTCGCCCAGGCGAAGCTGGCGGAGGAGGCCGACGACACCCGGCTCGTGCTCTCGGCCTGCCGGCACGGTCTCGACGTGCTCGACGGTCACCGGCTCACCCTCGGCGCGTCGGAGCTGCGGGCCCGCGCGACCGACCACGGCGCCGAGCTGGCCGAGCTGGCACTGCGGACGTGCCTGCGCCGGGCCCGCCCGCGCCCGCTGCTGATGTGGAGCGAGCGTTGGCGTGCGACGGTCTGCGCCGTCCCGGCCGTGCGCCCGCCGGCCGACGACGATGTGCGCCACGACCTCGCCACGCTCCGCGCGACGACGAGCCGGCTCGACGAGGCACTGGTCAACGGCACGCCGGTCGGCTCCCTGGCCGGTCGGTCGCAGCGGTTGGAGCGGCGGATCCGGGACCGGCTGCGCCGCCAGCCGGGCACGCTCGGCGACCCGGTGGCCAGGGCGCCCGGCATCGTCGGCCCGCTGCTGGACGAGCTGGGCACCGACCGCCTGGCCGCGATCGTGGCGATCGACGGTGACCTGCACGTGCTGGTCTGCGGCGGCGGGCGGGTCCGCAGGACGGTCGCCGGCAGGGTTTCCGTCGCCGCGCGGCATCTGGAGACGGCGTGCTGGCTGCTGCGGCGACTCGCCTACGGGCCGCCGCCGGCCGCCGCGACGCGGCTGCTCGCCCGGCTGGAAGTCGTTGGGCGGCAACTGGAGGACGAGCTTCTCGGGGCCGCGACCGGGCTGCTCGGCGACGGGCCGGTGGTGATCGTCCCGCCGGGACGGTTCAGCGCCGTGCCGTGGTCGTTGCTGCCCGGCCTGCGCCACCGCGTGCACACGGTCGCGCCGTCGGCCACGGCGTGGGTGAACGCGCGGCGCGCGCCGCGCCCCGCGGAGGACGAGGTCGTCCTGGTGCGCGGGCCTGGGCTGTCCAGTGGCGGCGGGGAGATCCCCCACCTCGCCGCGGCCTACCCGGCCGCGCGGGTGATCGAGCACGACGCGGCGACCGCCGCGGCGGTGCTGTCCGCGATCGACGGCAGCGCGCTCGTCCATCTCGCGGCGCACGGGCGGTTCCGGGCGGACAGTCCGATGTTCTCGTCGATCCGGCTCGCGGACGGACCGCTGACCGTCTACGACTTCCAGCAGCTGCGCCGGACGCCGTACCGGATCGTCCTGCCGTCGTGCGACTCCGGCGCGGTGCAACCCGTTGGCGCGGACGAGCTTCTCGGCCTGACGGCGGCCCTGCTCCCCCTCGGCACCGCCGGCATCGCGGCCACGGTCGTGCCGGTCAACGACGTGGCGACCGTGTCGGTGATGTGCGCCATGCACACGGCGTTGAGCACCGGCAGCATGACGATGGCCGAGTCGCTGGCCGTCGCCAGGGACAAGACGTCGGCCGACCCCGTGGACGTCGCGACCGCGTGGTCGTTCGTGGCGCTGGGCGCGGCGTAGTCCGGGTTTCTCGGCAACCTGCTCGCGGGTGCCGGCGGGCCTCGGGCACGATGGGCGGCGTGAACGCCTACGAGGAGCTGCGGGCGCGTGGCCTGCGACTGGACCTGACCCGCGGCAAGCCGTCGGCCGAGCAGCTGGACCTGGCCAACCCGCTGCTGGCACTGCCCGGGCCGGCTGACTTCCGCGCCGCCGACGCCTCGGACGTGCGCAACTACGGCGGCCTGCGTGGCCTTCCCGAGCTGCGGGCGATCTTCGCCCCGCTGCTGGGCGTGGCGGCCGACCGGCTGCTCGCCGCCGGCAACGCCAGCCTGGAGCTGATGCACGACTACCTGGTGCACGCCGTGCTGTTCGGCGTGCCGGGTGGTGACCACCCGTGGCGCGACGCGGCGTTCCTGTGTCCCGTTCCCGGCTACGACCGGCACTTCGCGATCTGCGCGAAGCTGGGCATCGAGATGATCCCGGTCGCGCTGACCGGCGACGGCCCCGACATGGCGGAGGTCGAGCGGCTGGTCGCGGAGGACGCCCGCGTCAAGGGCGTCTGGTGCGTGCCGAAGTACAGCAACCCGACGGGCGAGACCTACTCGCCGGCCGTCGTGCGACGGCTGGCCGCGATGCCCACCGCGGCCCCGGACTTCCGTGTCTTCTGGGACAACGCGTACGCGGTCCACCACCTCACCACCGAACCGCGTGAGGTCGAGGACCTCCTGCCGGCATGCGAGTCGGCCGGCAACCCGGACCGCGCACTGGTCTTCGGCTCGACGTCGAAGATCACGTTCGCCGGGGCGGGCGTGGGCTTCTTCGGCGCGTCGGACGCCAACCTCGACTGGTTCACCGGGCACCTGAGCAAACGCACGATCGGCCCCGACAAGATCAACCACCTGCGGCACACCCGTTTCCTGCGCAGCCCCGACGGCGTGCTGTCACACATGGCACGGCACCGGGAGCTGCTGGCGCCGAAGTTCGAGCTGGTGGAACGCGTGCTCACCGAACAGCTCACGGGCGTGGCGACATGGACCACGCCGGAAGGCGGCTACTTCGTGTCCCTGCGGGTCACCCCGGGCTGCGCCACGCGGGTCGTGGAGCTGGCCGCACAGGCCGGCATCGCCCTCACCCCGGCCGGCGCGCCCTTCCCGTACGGCAGGGACCCCGAGGACGCGGTGATCCGGATCGCGCCGACCTATCCCCCACTACCCGAACTGGCCGACGCGATGAACGGCCTGGCCGTGTGCGTGCGGCTCGCGACGGACGAGCACCTGGGGCGCGGGCCCGTCCGGTAGGTTGGCGGCGTCGTGAGGGGTGGTCGTTGAAGGCGTTGTTGTCGCGGGTGGCCAGTCCGGCCGGGTTCGGGCTGACGCTGGTGTTGTTCTTCCTGCTGCCGTTCCTGTCCGTCTCCTGTGACGTGCCGGACGTGGGCAGGTCGGGGCTCGACTACACCGGCACGCACCTGGTCACCGGCGCCAAGCCGGACTGGGTGTCCACCCCCGAGGTCGACGACCTGCTCGGCCCACCCAACCCGAACGACGTGCCGGACGCCGGCGTCGAGGTACTCGCGGTCATCATCGTCGTGCTGGCCGCCGCGGGCCTGGTCGCCGGCCTGCTGCCGCGGGTCAGGGCCCGGATGTACGGCAGCGCGGCCCTCGCCGCCGCCACGCTCGCCGCGGCCGTCGTCACCCTGGTCGTCGCACGGTCCAACCTGCGGTCCGCCCTCCTCCCCCAGGCCCGGCAGATCGCCGCCGACTCGCCCCGGGAGCGCCTGGACCCGGACTCCCTCGTGGCCCAGGCACTGCACGTCGAGCTGGGCTTCTGGCTCGTCGTCGGCGTGCTCGCACTGGTCCTGCTGTTCAACGCCGGCACCGTGTTCCTGTCCAGACGCGCCGCACGGTAGGCGCGCCGGTGACGGTGCGTCCGCGTGCTCCGGTCACTGTGTGATCGGTTACGTCACAGGCCTGCTACCAGCACGAACGCCACGCAGCAGGGATGATGGGGTCAACCCATAACGGACAGTGTGCGTGAAGTGAGGCTCTGTGGAACTCGTCTACCCGCCGGTGATCCTCGCCTGCAAGACCCTCTTCCGGGTCCTCGACCTGAAGCTGGACATCAAGGGCGCCGAACGCATACCGGCCACCGGCGGGGCGGTGCTCGCCTGCACGCACGTCAGCTACCTGGACTTCATCTTCTGCGGCCTGGCGGGCCTGCCGGCCAAGCGCAGGACGCGGTTCATGGCCAAGCACCAGATCTTCGCCAACCGCGTCGCGGGGCCCCTGATGCGCGGCATGCGGCACATCCCGGTCGACCGTGCCGCGGGTCAGGGCTCCTATCGGGAGGCGGTGACGGCGCTGACGGCCGGCGAGGTCGTCGGCGTCTTCCCCGAGGCGACGATCAGCCAGTCGTTCACCGTGAAGTCGATCAAGACGGGGGCGGTGCGGATGGCCGCGGAGGCCGGGGTGCCGATCATCCCGGTGACGGTCTGGGGCAGCCAGCGGCTGTGGACCAAGGGGCACCCGAAGAACCTCACCCAGCGCCACGTGCCGATCCTGATCCGGGTCGGCGAACCGTTCCAGCCGTCCCCGCAGGACGACCCGGAGGTCACCACCGCCGACCTGCGCGCGCGGATGTCCGCGCTGCTCGACGCGGCACAGCGCGACTACCCCGAGACACCGGAGCCCGGCGCGTTCTGGCTGCCGGCCCACCTGGGCGGGTCCGCGCCCGCCCCGGAGCCGGCGCACTGACCGGTCACGGAGTGCAGCACGCACACCCGGCGGACTCGACCGGGGCACAGCACGCCTCGCCGCGCCATGCCTGCCGGCCCTCCCTGACCGCGACCGCGGCGATCACCAGTGCGGCCAGCGGGTCCGCCCACGACCACCCGAAGAGACCGTTGAGTCCCAACCCCACCAGGAGCACGGCGGAGAGGTAGGTGCACAGCAGCGTCTGCTTCGAGTCCGCCACCGCGCTGGCCGAGCCCAGCTCACGGCCGGCACGCCGCTGCGCGTAGGACAGGCCGGGCATCACGGCGAGGCTGACCGCCGCCAGCACGACCCCCACCGTCGAGTGCCCGGCCGCCGCGCCGCCGGCCAGCGCCCGCACCGACTCCACCGTCACGTACGCGGCCAGGGCGAAGAACGACACCGCGATGACCCGCAGGGCCGTCCGCTCCCGAGCCTCGCGGGCGGCGTGGCCGCGGGCGGAGAACTGCCACGCGACGGCCGCCGCCGAGGACACCTCGATCACCGAGTCCAGCCCGAACCCGACCAGCGCCGTCGACGACGCGGTCGTGCCGGCCGCGATCGCCACGACGGCTTCCACCACGTTGTAGGTGATGGTGGCCGCGACCAGCCATCGCACGCGGCGGGCCAGCAGCGTGCGCCGCTCCGGCGCCGGCGCGGACATCAGCAGCACCCCTCGGCCTCGGCGCTCGGGCACGCCTGGGGGTCCACGGTGAGCACCACGCCGAGCAGGTCGGCGAGCGCGTGCGCGAGCTTCGGCTCCGCCAGCTCGTACCGGGTCCGCCGGCCCTCCGGCAGGGCCACCACGAGGCCGCAGCCCCGCAGGCAGGCCAGGTGGTTGGACAGCTTGGTGCGGGACACGCCCAGCGCGTCCGCGAGCTCCGCCGGGTAGGCGGGTCCTTCGCGCAGCGCCAGCAGGATCCGGCTGCGGGTGGGGTCGGACAGGGCATGCCCGAACCTGGCCAGTACCTCGGCATGAGTGGCGACGGTCAACACCTGCCGAACAGTACAGCGAAGTCTGAACTCAGAAAAGGCTGAACTATTATCGGCGGCGAGCGACCCAGGAGGCCACACAGCCGCCCGCGGCCGCCATCACCAGGAGCACGCTGTTCACCGCCAGCCCGACGAAGACGAGCACCACGCAGAGCATCAGGACGACCGACCACCCCGGGGGAACGGGAACGCTGTCGCCGATGTCGGATCTGCCCGGTTCCCCGTCGGCGAGCTCCTTCCAGATCTCGCGAAACTGGGAGCGTTCCTCGCCTGTGAGCATGTACCGCTCGTCCGGATGTTCCATGACCTGCTCCTGGAGTCGACTCTTCGGCCGCACATGTGTCGTCTACCAGTCACGTACCCCGACACCCCAGAAGTCAACCCCGGCCATCCGGCGGAGGGGTATGGATCGAATGGGCTTCTAGACTCCGCGGGGTGTCGACACGTGAGCTGGTCGTGCTGGGAACCGCCAGCCAGGCACCGACGCGGCAACGCAACCACAACGGCTACCTGCTCCGCTGGGACGGCACCGGGTTCCTCTTCGACCCCGGCGAGGGCACGCAGCGCCAGATGCTGCTCGCGGGTGTGAGCGCGACCGACGTGCACCGGATCTGCGTCACCCACTTCCACGGCGACCACTGCCTCGGCGTGCCGGGCATCGTGCAGCGGCTGTCGCTGGACCGGGTGGCACACGAGGTGTGCGCGCACTACCCGGCGTCCGGGGCGGAGTACTTCCGGCGGCTGCGGTACGCGACGTCGTTCCACGAGGTGGCGGAGCTGCGGGAGGAGCCGGTCGAGCGGGAGGGCGTGGTGGCCACGGGCTCGTTCGGCACGCTGGAGGCACGGCGGCTGGACCACCGCGTCGAGACGTTCGGGTACCGGCTGGTCGAGCCGGACGGCAGGCGGATGCTGCCCGACGCGCTGGGTGAGCTGGGCATCAACGGCCCGGATGTCGGTGTGCTGCAACGGGAAGGCGTGCTCCGGCACCGCGGGCGGGACGTGCGGCTGGCCGACGTGAGCGTGCCGCGGCCCGGGCAGCGGTTCGCGTTCGTCATGGACACCCGGCTGTGCGACGGCGTGTACGCCCTGGCCGAGGGCGCCGACCTGCTGGTGATCGAGTCGACGTTCCTCGACGCGGACGCGGGTCTCGCCGCCGAGTACGCCCACCTGACCGCCGGGCAGGCGGCGCGGGTGGCCCGGGAGTGCGGCGTGCGCCGGCTGGTGCTGACCCACTTCTCGGGCCGCTACCCGGACCCGCGACCCTTCCACGAGGAGGCGGCCCGCCTCTTCGACGGCGAGGTCGTGGTGGCCGAGGACGTCTCGCGGATCCCGGTGCCGCCGCGGCGGTAGCGCGGCGGCACCGGGAGTAAACGCTCAGCCGCGCGGCGCCTCCAGCAGGGCCAGCATCTCCGGGAGGTCGAAGAAGCGGGCGATGTCCAACGCCGAACGCGGCCCGAGCGCGGGGTCGGCACCGGCGGCCAGCAGGTACCCGACACTGCGCTCGGCCCGGCGGAACACCGCCGCGCCGAGCGCTGTCTGGCCGCGGTCGTTGATCCTCGCGGTGTCCGCGCCCCGGTCGAGCAGCATGCGCACCGTGTCCGGGTGGTCGTGGTAGGCCGCCAGGACGAGCAGCGAGTCGCCGACCTCGTTGGTGAGGTTGACGGGGATCCCGGCGTCGACGGCCGTCACCAGCCGCTCGGTGTCACCGGCGCGGGCCAGGTCGAACATCGACCGGAGCAGGTCGATCTCCTCCTCCGTGAGTGGCGCGGCCTGCCCGGTCACGCGCTGAACCGCTCCCACACCCGGTGGGCGCCCAGCAGCTTCGTCACCTTGCCGAGCACCTCCGTCGGCTCGTCGGCCAGCACGATCCCCGGGCCCGTGGCGCAGCCGGCCGCATCCAGCGCCGCCCGCGCGCCGCCCCAGCCGCCGATCACCTTCGCGTGCCGGAAGCACTCCTGGATCATCAGCACCACCCGCGGGTCGACGGCCCCGTTCGGCACACCGGCCTTCGCGTCCCGCGCCGGCATCGCGTCCGTGCCCGGCGACGGGCTCGTCGCCAGCAGCAACGCGTCGAACTCGACCGACCGGGCCGTCAGGAACGTCCGCTGCGCGACGAGGCCGTCCTCGAGCGGGCCGCCCGTCGGCGCGATCAGCAGCGGCACCATCCCGTCGGCCAGCACCGCCTCGCGGACCGTCCGCACGCCCGCCAGGCTCTTGTCGTCCACGACGATCCCGATGATCCGACCGTCCACCGGCCAGGTCTCGCCAATCTGTGACAGCGCGGGACTCGGCGTCACCCGCTTCGGCCGGCTGGTCGCCGCCGGCGCCGGCAGCCCCAGCCCCTCGGCCACCCGCTCGCACAGCACCGGGTCCACGTTGGCCAGTACCAGCAGCTCCCGCTCCTTCACGGCCTGCTCGTAGCACTTCCCCAGCTCGAACGTGAACCCCAGCACCACGTGCTCCCGCTCGACCGGCGACAGGCTCTGCCAGAACAGCCGCGCCTGTGAGTAGTGGTCCGCGAACGACGCCGGCGACTGCCGTACCTTCCCGGCCCTCGGCAGCGGCTGTGCCACCTCGGCGTACGCCCCGGTCTCGATGGTCGCCTCGAACGGGTTGCCGCCGTCGAGGGTGTTCGGGTGGTACGGGGCCGCGCCCCCGTGTACAGCTTGCTGGTGGAAGCCGTCCCGCAGCATGTCGTTCACCGGCGCGTGCGGGCGGTTGATCGGGATCTGCCCGAAGTTCGGCCCGCCCAGCCGGGTCAGCTGCGTGTCCAGGTACGAGAACAGCCTCGACTGGAGCAGCGGGTCATCGGTCACGTCGATCCCCGGCACCAGGTGTCCGACGTGGAACGCGGACTGCTCGGTCTCCGCGAAGTAGTTCGTGGGGTTGCGGTTGAGCGTGAGCGTCCCGATCGGCTGCACCGGCGCGAGCTCCTCCGGCACCATCTTCGTCGGGTCCAGCAGGTCGATGCCCTCGAACGTCTGCCGCGGCGTGTCGGGGAAGACCTGGATCCCCAGCTCCCACTGCGGGAACGCCCCGGACTCGATGGCGTCGGCGAGGTCGCGGCGGTGGTAGTCGGGGTCGACGCCGGCGAGCAGCTGCGCCTCCTCCCAGACCAGCGAGTGCGTGCCGAGCTTCGGCCGCCAGTGGAACTTCGCGAGCGAGGTCTCCCCCTCCGCGTTGACCAGGCGGAACGTGTGCACCCCGAACCCCTGCATCGTCCGGTACGACCGGGGGATGGCTCGGTCGGACATCTGCCACATCACGTGGTGCGTCGCCTCGGTGTGGGTCGACACGAAGTCCCAGAAACTGTCGTGTGCGCTCTGTGCCTGCGGGATCTCCCGGCCCGGGTGCGGCTTGGCCGCGTGGATGATGTCGGGGAACTTGATCCCGTCCTGGATGAAGAAGACCGGGATGTTGTTGCCCACCAGGTCGAACGTGCCTTCCTGGGTGTAGAACTTCGTCGCGAAACCGCGGGTGTCGCGGGCCGTGTCGGCCGACCCGCGCGACCCGACGACCGTCGAGAACCGCACGAACACCGGCGTCTGCACGCCGTTGCCCAGGAACGGGGCCTTGCAGACCTTCCCCGCCGACCCGTGGCCGACGAACACGCCGTGCGCACCGGCGCCGCGGGCGTGGACGACCCGCTCGGGAATCCGCTCGTGGTCGAAGTGCATGACCTTCTCGCGCAGGTGGTGGTCCTGCAGCAGCGTCGGCCCGCGCTCCCCCGCCTTGAGCGAGTGGTCGGTGTCGTAGAGTCGCGTGCCCTGCGCGGTGGTCAGGTACTCGCCCTGCTGCCCCACCGCCTGCGCCGGTGCGCCGGTCCGCACCCCGGTCGGGGTCACGGTCTCCGGTCCCGCCTGGTCCGACTTCGGCGACAGCGGACCCCGCGGCTCGGTCGGTTCGTCCAACCGGGGCGGTTCGCTGCTCGGCGCGCCGGGGATGGGCGGGTTCGTCAGCTCGACGACCTTCTCCACCGCCTTCTCGAGCGCTGCCTTGACCAGCTTGCCGGGTTTGGTGGGCTTCGTGGGCGCCACTGCGACTCCTTCTTAAATGAATGGTTCGAGTGGCTGTACCCGGTGCGTCCGCCCCTACACACCAGCGCCGGCCGACAGCGGTGAGCGCTGGTCGACCCTGGGACTTCACCCGTTCGTGAACAACACCGCCGCGGGCTCACGTCGTCGGTCGGGTGACCGCCAGTCGGGTGGCCATGCGGACGTTCGCCGTGTGGCCGCTGAAGGACGCCGTGACGTCGAGCAGGCCGGGCGGGATGCCGGTCAGGTACAGGTCGCCGACGAGGTCGAGCAGCTTGTGCCTGGCCGGCTCGTCCGGGAACCGCGGTGTGCTCGCGTAACCGTCCCGGTCCAGCAGCAGGACCGACGACCTGTCGAGGCCCCGCCCCAGCCCCTGCGCGACCAGGTCCGGTACCTGGCCGGCGAAGGCGAACGTCCGCGCCGGAGCGACCTGAGCCGGATAGTCGCGAGGCAGTCGGCAGGTGAACGTCTGTGTGCCGTCGCCGTGCCGGAAGGTGTAGCTCCACACCCCGCTCCCGGCGACGACCCTGATCGAGCCCCCCGCCTCCTCGACCACGACCTCGTCCCGCGGCACCGGCACCTCGGCCTCGTCGAGTGGTTGCGTCGGCAGGACGTACTCGGCGGAACTGCCGTCGAGCGCCGGCAGTTCCGGGTAGGACAGCTCGACCTCGGCATCCGTCACGCCCGCGCCGGCGAACGCGCTCATCAGGTGCTCGACGGTGGCGATGTGACCCAGCGTCGTGTGCCAGCGGGTGGCGGTGACCGCGGCGGGCCCCGCGGGCACGCGCGAACCGTCGCAGCGAAACGCGATCCCGCTGTCGGCGGGATGGATCCGCACCGTGACGGGTCGTCCGGAGTGGAGCCCGAACCCGGTGAACATCACCGGTGCCAGCACGGTCCGGCGACGGATCATTCCGCCAGCAGCCGTTCCAGCCGCTGGAGGCGATCACGCAGCCGGGGCAGCTCGGCCAGTGCGGCCGAGATCCGCAAGCCGTCCGGTCGGGCCGGAAACCCGTAGTGCACAACGGGTTCGGCGATGTCCCGGCTCGCGAGGGCCCGCACCGCCATGGTCACCTCGTCACCCACGGACACGTGATCGGCGACACCGCTCTGCCCGGCCATGGTGACCCGCCGGCCGACGACCGCGCTCCCGGCGATCCCGGCCTGGCCGCAGATCACCGAGTGCGGCCCGATTCGCGCGTTGTGCCCGATCTGGACGAGGTTGTCCACCTTGACCCCGCTCGCGACCGTGGTGGTGCCGCTGGTCGCCCGGTCGACGGCCGAACCCGCGCCGATCTCCACGTCGTCGCCGATGCGCACCCCGCCGACCTGCTCGATCTTGACCTGCCGCGTCCCGTCCCACGCGAACCCGAAACCGTCCGCGCCGAGCACCGCGTGCGCGTGCACCACGCACCGCGCCCCGACGTGCACGTCCTGGTAGAGCACGACATGCGGGTACAACACGGTGTCCGGCCCGACGACACAGTCCTCGCCGACGTAGCAGAACGGGAAGACCCGCGCCCCGGCGCCGATGTGCGCGCCGCGCTCCACCACGGCGTACGGCCCGACCGAAGCGCCCGGCGCCACCACGGCCGCGGGATCGACCACCGCGGTCGGATGTGTCCCGGCCGGCAGGGGAAGCGGACGCCGGCACAGCGCCAGGAACCGGGTGAACGCCGCCCCGGGGTCCTCCGCGTACAGACACGGCCGCTCGACCGTCAGGCCGGGCGGCAGGATCAACGCGCCCACCGCATGCCGCGCCGCCACCCGCGCGTACCTCGGCCCGGCGCAGTAGGCGAGACCCTGTGGATCGTCGGAGTCGTACGGCACCGGCCGTGCCACCACGAAGTCCGGCGCCGAGACGGCCGAGGCGCCCAGCAGGGGCGCCAACTCACCCAGAGTCCACATCAGGCCGACTCCCGAACCCGGTTGAACGCGCTGATCCCTCGCCGGGACGGCATGCCGAGGAACTCGGCGAGCTGGCCGGCGAGCCCCGCGCGATCGTCCACGGGCCGCCCGTCGCGCAGGCGGTTGTACGCCTGCCGAAGCACCCGGCGGTCCTCGGCCGACACCCCGGCCCGCCGCAGCCCCACCGCGTTCAGCGCGCGGTGCGTGGCCGGGTTGCCGTCGACCGCGCAGAACGGCAGCACGTCCCGCGTCACCTTCGCGAAGCCGCCGACCATGGCCCGGCGACCGATCCGCACATGCTGGTGCACCGCGGACATCCCGCCGATCACCGCGTCGGGTCCGACGGAGACGTGCCCGGCGAGCACCGTGTGCTGCGCCACCACGACCCGGTCCCCCACCTGCGCGTCATGGCCGACGTGCACCTGGCCCATGATCAGGCACGCCGCGCCGATGCGCGTCGGGGTGTCCGGGACCGTCGCCCGATGCACGATCACCGCCTCGCGGATCACCGTGTCCGGCCCGACCTCCAGCCAGGTCACGCCGCCCGCGAAGGACAGGTCCTGCGGATCGCCGCCGAGCACCGCGTGCGCGTCGACCCGAACCCCCCGCGCCAGGCGGACATGCGGGTGCACCACGGCGTACGGCCCGATCACGACGTCGTCGGCGATGACCGCGTCGCTCGACACGACGGCGGTCGGATGCAGATGAACCAAAGCCTTACCCCCTGGCACCATCCTGGCACACCAGGCTGGGCGGGCGTGCCGTTCGGCACGGCGGACGACTCCGGCCCGCGGCCGCGTCCTCTCGACGGACCGCGTAGGGCTCAGTCCTGGTCGGCGAGGCGAGCCTCCACCTTGGCCGCCGCCTGGCGGAGGTTCTGGGCCCGGTACAGGGCGATCGCGCGGCGCCACGCCCGCCGGGCCCGGTCGGGGTCGGCGTCCTTGGCGTGGATGTCGCCGATGGCGGTCAGCGTGCCGGCCTCGCGGAACGTGTTGTCCAGGCCGTGCCACAGCGCCAGCGCCGCCCCGTAGTGCGCGAGCGCCTCCTCGGACCGTCCACTGTGGACGACGAGGGCGCCGAGCGTCTCCAGGCTGTCCGCCTGTCCGTACTCGTCGTCGTGCTCCCGGCACAGCTCCAGCGCGCACTCGGCGCACTCCCGTGCCTGCTCGTGGTCACCGAGGCTGAGGTGGCACGCGCCCTGCATGCTCAGCGCCCGGATCTCCCACATCGCGCCGCCCGCCTCGCGGTACAGGTCACGTGCGCTGATGACGTGCGGCAGCGCCTTGCGGTAGTCCTCCTGCTGCTTCCACGCGTACGCGAGGATGAAGTGCACCCCGGCCTGTCCGAGGACGTCGCCGATCTTCTCCGCCAGGGTGAGCGACTGCCCCAGGTGGTACAGCCACACCTCCTGTTCCCCCAGCGGGGTGTACACCAACCCCAGCCTGCGGTGCGCCCGCGACTGAACCGCCACGTTCCCCAGCCGTTGCGCCGCCGCCAGACCGGCCGTCCACGCCGCGATGCTGTCGTGCACCGAGCCCCGCCGGTAGGTGAAGTTGTCCAGCGTCCACGCCAGCTGCCACACCGCCGTGTCCCACCCGGCCCCCTCCGCGGCCGCCAGCGCCGCCAGCACGCACCGCTGGTTGACGTCGAACCACTCCATGGCCGCCGTGTCGTCGGGCAGGTCCTCCGGCTCGCAGTGGCTGGCCGGCACGCCGATGTCGATCGGCGGGAACTGCTGGTCGAGCTGGCCACTCGCGCGGTACGCCGTGTGCAGGTAGAAGTCCACGGACCGGCGCAGCGCGGCGCGGCGGTCCTCGGCCGGCTCGTCGGCCAGTGCCACGGCGTGCGCGTGCTGACGCACCAGGTCGTGCAGGCGGTACCGGCCGGCGGCCGGCTCCTGCACCAGGTGGTCGTCGACCAGGACGTCCAGCGACCACGCGGCGTCGCCCCGGTTGACCGCGGCCAGCGCGGCGGCCGCGCTCACGTCGATGTCGGGGCCCGCGTGGATGCCTAGTAACCGAAACATCCGCCGCTGCGCGGCATCCAGGTTCTCGTACGACAACGCGAACGCGGCCGCCACGCTGCGGTCGCCGGCCGACAGCTCCGCGAGCGGCGAACCAGCCTGGCGCAGCCGGTCCGCCAGGTGCCGCACGGTCCACGCCGGCCGCGACCGCAGCCGCGCCGCCGCGATCCGGATGGCCAGCGGCAGGTTGCCGCACAGCCCTACGACCTCCCGCACGGCGTCGGCCTCGGTCGTCACGCGCTCCGCCCCGACGATCCCGATGAACAGCTCGAGCGCGTCGGCCTCCGGCAGCACGTCCAGCGACATGATGTGCGCGGTCTCGAGGTCGACCAGCCTGCGCCGGCTGGTGATCAGCGCGAGGCTCCGCCCGGTCCCCGGCAGCAGGGGGCGCACCTGCCTGGCGTCGGCGGCGTTGTCCAGCACCACGAGCAGGGACCGCGCGGCCAGCTCCGCCCGCCACCGCGCGGCACGCGCGTCCACGTCGTTCGGGATCTCCTCGCTCGGCACGCCCGCCGCCCGCAGCAGCATGTCCAGCGCCGTCAGGGGCGCGAGCGGCGGCTGGTTCGACGCGTGGCCGTGCAGGTCGACGAACAGCTGCCCGTCGGGGTAGCGCTCGGCGAGGCGGTGGGCGGCATGCACGGCCAGGGTGGTCTTGCCGACGCCGGCCATCCCGTCCAGTGCCTCGATCACCAGCGTCGCCGACCCCGGCACGCCCGCGGCCAGCAACCGGGCCAGCTCCGCCCTGCGGCCCGCGAAGTCCGCGATGTCACCGGGCAGGTCGTTGCGGGCCGGCGGCCGGGCGGGTGGGCCCGAGGGCACGGCGGCGAGCCGGTCGTCGTTCTCCAGCACCTGCCGGTGGATCTCGACCAGCGTCGGCGACGGGTCCAGGCCGAACCGCTCGACCAGCACCGTGCGTGCCCGGACGAACACCTCCAGCGCGTCGGCCTGCCGGCCGGCCCGGTAGAGGGCTCGCATCAGCTGTCCCCACAGGCGGTCGTGCCCCGGATGCTGCTCGGTGAGCCCGGTCAGCTCGGCAACCAGCTCGGCACCCGCGCCGGCGGCCAGCTGCGCGTCGATCCGGTCGGCCACCGCGGACAGTCGCATGCCCTGCAGCCGCCCGGCCTCCGCACGCAGGCTGGTGATGTCGCCGAACTCGCCGTAGGCGTCGCCGTGCCACAGCGACAGCGCACGCGTCAGGTGCTCGACGGCGAGCACGGGCTCGGCGGGCAACGCCTGGCGACCGGCCGCGACCAGCTCCTCGAAGCGGGCGGAGTCCACCACGCCGGGTGCCGGGCGCAGCACGTAACCGGCCGGGTGGGTGACCACGGCCAGCGAGTCCCCGGCCGGCGTCAGCGACTGGCGCAGCCGCGACACGTACGTCCGCACCGACCGGTGCGCGCCCGGCGGCTCGTCATCCCCCCACAGCGCGCCGACGAGCGTGCCGATCGTGGTCACCCGCCCCGCGTTCGCGATCAACATCGCGAGCAGGGTGCGGATCCTGGTTCCCCCCAGGTCAAGCACGTCCTCGCCCACCCGCACTTCCAGCGGGCCGAGCACCTGGACCAGTGCGTCCATGCCCATAGAGGAACACCTAGATCGTGCGTAGATACCGAAACTGTCGACGAATTGTGGACGGATCGCAAACCACCGGTGGAACGGTGTGTGTGTCACCGTTCCAGACTCGAGAGGCGGCCCATGGCGATCGTCCGGCTGAAGTGGGCCAGCAACGCGGCAACCGGCATCCACCTGATGCCCGGTCTCTCGTCGCCGTGGCTTGCTCGCCTACTTCGGGTGGACGACATTACCGGTGACACCCGCGCGGCTGATCTTGCCCTCCCCGCCGGCGCCTCGGTCACCCGCACCCCGCAGGTGAGACCGGGTGCCGGTCGCGTCGCCGTGCCGCCCAGGCACGGCCGCACCATTCAGCGTGGCGCCGCGGGCTGGGGCCGCGGTGCCGCGCTACCGCCCGACGGGTCTGTCCCCGTCGCCGGTGGCAGCGCTCACCGCTCCGCTGGAGGCACGACCGCACCGCGGTCGGTGGAGCGGTCGGACCCCGGCCGGAGCGAGTGGCGCCCCGCCGCCGTCATGACTGACGCGCGGACTGCCCAAACGGCGCTGCCGCTCGCCGACGACGGGGTCGTGCTGGTCGTCGGCGGCGCTCAACCGGTCGGCGCCGCCGGCGACCAGGCACTCGCGTGCCGCGAGTGCCACGACGACGAGCACGACAGATCGCGGCCCACCGGCATTCTTCCGCGTGGGCGCATGCGGTCATCACGATCTCCGGTTCCGCGGCGGCGCCTCGAACAGGCCCCCCAAACCCCGGCGTCGCCGCGGGGCCGGACCCAACAGCACGCCGTCCCCCTACGGATGGGCCCGGCAGAACAATCGTCCTGATATCGCGGCAATCGAGGTCCTGAAGCGGAACGAACAATCCCACCGGAATCAGGCGGGAATTCCTGCGCCGACGGCTGCCCCTTCGTGCTCCCGACCGCCCGACGAAGCGTCCTACCCTCCGAAGAAAGTCTCGGACTTCTTTGGGAGGATCAATGGGACACATCATTCTCGGACACGGCAGCCTGACCCCGGAAGGATACTCCTTTCAGGACGGAATGGATACGGTCGCGGTGCCGCCGGGAACGACCATGCAGTTCTTCGCCGACGCCGGACAGGGCCTCGTGGTGACCAAGGATCTTCTGATCAACTGGGACTCGCTCGAGGCGCCGTGGCCGGCGTTGACGTCCGAGAACGTCACCTACAACCTCGGTATCGGAAAGTTCGGCAACGACGCCGACGGGCTCGGCAGGTGGCTGGCCGCGGCGCAGGGCACGCAGGAGCACACCATCCACGTCCCGGGAGTGATCGGTGACGTGCAGGACGACGACCTGCTCTGCACCGGCGCGGCCGGGCAGTGCCCGCGGGACCCGCGGGACCAGCAGGCCCATTCGTGCAACGGGATTCTCGCCCGGCTCACCGGAGACCTGTACTGGATCGCCTGCACGTCACTGGCTCTGCCCCGACCGTCCGACGAGGAAGGCGGGATGACCGAGGAGGAGGTCAGCGGGATGCGCGCGGTGGTGGACGCCGCGCTGGGCAACCGCCCGCACGACGCCGTCCTGGGCGCCGACCCCGACGACCTGATGGCGGCGACGATCCAGCTGCTCGACCACTACGACAAGGAGATCGACTTCCAGGCCTACTTCTACGTCATGCTCTCCGCGGAACAGCGGGCCATCGTCAGCCAGGACAACCGCGTCCGGGAATGGCTGGAGACCCACCCGGTCTGAGGGGTGGTTCCTTTCTTCGCGAGGGTCAGGCGCCGGTCACGCCGTCGATGCCCTCGCGGAGGAAGTCGGCGTGACCGTTGTGGCGGGCGTACTCGTGCATCATGTGCATCATCACCAGCCTGAGCGACACGTGCTCGTCCCAGCGGGGGTTGTAGGCGGTCACGTCCAGGGACTCGGCCTCGCGTTCGATGCGGCGGGCGTGTGCCACCTCGGTCTCCCAGGCGGCGAACGCCTCGGCCCGGGTGCCGTCCGCCGGGTCGTACGCGACCTGGTAGTCGCCGTCGGCCGACCACACCAGGGGGATGTCCTCGCCGTTGATGATCTTCCGGAACCACGTCCGCTCGACCTCGGCCATGTGCCGGACCAGGCCGAGCAGCGACAGCGTCGACGGCGGCATCGACCTCCTGCGCAGGTCCTCATCGGACAGTTCCGCGCACTTCATCGCCAGGGTCGCGCGGTGGAACTCCAGGAAGCCGCGCAGCATCTCCCGCTCGTCGGCGATCAGGGGCGGTGTGGGACGGGCATCCATGCCCGCAGTCTCTCACCCGGGCTGTCGGGCCAGGCGGGTGGTCACCCACTCGTGGAACGCGGCGATGTGGTGCTCGGTCGGCACCAGCACGCCGCCCCTGGCGTACACGCGGGACGACATCGCCGGCTGGCACCGCTCGCAGGCGTCGAAGTCCTGCTGGTTGACGCGGTGGAACAGCTCCACCGACCGGGACACGTCCCGGCCCGTCGCCACGACCTCCTTGCTGTACAACCAGTCGCACTCGACGATCGTGCGGTCCGCGGCCACCGGGTACATGCGGTGGAGGATCACGTGGTCCGGCACCAGGTTGATGAACACCTGCGGGTTGACGGTCACCGCGTAGTAGCGGCGGTCCTGGTCCTCGGTGAGCCGCGCCAGCTTGCCGAAGCCCTCGCCGCCGTCGACCGTGAAGCCCCGCGCCTCGGTGGCGAACTCGGCGCCGTGGCCGACGTAGTACTGCGCCGCGTAGCCGTCGGCGAACTCCGGCAGCACCTCGGTCAGCTCGGGGTGGATCGTCGCGCAGTGGTAGCACTCCATGAAGTTCTCGACGATCAGCTTCCAGTTCGCGGCCACGTCGTAGACGATCCGCCGGCCGACGGCCAAGTCGTCGACCTCCCAGCGGTCGATCAGCGCCGCGTCGCCGAGGCGCTCGGTGGCCGCGCCGACCACGGTGTCCTCGAAGGACGGTGGGTCGTCGGCGAGGCACACCCAGGCGTAGCCGAGCCATTCGCGGAGGTGGACGCCGACGAGGCCGTACTCGACGCGGTCGATGTCGGGCATCCTGGTGAGGTTCGGCGCGGCGACCAGCCTGCCGTCCAGCCCGTAGGTCCAGGCGTGGTACGGGCACTGGAGCGAGCGCTTGACCTCACCCGTCTCGTCGACACACAGCTTCGCGCCACGGTGGCGGCAGACGTTGAAGAACGCCCGCAGCCGGCCGTCCCGGCCCCGGACCAACAGGACGCTCTCCCGTCCGACCTGGACGGTCCTGAACCTGCCCGGCGTGTCGATCTCGCCGGCACGGGCGGCGGCGAACCAGTGCCGTTCGAAGATCCTTTCCTGTTCCAGCGCGAAGATCGCGGGGTCGGTGTAGTGGTCGCCGGGGAGGGTGGCGAGGAGGCTGGGCGGCAGGCTGATCGTCATCGGACCACCTCCGGTTCTGGCGCGACCAGTTGACGGCGCAGGCGGCCGAAGAGCTTGGGCCGGTCAAGGGCGAGGACGGCGACCGGCCGGCCGGCCCGCCGGTAGACGGCGCAGAAGGAGCGGGAGTCCGGGTCGCCGTCGACGACCTCGACGGTGTCCCCGGGCCGGCGGTGTCCGGCGAACTGCAGCCGGACGCCGTACTGGTCCGACCAGAAGTACGGAGGCGCGGGGCGGAGGTCGGCCCGGCGGCCGAGGAGGGTGGCGGCGGCGACGGCGGGTTGCTGGAGCGCGTTGGTCCAGTGTTCGAGCCGCAACGCCTCACCGGCGAACGGGTTGTGCGCCGACGCGCAGTCCCCGACGGCGACGACGCCGGGAATGCTGGTGGCACACCGGGCATCGGTGCGCACACCCGCGCCGGTCTCGATGCCGGAGCCGGCGAGCCACTCGATGTTCGGGGTGGCGCCGATGCCACAGACGACCGTCGCGGCGGACAGCTCGCGGCCGTCGGCCAGCCGCACGGCCTCGGTCCGGGAGCCACCGACGAACCCGACCACGCCCACCCCGGTGACGAGCGTCGTGCCGTTGTCCTGGTGGAGGGCGGCGACGTGCCCGCCCATCTCCTCGCCCAGTGGACCCGCCAGGGGCGTCGGCAGGATCTCCACCACCGTCACGTCGAGACCGAGCGCCCGGGCCGTCGACGCCACCTCCGCGCCGATGAAGCCCGCGCCGATCACCACCACGGGACCGCCCGCGAGGAGGTCGGCCCGCAGCGCCACCGCGTCGTCCAGGGAGCGGAGGGTGTGCACGTCCACCAGCGCGGAACCCCGCGGGGTTCGTGCCCGCGCACCCGTCGCGAGCACGACGCCGTCCGAGACCAGCTCCTCGCCGCTGTCCAGCACCACCGCGCGGCGGGCGGGGTCGAGGCGCGCGGCGGTGGTCCCGAGGCGCCAGTCCAGGTCCAGCCCGGCGTCATCCTCGGTGGACAGTGCGATGTCGGCCAGGCCTGCCTTTCCGGCCAGGAACTCCTTCGACAGGGGCGGCCGGTCGTAGGGCTCGTGCCGTTCGTCGCCGACGACGGTGATCCGGCCGTCGAAGGACTCGGCGCGTAGTGCGCGTGCGGCGGAGAGGCCGGCGAGTGACGCGCCGACGATCGTCACCGAGCGCATCAGGCCACTGCCGCTGACACGCAGACGTACACCTGGCCGTCCTCGACCACGACCTTGTGGGTGCGGACCGGTTTCTTCGCGGGTGGGCCGGCCGGTTCGCCGGTTCGCAGGTCGAAGCAGCTGGCGTGCAGCGGGCACTCGACCGTGCGGCCCTCCAGCCAGCCGTCCGCCAGCGACGCGTCCTGGTGGGTGCAGGTGTCGTCGATGGCGTAGAAGGCGCCCTCGACGTTGAATACGGCTATCGGGACCTCGGCCTCGACTCTTACGGCCTCACCGTCCGGCAGGTCGCCAACCGCGCATACCGGGATCATCTACCCTCCGTTGCGTGATCCACAACAGCCACTGCTATGCGCAACAACTGTGAGGCTTGCCCGGGGACGCGTCAAGAGGCCTACCAGGGGAAAACGTGACGGCTGGGTAAAGTTGCGGCATGAGCAACGAACAGCCGGCCGTACAGGTGCAGTCTGTCGACCGTGCGCTGGCGATTCTCGACCTGCTCGCCCGCCGCGGCGAGGCCGGTGTGACCGAGATCGCCGCCGAGCTCGACGTGCACAAGTCGACCGCGTTCCGGCTGGTCGGCGCGCTGGAGAACCGTCAGCTCGTCGAGCAGGTCAGCGACCGGGGGAAGTACCGGCTCGGCTTCGGCATCATCCGCCTGGCCGGCGCGACCACCGCGTCCCTCGACCTCTCGCGCGAGGGGCAGCCGGTGTGCGAGCGCCTGGCGGAGGAGCTGGACGAGACGGTGAACGTGGCCATTCTGGACACCGGCGCGGCGACGAACATCACCCAGTCGTATGGTTCCGCGGCCGTGACCACCCGCAACTGGATCGGGCAGCGCACGCCACTGCACGCCACGTCCAGCGGCAAGGTCCTCCTGGCGTGGGCGGAAGGCAAGATCCTGGAGGACGCACTGGACACTTTGGAGCGGTTCACCCCCAACACGATCACGAGCCGCTCGAAGCTGTTGGCCGAGCTGAAGCGGACCCGTGAGCGCGGCTGGGCCGCCACGAACGAGGAGCTGGAGATCGGCCTCAACGCCGTGGCGGCGCCGATCCGCGGTGCCGAGGGCACGGTGGTGGCGGCGGTGAGCGTGTCGGGCCCGGCGTACCGCCTGACGGCCGACTCGTTCGAGTCGGTGACGAAGAAGCTCCGCGCGGGCGCGGAGGAGATCTCGAGCCGGATCGGCTACTTCGGGGACTGACCGCGGTGTTCGGGCTTTCCCGCAACGCCGCCGGACCCACTACCGGCGGCCGGCCTGTCTAGCTCTCCGGCCCTGACGGGTCGTCCTCCGTGGCGAACCAGTTCTCCGGGCGCGGTGCGGTGTTCTCGTAGATGTGCTTCGCCTCCTGGTACTCGGCGAGGCCCGTCGGGCCCAGCTCCCGGCCGGTGCCCGAGTGCTTGAAGCCACCCCACTCGGCCTGCGGCAGGTACGGGCCGAAGTCGTTGATCCACACCGTCCCGTGCCGCAGCCGGCTCGCGACCCGCCGCGCCCGCGCCCGGTCACCGGTCCACACCGCGCCTGCCAACCCGTACTCGGTGTCGTTCCCCAGCTCCACGGCCTCGTCCTCGGTCGTGAAGGTCTCGACCGTCAGGATGGGGCCGAACGTCTCCTCCCGCACGATGCTCATGTCGCGCCGGCAGTCGTCGAAGATCGTCGGCAGGTAGAAGAACCCGGCCCGGAGTTCCGGCGCGTCGGGGCGCCGGCCGCCGGTCAGCAGCGTCGCGCCCTCGGCGATCCCGGCCGCCACGTGCCGCTCCACCTTCGCGCGGTGTTCCGCGGACACCAGGGGCCCGCTTCGGCTGTCCGGAGCCAGGCCGTTGCCCAGACGGATCTTCTCCGCCCGCCGCACCAGCTCCGCCACGAACTCGTCGTGCAGGTCGGCGTGCACGATCAGTCTCGTACCGGCCGAGCACACCTGGCCGGCGTGCAGGAACACGCCGGTCAGCGCGTGATCCACGGCGGCCTCGAAGTCCGCGTCCGGGAACACGATGTTCGGGTTCTTGCCGCCCAGCTCCAACGCGATCTTCTTCACCGTGTCGGCCGCCGACCGCATGATCGCCCTGCCCGTCGCCAGGCCGCCCGTGAACGACACCAGGTCGACCTCCGGGGCACTCGTCAGCACCGGGCCCACCTCCGGCCCCGCGCCCAGGACCAGGTTCACCACTCCGGCCGGCACGCCCGCCCGCTCGATCAGCTCCACCAGCCTGACCGTGGTCAGCGGTGTGACCTCGCTCGGCTTGACCACGACCGTGTTGCCGGCCGCCAGTGCCGGGGCGATCTTCCACGACGCCTGCAGCAGCGGGTAGTTCCACGGCGTGATCAGCACGCACACCCCGACCGGCTCGTACACGACCCTGCTGACCACGCCCGGACCGGCGTCGACCGCGCGGGTGTGGTCCCGCACCGCCAGGCCGGCGTAGTACCGGAACACCGAGACCACGTCGTCGACGTCGATCTCGCTCTCCGCCAGGGTCTTGCCGGTGTCGACCGTCTCCCAGCGGGCGAGGTCGGACCTGTCGTGCACCAGCAGGTCGGCCACCCGGGTGAGCAACGCGGCACGTTCCTCGGGAGTCCACTGTGGCCACTCGCCGGAGTCGAACGCGACCCGCGCGGCACGCACGGCGGCCCGCGCCTCGGCGGGGGTGGCGTCGGCGAGCTTCGCGATGACCGCCTGGTTGAACGGGTTGATGATCTCGCGCATGCCCCTCCTCCCGACGGATGGCCGCTGGTGTTGCACTATCCGGCACTCTAGCCGCATTATGCAACGATGGACCAGCGCTACGACTACATCATCGTCGGTGGCGGCTCGGCCGGCTGCGCGCTCGCCAACCGGCTGTCCGCCGATCCCGCGACGAAGGTCCTGGTCCTGGAGGCCGGCCGGCCGGACTGGCGCTGGGACCTGTTCATCCACATGCCAGCCGCGCTGACCATGGTCATCGGCAACCGCTTCTACGACTGGAAGTACGTCTCGGAGCCGGAGCCGTTCATGCACGGCCGGCGGATCACGCAGGGACGCGGCAAGGTGCTCGGCGGGTCCAGCTCGATCAACGGCATGATCTTCCAGCGCGGCAACCCGATGGACTACGAGCGCTGGGCCACCGACCCCGGAATGTCCACATGGGACTACGCGCACTGCCTGCCGTACTTCAGGCGCATGGAGAACTGCCGCGCCGGCGGTGACGAGTGGCGCGGCGACCACGGCCCGCTGCACCTGGAACGCGGGCCGGCGGCGAACCCGCTCTTCGACGCGTTCTTCGAGGCCGTCCAGCAGGCCGGCTACCCGCTCACGCCGGACGTCAACGGCTTCCGGCAGGAGGGCTTCGCCCGGTTCGACCGGAACATCCGCGACGGCAGGCGGTGGTCCGCCGCGCGGGCGTACCTGCACCCGGTCAAGCGGCGGCCGAACCTGACCGTCAGGTGCTTCTCGCTCGTGCACCGCGTGCTGTTCGAGGGCAGGCGCGCGGTCGGCGTCGAGTACGGCCGCGCCGGCCGCACGCACCGGGTCCACGCCGGCGAGGTCATCCTGTGCGGCGGCGCCATCAACACACCGCAGCTGCTACAGCTCTCCGGCATCGGCGACCCGGACCACCTCGGTCCACTCGGCATCGAGCCGGTGGCGGCGCTCCGCGGCGTCGGCGAGAACCTCCAGGACCATCTCGAGGTCTACGTCCAACACGCCTGCACGAAGCCGATCTCGTTCAACCCCGCGCTGAAGCTCCACAACCGCCCCCGGATCGGCCTGCGGTGGCTGCTGCGCAGGAGCGGCCCCGCGGCGACCAACCACTTCGAGGCGGGCGGTTTCGTGCGTGGCAACGACGATGTCGCGTACCCGAACCTGATGTTCCACTTCCTGCCCATCGCGGTCCGCTACGACGGGACGCCGGTGGGCGCCGAGCACGGATACCAGGTCCACATCGGACCGATGTACTCCGACGCCCGCGGCAGCGTGAAGGTCGCGTCCCGCGACCCGCGACGGCATCCGGCGATCAGGTTCAACTACCTGTCCACGGAACAGGACAGACGCGAGTGGGTCGAGGCGATCCACGTGGCGCGCCGGATCCTGGCGCAGCCGGCGTTCGCCGGGTTCAGCGGCGGTGAGCTGTCACCGGGGCCGGCCGTCCGGACCGACGAGGAGATCCTGGACTGGGTGGCCCGCGACGGCGAGACCGCGTACCACCCGTCGTGCACGGCACGGATGGGCGTCGACGAGCTGTCCGTCGTGGACCCGGCCTCAATGCGGGTGCACGGCGTCGACGGGCTCCGGGTCGTCGACGCGTCGGTGCTGCCGTACGTCACGAACGGCAACATCTACGCGCCGGTGATGATGGTGGCCGAGAAGGCGGCCGACCTCATCCTCGGCAACACGCCACTCGCGCCGGCCGGCACCCCGTACTACCGGCACGCGGACACGAGATGACCGACGGTGCGAGCACGATCCAGTCCGTCGACCGGGCGCTCACGGTGCTCGCGCTGCTCGCCAAGCACGGCGAGCTGGGTGTCACGGAGATCGCGGCACTGCTGGCGGTACACAAGTCCACGGCGTTCCGGCTGGTCAGCACGCTGGAGCGGCACGAACTGGCCGAGCAGCACGCCGACCGCGGCAAGTACCGGCTGGGCGTCGGCGTGCTTCAGCTCGCCGGCGCCATCACCGCGCGCCTCGACATCGTCCAGCGCAGCAGGGCAGTGACCCGCAGGCTCGCCGACGAGCTGGGCGAGACGGTGAACATCACCGTCCTTTCCGGACACGACGCCCTGTACCTCGACCAGGCGTCGGGCACCGCCGCGTTGCAGGGGCACAACTGGGTCGGCCGGCGGATCCCGCTGCACGCCACGTCCAACGGCAAGGTGCACCTCGCGCACGTCTCCGCGGACCGGTTCGCGGAGCTGACCGCCGCGCCACTGCACCGGTTCACCGACCGCACGTTGACCGACGCGCGCAGGTTGCGTGCCGAGGTCGAGGCCGTGCGCCGGGACGGCTACGCGGTCGCGGCCGACGAGCTGGAGATCGGGCTGACCGCCGTCGCCGCGCCGATCGCCGGGCCGGACGGGGAGGTCGCGGGGTCGGTCAGCGCGTCAGGGCCGACGTTCCGCATCCCCGCCGAGCGCGTGCCGGAGGTCGCCGCGAAGGTGGTCGACGCCGCGCGGCAGATCTCCCGCCGGCTCGGCTGGCACGGGCTGCCGAAACCGTCCTGAAACACGCCGAAACGTTCCGCGCCCTTGACGGTCCCCCGGTCAGGGGCAATTGTGTTCCATTAACAGGCACATAGTGCGCCATACGCAACACGGCAGGCAGGTGAACCGTGGCCGCACCGACCGAACTCACCGCACCCACATCAGTCCAGGCCGACCCCGTGATCGCCGTTCGAGGACTGTGGAAGGTCTTCGGCGCCCGGCCCGAGAGAGTGCCCGCCGACCCGTCGCTGGCCGCGCTGTCGCGCCGGGACCTGATGGCCGCCACGGGATGCGTGGCCGCCGTGTGCGGGATCGACTTCGCGGTGGCGCCCGGCGAGGTGTTCGTCGTGATGGGACTGTCCGGCTCCGGCAAGTCGACGCTGGTGCGCTGCCTGACCAGGCTCGTGGAGCCGACGGCGGGCGAGGTCGTGTTCGAGGGCGAGGACATCCTGGCCGCGGACCGCAGACGGCTGCGGACCCTGCGGCGCGACAAGTTCTCCATGGTGTTCCAGCACTTCGGCCTGCTGCCGCACCGGCGGGTGATCGACAACGTGGCGTACGGGCTGGAGGTCCGCGGGGCACGCAGGGCCGCCCGGTGGGCGCGGGCACAGGAGGTCATCGACCTGGTCGGCCTCGGCGGGAACGAGCGGTCCTACCCCGACCAGCTGTCCGGCGGCATGCAGCAGCGGGTGGGCCTGGCCCGGGCGCTGGCCGGCGACCCGGACGTGCTGTTCTTCGACGAGCCGTTCTCGGCGCTGGACCCGTTGATCCGCCGGGACATGCAGAACGAGGTCGTCCGGCTGCACCACGAGGTCGGCAAGACGATGGTGTTCATCACCCACGACCTGTCCGAGGCGCTGAAGCTGGGCGACCGGATCCTGATCATGCGGGACGGCAAGGCGGTGCAGTGCGGGACCGGTGAGGAGCTGGTCGGCGCGCCCGCCGACGACTACGTCGCGGACTTCGTGCACGACGTGCCGAGGGCGGACGTGCTGACACTGAAGTGGGTCATGCGGCCACCGACGGCGAACGACGTGCTGGACGGCCCGGAGCTGGCGCCGGACGTGGTGGTGCGCGCGGCCGTGCGGACGGTGCTGGAGTCCGACCGGCCGGTGAAGGTCGTCCGGGACGGCGAGCTGCTCGGCGTGGTGGATCACGAGGAAATCCTGGCCACCGTGGCAGGTGAGTGATGGCGCAGCTCGCACTCACCAACCGGATCTCGCTGCGCAGGCCCGGTCGTGGCGTGTTGCTCCTGGCCGTGCTGGTCCTGTTCCTGGCTCTGTGGACGGTCCTGCGTGGCACGCACACGCTCGCCCTCGGCGCCGCGGACCTGACCTCGTTGCACCGCGCCATCAACGACTTCAACGACGCGCTCGGCGCGAGCCGCAACTCGAACCCGGTCTTCCTGTACTTCTTCAACGAGATCCGGCTCGTCGTCGACGAGTTCACCACGTTCCTGCAGGGTTTGCTCGCGCAGCCGTCGTTCGGCCGGCCGGTGCCGCTGGTCGGCTGGCTCGGCGTGGTGGCACTGGTCGGGTACATCTCCTACGCGGTCGCGTCCTGGAAGGTCGCGCTGCCGGCCACCGGCGGGTTCGCGTTCCTCGGGCTCCAGGGGCTGTGGCAGGAGAGCATGGACACCCTGGCGCTCACGCTGGCGGCGGTGATCATCGCGCTGGTCTTCGCGATACCGCTGGGGATCTGGGCCGGGCTGTCGGACCGGGTCAACCGGTTGTTGACGCCGGTGCTGGACCTCATGCAGACCATGCCGACGTTCGTGTACCTCGCGCCGCTGACGCTGATCTTCCTCATCGGCCCGGCGTCGGCCACCATCGCGACGCTCATCTACGCCGCTCCCCCGGCGATCCGGTTCACCGCGCACGGCATCCGCGACGCGCCGCGCGAGACGGTCGAGGCCAGCGAGTCCCTCGGCGCGACGACGGGACAGACGCTGGTCAAGGTGCTGCTGCCGGCGGCCAAGCGGACGATCGTGCTCGGCATCAACCAGACGATCATGGCGGCGCTGTCGATGGTCACGATCGCCGCGCTGATCGACGCGCCCGGGCTGGGCCAGACGGTCGTGAAGGCGTTGCAGACACTGGATGTCGGCACGGCGTTCAACGCGGGCCTCGCGATCGTCGTGATGGCCATCGTGCTGGACCGCGTCACCAGCACGGCCGGGCAGCGGGCCGGGCGAAGGCGACGCCCGCGACGTGGTGCCGTCGTGGCGCGGCGGGTCGCGCTGGTGGCCGGCGGCGTGCTGACGATCCTCGCCGTCTACCTGTCGGCGACGTACGTGTGGGCGTCGGAGTTCCCGCCGGACGCGTCGTTCGGTCCGGCCATCGCGCAGGCGGCGACCGACGTGACGAACTGGGTGCAGAACAACCTGTCGCCGGTCACCAACGGCTTCAAGGACTTCTTCACGCTGGTCCTGATCGACCCGTTGCAGACACTGCTGACCGAGTCGCCGTGGTGGCTGCTGGGTGCGTTGATCGTGGCGGTGTCGGTGCTGGTGGGCTCGGTCCGGGCGGCGGCCGTGTCCGCCGGGTGCGTGCTTCTGCTGTGGGGCACGGGAGTCTGGTCGGACGCGATGGCGACGCTGGCGTCCACCGTGGTCGCGACGTTGATCGTGATGGTGCTGGGCGTGGTGCTGGGCGTGTGGATGGGCCGCAGCCGGATGGTGGACCGGGTGCTGCGGCCGCTGCTCGACGCAGGCCAGACGATGCCCGCGTTCGTCTACCTGGTCCCGTTCCTGGCCCTGTTCGGCGCGAGCCGGTTCACCGCGATCGTGGCCGCGGTCGTCTTCGCGGCGCCGGTGGCGATCAAGGTCGTGGCCGACGGGATCCGGTCGGTGTCCGCCACGACGGTCGAGGCGGCGACGGCGGCCGGGTCGAGCACGTGGCAGCTGATCACCAAGGTGCAGCTGCCGATGTCCCGGCATGCGTTGACCCTGGCCACGAACCAGGGGCTCATCTACGTGCTGTCGATGGTCGTGGTGGGTGGGCTCGTGGGTGCGGGCGCGCTCGGCTACGACGTCGTCGCCGGTTTCGCGCAGGGACAGCTGTACGGGAAGGGTCTCGCGGCCGGGGTCGCGATCGTCCTGCTTGGCGTGATGTTGGACCGCCTCACCAAGGCGGCGGCACAACGCTCCCGGTGACATCTTTCAGAAACGAGGGAGTTATGCGGAAGACCTGGGTCTCGGTGCTGGCGGCGTTGTTGCTGGCCGGCTGCGGCGGCGCGAAGATCGGCGACTCGTCGTCAGGCGGCGGCTCCGGCGACTGCGGCCAGTTCAACATCGCCGTCAACCCGTGGGTGGGTTACGAGGCGAACGCGGCGGTGCTGGCGTACGTGGCCGAGAAGGACCTCGGCTGCGAGGTGACCAAGAAGGACCTGAAGGAGGAGCTGGCCTGGCAGGGCTTCGGCGCCGGCTCGGTCGACGCGGTGGTGGAGAACTGGGGCCACGACGACCTGAAGAAGAAGTACATCGACGGCGAGAAGACGGCGGTGTCGGCCGGCTCCACCGGTGTGGAGGGACAGATCGGCTGGTACGTGCCGCCGTGGCTGGCCAAGAAGTACCCGGACATCACCGACTGGAACAACCTGAACAAGTACGCCGACATGTTCCGGACCTCGGAGTCCGGCACCCAGGGGCAACTGCTCGACGGCGACCCGTCGTTCGTGACCAACGACGAGGCACTGGTGAAGAACCTGAACCTGAAGTTCAAGGTCGTGTACGGCGGCAGCGAGACGGCGCTGATCCAGGCGTTCCGGCAGGCGGAGAAGAACAAGACGCCGGTGATCGGGTACTTCTACTCGCCGCAGTGGCTGTTCGCGGAGATCAAGCTGGTGAAGGTGGACCTGCCGAAGTACACGGCCGGGTGCGACGCGGACCCCGAGAAGATCGCCTGTGACTACCCCGACTACGACCTGGACAAGATCGTCAGCAAGAAGTTCGCGGACGCCAACGGCCCGGCCTACCAGCTGGTGAAGAACTTCCAGTGGACGAACGACGACCAGAACGAGGTGGCGAAGTCGATCGCCGAGGACAAGCTGTCCCCGGACGCTGCGGCGAAGAAGTGGGTCGACGCCCACCAGGACAAGGTCAAGGCCTGGCTGCCGAAGTCCTGACGGCCCTCCCGCGACGAAGGACGCCTTCCCCGGTGCGGAAGGCGTCCTTCGTCGCTCTTGACAACGGCCCGACCGGGAACGACGCTGAGTTGCGTAACCCGCATGCTGTTGCGAATCGTGCATCATGGAGGTCGGGATGGCTGGACCCCGGGTCGTGGTGGTCGGGGCGGGTGTCGTGGGAGCCGCGCTCGTCGACGAGCTGTCCGCTCGGGGGTGGGACGACATCACCCTCGTCGACCAGGGGCCGTTGCCGGCGCCCGGCGGGTCGTCCTCGCACGCGCCCGGCCTGGTGTTCCAGACCAACCCCAGCAAGGCCATGGCCGAGATGGCCCGCTACACCGTCGGGAAGCTCAACGGGCTCGGCCACGACGGGCAGCCCTGTTTTCTCCAGGTCGGCGGGCTCGAGGTGGCCACCACGCCCCAACGCCTCGCCGACCTGCACCGGCGGCAGGGCTGGGCCACCTCCTGGGGCATCGACGCGACCGTCGTCGGGCCGGAACGCTGCCTCGAGCTGTTCCCCATGCTCGACCGGGACCGGGTGCTCGGCGGCCTGCACACCCCCACCGACGGCGTGGCGAAGGCGGTGCGCGCCGTCGCCGCCCAGGTGCAGCGGGCTCGGGCGCGGGGCGTGACCGTCCTCGACCGGACCGAGGTGCTGGCCGTCCGCACGAACGGCGGCCGGGTCGCCGGGGTCGTCACCGGCGACGGCGAGCTGGCCGCCGACATCGTCGTCTGCTGTGCGGGGATCTGGGGACCGCGGGTCGCGGGGATGGTCGGCATGACGCTGCCCCTCGTCCCCCTGGCCCATCAGCTCGCCTGGACCGGGCGCGTCGGAGCCCTTGCGGGACAACAGAACGAGATCCGCCGGCCCATCCTCCGCCACCAGGAGGCCGACCTCTACTACCGGGAGCGGTTCGACACCCTCGGCGTCGGCTACTACGGGCACCGCCCCATGCCCGTGTCCGTCGACGACATCCCCGGCGTCGACGCCGCCGACGTCATGCCGTCGGTGCGGCCGTTCACCGAGGACGACTTCGCCGAGGCCTGGCGGGCGACCCGCGACCTCCTCCCCGCCACCCGCGACGCCAGGATCGAGGAGGGTATCAACGGGCTGTTCTCCTTCACCACCGACGACATGCCACTGCTCGGGCCGTCGCGTGACGTCGAGGGCTTCTGGGTGGCCGAGGCCGTCTGGGTCACCCACTCCGCCGGGGTCGGGCGGGCGATGGCGGAGTGGATCGCGGACGGGTACTGCTCGTCGTTCGACCTCCACGAGTGCGACGTCAACCGGTTCGAGGCCCACCAGCTCGCGCCCGAGTACGTGCGGCAACGTGCCTGCCAGAACTTCGTCGAGGTCTACGACATCAAGCATCCCCTGCAGCCCATGGCGGATCCGCGTCCACTCAGGACCAGCCCCTTCCGGCCCCGGCAGCAGGAGCTGGGCGCGTTCTTCCTCGAGGCCAACGGGTGGGAGCGGCCACAGTGGTACGAGGCGAACGCCGGTCTCGTCGCCGGCCGGGACATCCCGCGGCCCGACGACTGGGCCGCCCGCTACTGGTCACCCATCATCGCCGCCGAGGCGCAGGTCACCCGCGAGGCCGTCGCGCTCTACGACATGACCGCGCTGAAACGCCTCGACGTGACCGGACCGGGGGCGGCCGCGTTCCTCCAGCGGATGGTCACCGGTGACGTCGACAAGTCCGTCGGCTCGGTCACGTACTGCCTGCTCCTCGACCATGACGGCGGTGTCCGCTCGGACGTGACCGTCGCCCGGCTCGGCCGGCATGCCTACCAGGTCGGGGTGAACGGCGCCCTCGACCTCGACTGGCTCGCCCGCCACCTGCCCGACGACGGCACCGTCCAGGTCCGCGACAGCACCGCCGGCACCTGCTGCGTCGGCGTGTGGGGGCCCCGCGCCCGCGACCTCGTCCAGCCGCTGACCGACCTGGACCTCACCGGGCTCAGGTACTTCCGCGGCGCCACGGGCCACGTCGGCAACGTCCCGGTCACCGCGCTTCGGCTGTCCTATGTCGGCGAGCTCGGCTGGGAGCTGTACACCACCGCCGACATGGGGCTCAAGCTCTGGGACACCCTCTTCGCGGCCGGCCGGCACCACGGCGTGATCGCCGCCGGGCGCGGCGCCTTCAACAGCCTTCGCCTGGAGAAGGGCTACCGCGCGTTCGGCGTCGACATGACCTACGAGCACTCGCCGGACGAGGCCGGGCTCGGCTTCGCGGTCAGGAAGGCCAAGCCGGACTTCCTCGGCAAGGAAGCCACCAGGCAGGGCAAGCGAAAGCTCGCCTGCCTCGTGCTCGACGCCCACGTCCTCGGCAGGGAACCGGTCTACGACGGCGACGACCCCGTCGGCTACGTCACCAGCGCCGCCTACGGCTACACCGTCGGCACCGGGATCGCCTACGCCTGGCTGCCCGCCGAGCTCGTCACCCCGGGCCGCACCGTCCACATCGGATACTTCGACCGCCGCATCCCGGCCACGGTCGCCGAGGAACCGCTCTTCGACCCGGCCATGACGAGGTTGCGCGGATGAGCCAGCACCCGGACCACCTCTGGCGCAACCCGGACCCCAAGCCGTCCTACGACGTGATCGTCGTCGGTGCCGGCGGGCACGGGCTCGCCACCGCCTACTACCTCGCGCGCAACCACGGCATCACCAACGTCGCCGTGCTCGAGAAGGGGTGGCTCGCGGGCGGCAACATGGCGCGCAACACCACCATCATCCGGTCCAACTACCTCTGGGACGAGAGCGCCGCCATCTACGAGCACGCGCTCCAGCTCTGGGAGACCCTGTCCGAGGACCTCGACTACGACATCCTGTTCAGCCAGCGCGGGGTGCTCAACCTCGCCCACACGCTCCAGGACGTCCGCGACTCCGTCCGGCGCGTGCACGCCAACAAGCTCAACGGCGTCGACGGGGAGTGGCTGACGCCCGACGAGGTCGCGAAGGTCTGCCCGATCCTCGACGTCTCCCCCGACACCCGCTACCCGGTGCTCGGCGGCACCTGGCAGCCCCGTGCCGGGATCGCCAAGCACGACCACGTGGCCTGGGCCTTCGCCAGGAAGGCCGACGCGTACGGGATCGACCTGATCCAGCACTGCGAGGTCACCGGCTTCCTGCGCGACGGCGACCGGGTCGTCGGCGTCGACACGAGCCGGGGCCCGATCCGCGCCGGCCGGGTGGGGCTGGCCGCGGCCGGGCACTCCAGCGTGCTGGCCGACACCGTGGGACTGCGGCTGCCGGTGCAGAGCCATCCCCTGCAGGCGCTGGTCTCCGAGTTGCTGGAGCCCATCCACCCGACGGTCGTGATGTCGAACCACGTGCACGTGTACATCAGCCAGGCGCACAAGGGCGAGCTGGTCATGGGCGCGGGCATCGACTCCTACAACTCCTACGGGCAGCGCGGTTCCGTGCACGTCATCGAGGACCAGATGGCCGCCGCGCTGGAGCTGTTCCCGATCTTCGCGGGTGCGCACCTGATCCGCTCGTGGGGCGGGATCGTGGATGTCACCCCGGACGCCTCCCCCATCGTCGGGCTCACCCCGCTGGAGAACCTGTTCGTCAACTGCGGGTGGGGCACCGGCGGGTTCAAGGCCACGCCGGGAGTCGGCTGGGTGTTCGCCCACACGATCGCGACCGGGACGCCACACCCGTTGAACGAGGCGTTCACCCTCGAGCGCTTCACCACCGGCGCGTTGATCGACGAGCACGGCGCCGCCGCCGTCGCCCACTGAGGACGAACATGCTACTGATCAGATGCCCATGGTGCGGTGAGCGCGAGGAGACCGAGTTCCGCTACGGCGGTCAGGCGGGCGTCGCCTACCCAGCGGATCCGGAGGCCCTGTCCGACGAGGAATGGGCGGAGTACCTGTTCTTCCGGGACAACCCCAAGGGCGCGTTCGCCGAGCGGTGGGTGCACGCGCACGGCTGCCGCCGGTGGTTCGATGCCGTGCGGGACACGGCCACGTCCGAGTTCGTGGAGGGCCGATGAGACTGCCCACCGGAGGTCTCGTCGACCGCGGTCGCCCGTTGCGGTACACACTCGACGGTGTCGGGCGGACCGGGTTCGCGGGGGACACGCTGGCCTCGGCCATGCTCGCCGACGGGGTGCGCACGGTCGGGCCGTCGCAGTACCGGCGGCGGCCACGCGGGATCGTGACCGCGGGGATCGACGAGCCCAACGCGCTGGCGCAGGTCGACGGCGAGCCGTCGTTGACCGCGACCACGGTCGAGCTGGTGGACGGCCTCTCCGCCACGCTGCTCAGCGGGGTCGGCCGGCTGGAGCCCCGCGACGACGCGGTGCACGACAAGAAAACGTTACACGACAAGAAGTACGTGCACACCGACGTGCTGGTGGTCGGCGGCGGGCCGGCCGGGCTGGCGGCCGCACTGGCCGCGTCGGCCGGTGGGGCACGGGTCATGCTCGTGGACGACCAGCCCTCGCCCGGTGGCGGCCTGCTGGCCGATCCCGTTGTCCTGCCCTGGGTTTCCTCGTCGGTGGCGGCGCTGGCGGACCGGCCCGAGGTGCGGGTGCTGACGCGGGCGACCGCTTTCGGTTACTACGACGCGAACTACGTCCTGGTGGCCCAGCGGCGCCGGCTCTGGCACGTTCGGGCACGGCGGGTGGTACTGGCGACCGGGGCGCACGAACGGCCGCTGGTGTTCGCCGACAACGACCTGCCGGGGATCATGTCGGCGGCGGCCGTGCGGACGTATGTCAACCGGTACGCGGTGCTGCCGGGCCGCGACGTCGTCGTGCAGAGCACGAACGACGGCGCGTACGAGACGGCCTTCGATCTCGCGGCCGTGGGTGCGCGGGTGGTGGTGCTCGACACCCGGGTCGAGCCGCCCGCCGATCTGGTGGCCACGGCCGGGTCGCTGGGCATCGAGGTGCGTGCCGACCGGTTGGTACAGCGCGCTCTGGGCTCGGATCGGGTGACCGGTGTGTCCACCGAGGACGGCCGGCTGCCGTGTGACCTCCTGGCGGTGTCCGGCGGGTGGAGTCCGGTGGTGCACCTGTTCAGCCAGTCGCGCGGGACCCTGCGGTGGGACGACACGCTGGCGGCGTTCGTACCCGGCACCGCCGTGCAGGCCAACCGTGTCGCCGGGGCGGCGAACGGAGTGTACGGGCTCGCGGAGGTCCTGGCGGAGGGCCTCGCGGCCGGTGTGGAGGCCGCGGCGCTCGTCGGCCACCCCGGCACGGCGCCGGAACTCCCGGTGGTCGAGTCCAGGACGGCCACTCCGCCGCGTCCGGTGTGGCGGGTGCCGCCGGAGCCCGACCGTTGTTTCGTGGACCTGCAACGGGATGCGACCGTGGCGGACGTGTTGCTGGCGACCGGCGCCGGGATGCGGTCGCCGGAGCACGTCAAGCGGTACACCACGATCGGGACCGGCGCGGACCAGGGCCGGACGTCGAACGTGCCGGCGCTCGGGGTGATGGCCGCCGCGCTGGGCCTGTCCTCGCCGGGCGAGCTCGGCACGACGACCTTCCGCGCGCCGTACGCGCCGGTGTCCTTCGCCCTGATGGCGGGACGGAACCGGGGCGCGTTGCACGATCCGGTGCGGACCACGCCGATCCAGCCGTGGCACGCCGCGGCGGGCGCGGTGTTCGAGGATGTCGGGCAGTGGCGGCGGCCCCGGTTCTACCCACGCGCTGGCGAGGACATGGAGGCCGCCGTGCTGCGCGAGTGCCGTGCCGCCCGGACCGGCGTCGGCATGCAGGACGCGTCGACGCTCGGCAAGATCGAGGTGGTCGGCGCGGACGCGGGCGAGTTCCTGAACCGCATTTACACCAACGCCTTCAAGAAGCTGGCGGTCGGTTCCTGCCGGTACGGGATGATGTGCGGCGCGGACGGGATGGTCCTCGACGACGGCGTGACCATGCGGCTGGCCGAAGACCGGTACTACGTCACCACGACGACCGGCGGCGCGGCGAAGGTGCTCGACTGGTTCGAGGAGTGGGCGCAGACCGAATGGCCTTCGCTGGACGTGCGGTTCACCTCGGTGACCGAGCAGTGGTCGACGGTCGCCGTGGTGGGCCCCGACTCGCGCGCGGTGATCGCCCGGCTCGCGCCGTCGCTGGACGTCTCGGCCGAGGCGTTCGGCTTCATGACCTTCCGCGACACCGTGCTGCACAACGGGATCCCGGCCCGGATCGCGCGGATCTCGTTCTCCGGCGAGCTGGCGTACGAGGTCAATGTCGCGTCCTGGTACGGGTTGGCGGTGTGGGAGGCCGTGCTGGCCACCGATCCCGGCATCACCCCGTACGGCACGGAGACCATGCACGTCCTGCGTGCGGAGAAGGGTTTCCCGATCGTCGGGCAGGACACCGACGGCACGGTGACACCACACGATCTCGGCATGTCATGGCTCGTGTCGACGCGGAAGGACTTCGTCGGCAGGCGATCCCTGCGCCGCCCGGACGCCGTTCGGCCCGACCGCAAGCACCTGGTCGGCCTGCTGCCCACCGATCCGGAGGTGGTGCTGCCCGAGGGCGCACAGCTGGTCGCACCGGACACGCCACTGAACCCACCGGTGCCCATGCTCGGACACGTCACGTCCAGCTACCGAAGTGCCGCGCTGGCAAGGAGTTTCGCCCTCGCCCTGGTCAAGGGCGGCCGGGACCGGCTCGGCGAGACGGTGGTCGCCCCGCTCGGCGACCGTCTCGTCGAGGCGACGATCACCGAGCCGGTGTTCTACGACAAGGAAGGCGCCCGCCGCGACGGTCCGGTCGCGGAGCCGACGGCGCCACCCGTGGACACCGCGCGCCGGCCGACGGCGTCACCGAGCCCGCGAGCGGACACCGTGCCGCCGCGCCGCAGCCCGCTCGCCGGCCATCCACTCGCGCCGGGGCTGCGGGAGATCCCGTTCCGCACGGCCGTGAACGTGCAGGGCACCGCGGGCTTCCCCACCCCGGCACCGGGTCGGGTGCTGGCCTGGGGCGAGCGGTCCGTGCTGTGGCTGGGCCCGGCGGAGTGGCTCGTGGTGGACGGTGACCCGATCGACCTCCCGGGCGGCGTGGACGTCTCGGCGAACCGGACGACGGTCGAGGTGACCGGCCCACACGCCCGCGACATCCTCGAGAAGGGCTGCACACTCGACCTGCACCCCAGGACGTTCGCCGCGGGCCACTGCGCACAGACCGTGCTGGCCAGGTCGCAGGTCATCCTGTGGCAGCGGACCGACGCGTACCACCTGCTGGTGCGCGACTCGTTCGCCCGGTACCTCGCGGACTGGCTGGTCGACGCCGCCCGCGAATACCTCTAGTCGGGCCGGCTGCCCATGCACCGTGGGCACGGTCCCGTAAATAGGCCGAAAGAGTGACGGCAGGTAAATTCCCGCGAACTCAAAGTTTTCACATTTTCATGTATCTGCCTCGTGGGGTACGGGCTCCATTTCCGGGAGCCCACTTTGCGACGTCCCGCGGAGGACCAGTGCGACAGGACCAGTCGTCCCACAGCTACAACCCCTCTTCGGCGAACTGGATCTGCTAGGCACCGTCCATCTGGGACGCGAACCTCAATCACCTCGGCCCGTGACCGGGCCGAATTCGATCGTCAACGCGCGTGGCGAACGAAGCCGAGCGGCTTCCGTTCGGGCACCGGCGCGTGGTTTTTCTGTTACTCCAGTGGAGGATCCGTGCTTAGAGACGACTCGTCTCCCAGTTATGAGCAGCTCTTCGGCGAGTTGGACTTCAGTGCCGACGACGACGCCAGGTCGGTGTACTCGCCGGCGGCCTACTTCGTCGACCTGTTGGCACTGCTGGAAGGCAACTTCGACCGCCCAGCACTGCTCGAACGACGGCCGGACCTGAAGCAGGTGCCGCTGGACGCCGACAACACGTTCACCGAGACGCCGTACCTCGACATCGTCAACAAGGTGCTGGAGCGGCTCGCCGGCGACGCGCCGTACGAGGAGCTCCGCACCCGCAAGCACCCGTTCAACCTGCCGTTCTCGCTGCGCGCCGAGCAACTCGACAGGTACCTGCACTACCTGGGCGTGACGCCGCTGGAGCTGTACCGGCTGTTCGCCCCCCGCCCCGACCAGGACATCGTCGCCCGGGAGTTCCTGGCGATGTCGCCGGAGGACGTCGCCGTGGTCACGACCGCCGCCGCGACCGAGGCCGAGCTCGCCGAGCTCTTCGGTCTGGCCGACCACGAGACGCTCGCCGACCTGGGCGAGGCCAAGCGGTTCGCCGAGGCGACCGGCCTGTCCGGCACCCAGCTGCGGGAGCTGGTCCCGCTGCTCGGAACCGTCACCCTCAGCACGGACGGACTGACGCTGCTGTGGGGCGACGCCGTGCCCACCGGCTGGCTCGACGTGGCCCACCGGTTCGTCCGGCTGGCCACGATGACCGGCCTGAGCCTCACCGACCTCGGCCTGGCGCTCGACACCTTCTGCGCCGGCCGGATCGACACGGCGGCACTGCGGACCCTCGCCATCGCCCTGAAGCTGCACCGCGAGCACGACCTGACCGTCACCGAGATCTGCCGGCTGTCCGTCCCCATCGAGGACGACGAGGTACAGGGCTGCTCGGGTGACATCCTCGCCGATCGCAACCGGGACTACCGGTTCCGGCTGGCGGGCTGGATCGAGGTCGCCGAGAACGACATCGTCACCGTGGTCCGGCGTTACCGCGAGCACTACGCCGCGAAGGACCCCAGCCCGTTCGACCAGGGCGACATCGGCCTGCCCGAGATCGGGCTGCTGCACCGCGCGGGCCGCCTCGCCGCCGCCCTCGGCATCGCCGCCGACGAGCTGTTCGACGTGCTGGTCGCCCTGGACACCGACCCGTCGCTGCACCGGTACTCGACCTTCGACGTGCTCGGCGACGCCACGCCCGCCCGGGACTGCTTCGCGATCCTCGCCGCCGGCGAGCCCGCGGAGACACTGTGGCTGGCGCAGACCCTGTTCGCGGTGGTCACCTGGACGCAGGCCGCCGGGTTCAGCGGCCGGGAGCTGACCGAGGTGCTCGGCGGCCGCCCGGAGACCTCGGACGACTCCCTCACCGCGGTGACCGAGGGCATCCGGACGGCCTTCGACCAGGTCGCGTTCGAGCCGGCCAACCTCGTGCTCGACCGGTTCGGCGCGCGCGCGACCAAGGTCGTGCGCGACGTGCTGACCGCCTACGACGACGGCGTCGTCTCCCCTGCCGACGACCGGCTGCTGCGGGTCGACCCGGCGAAGGCCGCCACCGCCGCGTACGACGGCGTGACCGACCTCGGCGTGCTCGTCCCGGAGGACTTCCTGGGCCTCGGCCTCGGCGAACGCCTGCAGGCGAAGATCTTCAGCAACCTCGTCCACAGAGGACACCTGAGCGCGGACGGCACCCTGGCCGTCGAGGACAGTGCGGAGGTGTTCCTGCAGACCGACTTCAGCGCCTACCGCGAGGTGCTCTTCAAGACGATCGGCGCGGTGGTCAACGGCACCGCGGCGTTCTTCCCGTCCGACCTGGCCGCGCTGGTCGACCTCACGCCGGACCGGGTGGCCGAGCTGTACGACAACCTGGGCTACAACGGCTACCTCGACGAGGGCGGCGACCTCACCGACCCCGGGTTCTTCACCGACGCCGGCAACGCGGAGCTCTTCGAGCCCAACGCGGACCTGGCGGACGCCACCGAGGCGGTCCGGGCCCGCATCGACGAGCGGCTCGCGGGTTTCGCCGGTGACCCGCTGGCGCTCGACCCGGCGATCTTCGCCGAGCTGCGGTTGTCCGGGCCCCAGCTGGCCGCGCTGACCGAGAGCCTGACGTTCAACGGCTACCTCGACGAGAACGGCGTCTACCGCGACAAGGCGTGCCTCCTCGACCTCGACCTCAAGGACTTCGGCCTCGCGCTGGAGTTCTACCCGCGGCGCAGGGCGATCCTGGACGCCGTCCAGGGCCAGCTCCGCGCATGCCAGGCCGAGTGGCACACCCTCACCGTCGCCGACTTCGCCGAACTCGCCGACGAGGTGGTCGGCCACCGGGTGGTCAGGGCACTGGACGGTGACTACCTCACCGACGGCCGGGTGCTGGACGACGAACTGTTCGCCGACCCGTCCGGCAAGCTGGACCTCGGCGACGCGTTCACCACCGCGGAGGAGGCGATCGTCTTCGGCCAGATCCGGGTGGTCCTGGAGGACGAGAAGCCCTACTGGCTGGACCCGGCCGCGCTGTCCGGGCTCGGGTTCGATCCCGAGCAACGCGACCGCGTGCTGGCCTACCTCGTCGACTCGGGCATCCTGACCGACGGCCTCACGGTGACCGAGGAATGGCTGCCGTACTTCCGCGACGTCGACAACGTCCACGGGTTCACGCTGCCCGGGATCGCGGACTTCGCCACGGATGTCTTCTTCCTGCTGCACACCGTCGCGGTCGAACTGGCCGCTGCGGTGACCGAGGTCGTCGACGCGCTCGTCGCCCTCGCCGGACGGCAGAAGCAGGCCTTCGACACCGCGCTCGGCGACGCCCTCGGCCTGCCGGCGGCCACGGCCGCCGCCATCGCGGAAGCCGTGACCGGCGGACCGGAGCAGGCCGTCGACACCCTGGTCGCGCCCGTCCTCGACACCGAGAGACCGCCCGCCGACCCGCGCCTGGGGCTCGCCCACCGCAGGATCAGGCGGTTCGCCCTGCTGGCCGCCAAGCTCGGCCTCGACCCGACGGAGGTCGCCGCGGTCTTCACCGACCAGGACCTGGTCGGCAAGTTCCCGGAGAACCTCACGCTTCCGCCGGGCGTCCGGCGGTTCGACGCCCTGCTCGAGAGCCACGACGGCAAGGTCCACCTGTTCGCCGGCACGGACTGCTGGACCTACGCGGCCGACACGCTCACCCTCACCCAGCCCGCTCCGACCCCGCTCGCCGAACTGTCGGCCAGGTTCGCCGACGCGCGCCTGACCGGGATCGACGCCGCCTTCACCCTGCCGTCGGGTGTCGAGTGGCTCGTCGGCCACACCGCGGACGGCACCTCGAAGGCCTTCACCCGGCTGCCCGGCGGCACCCGGTGGGCGCCGCGGGACCAGGTCTGGGGCAAGGTCAGGAACAACTTCACCGACCCGGCACGGATCGACGGCGCGTTCGCCGACCGCGACGGCCGCACCTACCTGTTCAGCGGCGACCAGTACCTCCGCTACAGCCGCGGCGACTACACGGTCGTCGACGAGGGCTACCCGCGTCCCGTCGCGGAATGGCGGGAACGCGAAGGGATCGGCGCGACCCTGCCCGGACCGCTCGACGCGTTCCAGGCACCGGACGGCACGATCCACGTGCTCACCGGCGCGGCCGGCTGGGGCCGGGTGCGCAGCGACTTCGAGAACCTGGACCGGATCGACGCGGCCTACTCCGGCGACCGCGCCGTCCACCTGTTCTCGGGCGGCCAGGTGGTGCGCTACTCCGACAGCATCGAGAACGGCGGCGTCCGCGTCGACGAGGGCTACCCGCGCACCATCCAGGACGTGCCGGCGCAGTTCGAGAGCGGCGTCGAGGCGGCCTTCACCGACCCGAACGGCGTCCTGCACCTGTTCAAGGCGGGGCGCACCGCCTCGGTCGGCGGCGAGGACCCCGCGCTGGTCCCGACCGCGCAGCGCTGGGGCGTGCTCCAGCCCGCCCTGCC
>NZ_DASQCC010000239.1:0-53273 GCF_035634895.1 Actinophytocola sp. | reverse complement strand
CTGCTGCGTGAGCACCGCGGGGACGGCCACAACGCCGCCCTCCTCGCCCACGGCATCGGCGGCACCGAGGCCCACGTCCTGCTCGCTGCCTCCCTCGGCATGAGGCCGGAGGAGTTCGGCCGGGTCCACCACCTGCCCCAGGCACAGCTGGCCGGTGTCGTCGACGGGATGCGCCGCCGCGGCCTCACCGACGCCGCCGGCGGTTTCACCGACGCCGGCCGGGCGACCAAGGAGCGGATCGAAGCCCTCACCGACGAGCTCGCGGCGCCCGCGTACGACGTGCTCACCCCCGACGAGCTGGACGAGCTGATCGCCGGGCTCGAGCCGATCGCCGCCGCCGCAACGGAAGCCGACGACTGAGCGGTCCCGACCTGGCATCCGCAGAGGCGAGGATGCGACGTCTCGGGGAACCCGACGGTCGCGCTTCAGCGTGGTTTCGCGGGCTGGGCGAAGCTGGTCAGTCCGTGCTCGACGAGCCGGGCGGCGCGGCGGACCTCCCGGGTGACGGCGTCGATCGCGTCGGGTAGGGGACGGCCGGGTCGCAGGTGGGTCCGCAGCGAGCGGAACTGGACCCGCCAGAGGCCGAGGAGGGTGGCCGCGACAATCTGGAGCTCGGGGTCGTCGGGGCGCAGCCCGGTCCGGGTGGCGAGCACCTCGGCGGCGACGTCGATGAACCGGTCGGCGATGTCGCTCTGGTACGCCCGCAGCGAGGGGGTGTCGCGGATCAGGTCGCCGAACTTCTGGTACTGCGCCAGCGCGCGGTCGGGGTTGGCGGCAAGTCCCGAGGCGATGCCGCCCAGTTCGTGGTCGAGGACCGTCAGCATGGCGGTGACCGGGGGGAGTGCCGGGTTCGACAGGTGTGCGCGCAACGCGTCGGCTGTCGGTTCGAGCCGGTCCAGGAGTAGGGCTTCCTTGCTCGGGAAGTAGTTGAAGACGGTCTTCTCGGACACCCCACACGCCTCACCGACGTCGGCCACCCGAACGGCGTCGAAGCCGTGCTCGACGAACATCCGTGCGGCCGTGTCGGACAGTTGCTGGCGCATCGCGCGTTTCTTGCGTTCGCGCAACCCTTCGACAGCCGGCCGGCCGGTTCCCGTTGTCGCCACGTGACCCATCATACTTCAGCCACCAGAAAAGTTCTGCTACAGTAATTTTATAGCCAATGAAGCTTGCCTGTACCGATGGAGCCCACCATGTCCGAGATCCACATAGTTCGCGACTACCCGCACTCGCCCATAAAGGTCTGGCGGGCGATGACCGACCCGGCCCTGATCCCGTACTGGACGTCGACCGGAAAAGGCGCTCGCGCCGTCGGCTTCCAGCCCGTCGTCGGCACCCGGTTCCAGTTCGTCGCCAAGCCGATGCCCGGCTGGCGGGGGATCGTCGACTGTGAGGTGCTGGAGGTCCGCGAACGAGAACTGCTGCGCTACACCTGGGTCGGCGCGGAGGGCGAGACACCCAGCCACGTCCTCTACCAGCTGGCGCCCACCCCCGAGGGAACCCGCTTCACCTACCACCACACCGGTTTCACCGGAATCGGCGGGTTCGCGATGGCCAAGATCCTCGGCTCGGTCCGGACCAGGATGCTCACCGTCGGAGTGCCCGCCCTGCTCGCCGAACTGGACGAGACCGGTGCACTGCGCCCGGACACGACACTGCGACTGCCACAACCCCGATGACCTCCCCGGCGCAGGCACTCGCGTCCTTCGAGCGGAACGCCATGACATCGGCAGAAGAGGTCACGAGCGACGGCCGGCTATGACTCGAACTTCGTCCACTGTCCTTCGGAGACCACCTCGACGGAGCCATCGACGACCGTGATGGCCGTCTGCTCGTCGATGGCATAGGCCGGGACGCCGAGTTCGGCCGCCCACCGCTCCGCGTCAGCCAGGGTGTTCGTCGGGAAGGCGCCCAGGTGCGGGAAGATCGAGAAGTCGACCACTCCCAGGGTGTGGTCGTCCGGCGCGGACGGCCACTCGACGAAGTACGCCCCGATTCGAGGCGTCATCACCATGCTTCCGGCACTCATCCCCACCCAGACGGTGTCGGGCAGCGACGGCAGCAGTTCGGCCAGTCCCGACTCCCGCATCCAGTGACACAGGTAGGTCGCGTCGCCGCCGTCGACCAGGAGCACGTCCGCCTCCCGAACCCACGGAACCCATCGCTCCGCGCCGATGGTGGGCAGCGCGGTGAGCTCCAGGACGCCGAGCGACGCCCAACCCAGTCCCGAGAAGTGCCGCCACACGGGCTCGGCGGCCACGAACCCACGCACCGACGTCGGACCGCACATCGGGTGACCCCATTGTGCTGTCGGGATGCAGAGTGCGTGGCACTCGGAGACCGGCTTACCGAGAAGCTCCACGAGCGCCGCATGGATGCTCGGGTTCGTGACGCCACCTGAAGTAAGCAAGAGCTTCACACGTACCTCCAAGTTCACGCGGAAGGTGGATGTGCCTGAAGACCAGGATCCGAGCGCGTCCGACGCATGCGGGATGCGCATGAACCGCTCGTCGACGCGCGGGTGCCCGCGCCGTTAGCGAGGTTGGTCCGTCACGTCAGCGGGGTCGAGTGCGCCGACCGCGAGGTCGTGGGCGACGTCGGACAGGCGGCGTTGTTGGGCGTGGGCGAACCTGCGCAGCTGGGTGAAGGCGTCGTGCATGTCGAGGTTGCCGTACTCGGCGAGCACGCCCTTCGCCTGCTCGATCACGGTGCGGTGGTGCAGGGTCGCTTCGAGTTGTTCGGCCAGTAGTTCGCCGCGGCTGGCGGCACGGTGGTGCAGGATGCCGATCGTCGCCACGTCGGCGAGCGCCTGTCCGACCTCGATGGTGGTGACGTCGAGGTCGACCGGCTGGTGGTTCAGCATTGTCAGTGCGCCGACGGTCTGCTCGCGGAGTCGCATCGGCACCGCGGAGGCCGCGCGGAAGCCGGCGTTGATCGCCGCGGGCGCGAACCGTGGCCATCGGGTCTGCATGGTGTCAGTGGCCAGATCGGCGCCGGTGACCGGCTTGCCGGACGCCACACAGTCGAAACACGGGCCTTCGCGGGTCTGCGCGGCGAGTAGTTCGACCAGCTCGGCACGCTCGGACGAGCCGGCGGCCGGGCGCCATCCGCCGCGCTGGTCGGTCAGAATGACGCCGGCGGCGTCGACCTCGAGCAGCTCGGCACTGCGCTCGGCGAGCAGCACGAGGAAGTCCAGTACGTCGAAGTCGGCGACGAGAGTGTCGGCGAGCGTGACGAAGGTGCGGGCCAGCCGCCGGTCCGGGCTCGAGTTCATGGAACGCACCTCTCTTTCGCCCGACATCATGTGGGCTCGTCATTGGGATCGAAACGCAGGGTCCTGGTCACGACCCGATGAGCGATTTCGCGCAGTGGCATGCCGTGGCTGTAGGCGTAGCTGCGCAGCCGTAGCAGCGCGGTGTCGGCGGTGACACCGAGCTGCACCCGAACCATCCCGACCGCCTGGTGCACTTCGACGTGGGGATCGGACAACCACGTGACGTCGCTGGTGGCATGTCCGTTGAGCTGGTCGGTCACGGCGTGGGTGGCCAACTCGGCCAGGATCAGCGCGTCGGTCAACTGGTCCGAGGTCAGCGCGCCAGGCCGATCACGGTAGAGGTCAAGTGAACCAAGCCGGACCACACCGATCTGCAGCGGGAAGGAGAACACGGCGCTCGCGCCGAGGGCGGATGCCTGCGGCCCGAACGCGGGCCAGCGTGTGGGGTCGGCCGCCAGATCCGGGATGAGGATCGGGCCGCCTGCCGCGAAGGCATCGACGCACGGGCCCTCCCCGACGGTGAGTTGCAGGTCCTCCAGCCCGGCACTGACGGGGTTGCTGGCATGCACCAGGCCACGTCGATGTCCGGAGCCGCCAGGTTCGCGGATCTCGCTGAGTACTGTCGCCCCGGCGCCGGAGACCTCCACCTCGGACACGCACAGATCGCAGATTCGTCGAATGCGGGATCCGGCGTCGGATTGGCCGTTCGGGACGAGCAGCGCGTGCAGCCGCTGTCGCCGGTAACCGTCCACGACTCCTCTCACCTCCACCCCCACACACCGACAGCCTAGGTGTTCCGGTGCGAGGTTGATGAGCTTCCCCTGTAGATACGGCGCCACGGACCAGCCCTGCGCCGGTCCGGTGTTGTCGGTGGGTCCAGGCACACTGTCCCGCATGATCCACGATGCACGCTCAACCAAGGAGGAGCCGACATGACCGACGTGCTGTTGCGCGATGTCGACGATGCGGACCTGGAGGTGTTCTACGAGCAGCAGCGCGAGGAGGAGGCAGTGCGGCGGGCGCGGTTTCCCGCCCGCGACCGGGACCGCTTCCTGACGCACTGGCGGACGAAGGTGCTCGGCAACCCCACCGGGCGCGCCCAGACCGTCACGGTCGACGGAGAGGTAGCCGGCAACATCGTCGCGTGGTGGCAGGACGACAAGCGGTTCGTCGGCTACTGGTATGGACAGCGGTTCTGGGGCCGCGGCGTCGGGACCGCGGCACTGCGACAGTTCCTGCGGCGCGAGCAGGTCCGCCTCCACGCCGACCTGTTCGCGGGCAACACCGCCTCGGTGCGACTCCTAGAACGCTGTGGCTTCCGACGAGTCGGCACCGAACACGATGGCGACCTCGAGTTCGCGGTGCTCAAGCTCGACGAGGGAGCCGCCGACGAGAGCTGACGGTTCCGACAAACGAGCCCAACGCCGCCGAGATGTCAGTCATTTGCGCCCAGGGGCGGGGATCGCGTCGGTTCCACACCGAACTTCTCGATCATGAAACGCCAGAAGAGAGTGACACTGCCTCATCACTGGTTCGAAAGATCCCATCATCGTGACCAGTCGTCGAACGGTGCTCGATGAAAACACCGCCCGCGCCCACATGGCCGGACGAAGGCGACCGGACGATGACGACCTCGGTCGGCGGAGCCTCCGGGACAGGGCGAGCCGTGACCACCAGATCATGCATCGAGACAAGCCCCGCCAGTCGCTGCTCGCCCCCGCACGCCAGAACGCTGTCGACGATGTCCGCCATATGCCGGAACTCAGAGTGTTCGGCAGCCAGCTGACGAAACCGGGAGGCGATCTCACCCCACGCGACCTCATCGAAGCGATAAGGCCACGCCAGCGAGTTCATACGCATGCGATCAGGGTCTCAACCTCCAGGCGCTCTGTCGCGCCAGATTTCACCGCTGGCCACGGACCCACCCGCTCACCATGATCGCCATGCACGGCCGCCTCAGTACTGTGACTTCATATGACCGGCACCGAACTCGGGATCACCGCGGACCTGGTCCGTGACCTGCTGCAGGAGCAACATCCAGACCTGGCGGGTCTGGCCATCCGCGAGGTGGCGGGCGGCTGGGGCAACCACATGTGGCGCCTCGGGGACGGTTTGGCCGTGCGCATGCAGCGCATGGACCCCACCCCGGAGCCCCAACTCAAGGAGCGACGGTGGCTACCCGTGCTGGCGCCGCGCCTGCCGCTCCCGGTACCGACTCCTGTGCGGCACGGCGAGCCGTCCGAGCGCTTCCCCAAGCACTGGACGGTGATGACGTGGGTCCCCGGCGAGCCGCTCGACCAAGCCTCGATCACCCACGGCACCCACGCGGCCGACACTCTGGCGGATTTCCTCCAGGCGCTCCATGTGGAGGCGCCCGCCGAGGCACCGACCGCGAGGGACCGCGGTGCCCATCCCAGGAACTGCACCGACGGCTTCGAAAACTTCCTCCAGGCCGTCGCCCCCAACGACATCGCTGCCGACGTTCGGTCCATCTGGGACGACGCCGTGACGGCCCAGGCATGGGAGGGCCCGCCAGTATGGGTGCACGGCGACCTCCATCCCGCGAACGTCATCGTCTCGGACGGAACGATCTCGGGCATCGTCGACTTCGGCGACATGTTCGCCGGCGACCCGGCGTGGGACCTCGCCGCCGCATGGGTGCTGCTACCCCCAGGCACGGCCTCACGGTTCTTCGACAGGTACGCGCAAGCAGACGACGCAGCGATCCGGCGCGCCCGCGGACTGGCCGCGATGAAGAGCCTCTTCCTGATGCTCATGGGACAGAACGGAGACCGAGGCCTCCCCGGCGGCAAGCCGAACTGGGGACCCCAAGGCCGGGCGGCACTTGATCGTGTCCTGAAGGGCGTTTGATGCAGCCGGCCCATGTCGACACCATCGGACACTCGTCTGAGACACGCCTCGGCGTGGTCTCTTCAACGGAATCCTCATCGGGCAACGATGGCCGCGTTCCAGTGCCACGACGAGCTAGGCCCGGCAGTCCCACCGCCGACAGGTCAGGAGATCGCGAGTATCAGCGTCTCGGTCGGCCGGGATCGACCGTCGCCACGGCGTTCCATGAGGGTGATGCCGGCCGCGATCTCGCGGTACCTGTCGCTGAGCCGGTCGGCTCCGGCGCAACCGGCGTCGGCCGCCAGGCTCAGTGCGGTTGTTCGGATGGCGGTCGCGAGACTCGTCGTGACCGGTGTCGCCCTGGCGACGATCGGCAACGCGACCTGTGTCAGCTTGCCGGCGATCTTGCTAATGTGCATGGCCGATCGGGTCCGCGTCTCCGCGGCGGTCTGGCGGATGGTCGCCTCCAGTTCGTCCAGGGCGACGATCCGGGCGGCTTCCTCGGCCCAGCTGGTGTGGATGAACTTGTCCGCGAGCGATCCGCTGTTCGTCCGCGTTAGTTGACTGTCGGATTCGGTGACCAGGCGCAGGAGCGGCTGGAGCGCGTGCGCCACCATGTCGAGGGCGGGGGAGCCCGGGATGTCGACGGTCAGGTCGAGTTCGCGGGCGCGAGCTTGTTGACGCACGAGCTTCCTTGCCAGGTTGGTGACATGGCCGAGGTCGCCGTCGCGTTGGAGCGCGGTGTCGAGTTCCTCGATGAGGTCAAGGGAGCTGCGACCGTGAACTACTCCACGGATCACATCGTCCTGTCTGATGATGGACAGCGACGGGTGCCGTCCGGGTGTGTCGTCGTCGGTCTCGTTGACGAGATGCTCGCGAATCAACGCTCGTGCCAGTCTCGTCGCCTCGCTGTCGAACCAGTCGTCCGGTCCTGACCGGCGGGCCTCGATCAGTGCCAGATGGACGAGGGTGGGGATCGTGCGGGTGAAGTCCGCGTGTATGTGGCTCAGGAGCGTTTCGGCGTCGACGCGGTGCGGTTGCCAGGCCGGGTCCGGTGTCCACAGTCGCGGGCCATCGGCGTCCGGGTTCGTCCAGACGCTGAAACCGTTGTTGCCGACCAGTGGGCGGCGCTTGAGCTCGTCGAGTTCCGCGGCGGTGGCCAGCCGGTATCCGGGCACGCCGCCGGTGACCTCGTTGACCCAGGCAACGAATTCGACCGCATCCCGTGCCCACACACCAGTGACCGGATCAGCAGCCGGACCGTCGGGCGCAGGCACCCGTTGCTCGCCGGCGAACAGCCGGTAGATCTCCTGACCGACCGGGACGACGCACACACGCGCTCCTGTTCGTGTCCGAACTGTTGACCGACGCAGGGAGCGGGTTACGAGCACACCGTCGCGTAGGCGCTGCCGTTCGGAGTCCGCCGCCGACCTACTGAGCAGTTCGTCGAGTGCGTGGCGCAACTCGGGCGCGATGTCGCCCTCGTCCGACCCGCTGTCCGCCACGTCGAACGCCAGCGCGAGTGCGGTGACCTTCCCGGACACCAGCCAAGCGGTCACCACTTCGTCTGCGGACGCCCTGGCCGCGTACATGAGCGTCGTCTCGCGCCACCACACGTCATCGACGGCCGCGGCCAGCATACCGACCTGTCCGGAGTCACACATGTGCATCGCAGCGAGGTACTCCTGAAACGCCACGTGCGCGAACGAGAACCAGCCCCGTTTCCGTTCGACCAGGATGCCGCTCGAACCCAGATCGGAGAGCAGGGTCTCCGGGGTGAGTGACGTCGAGATGTGTTGGAGTGAGCCACGCAGGTGTTTGAGCAGATCGTCGCCTCGCAGGTCCCGCTTCCGGTCGCGCATCATGGTGAACGCGAGCTCACGGACCAGTCCTTCCTTGTGCTCACCGTTCAGCTCGGTCAGTAGCCCTTTGGCCTTCTGCCGCCCCCACAGGACCGCCCGGCATATCTCGCTGTAAAGCTCGACGCGGGTGCCGGGTAACTTCGGGCGGTACCGGTGAATGTTGGCGATCATCGTGAGTAGCAACGGGTTCACGGTCAGATCGCCGAGTTCAGGCGTGTCCTCCAACCGGCGCAGGAGATCGCTCGTCGAACGTTGGACGCGTTTCTCGAGATCGCCGGGACGTTCCTCCGGAACTTCCCGCTCGACCACCCCGTACCAACCACGCACGAACTCGGCGACCTGCGCGTCACTGAAGCCAGGCACCTGTAACACGGTGGCTCCGTCTATGGGCGTGGCGCGGTAGCCCTGGGGCCGGGAGGTGATGATGAAGTCGTTCTTCGGATAGTGGCGGGTCAGCCGTTCCACCCAGTCCGCGACGACGTCCTGACTGGCGACCTCGTCCAGCCCGTCCAGAAGGACGACGCAGTCTCCGTTCTCCAGCCGCTGTTCGAACCAACCCGCTGGTTCGGCCCGGCCCAGTCGACCGAGCTGGCGGCGGACCAGTGCTGGCAGCTCGATCTTCGGGTTCTCGACGATGTCGTCGACGTGATCCCGCAGGTAGACGAGGATCGGGATCGTACGGCGCCGGTCGCGGCGAGACAGGCAAATCTCCCGAACGGTGTGCCGAACAAGTGTGGTCTTCCCACTGCCGTGCGCGCCCAGCATCGCGAGCACACGCGGCTGCGGCTGGTCAAGAAGATCGTCGAGGCGGTACCGACCGTTCGCGTCGCTTCGGGTGTCGGGCAGAACACCGACCGCGATCTCATGCGGGGCTCGATGCTCGAGACTCACCTCGACGAACACGTCGTCGAGTTCGGGATGGGTCGAGCCCAACGTGCTCAGACCCTTCAGGTCGATGTACTGCGACTCGCGTACCAGGTATCGGCGGTAGCGTACGGGAAAGCGGCTGAGCCCTTGCTCGAGCTTCCTGTCGACCCAGTTGGCGAACTGCGCCACCCGACGCCGCCACACGTACAGGACCGTGCCGGACATCGCCGCGGTGGCGCCACCGAGGAACCACGACAGTATGGTGTCCATCGCTGTGCTCCCGGTTCTACTGGCGAGCCTTCTCGAGCGCCCGCTCGTCGGCGCAGAAGATCAGCGGACCGAGTTTCCGCTGCCAGTCGGTGAGCTCGTCGATCCAGCTCCTGACGCGGTAGCGGTCGAAGAGGAAGTAGGTCGTCACCATGGCCGTGGTGAAAAGTGCGGCCCCGGCGACAGTGACGACGAAGAGGCGCAATGGGAATCCCGGCCCAGGTTCGCCGAACACCAGCGCGGCTACGGACAACAGGTCCAGCAGAACGATGCTCGTGAACCAGCTGAGGTAGAACGTGGTTTGTCCGTTGTAGCCGCCGCGGATCCACGCGGTGATGGAGAGAGTGGCTCTGGCGGTCAGGTCCTTGCGCACCTGGGCCAAGTCCAGGTAGAGCGACACTGCCTGCCGCTGTGCCGTCCGGGATCGCGGGTAACGCCATTCCTTCTCGGTTGTCAGCTTGTCGTGGAGCCGGAGGGCGGCCCGACGGAACACCCAGTGGTCCGTGGTCACGGGAGGTGGCCAGGCGTTGTCTCCCGCGGTGATCAGGCGCCACCAGCGATGAAGATAGGCCGCAGCCAGCAGGACGGTCACGATGAGGATCCACCGCTCCCATTCCTGCCACCCACCCTCGGCCATGGCCCGCGAGACGAAGAAGGCGCACAGCACGATCAGCAGGGCGGGCTGTATCCAGGTTCTGGACAGCGCCTCACGATGGGTGCGGATGCCGGCACGTTGCTCCCACCGGGCGCCCAGCCTTCTCAGAGACCAGGTCAGGATCACCGTCGCGGAGGAGGCGAGCGCGAGGATCACGGCCGACCCGAACGCCGGAAAGGCGAACATCCGCCACAGCGGTCCGGCCTCGTAGAAGACGATCGCCGTCAGAAAGGACAGTAGGACCGCCAGCGCGGCGATCCGCCATCCCGTTCGCTTCGGCCCGGCCTTGACGGTTGTGTCCGGTGGTGGGTCGTCGTACAGGTCGACGTGGTGCTCGATTCGTCGCACCAGTTGGTCCACATCAGACCGAAACTCTCCGGACCGAAGATGAGCGTACTGGAGTAGCGTGATGTCGGCGATGTCCGGTGGGAGCTGGTCCCAGGCGGGCGCCGTGGCGTCCTCCAACAGCACGGGAATCACCGTGATGCGCCGCCGGAACGCGGTCGCTATCTCGTACTGGACCCAGTCCCTCTTGCGTGGTGCGCCGAATGTCGACACCCAGTCGTTGTGGATCACCGAGACGAGTACCTCGCAACCGTGTAGGCGCTCCTTGATTTTCTGCGGATAGCGCTCACCCGACGGCATTCCGTTGTCGATGAACACCTCGTCGTCGCCGAAATGCTGCGCGAGTCTTTCGGCGAGTGCCTTGACCGACACTGAATGGGCGCCTCGACGGTAGTTCACGAATACGCTGTACATGGTTCAGACGACCACCGGTTGGGTGGCCCAGAGTGCGATCAACGTGATGATGGCCAGGAGCGTGAACACCATGGCGATGATGAGGCCTGCCAGCGCGACCCGCCTGCCGGTGACCACCGCATGTGGGATGTTGTTCACCGAAACGCCTTTCTGTCGAGCAACCACAGCAGCGGGGAGCCCGGATCGTCGTTGACGACGTCGCCGGCGGCCGACTGATGCCCGGTGACATTCCGTGCGTCCTGGTAGCTCACGACGAAGTAGCCGACCGTCGTAAAGTGGTTGTCTATCGAGGACAACAGGTCGTGCTGTCCCATCGCGCTGAGCCACTCCCGAACCGCGGCGTCATGTTCGGCGCGATTCGCCAGCACGCGCCCCGCGTACGGATGGGACGGTCCGGACGGCACGAGCAAGCCGTCGGCCTTGGTCAACACGACCGCGACCGGGATCTTGATGCGCTCACTCGACTTGGTACGGAGGTGTTCACGCAGTGCCTCGGTGAACCGTTCCAACGACTCCTTCGGCGCGGTGTTCGACGCACCGACCCGACCGAGCAGTGACCGGTCGGTGTCGGCCCGAACCTGCCGCAACGAGAACGGGTCGACGATGAACACGATTCCTTTGGTGTGCTTGAGGAACTGTGCCTCGGCCAGCTGGTCGGGGCTTTCCGGGATCTCGCCGGCGGGGTCGTACAGGTACAGCAACCGCCGGGCCCTGCTGCCTTCCGCGCCCACGTACACGTTGTAGGCCCGCGGTCTGGTGACGGCGGTCTTGACGGCGCGACGTGGATCCTCGAGCACACCGAGCTTGAGGTTTCGCTCGAACTCCTGTTTCGCGCGTTCGTCGGCGAACTCGAAGCCGATGTCACCGAGCATGAGCCGGCTGATCGCCGTCTGCATGAACACCGACTTACCCGCGGTCGGCCCGGCGATCACTGGGATGTGCACCGTCGGCGCCGTGAGACCGTGCACCGGCAGCTGGGCCTTGCACTCGGCACACTGCGCGGCGAGCTTCGACTTGCCGTTGGCGAGAAGGGTGGGCAGCACCGTCTGGCACGAGCAGGTGCGGTGCAGCACGCCCGACATCCCCGGCAGCAGTCGCTGGTGTTCGCGGTGGCAGTCCGGACAGCGGTAGATCGGCCGCGTCGCACGTACGTGACAGGTGCCGCACTCGATGGTGATGCCGCGCACCCACAACACGGCCACCTCGAGCACCCGCGACCCGCCAGCGGTGACGATCGCGAACAGCACGAGGAGGACCAGTAGCAGCGCGAACACCATCGAGGCGAACGCGACGAACGTGCTCGCGGCCACGGCGCCGAAGAACAGCCCGGCGATCACCAGAACCGCGGCCGGGTACTTGATCGCCGGATGGAGGACGGAGTCCAGTGCCCACCGCCACACCCTGGCCGCCCATGACTCCGGACCGGATCTCCTCCTTGGCTTGTCCGGGTCGATGTCGCCGACGAGCGTCGTCCACATCTCGCGATACGTCTGCGAGAGCACCTTGCGGTAGTCGCGCAACACCGGCCCCGCGTAGTAGCTGCGGTAGGCCGGATCGGCGCCGGCCTGCTGGGGTGGTTCGATCCGCAGGTGGCCGATCGGACCGTACGGGGTGAACCCGTCCCACGACGCGACGATGTACTTGTAGGTTCCGAACACGGAACCTATCGCGGCGCTGCCGAGGAATAGGAGACCGAGGGCGTAGGTCGCGAGCATGAAGACGACCATCCCCACGCTGAGCAGGATGATGAACGCCACGATGACCAAGGCGAGATAGACGTAGCCCATCAGCGTTCCCTTCGTAACCCGAGCCGGCTCAGCAGGCTTCGGCGTTGGTGGGCCGACCGCCAGGTCCGCCACCATTTCGCCCAGTTGCCGTCCGGCGGCGCCACGCTGATCGGGATCTTGCCGGCGGTCGGCTTGAGCAGGTCGCCGATCTTGTCGAGCTGCCTGGCTCTGCGTCTGCTGAGAGCGGTGGCGAGAGTCTCGTCGATGAGCAGCCGTCGGGCTCGTCGGTCGGCGATGCTCCACCACAGGACGATCGTGGCGGCCACATGGCTCGCCGATGCCTTGTCGAGCTTGTCGATCGCCTTCCCGGCGTAGGCGCCGAGGAAGGGACTGCCGCAGTCACGAAGCGACATGTCGAGCAACTCACGGTGCCTCGGCACATCCCCCCGGAGGATGAACATCGCAAGGCTGCCGAGCAGCCGGCCGCCCACCTCTGGCGGTAACGAGCGGTACAGCTCCAGACTGTCGCCGACCATGTCGGCGGAGTCGTGTTTTGGTGCGGCCTGGCGGAAGTGGCCGGCGAGCTTCGCCGCCCTGAGCATGTCGAGGTCCTTCGGGGAAAGCGCGTTCGCGACTCGCCGGTCGAGCAGCGCGTCGACCAGGCGGGTGTGCTCGGCTCCGAGCTCGTCCTGGTCGGACCGGCGAAGAACCAGGTCCGCGATCCGGGTGAGGAGCCCGGTGTGGGTCAGCACCTCGATGGGCAACGTCCGCAGCGCACGTTCGGCCTCCTGAGTGGACGGTTCGTCCGGCCACAGCAGCGTGCCGAACCGTGACCAGTCCAACTCGCCGCCATGGGCAACCCCGAGCAGCACCGCGACCCGGTCCGCCTGGCCGGCACGCGCCAGCACCAGATCGAGCAGCGTCGTGACCCGTCCACCGGGTTGCCGTTGCCGGAGCAGGGTGGCCGCTCGCGGTGCCATGGTCGTGACGAGTGAAACGAGTGCGTCAGGATCGGTCAGGCGCTGTTCCAGGGCGCGTGCCGTCGCGTCGCAGAGGCTCGGGTGTTCGGCGAGTCGGTCGAGTAGTACGTTCGATCCCGTGCCGGTCAGGACGGGCAGCACCGAGTACGTCGCGACGTGCTCGAGCCGCGGGCCGTCCAGCGGCGGCAGCCAGAGCCTCTCCGGCGCGCCGAGTGCCGCGACGTAGTAGGCACTCAGCAGGTCGGCGGGAACGGGTTCCCCCCGACGCGTCGCTTCCTGGACGAGGCCGGACCATCGGGCCAGGTCGACCAACCCGCCGGCATTCCTGAGCAGGCCGGCGAGCTGGTCCCACCCGGAGTCGTCGAGTACGCCGGGCGCGCGTCGCACGGCCAGCTCCACCGCGTCCAGCAACAGCGACCCGGGTGCCGGCGAGGCCGCCCTCTCCGCGCACTCGACGAGCACGGCGAACGCGTCGAGCTCCCCGGCGGTGAGCGGAGGAGAGGCCTGGTTCGCTGTCAGCGTCGCCGACGCCACCGTGCCGTCAGCCCAGAGCCGGCCCAGCAGCGCGGCGTACCGGGTCGGGTCGTCGACCGGCGAGTCGGTGGTCATGTCGACGACCGTGAAGTCCCCGTACGTGGGTAGGTAGACGTCCGGCGTCGTGCAGCTGACGAGTACGCCGGCATCCTCCGGTCGCGAGGTGTAGGTGAGGAACGAGATGCCGAGTCCCAGGTGACGAGGAAAGGAACGGCACAGCGCGGCGAGCCACAACGCGGCTGTCTGGTCGTTTGGCACGACGAGAACGACCCGGCCCCGGCCTTCGGCGAGCACCCGCTGGACGGCGCTGATCATCAGTGCCAGCCGGCCGGTCCCATGCTCGGACAGGAACTGGCGAACCATCGGTGGACTCGTGGTGTCACCGGGTGCGATGGCGTCGAGCGCGGGCAGGTCCGTGCCGTTCGACCGGGCGTGGACCCAGGTCGGGCTGCGCCACATGTCGATGGGCAGCCTGTTCCCGAGCTCGCGGTCGGCGTCCTCGAGCAACAGGGCGTGGGCGAAGTAGTTGCCTGTCCTGCCGGTGAAGTCCGACCCCGTGTAGCGGCTCTGGAACAACGTCGCGGCCGGACCCGACGGGACGTAGCCGAAAGCCACCGGGAACGCGCCGAGATCGGTGCCACTGTCCTGCGTCGCGAGGCCGGACCCGGCCTCATAGGCACTGGCCCGCACCGCCAGCTCCACCAGCGGTTTGGGTGCGCCACGAGTCATGGCGCTGATCTGGAAGCCCTGGATGCCCTCCAGCCCGTCCTCACACGAGGTGTAGTACAGCTGGTGCATGGTCATCGCTTGCCTTTCGTCATCTTGATCGCGCCGAACCGGGCGAGCAGCCACAACATGGGATCTTCGATGCGGTAGGGGTGCACGCCCTGCGGGGCGAGGTGGTTCCCGTCGACGGGTGGAGCGCCCAGCGCGGACATGCCGAAGTACCGGTAGATCTCGAACGCGTTGGCGATGCTGCGATCGAACGCCGGGTCGTACCACTGGTTGAGCCACGCGCGCACCTCCTCGTGCACGTCGAGCCCGTCGGCCTCGTCGTAGAGACCGACGTGCCGGGACGGCTGGTGCAGTGGGGACTCCGCGTTGAACATGTCCGACAGCAGGTCGAACTTGGTGAGGGCGATCGCGAGCGGAGTCCGCAGCCGCTTGTCGACCGGGCGACCACTGCGTTCCCGCAGCAGCTCACTCAGACGGTTGAGCACGTGGAGCTGTTCGGTGTAGCCGGACTTCGCCCCGTTCGTCCCGACGCGTTCGCGAACCTTGGCCATCTGCAAGGGATCCAGCAGCAGGATGATGCCTTCCGCCGCGTCGAGATAGCTGATCAACTGGTCCATCGCGTCCGCGCGGGCCACGTCCTCGCCGGCCGTGTCGTAGAAGACGGTCACGACCGGCGCGACGCGGGTCGCGCCGAACAGGCCCGTGCTACGGAACCGCAGGCTGAACATCAGCGGTTCCGGCGCCTTCACCCGCGCCGACGCGGTCTGCCGCAGCGGCCGGCGCTCCTCGAACAGGGGGATGTCGAAGTCACGGTGATAGCGGACGCGGGACGCCTCGCCGAGCAGGTCGAGAGACATGCCTGCGAACCGCTCACTCACCTGCCCGCGCTGGAACTCGTGCACCAGCACGCCGACCCAGGTGCTCTTGCCGGAGTCGGAGGACCCGATCACGGCGATGTTGCGGCCACCGCCGTCGACGTACTCCCGCATCTGGTCCCGGCCGCAGTTCGGGCACACCCGCCTGCTCTGCGGCAACTTGCCGTGGGGGCAGCGGCCGTTCTTGAGCCCGCGTTCGGGAAAGGTACTGCCACGGTGGTCGCAGGTCTCACCACACCGCATGTGCAGTTCGTTACGCCGGTGACTGGTCCAGCAGTACGGGCATTTCGTCGTGGCCACGCTCGTCCTCGGCACGCGTTGTCGGTGGTCATGTCAGTACGAGCTGGTCCGGCCGGGACGGGACCAGGACAGCACGTTCGTCGCGGGAGAACGCCCGCAGGTACACCGGACGCCGAAGGGTGGCCGGCACGGTGAACTCCTCACGGACCGACGTCGCGCCGGCGTTGACGCACAGCAACTGCTCGCCGTCGTCCGCGTCGAGTGGACGGACGCTTGTCTTCGCCGTCAGGACGATCGCCGGCAGCTCGCGACCCGGCTGGCTCCGCACCACGAGAACCCGGCGGCTCGGCCGCCAGAAGCGGGACCGCTCGATCGCGTAGTTGACGTTTGCCGACGTTGTCTCGCGTTTCCACACGAGGGGTCCGAAGCTGCGTGTCGCGCCGTCCGACAGCACCGTGCAGACACCGAACCAATGGTCGCCGGCGGGCACCGGGAGTGACACGCCGCTGCTGTCATAGGTCACCCTGGTGACGTCGAGCGCGGACGCGTCGGGGTCCGTCGGGCCGGCGGGTTTCACCGACGTCCGCCACACGACCCTGGCCGTCGTAGCGGCCGGCGGCCATTCCCAGGTGAGCTGCACGGTCGTGCCTCGTCTGCTGAGCCGAAGCGACCGGACCGAGCCGTGTCGAACGTCCACAGCGCACGGTGGACCGATCGCGGCGAGCTCACCGAGCACGGTCACCGGCACGAGGTTCTGCCGCTTGTTCCCCGCCTCCAGCCGGCCACGCAGGCGTCCCGCGCCAGCGGGACCGACCGCCCTCAACACGCTGCCGTATGACAGCGCCTTCTTCACACCGACCACCTCCTGGTCGGGTGGATCCGCGCCCGGTCCGAGTACCAACACCTCAACGTCGCCGCTTGGCGGAGGAGTCCAACGCGCGGTCACCTCGTCGCCGTCGAGCTCCGCGGCGAGGTCGGTGACCGGTCGAGGAATCTCCTGGCACCGAGCGGACGCGTGCACGCCGTCACTTCTGGCCGTCGTGCCGTCGGCGAGGCGGTAGGTCACCCGCACCACGTAGTCGTAGGACCGGCCGGCCCGGACGTCCCGGTCGACGAAGGTCGATGACCGCACATCCCGCAACGGCCGGCCGTCACGGGACACCTCGGCTCCCGAGCCGCCCGCCGGCAGCCGCCAACGGCCGGAGATTCCGTCCGGCTCGCCGCGGAGGTCCAGCTCGAGCACCTCACGCAACACCATGATGGTCTCGGTACGTGCCGCCCGTGCGGACAGGTTGCCGTCACGAAGCGTGTGGATCTGGTAGGTCAGTGGCGCCCCGCCGGGCGGATCCTCGTCGATCGCCTCCAGTCCGCCGGTCTCCTCACACACGACCACGCCGTCACGCGTGACGCGGTAGCCGATGCGGCCGGCGGTCGCCGTACTCGGTCGCCAAGACACGACGACCCGGCCGCCGTTCGCGGCGGCGGTCGCCCAACCGGGTTCTGCCGGGCGGCAGCGTTCGATCGCCGTCTCTATCTCACGCTCCGCGAGGCTCTCCCGAATCCTCAGGTACCCGGCTACCGCGGCCTCGATGTCCGTGCTCTCGAGTGCTTTGCACCGCGCGATTTCCGCGTCGAGCGCGGTCAGCTGGGCGGCCAGGTCCGCACGGCGTTCGCGCCACTCGTCGGTCAGCCCCGGGTTCCCGTCGAGCACGGCGAGGGCCTGCCGTAGCCGCAGATCCCGGATCGCCGCGCGGTAGTCGGCGTGCCATGCGGGTTCCGTCGAGGTGGCGCTCGCGAGGTGCCGGCACCAGGCCGCGTAGGCGACAGAGCTCGCGTCGGCGGGGAGACCGAGCGTCCTCAGTCGCTCGGATGCGTCCTCCGTCGCCGCAGCGACCTCCGCATAGCCGTACGACGCATGTGCCGCCAGTCCGGACAGCAGCTCGTGGCGGAGCGCCGCGACCAGCTCGTCCGCCTCGAGCCACTGCTGGATCCGCTTCAGGAGCGTCGTTTCCGCGTTGGTGCCGGCGTCCCGGGACACCCGCAGCCGCTCCCGCCGCTGCTCGATGTCGCGCGCGGTGGGTGCGGCGCCGCCGAGCGTCGCGGCGAGGTAGGACCAGAGAGAGTCGTGGTGCAACTGGGCGAGCAGGTTGGGAGTGCCCGCCCACTGGCGGGGTTCCGGCGTGTCTGGCAGTGTCACCGGCTCGAGCTCACGCGCCCCGATCTCCTTGAGTGCCGCGCGAATCGTGGTCGGTGTCAGGGCGCCTCTCGAGCCACGAGCGCGCGCCCTGATGTCCGAGGTGGACATTCCCGGTGCGCCCCGCAGGTCCTGTCGCAGGGTCGCGCCGAGCTTGCTCCTGCGTTCGATGACCGCGCGCCGGTGGGCGGACAGCCTCGCCGGGTCGGTGAGTGTGGCCGTAGCCGACTCGTGCTGCTCGCGCAGCTGCTCACAGGAGCGCTTGAAGCCCCGGTACTGCTGGCCACCGAGCTGGCGCTTGACCTCCGCGAGGGCGGCTCGCACCGTGCGACCGTCGGTGACGTCGGCCGGCAGCAGGTATACCCGGAACAGATCCTCGTCCGGACGCCAGCCGTCCTGCACGGGCTTGAGTACTTCCTCCACGAACCGCGCGCTGTCGAAGCGCCACTCGCTCACCGCTGGATGGCGGGCAGCGGGGCCCGCTTCACCTCCTCCGGCACCAGACCGCTGATCTGGGCCTCCAGCGTCAGCTCCTTGCCGTTGCTCGCGACCGCCGTGATCCGCAGGATGCCGTCGGCCTTGAGGTTGAACGAGACCTCGATGGGTTGACCGGCCGGTTGTTTCGGCGGCAACCCGGTCAGTTCGCCCTCGACGAGCTTGAGGTTGTCTTCGAGTTCGTCGCTCAACACGTCCGTCGTGGACTCGTACACGGAGATGTCGACCGCCTGCTGCCTGTCCTCTACGGTGTAGAACGTCTTGCAAGGGGATGCGGGGATCTCGTCGTTGGGATGAATCAGCCAGGCGACCATGAACTCGTCCTTCGACTTGCGGTAGTCGCGAAGGGTCGCGATCCCGTATCCCTTGGACGTGACGTCGACGATCTTCGGCAACGAGGTCTTGCCGGGCAGGCCAGCACGCGGTGACGTCGAATCGCTGATCTCCGCCACACTGCTGGCCGCGAACAACGCGGCGCCCTTGGCGACGATCTGGTCGGGATCGGCGAGCTGGGGTGTCGGAAGGTCGGGGAACTCCTCGCCGAGCCGTTGCTTCACCGCGGGCGAGTGCGACATGCCGCCTACCAGCAGAAGCTCGTCGATACTGCCGACGCCCTTATCTTTGGCGTGCCCCAGGACGTCCCTGGTGAAGTCGAGTGTCCTGCCGAGCAGGTCCGCCGTGCATTCCTCGAATTCCTTTCGGGAGATCTCGATCTTCGCGCTCCGGCCGTGCGCGGTGATCGCGCCGCTGTAGACGTCCCGCCGGGTGAGCGCCTTCTTCGCTTCCTCGGCAAGCAGTTCGATGCTTCCGGCCGCGTCCAGATCCGTCCTCGGATCCTCGGAGTGCTGTTCGGCGAACTTGTCGCAGATCAGGTCGCCGAGCTTGCTGTCCCAGTCCGCGCCACCGAGGTGGTGGTCGCCACCGGTCGCGACGACGCGGATCTCGTTGGCCGTCACGTTGATTATCGTGACGTCGAAGGTGCCTCCGCCGAGGTCGTATACCAGCACACTCCGGTCCTCGCCGGCGGAGATGAGGCCGTAGGCGATCGCCGCCGCCGTGGGCTCGTTGATGATGTTGAGCACATTGAGGTTCGCCATCTCGCCGGCGTCCCGAGTGGCCTGGCGCTCGGCGGCACCGAAGTAGGCCGGCACCGTGATGACCACGTCGGCGAGCGGTCCGCTCTGGGGAACCTCGACGTTGAGCACGTGTAGTGCGTCCTGGACGATCTGTGTCAGGATCAGAGCGGAGATCTGTTGCGGATAGCGCTCCTCGCCGCCGACGCTGACGGTGAAGCCTTCCTCACCCATGTGTCGCTTGATGAGGTCGACCACACGCTCGGACTCGGTCTTGAGCTCGCTCTTCGCGAACTTGCCGATAACCGCCTTTCCGCTCTGCTCGAAGAACACGACGGAAGGCGTGGTCAGATCGCCCTCCTGGTTGGGAAGGACGCTGACCCGCCCGTTTTCGTCGAGAGCGGCGACGCACGAGTACGTGGTTCCGAGGTCGATACCGAGTACCGGACGAGTCATGGTTGGTCCTTCGTGCTGGGTGGGTTCTTGTTGCCGCGCAGTTGCTTGGTCAGGTGGCTGTGGTCAATGCGCTGGTCCGCGACGACTCCGCGCCCGGCTCGTGCCGGGGCCCGGGGCCCGGCCGCCGCGCCACGTCGGCGGAGCAGGAAGGCGATGAACGTGAGGAGTGCCAGGCCGGCCAGTGCGCCGAGGATGGTAGGGAGCCAGGGGAAGTCGGGTGGTTCCGGCTTCGGCAGCCTTGTGATCGGCACGTCGCACGACCTCGCGACTATTACGTACAGTTGGTGGAGCAGGCCGGAGGTATCCGTCACGAAGTAGTCGTTACCTCGGTCGGGTCCGGTGATGATTCGCAGGTTCCCCTCGCCGCCCGGCGCCAGGTCGATTCCCACAGCGGCAATCCGGGTACCGCCGCTTTTCAGCTGGTTGGCCGCCGTTGCCGCCGCCGTGACGGCCTCCGAACCCTCCTGCGCGGGATTCCCGTACACGTTCGGGAGTCCGTCCGTCATCAGGATGACCACGTGGAGATGAAGCGATCTGGCCGCGATCAACGCCGCTTCCCAATTCGTCGCGCTGGCGTCTCCCTCGTGCGCGTCGAGCGCGTCGATCTGGTCCTTGAGCTCGTGCCGCGCGTCGTCGTCGGAGACGTCAACGTCCTGGGAGATGACCTCCGCGTCCGTACCGAAGCCGATAATCGAGACTGCGGACTTCTTGTCCCGCAGTGAATCCACAACGTTGCGGGCGGCCGTGCGGACGTCGTCGAACCGTGGGGCCATCGAACTCGACTGGTCGATCACGAGTCCGAGCCGCAGAGGACAACGAGCCGGCCAGTGTGGGTTGGCAACCTCCGGCTGGGCCGCGACAGAATGCAGGTCGCCGAACACGGTGAATACGACCGTGGTGCATGTGATGGTAATCAGGCGGGAGATCAGTGGTTTAGACAAATGAACGGGAATGCTCTCTGTTGTGGCCGACGAAGCAGGGGGAGTGTAGCCGCAGCCACGTCGGGTGGAGGCCAGGGGCATGATTGTGTCCCGGAATTGTCCATTGCTGCCCTTCTCACCTGCGAGGACAGGGCCGGATAATCCGCGATCAATTGATCTTGGTGGCCGGTAGGTACGGAATGAGATGGCGGAGAGTGATCGCGGCGTTGCGGGCCGCCGACTGTTGGTGATCGAGGGTTTTCGTGTGGTCGGCGAGATCGGAGATGCCGCGTATCACCAGCCATCCCGGCTGAGGTGGCGGTGTCTCATGACAGAACTGGGTGAGCCCCGCTGCCTCCATGTCGATGGCCAGGGTGTATTCGTTGTAGTTCAGGAGAAACTTCCGAATCCAGCTCTCCTCGTCCATGACGAGGGCGTCGCCGGAGCCGATAGGACCGTGTAGCACGCGGAACCGACCGGTGCCCGACTCGAGGTGTGCGGGCTCGTGGTGATCGGTGAAGAAGTCGTTGAGCGCGTGCGTGATAACGGCGGGAGCGTCTCGCGCCTCACCGCGGTGCCGCACGCCGTCGGCCGTTTCCCTGCGCAGGTCGTAGTAGATGACGCGGGTGGTGACGACCACGTCGTCGATGGTGAGTCCGCGTTTGATGGCGCCGCCGATCCCCAGAACGACGAACGTGGCGGGGTTGAGTCGCTGCCGGAGATGTGTCAGTGTGGCCATCATCGAGCGTTGCCCCTGCTCCAGAGTGCGCGCCGCGAAGAGGTCGACCGGGCCGTCGGCCGAGTCCACCGTTCCCCGGAAGAGACTCGGACCGCCTTGCGTGCCCTTCTCCTTCGTGAGTTCGAACACGTCGACGACGGCACTCATCTCGACGGGCTTGATCGTGATCACGACGATGCCACGGGGTTCCGCGGTGGTTGAATTCGATGACTGGGGTGAGGCGTAGGCGTTGTGGATTCGCGCGTGCGATCCGGCGACCATCTGATCGGCCTTGATCGTGCCGTTACCGATGCCCATGATCCCCTGGTTGTTGATCCTGTCGTTCACGCGACTGCTCCTTCGCCGTTCCCGCCCGCGTTCGCGTTGTTGTTCAGCTGGGCACCCATTCCCGCCACCATCTGCTGTACTGTCATCTGGCTGGCGCCCATGTTGAGCACCCCACTGTTGATGATGTTGGTGGCCTTCTTCTCGAATGCTGAGGTGTCCACCTCGTGCTTACGTAGGAAATCCTCCGTCGCTTTGAGAATTCGCAGCTCAACGATCTTCATGTGGTCGTAGATGGTCGTGCTGTCGAGTTGGGCGTTGTCCCACGAGTCCGCGATCTCCTCGCGTAACGCCAGATCCGGGCCGACCGACCGGCGGCGGGGAACCGTTGTGTGATCTCGTCTCGCTCGCCGGGCGCCAACGACCACGACCGGTATCTCCAGCAACCGCCATATCCGCATGACATCGGTGGGAAGGGCGGCGACGTGCCGCGCCGCCGACCGCAGCAGGGCGCCTGAGTTGTGTTCGCCGTACCAGTCGGGCACATGAAAGGTCTCCGGCGTTCGCGTGAGCGCGCACGTGGCAACGTCGAGACTCAGCGACCGGCCCTTGAGACTGACCTGGATGAGTACGGTGGCCACCAGTTCCCCACCGACGATCGGCACGCTGGTCTCCAGGAAATGGTGGCCGGGGAGACGATGGTCGTCGATCCTGTCGCGGATCTCGAGTTTTCCCAGTCCTCTCCGGGTGAGGCTGCCGTCCGCAGGAAGATCGTTGGCAGCGATATAGATCCGGTCACGCACCCGAAGGCCCGGAAGGCTCTCCCTGCCCGTGTCAAGGGCGAGCTTCTTCAACTCGACCCGTAGCGCCTCGACCAGCTGATGGGCGGTGAACGGCGGAGTGATGTACTCACGTTCCTCCATGGATCCCTCGCCCGGTCGAAGAAGTTGGCTGCCGAGTTGCCAGTGGTTCACCAGCTTGCCGCTGCCGACGAACGGAGACGGCTTGTCCGTCTGTTTCAGCAGTTCCAGCGGATCAAGGCTGCCTTCGCGGTGCGGTGGCCGCTGGAAGATGACGCAGGGATGCCTCTGCTGCTCGTCGATGATCTCTTCGCGACGGGTCAACGTGTGCGGCCGGGTTGTCCCGACGAGGCTGATGAGCAGGGCCTGTCGCAGAATCCCGGCGACAAACGCGCAAACGATGAGACCCGAGCCGATCACGGCGGCCGGTACGAGCGCGGAGGTGATGGGCGAGCCGAGGAAGTAGGACAGTACGGGCGGAACCATCAGCGTGGCCAGGAGGCAGACGAACATGACCTTGATGCGCCGCTTCCTGCTCCGGGGATCCGGGTCGGTGCGCCGGCGAGTGCCGACAGGCAATCCCAGCCGCGTGGTCAACGTCCGCACGAGGCCGTGGAACACGTCGGGAAGTTCGCGTGCTATGCCTGTTAACAGGCGGCAGGACAACACCGCGCACGCCACGATCACCGTGGCAAGTGGCTCGCTCGTCAGCAGTCCGGTGATGAGGACGCCCAGCATCGCGAGTAGTTGCCCGATCTCGAGCAGCCAGGACCGCCGGGCGTGCCGAACGACCGGCACGAGGTCGAATCCGTAGGACGGGGCGATCCGGTGGCGCGCGTCGTTGTAAATCCTCCGGATGACCAGGTCCCGGAAGGACCGGTCGACGTACACCCCCGTGCACAGGTGACGCGTCGCGGTGGAACCGGCGTCGAGCAGTCGGTCGTCGATATCGGTGTCATGTGGCACTGCGGTAGCGAGTGTGGTGTCGTTCATAGCGCCCCCCCGGACCAGCGCGTGTCGTTGTGCGTGCGCGCGCAGCCTGCCCGGCAGGCGTGTATGAAAGCTTGACCAGAAGTGTATTTCGAGGTGGACGCGATCCCGCGGAGTACGCCAGACGTGAGAATGAGCGCGTTCCGGGAGATATGAATGCGATGCCCCGTTGTGTTCGTGAATTACTGGGTACGGAGACAACCCGGGCAGTTTTTGCTGATCATTGCGAATCCCTGTCAAGAAGGGTTTCGATGCCCCGGTGTGTGTGGAATAGCGGTGTCGCCGTCGGGTAGGTAATCGCCCGCTGTCACGTTTCATTCAGCGTGATCTAGGATAGCTGGTTGATGGCCCAGCATTCAAAAAGCTTGGCCGCCATAGTTCAGCTTGATTCTGTTCCTCTTCTCACCGACGAGATCTTCCGACTAAGAACGAGATTGCTAGCACGATAAGTCCAGAAGTCAGCACCCAAAGTGACCGATAAGGCTCATCACGTATGAATCGGGTGCCAACAAAAGCAACCACAACGAAGGTCAAGAAATTCAGCAGAATCCACAGCCACCGAACCTTGCCCACGAACGTCTCCTGTCCAGATGGATCCGTCTTCGCGCAACCCCTAGTTCCAGTACCGACTGGCAACCCCAGCGACGACGCATGCGCGAACACTATGGTTCCGTAGTATTGCACGGCCGGTTTCAGCACAGGTACGACCTGTGTCCGGTGCACACCACGCGCGGCTCCCGTAAGGCCCAGCCCAGCCATGTTCGCCGCCGCTCTCTGACTCCGGCCGTGAACTTGCCGGCTGCCCTTCTGACGGCATGCCCGATCTTCTTGAACCAACTCCACCAGCAGCCGTCGAGGTCAGTGCGGTTGAGTGGATCGGCGTCGACGTAGTCGTAGTCGTTGGTTGATCCGCCCTCGACCGGATCTGCGGACGGGAGGCGGCCCAACGCCGGACTGTAGGACCGGGCGCCCATCTGTACCAGCGCCAACGCTCCCGCGTGTTCGAAGGGCCGCCAGTGCTGACCGAGCCACTGCGGCCAACTCGACACCGACACCGAGATGCCGACCGAGCAGTCCACCGAAATTCGGAACGCAGCTACGCCACCGAAGCCGAGCTGATCAATGCTGGTAAAGGTCATCGTCGGCCGGTTCCCACGCGCTGTTTGCTGGACCACTGACCGTCGCAGTAGTTCCGGAAGAAGGTCGCGACGAACTCCACCAGATCCTCTCCGGCGATCGTGCGGATCGGGGCGTCCCGTGCCGCGGCCTGCTCGAACAGTTCGGCCAGGTCCTCGAGCGTCGACAGCAGGACCTACTTCGGGATGTCCCCTTCGTGATCATCCCGAAGTACGTCAAGTACCGCTCCAGTGCCTTGCCCGTCGTGCGATAGCCAGCGGGAAGCGCTTTGACGCGCGCCCTGTACGCCCGCCACCGACGCTTGTCGCCGACGATCTTCTCGATGAGTGTCGTCATCGTCCGCCTCCTTCGTGGAGCCACCGCAGTCGTTCGGCAACGAGGCCCCCGCCAGAAGGATGGAGGGTTGACCCAGCGTCAAGGTCGACCCCGCCCCGACCACTGCATCCAGGAAGCAGGTCCTGGACTGGTCGCTTCCCGAACGGGGATCGTTCTGTCGTTGGCGAGCCAGTGCGCGAAGGTCTGCCGCTTGATCTTGAGAGTCGGATTGTCGGCGACACACAGCAGGAACTCGACGCGTAACCGCACCATCGGGTCGGTGGCGGCGAGGAGGTTCCGCAAGCGCCAATTGAACTCTTCGTTTCGAAGTTGGCGGGTGAGTGGGGCGTACAGCCAGTCCTTGCAGCGGTATGGGTGCTGCACGAGATCGATGATGAGGTCGGACATCTGCGGCCGGACGGCTGCCGGGATGCCATCCTTGGCCATCCCGAGCAGTAGATCCTCCTTGCGCGCCCAGGGTGACCAGGCGTTCGACGCCTGCGCGCGCCAGTCCGCCGGGTGGCGTCTTTCCCAGGTGAGGTAGAGCAGCGCGAACTGTGCGTGCTGCTCGCGGATCTGGGGGTTCCTGTCCCAGAATCCACTGAGCAGCCCGAGGATGGTCTGCCCCATGTAGTGCCGATGAGCGGCGCGCGCCTGCTCCATCTCGGCGGCCAGATGCGGCTCCTCCGGCGCGGGTGTGCCAGCTTGCGCCCACACCCGATTCATCCAGTGGTTCGCCTCTAAAGCGGCTTTGATCAGCGACTGGTGCCTGGCCAACGCCCGCCCGCGCACTCGGCCGTCGGTCGAGACCAACTCGAACACCCACGACGGGTCGCCGATGAACTCAAGCATGTCCGCCGGCCCCATCCAGAAGGTTGTCCTTGGGGTAGGCAACCACCAGTCGGCGCAATGCCTTGTCGAACTCGTCCATCGACAGTCCTACCGGGACTCCGCCCACAAGCGAAGAGACGGACATTACCCCGATGACTGACAACGATGGAAGCGAGTATCGGATTGTTGGTATCGCGTCGACAAAAAAAGTCTCGGCGATACGGGGCATCTTCCGCGCCGTCACGTGATTCACCGCAGGGTGACCAGCCCGCTCTGGTAGGCGATCACGACGAGTTGCGCGCGGTCGCGGGCGCCGAGCTTGGCCATGGCCCGGTTCACATGGGTCTTCGCCGTCGACGGGCTGACGACGAGGTGTTGGGCGATCTCCTCGTTGGACATCCCCTCGGCCACCAGTGCGAGGACCTCGCGCTCGCGGTCGGTCAGCACCGCGAGTCGTTCCGCGCTGGACGCGCTGGACGCGCTGGACGCGCCCGTGTGTTCGGGCGCCGCGAGGAACTGCGCGATCAGGCTTCTGGTCGCCGCCGCGGACAGCAGGGCGTCCCCCGCGGCGATCGTTCGGATCGCGGCGCGTACCTCGTCGGGGTCGGCGCTCTTGCCGAGGAAGCCGCTGGCACCGGCGCGCAGGGCCTGGAAGACGTACTCGTCGATCTCGAACGTGGTCAGGATGAGCACGCGGGTGGCGGCCAGCGCGCTGTCCGAGGTGATCATGCGGGTCGCGGCCAGCCCGTCGAGGTCGGGCATGCGGATGTCCATCAGCACGACGTCCGCGTTCGCGGCCAGCCGCACGGCCTCCTGGCCCGTGGCCGCCTCCCCGACGACCTCGAGATCGGGTGTGGCGTCCACGATCATTCTCAGGCCCGCGCGCAGCAGCGCCTGGTCGTCGGCGAGCAGGACGCGGATGGTCATCGCGACACGCCAAGGGGAACCCGGGCGCTGACGCGGAAGCCGCCCGTCGGTCTCGGTCCCGCTCGCAGCGTGCCGCCGACAGCGGTGACGCGCTCACGCATGCCGGCGATGCCGTGGCCGGCCGCGTGGGAACCGCCGTTGCCCTCGTCCTCGACGATGACCGACAACTGGTCGGGGTCGTAGCGCAGCCGGATCGTGGCGGTGGTGTCGCCCGCGTGTCTGGCCACGTTGGTCAGTGACTCCTGGATCACCCGGTAGACGGTCACGTCCACCGCGGTGGGCAGCGGCCTCGCCACACCGGCGACGTCGGTCTCGACACGCAGTCCCGACCTGGTGAAGGACACGACGAGCTCGTCGAGCGCGGCGAGGCCGCCGGCCGGTTCGGTCGGTGTGGCCCGGTCGTCCGGGCCGCGCAGCAGCACGACGACGTCCTTGAGCTCGGTGAGCGCGGTACGGCCGGCCTGTTTGATGTGCGCCAGGGACTTCTTCGCCTCGGCCGGGTGATCGTCGAGCACCTCCGCCGCGGCGCCGGCGTGCACGTTGATCAACGCGAGGTGGTGGCCGAGGACGTCATGCAGCTCACGGGCGATGCGCAACCGCTCCTCCGTCACGCGTCGCTCGGCCTCCTGCTCGGCGCCGCGCTCGGCCTGCCGGGCCCGCTCCTCGACCTCGCGGACGTAGGCGCGGCGGTGGCGCGCGGCCTCTCCGGCGGCGACCGCCAGCCCGCCGAGCGCGATCACCGCGATGTTCTGCGGCCCGGCCCACACCGGCCGAAACGTCGTGTGCACCGCCAACATCACCAGGAATGCCAGCCCGCCAAGGATCACCGCTCGCGACCGGCCCGCGGTCTCGGCGAGCGTGTACAGCACGAGCATCGGCGCCGCGAGCACGAGCAGTCCCGCCTCCGACTGGGTCACCGCGAGGTATCCCTCCGCAGCCACGGTCGTGATCACGAACACGGTGGTCGGTTCTCGCCTGCGCCATGCGGTCGACCCGCACGCGATCGCGGCGAGAAGTGCGGCCCAGACGGTCAGCCCGCTGTGGAACCCATGGCTCGCGGTGACGAGGGCGACCGCGAACAGGATCACGGCGACCGTCACGTCCACCGCGCGAAGGCGCAGCTGTGTCACGCGCCCACGGTAGACGTGGCCCGCGCCCGGCACGTCATCCTCTCGTGGCATCGTCGCGCGGGCGCGTACAACGGCCGCGGTACGTCGACGAGTCAGCGCCACGGCGACGACGACGAGACCTTTCCCGAGCATCGTGGTCGCCCATGACGCCCATCATCCGGTTGCGCGACGTGGTCAAGACCTACGACCTGTCGGCCACCGCGGCCATCGACCACCTGGACCTCGACATCGCCGAAGGCGAGTTCGTCGCCGTGGTGGGGAGGTCCGGCAGCGGCAAGACCACCCTGCTGAACCTGCTCGCCGGCATCGACCGGCCCACCAGCGGACAGATCACGGTGCGCGACACCGAACTGGGGGCACTGCCGGAGTCGGCGCTCGCGGAGTGGCGTGGCCGGACAGTGGGCCTGGTGTTCCAGTTCTTCCAGCTCCTGCCGACCCTGACCGTCGCGGAGAACGTCGTGCTGGCCATGGACTTCGTCGCCGCGGTGCCGAAGTCGCGGCGCCGGGACCGGGCGTGGGAACTGCTGTCCCGCGTCGGAATCGAGGACCAGGCGAACAAGCTGCCCGCGACGTTGTCCGGCGGCCAGCAGCAGCGTGCCGCGATCGCGCGGGCGCTGGCCAACGACCCGCCGATTCTCCTCGGCGACGAACCGACCGGGAACCTGGACTCGGCGACCGCCGCGGCCGTGCTGAAGCTGTTCGCCGAGCTGAACGCCGACGGACGCACGGTCGTCCTCGTGACCCACGAGCAGGAGGTCCAGGACTTCGCCGGCCGCCAGGTGCTGCTGGCCGACGGCCGCCAGGTGGTGGCCCCATGACCGGAACGCTGCCGCGCAAGCTGGTCCGGGACCTCGCGGCGATCAGGGGCCGGATCGTCCTCATGGGGGTGGCGGTCGGCGTCAGCCTGACCGTCTTCGGCGCGACCCTGTACGCCGGCACGATCACCGGCCGGGAGTTCGACCGCGGCTACCTCAGCAACCACCCGGCATCGGCGACTCTCCTGCTGGACAAGGGAGTCAGCCCAGACCGCGCCGCCGAGCTGAGTGCCGCCATTGAAAAACGGCCGGGAGTCGCGGCCGCGACCATGCGCACCCAGTTCACCGCGCAGTTCCGGCCGAACGGCGGGCAGTGGTCGGACAAGCCGCTGCAGGTGTTCGTGGCCGCACCGGACGACCCGATGCGGCTGGCGAAGTTCGAGCTGGACCGCGGGACGTGGCCACCCCCGCCCGACGGCATCCTGATCGAGCGTGCGGCGCTGAAGTTCCTCGATCTCGAGGTCGGTGATCCGCTGACCGTGAAGACACCCGATGGCCGGCCGGTCACGCTCAGCATCACCGGTGTCGTGCACGACCCGAGCCTCGCCGAAGCCCGCCAGGAACAGAAGGGCTACGGGTACGTCTCCACCGCATCCCTGCCCACACTGGGCGAGCCGACCACACTGAACCAACTCAAAGTGGCCACGACAGACACCACGAGCAGGGAGCGCGTCGCCACCATCGGACGTGACCTCGCGACCTGGCTGTCCTCGGTGAAGGGGACGCCGGTGACGGAGGTCCAGGTGCCGGAACCCGGCCGGCACCCACACCGGCAGTGGGTCGACCTGATCCTGCGCATCCTGTTCGTCTTCGGCGGCACGCTGTTGCTGCTCAGCACATTGCTGGTGGCCACGATGCTCAACCGTCTGATCAGCCAGCAGATACCGCAGATCGGCATCATGAAGGCGATCGGCGCCCGCGCCCACGTGATCCGGCGGCAGTACCTGACCATGGTGTTCGTCGTCGCCACGGGGGCGACCGTGGTCGCGGTGGTACCGGGGTTCCTGCTCGGACGGCTGCTGGCCCGGATGTTGCTCACGATGCAGGACATGGACCCGACCAGCCTCACCGTCCCGTGGTGGACCTACGCCGCGGTGGGAGTCCTCGGCCTGTTCCTCGCGCCGCTCCTGGCGCTGATCCCGATCACCCGCGCCAGCCGCACCACCGTCCGCGAAGCCATCGACCACCACGGCGCCAGCACCGGGGAAGTCCGCACCCCCAACTGGGTCAGCCGCATCCGAGGGCTCGACCGCGCACTGCTCATGGGGCTGCGCAACATGTTCCGGCGCCGGGCCCGCTTCGTGTTGCTGGTCGGTCTGCTGACCGCAGCCGGCGCGCTGTTCCTGGGCGGCGCGAACACGTTGACCGGGCTGTACGCGTTCCAGGCCCAGGCGGCCGCCCAGCAGACCTGGGACGCCGAGATCGACCTCGCCGGATTCGGCGACACGAAAGAGATCAAGGACGCCGTCACCACGCTGCCCGGAGTGGCCGGTGTCGAGACATGGTCCATGGTGTCCATGACGGTGGCCCGCGACGCCAGTCAGGTCGAGGTGACCGGCACCTACCCCGACCAGGGACACGGCTCCCGGTTCCTGGCCGCCGTGCCGGCGAACACCAAGATGGTCGACCCACCGCTGGAGACGGGCCGGTGGCTCCGCCCCGGCGACACCGACGCCATCGTGCTCAACCGCGGCACAGCAGGCGGCCTGCTGCCGGACGCGAAGTTGGGCGACACCGTCACACTCACCGTGGACGGGCGCCGGACCACCTGGCAGGTAGCCGGTCTCGTCAGGCAGACGTTCGCCGGCCCCAGCGCTTTCGTGACCACGGAAGGCTTCGCGGCCGCCACCGGCCACGAAGGACACGCGAACCGCGTGGAGATCACCGGCGCCGACCACTCCGCGGCAAGCCAGTCGGCGATCGCCGAAGCGGCACGCACGGCACTCGTCAAAGCGGGCGTCGCCGTCCAGGTCGCCATGCCAGCCGGCCGCCTCGCCGGCGTGATCGACGGCCACGTGTACGCCGCGGGCTGGACACTGCTCATGATCGCGATCGGCATAGCGATCGTCGGCTACATCGGCATGGCGTCGACGATGAGCACCAGCGTCCTGGAACGCATCCGCGAGTTCGGCATCATGCACGCGATCGGTGCGTCCCCGTCCACGGTCCGCCGAACCGTCGCGGCCGAAGGTCTCTTCACCGCACTGGCAAGCTGCCTCCTCGCCATCCCCCTGGCCCTGGCGATCGCGACGGCTCTCAACCGCATGATCGGCAACATGATCGCCGGCGACCCACTGCCCATGCGGATATCGTGGCCCGCCAACGCGATCTGGCCCGCCGCGCTCCTCGCCGGCGCACTCCTCGCGACCCTGGCCCCAGCCCGTCGCGCATCCCGCCTCACGGTCCGCGAGGCACTCACGTACCTGTGAAGCGAACCCGCCACGGCAATCCCACTGCCTACCGCTTGATCGACTTGGGACAGCCGGTCGCTTCGGGCCAGAAGAGGGATCACGACACAGACCCCCAACGGGGTCGGTCATGTCGGTTCGAGCAGCCGCTCGACGATCTTTCGTGGCCGCTGGATGAGTATCGCGCTCACGGCGACCAGCGTCCCGATCATGACGAAGGTGACGATGTTGCTCACGTCGACGGCGTGCGTGAGCAACATCGTTGTCCGGAGCCGAAAGGAGGAGGTATGCCTTGATGAGGCCCGTGACGACCATGATCAGACCGAGCGAGGCAGTGAGCAGTCGCTGCCACCGGCGGTATGCGGGCACCTCCCGCCAAGCGCGCTCGAAGGCCTGCTCCCGTTTCGGGTCCCCGAAGGTCGCGAGGGACATCGCGCTCGCGTGCGCGAGTGGCGCCCGGTAGAGGAGTGTGACGAGACAGAAGACGCCGGCGATGAGGACGTATGCCGCCTCTCGAAGTGCGGCTATGCGAGGACTTTGCGTCGCCAGTGAGAGCGCGATCGTCGCGGCGATCTCGCAGAGCACCAGCAGACCGACCAAGTCGATCCGTCGACGCCGGACGGTGACCACCACCGCAACGACAGCGACGGCCATGGCCGGTGCCATGAGCGCCCAGAAGACGCCGACGTCGAAGGCGCGCAGGAGGTAGTAGCCGCCGACGGAAAGAGCGATCTCCAGCAAGCTCGACAGCAAGCCGCCTGCCCTGACCCCCACGGCTGCTGCGCAATGGATGACATAGGGCCTCCCTCATTCGCGTTCCACGGTCGCCGCTCAGAGTTCATAGTCCGTACTATGGCAACTCGCGGACACCTGTCTCCCGTCGCGATCGCGGTTCTGGCGCTGCTGACCGAGGAGCCGATGCACGCCTACCGGATGCAACAACTGATGAAGGAACGCGGCGTCGGCATCGTCGTCAACGTACGCAACCGATCCAGCCTCCACGCCTCCATCGAACGGCTGACCGGCGACGAGTTAATCCGCGTCCGTGCCGTCGAACGCGATACGCGCCACCCCGAACGCACCGTCTACGAGGTCACGACCCACGGTCGGCAGCTCCTGCTGGAGGGCCTGCGTGAGAACATGGCCACCCCAGCACAGGAATTCCCCCTGTTCCCCGCTGTGGTGTCCTTCCTACACCTGCTCAACCCCCAGGACGCGCGCACAGCTAGAACTGCGGGCACAAGCGCTACAACGACGGCTCACCGAGACCGAGGCAGTGCTCACCGCCTCACGCGAGCACGGAGTCCCTCGACTGCACCTGCTCGAGCACGAGTACCTCCAGACCACCACCTCCGCGGAACTGGCCTGGGTGCGCGCGGTGTCCCGCGATATCAGAGCCGGCGCCCTGACCTGGCAACCGTACGCCTGACACGACACCAACTCCCGGTCGTGACCTCCACACGCAGCCACAGACGAAGCCCTGCCATCCGGCTGAGCCCGGGGGAGAATTCATCGCGCTGCGCCACGCGGGTAGGCCCGGCCAGGTGAGCGGCCCCCACGTCGGGGGCGGCGCTCGACGAGCACGCGCCGAACTCGCCACTGGCGGTTCAGGGTGCGGGCGTCGAGGTCAGCAACCGGGTCCCGTGGCGCCGACCTGAGTCAGGTCGGCGAGTTCCAGGGCGGTGCCGTTCCAGGTGAGGTGCGCGGTCCAGGCTTTCTCGCAGTAGCCCGCGCCTTCGTAGGAGCGCCAGCGTGCGACGACGGTGCCTGACTCCGTGCGGATGTACTGCACGTCCGCGTGTTCGGCGGGGGTCACGTCGCCAAGGTCGATGGCGCCCTGGACATTCAGGTCGTGGTCCCACAGGACCAGGTTGTGCGGCCAGCTCACGCCACCCCACGAGCAGGCGAACACCGCGACGGTGTCGGGTTCGCCGTCGCCGGTCAGGTCCGCGGTCGCCACTACGTCGGCGGCCGACTCCGGTTCCATCGTGACCGCGAGTGCGACGAACCCGTCCGACTCCGGGATGCCCGGCACCTCGCCGTCGACGAGGTTGCCGCCCGGGTGATCGCACAAGCTGGGCACCGGCGCCGTCATCAGGCGGTTCGTGTCGACGGTTGGTGTGCCGGCGGGGACCTGCGCGTCGGTCGTCGCGGGCGCGGTGTGGACGGCCAGGACCCCGTCGGCCACGTGGGTCGTCCTGTCGTCTTCGGTCAGGTCCAGGGAGCCGGTGTTGCAGTAGGTCGCGTCCGCGTGCTGTGGGACTTCCCCTATGCACTCGGGGATTCGCAGGGTGATCACGCTTTTCCCGGACAGTCTGCGCGCCACGGTGGCCTGCTTCGTGTTTTCCTGCGCCCAGCTGTTCCCGGTCAGCTTCCACAGGCTCGCGGGACCGTGGACGGTCTTCTTGCTCTGTTCGTCTCGTTTGGACTCGTCACAGGTCCACGATTCGATCGTGGCATGGAGGACACCGTCCTCGCTCCACCACAGGTCCTGGACGTCGACGCCGTTGGTATTGTTCGCGACGAAGCCGGGCGGCACCGCCGCGGACATGTCCGTCTCCGTCGCCGTGCCGTCCGGTGTGACGACGTAGACCGGGAACGCGGTCGCGCACATACCCGGGTTGTTGCGGGCGGCGAACGCGAAGCGGTCGCCCGACGGATCCCTACCGGACAGCGCGGCGGCCGGCATATAGCTGTTCGACTCGTAGAAGCCCACGTTGACGGGTGTGGCGTCACCGGTGGCGACGAGGCTGACCATCTCGGCGTACTCGTTGTTGCGCAGGCTTGTCTGTTCGGCCATCAACAGGTGGTGCCGGGAGCTGGCGAGGAAGAGGGTGGGGAACTCACCGTCCAGGACGGTGTTCTTCGTGGTCCTCGAGACCGTCTTGACCCGCGACGAGATGCTCGACGACATCACCCTCTACTGGCTCACCCGCACCGCGACCTCCTCGGCACGGCTCTACTGGAAAGCTTCCGCGAGGTCGGCGAGTGGTTCAGCAAGGCGACCCAGGACACCGCGCCCGTGCCGACCGGCTGCTCGATCTCCCCAAGGAGATGCCCCGCTCCTCCCGCCGCTGGGCGGCCAACCGCTACACCGACATCCGCCACTGGGGCGAACCCGACCGAGGCGGCCACTTCGCCGCGTTCGAACAGCCGCACCTGTTCGTCGACGAACTGCGCAGCTTCTTCCGCCTGGTGCGCTGACCCGTCAAGACCGACTCAGCCCGTCACCGGCGCGGCAACGGGGCTCAAGTGTTCGATCATGAACTGAATGGCAAGGCGGAGCCGGTCAAAGCGGTGCTGGAACGTGGATTGCCGGCTGAGCTGGGCTATGAGAAGGGTGATCCAGCGGGGCGGGGCAGCGCGAACTCGCGCAACGGCACCAGCCCGAAGACCCTCGCCAGCGAGGTCGGCGATGTTCCGCTTGCGGTCCCACTGGACCGGATGGGGGTCGTTCGAACCGCGGCTGGTCCCCCCTCGCGTTCGGACTGGCTGGAGAAAGGGGCACTGCAAACGGGCGTCGCGCTACCGCGATCTGGACCTTGATGTCGTGTGGCCCGCCGCAGGTTCGTTCATTCGGGTGTCGCGCGCAGGGCGCGCAGCGCGGTGTCGGTGACCCGGTCGAGGTAGTCCGGTTCGACCGGCGCCTGGCGCACCACCATCCGCCAGTAGACCAACGCGGCCACGAGGTCCTGGGCCATCTCCAGGTCGGTGTCGGCGGGCAGTTCACCGCGAGCCATCGCGCGTTCCAGCTTCGTCCTGGCTAGCGCTCGTCGGGGTTCGCCGATGGTGGTCGCGATGGCCCTGGCGAGTTCTGGCATGCGGGTGGCCTCGGCCACCAGGTCGGGGATGATCCGGGAGAACGGTGGCTCGGTCAGCCACGCGGCGATGGCGGACGCCGACGCGCGGAGGTCACCGCGCAGCGTGCCGGTGTCCGCCACGTCCGCCATCGGCACGCTGATCTCGGCAAGCGCGGCCAGCACCATCTCCTGCTTGGTGCGCCACCGGCGGTACAGGGCGCTCTTGCCAACGCCCGCGCGCTTGGCCACGCCGTCCATGGACAGCCGCGCGTAGCCTCGCTCGACCAGCTCGGCCATGACGGCGTCGGTGATGGCGGCGGTGACGCCGGGTTGCAGCACGGCGGCGCCGGAGGGTTCACGACGGGTCACGCACGCCAGTCTAGCGAATGGACGGAACGGTATCGTCCGTCGTAGGCTGGTCGGGACGATACCGTCCCGACCATTCCGGAGAACACCGCAGATGACACCACGCGAACTGCTTGCGACGGCGTTGGACCTGTTGCTGTCCAAGGACATGTCCGGTTTCGCCGACCTGTGGGCCAGCGACGGCACGATGGAGTTCCCGTTCGCCCCGCCCGGCTGGCCCACCCGCCTGGACGGCCGCGAGGCCGTGCGCGAGTACCTGCGCGGCTACACCGAGGTCTACGACATCAAGGACGTCACCGAGCAGACCGTGCACACGACCACCGATCCCGAGGTGATCATCGTCGAGCTCCAGGTGGAGGGTGTGCTGGTGCGCACCGGACAGCCCTACCAGAGCCGCTACATCAGCGTGATCACCGTGCGGGACGGGCAGATCGCCGGTTACCGCGACTACTGGTCCCCACTGGGCCTGACCGCCGACACCGACTTCACCCGGCGCGGCGATGCGTGACGTCCTGGTCATCGGGGCCACCGGCACCACGGGGTCACGGGTCGCGGCCGGACTGGCCGAGCGCGGCGTACCCGTCCGGGCGGCCACCCGCACCCCCCGCGTTCCTGGCCACATCCGCTTCGAGTGGGCCGACACCGACACGCATCGTCCGGTGCTGAAAGGGGTCCGCGCGGTCTACCTGATCGCACCGATCGGGGTGGCTGACCCCCTCCCGCTGGTCGAGCCGCTGCTGCACGAGGCGGTCGAGTCGGGCGTCCGCCGGATCGTGCTGCTCAGCTCGTCGGCCGTCACCGACCACACTCCCGGCCTGGGCGCCCTGCCGCGCCTGGTACGCGCGATGAGTCCAGAGTGGACCGTGCTGAGGCCCAGCTGGTTCATGAACAACTTCACCGGCGATCATCCGGTGGCGCACGGTGTCCGGGCGGGTGAGATCGTCACCGCGACCGGGTCGGGGCGGGTCGGCTTCGTCGACGCCGAGGACGTCGCCGCGGTCGCTGTGCGCGCGCTGACCGACGAGCGGCCGCACAACACCGACCACCTGATCACCGGCCCGCAGGCACTCAGCTACGCGGACGCGGCGGCGATCATCACCGACGTCACCGGCAGGCCCGTGAGGCACCGCGCGGTCGACGTGCCGGAGCTGCTGGAGCGGCTCGCGGCCTATCCGCCCCAGTTCGCCGCGATCCTCGCCGCGCTGGACGTCGGCATCGCCGCGGGGGGAGAAGACCGGCTCACCGACACGGTGGCCCGGGTAACCGGCCGCCCGGCTCGGGATTTCCGCACGTTCATCGGCGAGGAGGGCGTCACCGGGTAGCGTCACGGGTCCGTTGGTCCACCGTGGAACAGGCGTCGCCCGCGGCGCCGTGGACGAGGACGGTCCGACCGGTCGTGAGGTGGGCGTGGTCGAACAGCGCCCTGCCACGCGGTCAGCCCGGAGATGGGCAACGCGGCGGCCACGGTGTGGTCGATGTCGGCCGCGAGAGGGGCGAGATTGCGGCCTCCACCGCGGTGTACTCGGCCAGCGTTCCGTCGCGGGCCCAATCGGTCAGCCCGAAGACGCGCTGGCCCACGGTGAGGCCGGTGGTCCCGTAGCCGAGCTCGACCACGGTGCCGGACAGCTCGTGTCCGGGGATGCTGGGGGTCCGGTCGCGACCGGCGCGGTCGGACCACGTGGCCGGCCAGTCGAGCTCTCCCGGCGTGAAGCCCGCGGCGTGCACCCGCACGACGACGTCGTTCTCCGCGGCGTGGGGGTACGGCATGTCCGTCAGGGCGGGGTCCGCGTCACGGTCCCGCACCGCGATCGCGCGCATGCTCAGCTCGGCCATGGCGAACCCATGACGCGTTCGACAGTCGTCGTGCGGCGGAAGCCGGGGAGGAAGTGTTCGAGGACGTCGGAGTTCACGGTGCCGTTCGTGGTGTCGGGGCGGTCCCTGAGCCCGTCGACGCAGGCCCGCAGGAACTCGTTCTTGAAGTCCCCTCGGGGGTGGGCGGCGAGGATCTCGTCCAGCTGTTCGCGGTCGAGTCCGGCCATGCCGAGGCCGAGCACGTCGGTCAGGACGCCGAGATGTGTGGTCGCGATCTCCGGGGCCATCCGGCCGGGGATGCCCGGCGTGGTGTGCAGTGCGATCGCCGTCCAGACGGTCTCGGCGGCGGTGGCCGGGAAACCCCGGTCCAGGAGGAACTTGTGCGCGTGGTCGGCGCCGTCGACCTCGAAGCGCTGCTCGGCGTCGGAGAACGGGGCCAGGAGGCCGGTGTCGTGGAACATGGCCGCCACGTAGAGCAGCTCCGGGTCCGGTTTCACGCCGGGCCGGTGCGCGTGGATCAGGCCGAAGAAGAAGACGCGCCGGGAGTGGTGGTAGATGAGGGGGCTGGTCGTCTCCCGGATGTGCCTGGTCGCCTCGGCGACCGCCGCTGTCCCGGGAACCTCCAACCCCGCGATGACCTCTGACATGACGTCCATGCTGCTCGCCGACCGGGGTGCGGCGCCGCCTCCGTCCGGCCAGGAACCCCTCATATCCGGACACGCCGGCCGGGAGCTCCGCGGTGACGGCGTGCTACCAATGAACGGTGACCGTGCACCGCGTCGCGTTCCTCGTCCATGACGGAATGACGTTGCTGGATCTCGCCGGTCCCGCCGAGGTGTTCAAGGAGGCGAACCGGTTCGGCGCCGAGTACCGGATCGTGCTGCTGTCGCCGACCGGTGCGGAGGTCACGTCGGGCCTCGGGATCCGGATCGGGGTCGACGGCGCCGTCGCCTCGGTGCCGGCCTGTGACACGTTCCTGGTGGCCGGGTCCGACAACTACCCACGCGCCCGCGTCCCCGCCGAACTGGCGGACGCCGCGCGGCTACCGGCGGCCTCGGCCGGCCGGGTCGCGTCGATCTGCACCGGCGCGTTCGTCCTCGCCGCCGCGGGCCTTCTCGACGGGAAGCGCGTGACCACGCACTGGCAGGTCGCGCACGAACTCGCCGCCAGGTGCCCGACGTGCCACGTCGAGCCGGACGCGATCTACGTTCGCGACGGCACCACGTACACGTCGGCGGGCGTGACGGCCGGCATCGACCTGGCGCTCGCCCTCGTCGAGGAGGACCACGGACCCGAACTGACGCGCGACGTCGCCCGCGCTCTGGTGGTGTACATGCAGCGCGCGGGCGGCCAGTCCCAGTTCTCGGCGCCGCTGAAGGGACCGCCGCCCCGCTCGCCAGCCCTCCGCACGGTCACCGACCTGGTGACGGCGAACCCCGGCGGGGACCACTCGCTCGGTGCGCTCGCGAGACATCTGAACGTGAGCACCCGCCACCTCACCAGGCTCTTCCACGAGGAGCTGTCCACGACACCGGCCCGTTACGTCGAGAACATCCGGTTCGACATGGCCAGGGCGCTGCTCGACCAGGGCCACACCGCGACCCAGGCCGCGACCCTCGCCGGTTTCCCCAGTTACGAGAGCATGCGGCGGGTCTTCGCCAGGAAGCTGTCGATCAGCCCCGCCGCGTACCAACGCCGGTTCGGCACGGCACGCGCGGGTCACAGTCTTGCCGGGTAGGGGCCCGGACCGATCCACAGGGAGCCGCCTCAGATCAACGCGCGTAACCCCGCCGTGAGAACGACACCCAGCAGGATGGACGGCAGTAGCGGCGCACGCAACAGGTAGGCGGCGCCTGTCGCGCCAAGGCCGGCGCACAGCCGCCAGTCGAGGTGTGACCACGCCGGCCCCGTCACGTCGGTGAGCACCAGACCCGTGAGCAGCGCGGGCGCGAGCGCGGCGATCACTCCGGAGGTCCATGCCGGCAGCTCGCGGTCGCCGAGCAGGGCGGGGCCAGCCGCCTTCAGGCTGATGCTCACCGCCGCCACCACCACGATCGTGGCCCACAGAGTGCTCATGCCGGCATCCCGGCACGCAGGCCGACCAGTGCCGCCGCGGCGGTACCGACCAGCGCGAGACCGACCGGCAGAACCAGTACGAGTGCCGCGGCCGTCAGGGCGGCCAGCGCCGCGACCAGTCGCGCCGCCGGTTCGCCACGGAGTTCGTCGATCAACAGCAGCAGGAAGAACCCCGGGTACACGACGTCCAACCCGAACCGCGTGACCACGTCCGGCGGCGGCGCCACCAGCACCCCCACGACCGTCCCCAGCACCCACGCCGGGAACTGGGCGAGGGTCGCCCCGATCATCTTCTCGCGGTCGAACCGGCCACCGCCCAGGTGCGCGGCCGCCCACGACGCGTCCACGAGGGCCTGCCCCTCCACCGCCCTGCGCAACCGCCCACCCTTGAACGCGTCGGCCGCGGCCACTCCCATCGGCAGGAAGCGGGCGTTGATCAGTGCCGCCGCGCCCACGGCCACACCGAGCCCGCCGCCGCCTGCCAGCGCGGCGGCCATGCTGAACTGGGCCGAGCCGGAGAAGACGAGGACCGAGGCGGCGATCGGGGCCAGCACCCCCCAGCCCAGCGAGTGGGCCTGGGCACCGAAGGTGAGGCCGAGTACCGCCGTGGCAGCGGCGAAACCCGCGCCGACCCGGAGACCCGCCATGTACCCCTTCGTGGAGACCATGCCCTCAGCCTAACAACCTAAGTCCTATTTAGCCCATTAGAGACCTAGACTGGGGGAGTGGACGACAGCTGGCGCGGCTACCACCTGGCGGGTGGCCACATCGCGCTCGACCTGGCCAACACGGTCTCGTGGCGCGACGACCCCGACCGCCGGTTCGACCGGCTGGACCATCTCGACTTCCTCGCCCACTGGCTGGGGATGACCGGCCTGGGTGAGCCTCCCGGCGACCTCGCGGCCGTGCTCCCGGCCGTGCGTGACCTGCGGGAGCTGATCCACGCTCTGCTCGCCGAACAAGGACCCGCGCCCGCCGCCCTGGCCCGGTTCGGGCAGCTGCTCGCCGAGGCCCATGCGTGTGCCACCGCGGCCCCGGCCCTGCCGCTGAGCTGGGACGTCCCGGTCGCGCACGCCGACGACGTGGTGCCCGCCGTGGTCCTGCGTACCCACGAGCTGCTCCGGTCGGCCGAGGTGACCCGCGTGCGCCGCTGCGCCGCTCGGGGCTGCGGATGGCTTTTCATCGACACCACCCGCAACGGTTCGCGCCGCTGGTGCCGCGCGGACGACTGCGGGAACCGGGAACGCGTCCGGCGGCACTACCGCAAGACCCATCAGTCCACTGTGGACCGAGGGTTCCGCGGGTCATCCGCGGAGTAGGACACGACGTGGCTCAGGAAGTGAAGGCGGGTCGTGCTGCCCCGTAGAACGGGCTCCGGTGGGGTGGCGAGCGACGTCAGGCGTGCCGGAAGCGATCTGTGTAAGGGATGCGACGGTGCCGAACCTCAACCCCTGGGCGAGGCGCGGGTACGTGGTTCCCAGCGAAGTCGCGCTATGACGATCATGTGGAGGGCGGAGTTGGCTTGACGGTCGCCGCCTCGGTTGAGCTGATGATCACACGCCGCCGATCCTGCCCTGGTTCACCTTTCACGAAGTCAGGCACACCCCACTCCACCTGGCTCACCGAGGACGGTGTGCCAGGGGTGGCGCGCCGGGCACGGCTGGGACAAGAAAGGGATCGCCCGGGTCTACGACCATGTGACGCCGGTCATGCGCTCGCAGGTGCTGACGCTCTGGAGACCCGCTGGCTGGAATCCCTGGCAGCGTTGACGCCGGGGGAGCGGGGACGTCTGGTGGGTGGTTTCCGCGCCTGAGGATCCTGTTTGATGATCTTGGGATCGAGCGGGTGCGGGAGACGTTCGCCATTTCATCGCCAGTTGGTCATTAGGGCCCCGTCCTCATGATCAAGAACGGGGCCTCTGACCTGCGCAAACAGGTGGTGGGCGATACTGGGATTGAACCAGTGACCCCTACCGTGTCAAGGTAGTGCTCTCCCACTGAGCTAATCGCCCGAGGCGGCGGCGGGAATCGAACCCGCGTACAGGGCTTTGCAGGCCCTTGCCTAAGCCACTCGGCCACGCCGCCGTGGCTTTGCGTGGATGGGGTGAATGGGATGCCCCTCCTCGAGCGGACGACGGGATTCGAACCCGCGACCCTCACCTTGGCAAGGTGATGCGCTACCAGCTGCGCTACGTCCGCGAAGACCTGGGGTTTTTGGAACCGGATTCCCTGTCCCCTTGGTGTGAGCGGAACTCTATCGGACCCCTGAACCGTCGATCACAGGGGGGTCCCACTCAGGTCAGGTCGGTGGAAATCAGGTGCGTGAGTGCCTCGTCGACGTCCACCCACAGGTGCTCGTTGCCGGGCACCACGACGTCGTACGTTCGGTCCAGGAAGTCCGCCAGCTCTTGTGCCGATGCCTCGAACACCGCGTGTCCGGATGGCGAGCTCAGCTCGATGACGACGACCTCGGGGTCGTCGACGGCGGGACGGATCCGCACATCCCCGTTGCCTGCTTCCGCGATGAGTCCGTCGGCCAGTAGGTCGCGGGCGAAGACCCACTCGACCCACCCTGCCCGGCCGGTACGGAAGGCCGCGACAACTGCGTACGGATCGCGCGTGTCGTAGCGCAGCTCGACCTTGACCGGGACAGCGGGCGTCCGCGGCGCCAGCAGATCGAACACCGCCGTTGAGCGGAGCGTCACGTGATCGTTGCGCATTGTCGCTACCCCTTCTCTCCCTTCCCAGTCGTGAAACGACTGAGTCCCTTCCCCTGTGACGGCTGGAGGGCCCCTTTCGCTCTCATAACCCCCGCAGTTCACCCATCCGGGGGCAGAGGCGCGGCAGAGCGTACCCGGTTGACGACTCTCCGTAGAACGCCCCCTTGCCACTTCTCATCGTGGCCAGCGTTGGTTGTTCCCCGGTGGCGCCGCTCCCCGAGCGTTGCTCGTGTCCTTCGGCAACTTACCTCAGAGTAGGACCACATCACCCGCAGCAAACCAGAAATTCGCCTAACCCGACACCAACTCGCGTTGTGAGGGAAGGTCAGCCGACGTCGAGGTGAACGTCCGAGGGGCCACCGCTCATCCAAACGGGTGATCGATAGTCCATGCAGGACTATCCCAACCGAGTAGTGATCAATAACGACCTGGGCCAAGACCCTGGTGCATCGCCCCAGAACATCCAATCGGACGACACGTGGACGCCAATCGAGTGATTTATTCGATCAGCCATCAACGGCCAGTGGCGAACCCCACAGCTCAATCCCCACGACGGGTGGCGTCCGCCAACGTCTTGGCCATCGAGATGGCCGGCCGGATGGGGGCCTCCGCACGTCGTGGCGGCCAGGCGGACTAGAGAGGCCGTTTCGAGGATGCCATTAAGGGTCTTGCGGGGGCCGGCGCAAGATGGAGGGAGGGGTAGCGAGCTGCGGGGAGCGCGGCGAGGGGACCTGAGAGGGTGCGGCAAGGGATCTGGGAGAGAGCTGGGAGGGCGCGGCGGGGGGCTGGGGGGAGAACTGGCGGAGAGCGGCGCGGGCGCTGCGGGGAGAGCTTGGGGGAGCGCTGTGGGAGTAGCGAGCCGCGAAGAGCACGCACGGACGTAGGTGGCCAAGGGTGGCCGGGCTAAGGGTAGGTGAGAGGGCGGTCGCAGGGCACTGGGAGACCTTGAAGCCGCAAGCGTGACCGGAGGAGGGATGACCGGGGAAGCGGCGACCGATGGCCCCCAAGAGATCGGGCGAGGGGCCCTGCCCGAGCGACCAGGAACCCGAGAGCCTCAGCTGGCCGACCACAACTGCGTGACCGTTGGACAGACAGGCAGAGGCGACTGAACAAGCGCGCCAGGCGAGGCACGTCCGCCATGAAATCTGCTTTGTCGGTTAATGCCCGGAAGGGAGCCATCGGACGCGCCAGCGCGATTCCTGCGCGAGTTTGTTCGCTCCCAACGACTCGCCTGATTCCGTTCAGCGCGGACCGCAGATGTCGGCTCGGGGAATACGTCACTCGTTGTGGCGAGCGCGTGCTTCGGCGCCAGTCTCGCCGATCGAGCCGACGTCGTCGTTGCCTCCCGCGCGCCCGACGAACTCGCCGTTCTCGCCTGGGCCTGTCGTGGAGGCGTCGTCGTGGTGGTCGCGGTCCGGTTGGCCACCGGTCGCGCGGGTGCTGGCCACACCGTTGTCCTCCGGAACGTCGCCTTCGCGGTCTGGTGTGGATCCGTTCGATGACCTGCCGAAGAGGGAGTTCAGCCAGTCGCGCATTCGTGTCAACATGACGGCGGGTACCCGTTGATCGAAGACTTCATGCCGGTTCGATCGCCGCAGGCGGTCCTGTGCGTGGATGGTTGCCTTTTTGGATGACCATCTTGTTCACGGGTGCGCGGGGGGATTTCGTTGGCGGCCGGACCGCCATCACTCGCGGGGCGTCGACGGTAGTTGCGCGGGCGGGGAAAGCTGGGCCCGCCGGTCTCCCGGTCGTCAGTCACTGAGCGTGGCGAGCAGGTCAGCGAGGCCGCCGAGCGCTCGGCCGATGCGCCGGCCACTGGTCACGACGGGGATGTCGGCGTGGAGAAGTGTGTAGCCGGCGTTGCCCAGGCGTGTCCACAGGTCGTGGTCCTCGCCGACCGCAACGGCTCCGAAACCGCCCACCACGTCGAACGCGTCGGCCCGGATACCGAGGTTGGCGCCGTAGACGTTGCCGTGGCCCCACGGGCCGTGGGCTCGGCCGACCGCGGCCGCGTAGCGCACCACCGCGGCGCGTGTCGGGCCGGCGGGCCGGTCGAGGTGAGCGACGCCGGCGATCGCGTCGTTGCCGGCGTCGGCCAGGCGCACGTGGCTGCTTGCCCAGTCGCGGTGGACGATCGTGTCCGCATCGGTGGACAGCAACCAGGTGTTCGTGGGGAGGTGTCCGTGGAGGGCGGTTCGTGCCGCTCGCATGCCGAGGTCGCGGACTTCGCCGATGGGCAGGTCTCCTTTGGTCGTCACGATCTTGGCCTGTGGTGATTCGGTGCGTGCCAACGTCTCGGTGTCGTCGGTGCAGCGGTCGGCGACTACACAGACAGAGTGCGCTATGCCGTCGGGCAGCCGGCTCAGTGTGTGGTGCACCGCGCGTAGGCACGCCCGGATACGTTGCCGCTCGTCACGTGCTGGGATGACTACGGCCACAGCCGAGATCATCGGCGCCGCAGGACGTTTACGACGAACTGTTCGTCGGTGTGCTCGACCAGTGCGTCCAGCTCGGGGTGCGCCAGCAGGTGACGGTGGGCGTCCATGCCGTCCCTCGGTGCCTCGGCGGCCCACGGAAGCCAGTGCACGGCCAGGACGTGACCGCCGGGTCGCAGGGCGGCCACGGTGCGGGTGATGGTCTCGGCCAGATCGTCGTCGTCGAGGTAGTAGAGGATCTCGCTGAACACCGCGAGGTCCAGCGGTCCGTCCGGGAGGCCAGTGGGTAGCGCGGCTTGGCGTACTTCCACGTTGGGCAGGTGGGCGGTGTTCTCGCTCGTCTGTTTCACGGCCTCGGCCACCGGGTCGAAGGCGATCACGTGCCTGGCGCGGGCGGCGAGGTCCTGGGTGAGCGCACCCAGTCCACACGCCGGTTCGACGACGGTGCCGTACTCCTCGGTCGGCAGGCAGGCCAGTGCCACGGCACGCTTGCGCCGCTCGTACCAGCTTTCCGTCACCCCCCAGGGGTCCGCGTTGCCGTCATAGAGCTCGGCGAAGCGTTCGACCGGTGCGCTGCGTCGTGGTGGCTCGCGGAACAGGACCTCCCGGTCGCGTGCGAAGTGACGCAGCATGGCCGGGCTGAGTATCGGGGCACTGCCGTCTGGGCCTGGCTCGAGCTGAGAGGTGAACGCGGCCACGCCGGCGGCCTTGCGATCCTGTTGCCCGGTGGTGAGCGGATGGCCGAACGCGCGGCTCTTCGGCACGCCGAGGTCCCGCGGGCGCAGCCAGTGCCACATCCAGATCGGGTAGGACCAGCGGTGCGTGGTGAGTGGCGCGACCCGCAGCCCGACCTCGCCGACGGCCTGGTGGTCCGGGTGGGGGTCTCCTGGCCACGGCACCAGGCACATGTCGGCGTCGGCGAGCGGACCCGTCAGCATGTCGGCCAGTTCATCGCGGTGAGCGGCCAGGCCGGAGTCGGGCAGACCAAGCCACCACACGGCCACATCCGGCAGGCCCTGGGCACGCAGCGACTCGTGGAGTTCGTGGCGCCGGACACGCCCGAGCTCGACGCGTTCGGCGGCGGACAGCCGGGGGAACGCGGCCTCGCCGTCGGTGGCGACCACCAGTTCGACGGTGACGCCTCTGTCGTGCAGGTGCTGCAGCACGCCGCTCGCGCCGAGTGTCTCGTCGTCGGGGTGTGCCGCGAGCACCACGGCGTGCCGGTAACCGTCGTCCGGGAACGTGCGTAGACCGTCGAGCCACGGTGTCCAGACGGCCTCGTCGGTGATGGCGCGCGGGCCTCGGGTCGTCTGCTCGGTCGTGGGCTCGTTCATCGCGCCGCCGCCTCGGTCAGCACCGCGCGGCCCAGTGCGGCGAGGTCCCGTTCGCCGTGGTGCTGGCGCACGTAGACCTGCAGGTCGGCGAGGCTTTGGGCGAACGCGTGGTCTCGGCACAGCGGGGTCGCGCCGGTGATCCTGGGGACCCGGTCCAGGGTCTCCCACGCGGCTCGTTCCGCCGCTGCCCGGCAGGTGCTCATGAGGAGTGCGAGGTCGGCGTCCGGTGTGGCATCGACGCGGGTGGCCGCGTCGGCCAGCAGTGTCTCGGCGCCGCGGAGCGCGGTGTGCACAGCACCCAGGTGGGCGAGCTGGTGTTCGTCGACCGTCGACGTCCCGGCCAGCAGGGCCACGACGTCGTCGACGACCCCGGCGGTGCCGCCCAGCCACACCGCCGCGACCCCGCCGCCGCCGAGAGCGAACCCTGGTCTGCTCAGATACCAGCCCGGCGGCCCGATCACCATGTCCTCGGTGACCTCCATGCCCTCGAACCGGATGTCGCCGCTGTCGGTGGCGTCCATGCCGACGGCCTGCCACCGCTCCGGCTCCCGCACGATGCCCGCCTTGCTCAGGTCGACCTCGACCAGCCGGCAGGTGGACCCGTCGCCACCGGGGGTGGTGGCCACCACCAGCGCACGGTCCACAGTGGTCAGTCCGGAACAGAACCGGACCGTCCCTTCGAGGCCGTTCGCCGTCAGCTGGGCCCCGGTGCCGCCGGACCGGGCCGCCCACACGCCGTAGAGCGCGTCCGGTACCGGGGGACGACCGGCCTCGGCGAGGATGGCGAGCGCGTCGACGTGTCCTTCGGCCAGCCGGGCGACCGCGAGGTCCACGCGGCCGAGCGCGGCGAGTGCTGCCCACCGCCGGGGCGTGTCGACGCCGGGTGGCGGCAGTGTCAGGTCGCCGTTGTCGGCCAGGCGGCGTAACTCGTCCACGACGGTGCTGGTCGTCCTCGGCGGCGGAAGTGGTTTCGGCGCGGTGGGGGACAGCAGTCCGGGCATGGTCGACCTCTCGCTGAGCCTGATCAGTTCCAGGTACCCGCGCCCGCCGCCCACACACCTCCTGATCGAGTGAGCTATGCCGCCTGAGGGTCAGCCCGCCATCGCCAGGCCCAGTTCGGCGAGCTGCCCCTCCGTGAGCGGCAGCGTCGGCCGTCCCGGGCCGACCCGGTGTGGGTGTGCGGTGTCCTCCGGGTTGGTGGCGAAGTCCGGGCTGCCGAAGTTCCGCACGGACAGCGAGTACAGCTTTCCGTCCGGCCGGTAGATGCGCAGGGTCTGGTTCTGCGACGCGAACGGATCGCTCGGCGCGACGTCGTAGATCTGCAACACGGTCCCGTTCGCCAGTACGTGCCGTTTCGGTGCCTGACAGTTGGCCATGTCATAGGCCTGGTCGTCCGCCGCGGTCAGTGGATCACCGGTGAACCGGCCGAAGGTGAGCGTCACGCTGCCGGTGCCCCCGTCGTCGGACACGTCGGCGGTGTAGGTGAACGCCTCGTGAGTGTTCGGTCCGGTGGGCGGGAATCGCGTCTCGTACGGGAGGTCCACCGTCGCGTCATCGGCCACTGCGGCCATGGCCTGCCGAAGTTGTTCCTGCAGCGCGGGCAGGTCGGCGCGGACGCTGTCCAGGTTGCGGCCGGTGCTGTCGGGGATCTCGCACCTGGGCACCGGCTCGATCGGCCAGCCGGCCGGTGGTGGTGCGCTCGGCGCCGGAGTCCATGTGGCGTGCGGGGAGTGTGCCGGCAGGTCGGCCCGCGGCCACGGCGCCTCGGTCGGGGTCGTCTCGGTCGCGGCGACGTTCTGGCCGTCGGAGGCCAGGGCGCCCGCGCTGACGGCGACCGTGGCCACACCGGCGACCGCGGCCACCACCGCCAGCGCGGCGCCGAACTGTTGGCGCCGACGCCGGCGCCGGCCACGCGTGACCGCGTCGGCCAGCCCGGCGCGAAGCCGTGGCGGGGTCCGTTGCGCCAGTTCGGTCCGCAACGCGGCCCCGAGGTCATCCTCATCCCACATCTCGCACGCTCCGTTCCGGTGTGTCGGCGTCGCGGTACGCCGCGCGCAACGCCTGTATCCCTCGTGACAGTTGACTTTTGACGGTGCCCGTCGAGCACCGCAGCACCTGCGCGACCTGTTCGATGGGCAGGTCGTGGACGATGCGCAGCACGAGCGTGGCCCGCTGCCTCGATGGCACGTCCTGTAGTGCTGCCAGCAGCGACTGCTGGTCGTCGACGCGCCATGTCCCGCGAGCGGTCCAAACGCTCGGGCGTCTCGGCGACCAGGTGTTCCTTCGCGCGGCCCCGCCGCCTGGCGTCGAGGAAGAGCCGGACGAGGATGGTGCGCAGGTAGCCCTCCGCGTTACCGCTGGCCACGCGTGACCACTTCGGGTAAAGCCGGACGAAGCTTCCCTGGGCCAGTTCCTCCGCCTCGACCCAGTCGCCGCACAGCGCGTACGCGGTGCGTAGCGCCGCGTCGAACCGCGCCGAGTAGAAGTCGGCGAAGTCGTCATCTGAACCGGCCACCGGCATCCTTCCGCAGGTCTTGGACGGGATAAGAACGCAGTGGGCCCCTGGGAGGTTGCACGAGCCTTCGCACCAGGCGTCCTCGTCCAGCGGTGGTTTTCCTCGGGATGACCGGAAGCGGTGGCTGGACGGTCGCCACGGGCGCGCGAACCTACTGACCAGCGGCTGAATCCGAGGTTAACTTCTGGGATTCCCGTGTTTCAGCGGCTCGATCCACTTCTAGGCTGGATTCTCTACTGCTGTGAGGGAGTGGAAGGGCGGTGCTGTTGGGTTTCCTCGGCGACCTGTTGTACAGCCTGCTGGAGAGTTTCTCCGGTGAGAATCCGCTGATCGCGGCCATCGCGGCGACGGTGGCGGTGGCCGCGATCGTGACCCCTTTCGCGCAGCGCTATGCCGCGCGTCGCAAGCGGGTGCTGTACCGGGTGCAGAGCGACTCGAAGATCGGGCTCGACATGGAGCTCAACGGTGATCAGCCGCTGTACGCCGACCCTTATCTGGCCGACGTGTCCAACATGTTCAAGCGGCTCAGCTCCGTGGTGATCCGGATCCGCAATACCGGCGGTGACGTCTCGGTCCGTGATCTCGGCGAGGCGGTCGAGTTCGTGTTCGCCGACCGGGTGATCTGGAACGCCCGGATCTCCGACCCGAGTCACCGTGCCGACGGTGAGGACCGCAAGAAGCTGGCCGACGGGCTGGAGTTCTTCTCGACCGATGCCGCATCGCGGCCGATTCCGAGACCCGCCACGCTGCCCGAGGTACGCCGGACCCTCCCGAAGCGTCTGCGGGACGCGTTCCGCCCGGTGACCGCCGGGTCGGCACCGGTAGCCGAGCCTGAGCGCGAGGCCGAACCGCCGCCGGTGTGGCACGGCATCCGTCTCAAACCGTCGTTGCACCTGAAGGCCAGGGAGCGGTTCAAGCTGATCGTGGTACTCAGCGAGCCGGAGGGCAAACGCGCGGGTCCCGTCAGCAAGGGCGTGAGTGGTCCGGTCGGTCACAAGCGGATCAAGGACGAGCGGAACGTGCGGCGGTCTCTGTGGCCGCTGGTCACCGCGGCGTTCGGGGTCCTGTTGGCCGGCCTGTGGATCGCCGCTGTGGTGATCCTGCCGATCAACACCTCTGGCCCGGTCGTCGACTGTGCCGAGGGCAGTCTGACGATCGTCGGTTCGACCGCGTTCGCCCCGACCATGACCGACGTCGCCAAAGAGTACTCCGCCACCTGTGGGGCCGAGATCACCGTGACGGCCAACGGCAGCGCCGAAGGAGTGCGGGAGGTGGCCGGTGTCGAGCCGGCGCGGCAGGACGAGATCGCGGCGCTGTCCGACGGGAGGGCCGGCGAGGCCACCCAGGACATGACCGCGCGGCCGGTGGCGGTGATCGTCTACACCATGATCGTCAACAACGCCGTCGGCGTCGACCAGCTGACCATCGAGCAGGTCCGGGATATCTACGCCGGCCGCTACCGGGACTGGAACCAGTTGCGTGCCGGCCCGTCGATACCGATCCGGGTTGTCGGTCGAGGTGGGGAATCGGGTTCGCGGCGCACGTTCGAGCAGACCATGCTCGGCGGCGAGTCGCAGGGCGAGCTCACCTCCGACTCGTGCGAAAACGCCGACCGTGTCGTCGACGCGCCGGTCATCCGGTGCGAGCGGAACTCGGCCGAGGGTCTCGTGGACGAGGTCGCGGCCACCCCGGGTGCGATCGGCTACGTGGACCTGGCGACCGCCAACCAGGCGACGAGCGACCGCCTGCCGGTCACCGTGCAGAAACTCGACGGGCAGTACCCGGACGTCAGTTCCGCGGCCGCCGGATACCCGTTCTGGGCGATCGAGTACCTGTACACCAAAGGTGAGCCGGACCAGGGCACCGTTCTCGAGTCACTGATCGGGTACCTGCGAACCAAGTCGGTCTACGCGGAACTCGTCGAGGCGGGATACACGCCGTGCGTCACCACGGACGGCCAGACCTACCTGTTGTGCCAGGCCAAGTAGCGACCAGAACGATCCGCCCGGTCATGCCACGTCGCGTGAAGTGAGGCGGGCTGGTCACGAAGCATCTTATGAGACAACTTGACTCGTAATGCGGTCAGCATGCATCCTTGAGATATGAGACAGGATGTATCACAGAAGAAGACGTTGGCGGTCCTCGGGGCGACGGGTGCCACCGGACGTCACGTGGTGTCCACGGCGCTTCAGCGCGGGCACCACGTGATCGCGCTCGTCCGCCGGGCGGGAACGTTCGAGCCGACGGAGGGTCTCAGCGAGGTGACCTGGCCCGAGGTCACCGACGTCTCGGCCCTCACGCGTGCCCTGCCGGGTACGAACGTGGTGATCAGCGCGCTGGGCGGAGCGGACAAGGGGCCGACGACGGTCTGCACCGACGGCATCCGCTCCGCGGTCACGGCGATGAAGGCGGTCGGGGTGGCTCGCCTGATCGCCCTCAGCGCGCACGGCGTGCTGGAGACGCACGACAAGTCCCTGTACTCGTTGGCGGTGTGGGCGAATGTGGCCGAGCGGATGCGCGACAAGGAGACGATGGAGCCGCTCATCACCGCCTCCGGTCTGAAGTGGACGATTGTGCGGCCACCGAAGCTGTCCGACCACGACGCGATCGGGAAGTACAGGGCCGGCACCAACCTGCCCATCCGGCTGTGGAGTTCGGTCGGACGCGCCGATCTCGCCGCGTTCCTTGTCGACGAGGCAGAAACCCCGCGGTACGCCTGCGCCTACCCGCGGATCACCCGATGAACGCCGCCATCCCTGACCTGACGGGGAAAGTCGCCGTCGTCACCGGCGCGACCGGCGGCATGGGCCAGATCATCGCCGCCGACCTCGTCCGCGCCGGTGCGCACGTGGTCACCGTCGCCCGTAACCCCGCTCGTGCGGACGCTCTCCGTGCACACATCGGCTCGCAGGCAGCGAACCGACTCGACGTCATCCCCGCGGACCTGTCCCGGCGCGCGGACGTCGTGACCGCGGCGAAGTCCATCGTGGACCGTCACGACCGCATCCACATCCTGATCAACAACGCCGGCGCACACTTCGCCGACCACCGCGTCTCGGCCGACGGCATCGAGATGCACATCGCCCTCGACTACCTTGCCGCCTACGGTCTCACCACCCTGCTGGACCTACCGCTACGACGCGGCCAGGCCCGCGTGGTGAACGTCGCCAGCGACACCCTCAACGACACCCGCCAGATCAAACTCGCCGGCAAGCCCCGCCCCGCAACCCTCGACCTGTCCAGCATTGACGACCTCAGGCAACTCAACCCCGCTGCCGGGTTCGCGCCGTTCGAGGCCTACGCACGCGCCAAGCTCATGACCGTCACCGCCGGCTACGCCCTCGCCCGCGACCTCGCCGCCGACGGAGTGACCCTCAACGCCCTGCACCCAGGAATCGTCGCCACCGACATCATCGACGACCTCATCCCCCCACTCCTACGCCCCTTGCGCACACTCATTCGCCGCAGCATGCTCGCCCCCACCGAGGGAGCGAAAACCGCGACACGCATCGCGACCGACCCCACCATGGCTGGCATCACCGGCCGCTACTTCAACCGCGACACGGAAACAAGCACCCCGCCGATATCCCACGACCCCGCCACCCAACACAGACTCCTCACGCTGAGCCAAACCCACTTCGCCCACTGGCAAAGACCTGGGTCTATCCCGTGATCGGTTTCCGGCGTTGTTGATCAGTAGGCCTCGGCTCCCGGCCAGAGGTCACCGAAGATGGTGCGAGTCCGACGAGCTTGGTGAGAAATCGATCGACCTGCTCCGTGAGGGGCGGCCACGGCAGGTTGGGCTCGTTGATCCGTAGCGAGAGCATGCCGATCACCGCGGCGCGGAGGTCGAGGGCCACGGTGATCGGGTCACCGGGAGGAGCGGCCCCGGCATCCATGCACTCCTGTACGGCAGCCGCGGTCCGTGCCAGCAGAACCTCTTTGAACGGCATGCCGGGACGCCGGCTGGTCTTGCTTTCGTGCATCACCTTGTAGAGACCGGGATGTTCCTGCGCCCAGGTCGCCTGCGCCAGGATCCGCGCGCGCAGCCGCGACGCCGGGGCCTCGTGTCCTGCCTCCGCACCGGAAGCGGTTCGCAGCATGTCTTCGTGGCAGCGTTGCATAGCGGCCAGTACGAGCGCGTCGCGGTCCGGGAAGTACAGATAGACCGAGGTTGGGGAGATCGACAGTGCGCGTGCGATCGCGCGCAGGGACAGCGCTTCGTCGTCGGCAAGCTCGTCGAGCACGTTTACCGCGCAGGAAACGATCTCTTCTCGCAGCAGCTCACCCTGGCCTCGGGCATTCGGTCGCCGAGGGGCGGCTGAACGAGCTCTCGGGGTGCTGTCCATCGGTAGATCATCCCAGTCATCGAATCTTGCACTACAACCGACCATGAGAATACAGTCGGCCATACAAGGACAGCTGTCCACTAAAGGGGGAGTCATGCCAGTCACGCTTCGCGAGGCCCACGAGTTGATCAACAGCGCGCATCGGCGGGCCCAGGAGCTGGGCACCCACATCACGGTCGCCGTCGTCGATGAAGGTGGCCACCTGCAGGCCCTCGGCCGCATGGACGGCGCGCCGCCGCTGTCGGCCGGAATCGCCGAGCACAAAGCGGCCAGTGTGGCTCTCATCCGTCGTGACGGCGCGATACTGCGCCAGATGCAGGAGGCATGGCCCGCCTTCTTCAGCCAGCTCGACCGGGCCGCGGGCCGGCCCATCCTGGCTGGCGCGGGTTCGCTGCTGATTCAGCGAGCCGACACCGTCATGGGCGCCATCGCGGTCAGCGGGGGACTGCCGCAACAGGACGACGAGTGCGCCGAAGCGGGACTTGCCGGGCTCGCCGTTGGCAACTAGTAGGACTTTGTTAGTTCGTCATGGTGGTCGTTGGTGGCAGGTGGGGCATCGGCCTGTCCAGGTGGCCAGCAGGACCTGGAGTTCGGTGAGGATCTTGTAGAGGGTTAGGCCGCCCCAGCTGCTTTTGGGCTGTGGAGGCGGAGTTCGGTGAGGAAGAGGTGGGCGGCGGTGACCAGGGTGACGTGGCGGTGCCAGCCGGTCCAGTTGCGGCCTTCGAAGTGGGTGAGTCCGAGGCCGGTT
>NZ_DASQCC010000238.1:0-89202 GCF_035634895.1 Actinophytocola sp. | reverse complement strand
GACCACCGAGAGCGGTGACTGCATCTGGTCCTCGATGCTCTACGAACTGTTCGGCGTCGAGCCCGGTACCCCGATCACCTACACGGATTACCTCAGCCTGGTGCACCCCGATGACCGAGGGTGGGTGGACCAGCGCTGGCGGGACCTCGCGCAGACGGGCCGGCCGGTCGAGTGCGAGCACCGGGCAGTGCTGCCGGACGGCACGCGCAAGGTGTTCCGCTGCCGAGGTGCCGCACTCGACACCGACCACGGCGGCCCGGTCATGATCGGCACCGCGCAGGACGTCACCGAGCAGCGCTCCACCGAGACCCGCATGATGCGCTCGTCGCAGCGCTTCTCCGACCTGGTCGCGATCGCGCCGGTCGGCATCGGGCTGTTCGACGAGGCCGAGCGCCTGGTCGACGCGAACGACGCGCTGTGCCGCCTGCTCCAGTTGGACCTGGACCGTCTGCGGGGCATGGCGGCCGCCGACCTCACGCACCCGAGCGACCGTGCCCAGTCCCTGCTCGCCGGCGCGTCGTCCCGGCAGAACTGCGACACCCGCGCCGGCCAGCGTGTGCTGGTCACGGCGTCCGGCAAGGCCGTCTACTGCGAGCTGAACGTGACGGTGTCGGTCGCCGACGACGGCCAGCGGTTCTGGCTCGTGGTGTTCTCCGACGTGACCGAGCGTCGCCGGGCCGCGGAACGCCTGCGCTACCAGGCGACCCACGACGAGCTGACCGGCCTGCCGGGCCGGGCCGCGGTGAACGACCTGCTCAACCAGCTGCTCGGCCGCCCGGACGCCGACCATGTGGCGCTGCTGTTCTGCGACGTCGACAACTTCAAGCGGGTCAACGACTCCCTCGGCCACGACGTCGGCGACGAGCTGATCATCGCCCTGGCGCGCCGGCTCGAGCGCGGTCTGCCGCCGTCGTGCTCGGCCGGCCGGATGTCCGGCGACGAGTACGTGGTGATCTGTTCGGACGTCTCGGAGGTCGGCGGCGTCGAGGCGCTGGCCAACCGGGTCGCGCAGCTCCTGCGTGCCGCGGTCCCGGTTCGCGGCCAGCTGCTGCGGGTGTCGGCGACGATCGGCGCGGCGACCCCGACCGGCCCGGAGACGACGGCCGCCGACCTGCTGCGCTTCGCCGACGCCGCGATGTTCAGTGCCAAGCGGCAGGGCACGGGCCGCGTGCAGCTCGCGAGCAAGGCGCTGATCGCGTCGGCGGACAGCCAGATGATGCTGGAGGGCCAGCTCCGCGACGCGATCGCGAACGACGGCCTGGTGCTGCACTACCAGCCGGTGGTCGCCGCGGACGGGACCGTGCTGAAGGCGGAGGCGCTGGTCCGCTGGCCGCACCCGGAACGCGGCATGCTGGCGCCCAGCGAGTTCCTGCCGGTGGCCGAACAGGGCGACCTGCTGCGCGACCTGGACCGCTGGGTCCTGCGTACCGCACTGACCGAGGCGGCGAGATGGCCGATGATGGCCGGCGGCGTCCTCGGTGGGAGCGTCGGCGTGGCGGTGAACCTGGCCGGCCTGGTCCCGAGCGACCCGGAGTTCACCGAGATCGTGTCGGCGGCCATCGCGGAGACGGGCATCGACTGGGACCGCGTGGTGCTGGAGCTGGTCGAGACCAGCTTCATCGACCTGCCGTCCCGCACCCGCAAGGCCATGGAGGCCCTGACCGAACGCGGCATCCGCTTCGCGGTGGACGACTTCGGCACCGGCTACTCGTCCCTGGCGCGGCTGAAGGAGCTGCCGGCGCAGATCATCAAGATCGACCGCGCCTTCGTGAACGGGGTGGCCACGGAGGCGTCCGACTTCGCGGTCGCGCGGGCCCTGGTGGACATGGCTCGCGCCATGGGCCGCACCTGCGTGGCGGAGGGCGTGGAGACGGAGTCCCAGTTCCACGTGCTCCGCAGCTTCGGCGTGGAGGCCTACCAGGGCTGGCTGCTGTCGAAGGCGTTGCCGGCCAAGGAGTTCCGCGAACTGCTCCGACTCGGCCCGATCCACATCCCGCGCGGTTCCTAGACCCGTGCGCTCCGCTGGATGTGTGCCGGCAGGGTGGTCCACCAGGAGGCGGCGCTGCGTAGCCGGTCCGGCAGGGTGGGATCGGCGGCCACCTCGCGGAGCAGTTCGAGCCGGCCGCCCATCCCCAGCGAGTAGATGACCCGGTCGAGAATGGCGAGCTCGACGCCGGCGCGGGTCCGGCGCCAGCGCTGCCGCGCCGACGACAACGCCGCCGTCCAGTAGCCCGCGCTGCTCGCACCCCCGACATGGCCGAGCGCGGACGCGGCGGTCTCGCGGACCGGCCCGGGCACCCCGGGCGCGACGACCAACCGTTCGATGTGCCCGCGTTCCTGTGGACCGCCGAGAATTCGCAGTGCCTCCAACAGGGTCACCGCCGACCGCGCGGTCGGCCGCACGCCACGCAGCTCCCGGCCCAGCGTGTGGCCCAGCGGCGCGTGATAGGGCGTGCTGTACAACAGGAAGGCCGAATAGAGCCGGACGTCGAAATTCGGGTCGAACATCAGCTCGTCGACCAGGTGCGGCAGGATCTGGTCGTTGAACGTGCGGTCCGAATCGACGTCGGCGACCGTCGCGTGACACAGCCTTTCGACCGTTCGGGACTCGGTCGAGGAGTGTTCGAGTTTCTCCACGGCCATGTTCCATATCCGGGAGTTGACCCGTTGCCGCATTTCCACCGGAATCAGCTTGAGCAGGGTGGCGGCGAGGGAGAGCCGTGCCCCGCTTCGCCCTTCCGCGAGAATGTCCACGATGACGGGCACGAGTTTGCGGAGCTGGGCGGCGGAGAAGTGCCCGTACCGCAGTTTCCGCACGCTGGCCAGCAGCGCCCCGTAGAACGTCCGGTCGGTCGTCGGGTCCGTCAGATGCCTGATGACGTGCGCGTTCGCCGAGTCGTGGATGCTGGCCTCGAACACCGACACCATGCCGACCATGCTCTGCACCGACCGGTCCGCGGCCGCCGCGGCGACGGTCGAGATGGCGGCGTGCTGGCCGGCGGGGTGCGCGATGAGCCGGTTGAACGCCTCGGCGCGGCGCATCCACAGCACGCCGTCGGCGATGCTCGTCTCGTACAGCAGGCGCTCGGACAGGTCCGTCCAGATCCGCCGCGGGCTGAGGACTAGGTTCGGGTGGCACGCCAGCAGGTCGGTCAGGTCGTCCCAGTCCTGGGCGGTCATGACGTCGCCGCCGCACGCCCGGTCGACCAGCTCCTCCGTCCGCCGTTCCGGCTCGGGGGTCTTCGGGCGCGTGAGCAGCGGCGCCGCCTCCGCGGAGGCGGACATGTAACGCGAGACCGTGTCGATCACCGAGACCATGGCGTGCGGCGGCAGGCCGAGCACCTCCTCGTACCGGCGCACCGCCCGGTACGGGACGGCGGACAGTCCGGTCTCCCAGCGGGAGAACGTGGCCACCGTCGCCCTGAGCCCGCCGCGAACCCAGTCGGCGGCGAAATTCCGCAACCGGGCATAACGGGGCTGAGTGCCGTGTATCCGGTTGACCCGTAACAACCAGCCGAGCCGCTGGCGGCGTTTGACGGCCCGGCGAACATCTCCCACGGTCTCCGTGTACCACAGAATCCGCGAAGGTCTCCGACTCGTTGCCGGGTGGATTTCTCCCGCAACAAAGCCCGTCGATCTTGCCGGCGAAACCTATTTTTCTCTGTATCAGCAGGTAGGTCCCCGGAGATTCGATCATTGTCGGTGGTGAGACTCATGGAATCATTTTGATTACGCCGGTACGGGCCAGGAGGTCCGGGGGTCGACGGCGCCGTCCGCCACCTGGGCCGCGAGCCAGGTGAGGTCGTCGGTCGGCTCGCGATGAGCGAGGAGTGGGGAACCGACGAAGGTCTGGTCCGGGCGAGGAGGTGACTCGGGGGCCTCGCCCGGACCAGGCCGCCGGTCGGCGAGGACTGCTCGTACGGCCGTACTGCCACTGAGTGGCGGAAGCTGTCGAGCGGCTTTCGCGCTCTGGGGTAAGGTGCGCCCTGTGAGCACCGCCCGGCCGCCGCTGCGTGAGCGCAAGAAACAACGCACGCGTGCGGCGCTGATCGACACGGCCCTCGACCTGTTCACCAGGCAGGGCTTCGCGAACACGACGCTCGACGAGCTGTGTGACGCGGTCGAGGTGTCCAAGCGCACGTTCTTCCGCAACTTCACGAGCAAGGAAGACGTCGCGATGGCGCCGGCCCGGGACCTGTGGGCGGCCTTCCTGAGCGAGCTGCGCGTCCGCGAGCCGGACGGCCGCCCGCTGGCCGAGTCCATCATGGACACTCTGCTCGCCGCGGTGGCGTCGATGCCGGCACACGGGTGGGCGGATCGCCTGGCGCTGAGCCTGAACCTGGCCGCGGTGACGCCGTCGATGAACGCCAACGGCCTGGGCCTGCGCGACCGCACGATCCGCGAGTCGCTCGAGATCCTGGGTGACCGGCTGGTCCTGCCGGACGACGTGCGCCCGCGCCTGGCGATGGACGTCGTGGTCGCCGCGTTCGACATCGCGCTGGAGCGGTGGGTCCGCGGCTCCGGCCCCTGTGTCCCGGCCGGCCTCGCCGCCGAGGCGCGGGAGGTGTTCGCGGCCGCCCCCGGGTGCCTGACGCTAACGGTCGAGCCACGGTCCAGATGACGATCTGGTCACGTTGCGCCGAATGGTCTATTGTCGTTAGTCCAGCCGCACGCGTCAGATTCTGGGATGCCCTGCCGTCGTCGGTGGTACAGGCTAATGTCGTGCGGACCTGCGGCCGGCAAGAGGCCGTCTCGATCTGAGGAGTCTCGGGGTAGTGATCGAGTTCAAGGCCGTGACCAAGAGATATCCCGACGGAACGGTCGCGGTCGACTCCCTCGACCTCGCGGTGGACGCCGGTCGCATCACCGTCTTCGTCGGTCCGTCCGGCTGCGGCAAGACCACCTCGCTGCGCATGATCAACCGGATGATCGACCCGACCAGCGGCACGATCCTGTTGGACGGCAAGGACATTCGCGAGTCGGACCCGCCGCTGTTGCGGCGCGGCATCGGTTACGTCATCCAGCAGGCGGGACTCTTCCCGCACCGCACGGTTCTCGACAACGTCTCCACCGTGCCGCTGCTGACCGGCGCCAGCCGGCGGGACGCACGCAGGCGTGCCGGTGAACTGCTGGAGCTCGTCGGCCTTCCGGCGGAGCTGGGCAAGCGCTACCCGGTCCAGCTCTCCGGCGGTCAGCAGCAGCGGGTCGGCGTCGCCCGCGCGCTCGCGGCCGATCCGCCCGTGTTGCTGATGGACGAGCCGTTCAGTGCCGTCGACCCGGTCGTCCGTGACGACCTGCAGCAGCAGCTGCTCCGGTTGCAGTCCGATTTGGACAAGACGATCGTGTTCGTGACGCACGACATCGACGAGGCGATCAAGCTCGGCGACAAGGTGGCCGTCTTCCGCGTCGGCGGCCGGCTCGCGCAGTACGCGACCCCGTCCGAGCTGCTGGCCAAGCCCGCCGACGACTTCGTCTCCTCGTTCGTGGGCCGGGACCGCGGCTACCGGGCGCTCAGCTTCCTCGCCGCGGACGGCGTGCCCGTCGGCCCGGTCGCGACCACGCGGGTCGGCACCAACACCGCCGACGCAGAGCCCGCCGACGGCTGGGTGATCGTGGTGGACGAGGAGAACCGGCCGCTCGGCTGGCTTTCCACCGACCTGCTGTCCACAGTGGGCACCACCGTCACCGCCGAGGGGCTCGTCTCCGGCGGCTCGCTGTACAAAGTGGACGACGGCAACCTGCGCAGCGCGCTCGACTCCGCGCTCAGCTCGCCGGCCGGTGTCGGCATCGCCGTCGACGGCAGCGGCGCGGTGGTCGGCGGCATCAAGGCGGACACCGTGATCGAGGCCCTCTCCCGGGCGCGCCGGACCGGCGAGGTGCCCGCGTGAACGTCGACTGGCCGTGGCCGTGGCTCCCACGCAACGTCGACAAGATCGCCGAGGCGACCGGTGAGCACCTGTACCTCGCGCTGCTGCCGGTCATCGTCGGGCTGGTCATCTCGATCCCGCTCGGCTGGGCGGCGAGCCGCTGGCCCGGTGTGCGGCTCGTGCTCGTGCCACTGGCCGGCGTGCTGTACACGATCCCGTCGCTGGCGCTGATCACCCTGGTGCCGCTGCTGATCGGCACGAAGATCATCGACCCGCTGAACGTCCAGGTGCCGCTGGGCATCTACACGGTCGCGCTGCTGGTCCGCTCGGTCACCGACGCGTTGCTCGCCGTGCCCCGTGAGGTCACGGCCGCGGCCACCGCGGTCGGTTTCCGTCCCACCAAACGGTTCCTGTCGGTCGAGCTGCCGCTCGCGATCCCGGTGATCGTCGCCGGGCTGCGGGTCGCGGTCGTGTCGGCGATGAGCCTGACGTCGGTCGGCGCGCTCATCGGCATCGGCGGCCTCGGCGAGCTGATCACCGAGGGCTTCAAACGCAACAACGCGGTGGAGATGGTGGTCGCGATCGCGCTGATCCTGCTCATCGCGCTGGTGCTCGACGCGCTGCTGCTCACGGTGGGCAAGCTGATCACGCCATGGACCCGCGCACGGCAGGGGGCGAACCGGTGAACTCGGCGCTGGACTGGCTGTTCAACCCGGACCACTGGACCGGGCCGACCGGCATTCCCACCAGGATCCTCGAACACCTCGGCTACACGGCCCTGACCGTGGTCGTCGCGGCGGCGATCGCGGTCCCGATCGGCGCGGTCATCGGGCACACCGGCCGCGGCACGTTCCTGATCGCCGGCCTGTCCAACGGCCTGCGTGCGCTGCCCGAGCTCGGCCTGCTGACGCTGCTGGTGCTGCTGACCTACGTCGGCCTGCTGCCGGTGGTGATCTCGCTGGTCATCCTCGCCCTGCCGCCGATCCTGGCCGGCACCTACGCGGGCGTCCGCAACGTCGACCGCGCGGTCGTCGACGCGGCGCAGGGCATGGGCATGCGTGGCTCGACGGTGCTGTGGAAGGTCGAGCTGCCGAACGCGCTGCCGCTGATCCTGGGCGGCATCCGCTCGGCCACGCTGCAGGTGATCGCGACCGCGACCATCGCCGCGTACGTGGCGTTGGGCGGCCTCGGCCGGTTCGTCATCGACGGCAACAACGCCGGCGCAGGCTCGCCGGACGGTTACCCGCAGATGGCGGCGGGCGCCATCGTCATCGCCCTGCTGGCGCTGGTGGTCGAGGGCGTGCTGGAGGTCGTCCAGCGGCTCGCGGTCTCGCCGGGTCTGCGCAATGCCACCACCCGCGGGCGAGTCTCTCGGATCTGGCGCAAGCCGACTCCGGAATTGGTTGGTAGGTCCACGTGAGGAGACAGAGAATGAAACGCGTTATCGCCGGCTTGGCGACGGCCCTGGCGGCGACGCTGGCCGTTTCCGCGTGCGGCAGTTCCGATCCACTTGCCGACGACAAGTCGTCGGGCTCCGCCTCTGCCGGCTCGCTCACCATCGGCTCCGCGAACTTCCCGGAGAGCCAGCTGCTCGCCGAGATCTACGCGCAGACGCTGGAGGCCAAGGGCGTGACGGTGACCAGGAAGTTCGACCTGGGCAGCCGCGAGAAGTACATGGACGGCCTGAAGGACGGCTCGATCGACCTCATTCCCGAGTACACGGGCACGTTGCTGCAGTTCCTGAACAAGCAGGCGAAGGAGGTCGAGGCGGACGAGGTCTACACGGCGCTGCAGAAGGAGCTGCCGAGCAACCTCACCGTGCTGGACAAGGCCGAGGCCGAGGACAAGGACGCGATCGTCGTCACCAAGGCGACCGCGGACAAGTGGAAGCTGAAGTCCATCGAGGACCTGGTGCCGCACTGCGGTGAGGTGACCTTCGGCGGTCCGCCGGAGATCCAGCAGCGGCCGGACGGCATCCCGGGCTTCAAGGAGACCTACGGCTGCACGTTCAAGGGCTTCAGCGCGCTGGAGCCGGGTGCGATCACGACGAAGGCGTTGCTGGACGGCACGGTGCAGGCCGCGGACATCTTCACCACGGACGCGTCCATCGAGGCCAACGACCTGGTCGTGCTGGAGGACCCGAAGAGCAACTTCGCGGCCCAGAACGTCGTGCCCCTGATCAACAAGGACAAGGTGAACGACACGGTCAAGGCGGCGCTGAACGCGGTGTCGGCCAAGCTCGACACGAAGGCGCTGCAGGAGCTCAACACCGCGCTGGACGCCCCGGACAAGCCGGAGTACGCGGACGTGGCGAAGGACTGGCTGTCGAAGGTCGGTCTCTGAGTCTCTTCTGGTGGCCGCGCTCGGGGTTCCGGGCGCGGCCACTTCTGTCCGGCCGGGCAGGAGTGACCGTCGTGCGTGCCTGGCGGCGCCGTCAGCCGCGGGTGCCGCCGATCCGCGTGCTCAGCTCGGCCGCCGCCCGGCGGGTCTCGGCGGCCAGTGCCGGCCAGCTCTCCCCGCACTCCGGCTCGCACTCGTGCCGGAACGTGGTCGAGATGGCGGCGATCGGATGTCCACCGTGGTCCAGCACCGGGGCGGCCACCGACGCGAAGCCCGGCGTCACGTAACCGTCCTCGACCGTCCAGCCCCGGCGGCGGGCCTCGGTGAGCCGTCGCCGCAGGGACGGGAGATCGGTCGGACCACGGCCCGTCCGGTCCACGAACGCGGACTTGCCGAAGAACAGTGCCCGGACCTGCGCCGCCGGCAGCGTGCCGAGCATCGCGCGGCCCGAGGCGGGCAGGTGGGCCGGGAGCCGGACACCCACGTCGGTCACCACCGTCGCGTGCCGGGCGGGCTGCTCGCGCAGCAGGTACAGGGTTTCGCGGCCGTGCAGCACGCCCAGCTGCGCGACGTGGTTGGTGCGGCCGATCAGCGCCTGCAACACCGGCCGCGCCAGCCGTTCCAGCGGGTCGTGGCGCAGGTAGGCCGAGCCCAGCTCGAACGCGGCCAGCCCGAGCCCGTACCGGCGGTCCTCGGGCAGGTGCGTCACGAAACCGGACTCGGCCAGCTCGGCGAGCAGGTGGTAGGTCGTCGAGCGCGGCAGGTCCAGCTCGCGTGCCACGTACGCCGCGGTCACCGGTCCCGCCCGGCCGGCCAGCAGGCGCAGCACCGCCAGGCCACGGCGAAGGGCGGGTATGTCGGTCATGTGTCTGGAATACCAGACCCTCTCCCCGGCCGCCGGGTCGTGCTGGCGGCCGGGGCGCGCTGAGATGTAGGTCATGGTCGTGATCGATGGCGGGCCGTTGTCCCGTGAGCAGGTTGTCGCGGTCGTGCGGGACGACGCGCCGGTCGAGGTCAGCGCCGCGGCGCTGGCCGAGGTCGTCAAGACGCGGGACCACGTCGAGCGGCTCGCCGAGGCGGCGATGCCCACCTACGGGGTCTCGACCGGCTTCGGGGCCCTCGCCACCCGGCACATTCCACTGGACCGGCGGGCTGCGCTCCAGCGCTCGCTCATCCGGTCGCACGCCGCCGGCGCGGGCCCGGCCGTCGAGACCGAGGTCGTGCGCGGCCTCATGCTGCTGCGGCTGCGCACCCTCGCGTCCGGTCGCACCGGGGTCCGCGTGGAGACCGTGGAAGCGCTTACCCACCTGCTCAACGCGGGTATCACCCCGGTCGTCCACGAGTACGGCTCACTCGGGTGCTCCGGGGACCTCGCGCCGCTCTCCGCCGTGGCCCTCGCGCTCATGGGCGAGGGTGAGGTCGACGTGGCGGGCCGGCGCAGACCCGCACGCGACGCCCTGTACGAGGCCGGCATCGCCCCGCTCGAACTGGCCGAGAAGGAGGGGCTCGCGCTCATCAACGGCACCGACGGCATGCTCGGCATGCTGGTGCTCGCCCTGCACGACCTGCACCGGCTCCTCGACGTCGCCGACCTCACCGCCGCCATGAGCGTCGAGGCGCTGCTCGGCACCGACCGGGTGTTCGCCGCCGATCTCCAGGCGCTGCGGCCGCATCCCGGCCAGGCGGCCTCCGCCGCCCGGATGACCGCGTTGCTCGACGGCTCCGCGATCATGGCCAGCCACCGGGGGCCGGACTGCAACCGGGTGCAGGACGCGTACTCGCTCCGCTGCGCGCCCCAGGTCCACGGCGCCGCGCGCGACACCGTGGCCTACGTGGAGACCGTCGCCGACCGGGAGCTCGCCGCGGCCATCGACAACCCGGTCGTGCTGCCGGACGGGCGGGTCGAGTCCAACGGCAACTTCCACGGCGCGCCCGTCGCGTACACGCTGGACTTCCTGGCGATTCCCGTCGCCGACGTGGCGAGCATGGCCGAGCGGCGCACCGACCGGATGCTCGACGCCACGCGGAGCCACGGCCTGCCGCCGTTCCTCGCGGCCGACCCCGGCGTGGACTCCGGCCACATGATCGCCCAGTACACGCAGGCCGCGATCGTCTCGGAGCTGAAGCGGCTGGCGGTGCCCGCGTCGGTCGACTCGATCCCCAGCTCGGCCATGCAGGAGGACCACGTCTCGATGGGCTGGTCCGCCGCCCGCAAGCTGCGCAGGGCGGTCAACGGGCTCACGACCGTGCTCGCCGTCGAGCTGCTCACCGCGGCGCGGGCACTCGACCTGCGGGCGCCGCTCACGCCGGCACCCGCCACCGCGCGGGCCGTCGCGGCACTGCGCCGTACCGTCCCCGGGCCTGGCCCGGACCGCCACCTCGCCCCGGAGATCGCCGCTGCCGAAACACTGATTCGATCAGGAGAACTGCCATGACTCTGCATGGAACGAGTGGACGTCAACCGCGCCTGAGGGGAACGGGACGCAACTCAGCCACAAGTACGTGCCTCACTGAACGGCAAAATACCAAGGTGACCACAAGGGTCAATTCCCGGGAGGCGGGGGTGGATCTGCCATGACCGCTCAAGCTCGTCCCGTCCGCGCCGCCCGCGGGAACACCCTGACCGCTCGCAGCTGGCAGACCGAGGCCGCGCTGCGCATGTTCCACAACAACCTCGATCCGGAGGTGGCCGAGCGGCCGGACGACCTCGTCGTCTACGGCGGCACCGGCCGGGCCGCCCGCAACTGGGCCAGCTTCGAGGCGATCACCCGCGAGCTGACCGCCCTGCGCGAGGACGAGACCCTGCTCGTCCAGTCCGGCAAGCCCGTCGGCGTCATGCGCACGCACGAGTGGGCGCCCCGCGTGCTGATCGCGAACTCCAACCTCGTCGGCGACTGGGCCACCTGGCCGGAGTTCCGCCGGCTGGAGTCGTTGGGGCTCACCATGTACGGCCAGATGACGGCCGGCTCCTGGATCTACATCGGCACGCAGGGCATCCTGCAGGGCACGTACGAGACCTTCGCCGCCGTGGCACGCAAGCGGTTCGGGGGCTCGCTGCGCGGCACCCTCACGCTGACCGCGGGGCTCGGCGGCATGGGTGGCGCGCAACCCCTCGCCATCACGATGAACGACGGCGTCGCGCTGTGTGTCGAGGTCGACCCGGCCCGCGCGCACCGCCGCGTCGAGACCCGGTACCTCGACGAGGTGGCGTCCTCGCTGGACGATGCCGTCGCGCGGGTCACCAGGGCGAAGAAGGAAGGCAGGGCGCTCTCCGTGGCGGTCATCGGCAACGCCGCCGACGTCGTGCCCGAGCTGCTGCGCCGCGGCGTGGAGATCGACGTGGTCACCGACCAGACCTCGGCGCACGACCCGTTGGCGTACCTGCCGAAGGGCGTCGAGCTCGACGACTGGTCCGACTACGCGGCCAAGAAGCCGGACGAGTTCACCGAGCGGGCCCGCGACTCGATGGCCGAGCACGTCGGCGCCATGGTCGGGTTCCTCGACGCCGGCGCGGAGGTGTTCGACTACGGCAACTCCATCCGCGGCGAGGCCAAGCTCGGCGGGTACGAGCGGGCGTTCGACTTCCCGGGGTTCGTCCCGGCCTACATCCGGCCGATGTTCTGCGAGGGCATGGGACCGTTCCGGTGGGCGGCGCTGTCCGGCGACCCGGCCGACATCGCCGCGACCGACAGGGCGATCCTGGAGTTGTTCCCGGAGAAGGAGTCCCTGGCCCGGTGGATCCGGATGGCCGGCGAACGCGTTGCCTTCCAGGGACTTCCGGCGCGGATCTGCTGGCTCGGCTACGGCGAGCGGCACCTGGCCGGCCTGCGGTTCAACGAGATGGTGGCGAGCGGCGAGCTGTCCGCGCCGGTCGTGATCGGCCGCGACCACCTCGACTGCGGCTCGGTCGCCTCGCCGTACCGGGAGACCGAGGCCATGGCCGACGGCTCCGACGCGATCGCCGACTGGCCGCTGCTGAACGCGCTCGTCAACACGGCGTCCGGGGCGAGCTGGGTGTCGATCCACCACGGCGGCGGCGTCGGCATCGGTCGGTCGATCCACGCCGGCCAGGTCACCGTGGCCGACGGAACCCCGCTCGCCGGTGAGAAGATCGCCCGTGTGCTGACCAACGACCCCGGCATGGGTGTGATCCGCCACGTGGACGCCGGCTACGACGACGCCCGCGCGGTCGCCGCCGCCCGCGGTGTCACGGTGCCGATGCCATGACGAGTGCCACCCAACTCCTCGCGAGTATCGAGGGCGTCGGGCGGGATCCCCGGCGCGGCGGGTTCTCCCGGCACGGGTTCGACCGGGTCGAGCTCGAGCTGCGGGAGTGGTTCCTCGCAGAGGCGGAGCGGCGGGGGCTCGCCGTGCGCGGTGACCGCAACGGGAACCTGTGGGCCTGGTGGGGTGAGCCGGGGCCCGGCGCCATCGTCACCGGCAGCCATCTCGACTCCGTGCCCGGCGGTGGTGCCTTCGACGGGCCGCTCGGCGTGGTCTCCGCACTGTCCGCTGTGGACATGTTGCGCGAGCGCGGGTTCACGCCCGCCAAGCCACTCGCGGTCGTCGTGTTCGCCGAGGAGGAGGGTGGGCGGTTCGGGGTGCCGTGCCTCGGCTCCCGGCTGCTCTCCGGTGCCATCGACCCCGACACCGCGCGCCGGCTGGCCGATCCCGACGGTGTCACGCTCGCCGACGCCGTCACCGCGGCCGGGCTCGATCCCGCGCGGCTCGGGCGGGACGACGACGTGCTGGCGACCATCGGCACGTTCGTCGAGCTGCACGTCGAGCAGGGCCGCGGACTGGTCGACCTCGGCGCGCCGGTCGCCGTCGCCAGCTCGATCCTCGCGCACGGGCGCTGGCGGTTCCGGTTCACCGGCGAGGGAAACCACGCCGGCGCCACGCTTCTCGGCGACCGCCACGACCCGATGGTCCCCGCCGCGGAGATGGTGCTGGCGGCCCGGATCGCGGCCGCCGACGTCGAGGACGCGCGAGCCACCGTCGGGCGGCTCGTGCCGAACCCCGGTGGCACCAACGTCATCGCGTCCTCCGTGGACGTCTGGCTCGACGCCCGCGCGCCCGACGACGCCGCGACGCGCCGCGTGCTGGAGAAGATTCGCACGATGGCGTCGGACGCGGTCCACCGGGAAGGCTGCGTACTCACCGTCACCGAGGAGTCCTACGGCGACACCGTGCACTTCGAACCCGGCCTGAGGGACCGGATCGCCGCCGCGCTGGGCGGCATCCCGGTCCTTCCGACCGGCGCGGGGCACGACGCGGGCGTGCTCGCCGCGCACGTGCCGACCGCGATGTTGTTCGTACGCAACCCGACCGGCGTCTCCCACGCGCCGGAGGAGTACGCGGAGCCGGCCGACTGCGAGTCCGGGGTCACCGCCCTCGCGGCCGTCCTCGGACAGCTGGCCGGATGACCACCTACTGGTGCGAGCACGCATTGCAGCGGTCCACGCTCACGCACGGCGCGCTCGTCGAGGTCGACGAGGGACGGATCACCGAGGTCCACGCCGCCGACACCCCGCCCGCCGGCGCGCGGGTGTTGCGGGGACTGGTGTTCCCCGGGTTCGCCAACGTGCACTCGCACGCGTTCCACCGCGCGCTGCGGGGGCGCACCCACCACGACGGCGGGACTTTCTGGACCTGGCGCCAGGCCATGTACCGGCTGGCGTCGCGGCTCGACCCGGACGGCTACCTGCGCCTGGCGACCGCCGTGTACGCCGAGATGGCGGTCGCCGGCGTCACCGTCGTCGGCGAGTTCCACTACCTGCACCACCCGCCGGGCGGCGGCCGGTACGCGGAGCCGGACGCCATGGGCGAGGCGTTGCGGGAGGCCGCTCTCGCCGCCGGGATCCGGCTGACACTGCTCGACACGTGCTACCTCACCGGCGGCATCGACGCGCCGCTTTCCCCCGAACAGCAACGTTTTTCCGACGGCAGCGTGGCGGCGTGGGCCGAGCGTGCCCTGTCGGCGCACGACCGGCCGGGCGTCCGGGCCGGTGCGGCGATCCACTCGGTGCGTGCGGTGCCGGCCGCGGGCATCGCGGAGCTGGCGTCCGATGTGGACGGACGGCCGCTGCACGTCCACGTGTCCGAACAGCCCGCCGAGAACGAGGCCTGCCTCGCCGCGTACGGCCGCACCCCGGTCCAGCTGCTGGCCGACTGCGGTGCCCTGGGCCGGGACACGACCGCCGTCCACGCCACCCACCTGACCGCGACGGACGTCGAGCTGCTGGGGTCGTCGCACACCGCGGCGTGCTTCTGCCCGACCACCGAGGCGGACCTCGCCGACGGCATCGGGCCCGCACGGGAGCTGCTGGACGCCGGCGCGCCGCTCTCACTGGGCAGCGACCAGCACGCGGTGGTGGATCCGCTGGTGGAGGCCCGGTCGCTGGAGTACGGCGAGCGGTTGCGGACCGGACAGCGGGGCCGGTTGTCGCCGGACGACCTGGTGACCGCCCTGACCTCGGCGGGCAACGCGGCGCTGGGCTGGCCGCACGCGGGACGGATCGAGCCCGGCGCACCCGCGGACCTGGTGGCGGTGCGCCTGGACAGCCTGCGGACCGCGGGGTGCCACCCGTCGCAGGTGGTGTACGCCGCGACCGCTGCGGACGTGCACACGGTGGTCTCGAACGGCACGGTCGTCGCGGCCGACGGACACCACGAACGCCTGGGTGACGTGGGCCGGTTGCTACACGACGCGATCGAGGAGCTGTGGACGTGAGTGGAGCTTGCGGAGCGAGCCGTGGGTGTCACGCCGAGGAACGGCGTCACGGAGCTTGCGAGGGGGCGGCGTGAGCGGCGTGAGTGGAGCCAGCGTTCTCATCACCGGTATTGGCGAGCTGACCACCAACGACGGGCCGGCGCTGACCGACGCGGCGCTGGTGCTGGACGGTGACCGGGTCGCGTGGGTCGGCGCGGCGGCGGACGCTCCTCCCGCCGACTCCGCCGTGGATGTCGCGGGCCGGGCCGTCCTGCCGGGTTGGGTCGACAGCCACACCCACCTGGTGTTCGCCGGGGACCGGACCGCCGAGTTCGCCGCGCGGATGGCCGGCGAGCCGTACACCGCGGGTGGGATCGCGGTCACCGTGGCGGCCACCCGGGCCGCGCCGGACGACGAGCTGGCGGCGGGGCTGCGCCGGCACGTGGCCGAGGCCGTCGCGCAGGGCACCACCTGTCTGGAGACCAAGACCGGCTACGGCCTGACGACGGCCGACGAGCTGCGGTCGGCGAAGCTGGCGGCCGAGCACGCCGACGAGGTCACCTTCCTCGGCGCGCACCTGGTGCCGGCCGATATGTCCACATCGGACTACGTCGACCTGGTGTGTGGCGAGATGCTCGACGCGGTCGCGCCGCACGTGCGCTGGGCCGACGTGTTCTGCGAGACCGGCGCGTTCGACGAGGACGAGTCCCGGGCGGTGCTCACCGCGGCGAGGGAACGCGGCCTCGGCCTGCGGGTGCACGGCAACCAGCTCGGCTACGGCCCCGGCGTGCGGCTCGCGGTGGAGCTGGGTGCGGCGAGCGTCGACCACTGCACGTACCTGACGCGGTCCGATGTCGACGCGCTTGCCCAGTCGGCCACCGTGGCCACGCTGCTGCCGGCCTGCGACCTGTCGACCCGCCAGCCGCTGCCGAACGCGCGGGAGCTGCTCGACAGCGGCGCCACGGTCGCGCTCGCGACCAACTGCAACCCCGGCTCCTCCTACACCTCCTCGATGGCCTACTGCGTGGCGACGGCCGTGCTCCAGATGCGGATGTCGGTCGAGGAGGCCGTCCGCGCGGCCACCTGGGGCGGCGCCAGGGCGCTGCGGCGGGACGACGTGGGTGTCCTGCGGGTCGGCGCACGTGCGGACGTGCACGTGCTGGACGCGCCGTCGGTCACGCACCTCGCCTACCGGCCCGGGGTGCCGCTGACCCACGCCGTCTGGCGCAAGGGTGTGCTAGAACGCCAGCCACGCGACCAGCACGACCGCTAGCACCCCGATGACCAGCGCGATCCAGACCAGGCGGCGGTACCTGAAGTCCTCGTCGGTGGGGTCGAGCACGTCGCGTTTGTCGTCCGCGTGCGGGTTCTCGTCCAGCGGGATCCACTCGGGCTCGTCGTCGATCATGGGGCCATTCTCGCTTGCTGGTCGGCGTAGGTTGGGGTTATGGAGTACACACAGCTCGGCCGGTCCGGCCTGTCCGTGTCCCGGCTCATGCTCGGCACCATGAACTTCGGTCCCGAGGCGTCCGAAGAGGACAGTAGAGTGATCATGGATCGGGCCCATGACCACGGCATCAACTTCTTCGACACCGCGAACACCTACGGCCGGGCGGTGGGGCCGGGTTTCACCGAGCAGATCATCGGCCGGTGGTTCGCCCTCGGCGGCGACCGGCGGGAGAAGACGGTGCTGGCCACCAAGCTGTACGGCCAGATGGGCGAGTGGCCGAACGAGGGCCGCCTGTCCGCGCTGAACATCCGTCGCGCGGCCGACGCCTCGCTGCGCCGCCTGCAGACCGACTACCTCGACCTGTACCAGATGCACCACGTGGACCGGAACACGCCGTGGGACGAGATCTGGGAGGCGTTCTCCGTGCTGCGCCAGCAGGGGAAGGTGCTGTACTTCGGCTCGTCGAACTTCGCCGGCTGGCACGTCGCGCAGGCGCAGGAAGCGGCCCGTGCCAGGCACTTCCTCGGGTTGGTCAGCGAGCAGTCGCTGTACAACCTGATGTCGCGCTGGGTCGAGCTGGAGGTCCTGCCGGCCGCGCGGCACTACGGCATGGGCGTGATCCCCTGGTCGCCGCTGTACGGCGGGCTCCTCGGCGGCGTACTCCGCAAGCAGCGGGACGGCGCCGCGTCGCGGTCGACCGGCGAGCGCGCGGCGCAGCTCCTCGAGGCGCACCGCGACCAGATCGAGGCGTACGAGAAGCTGGCCGCCGACCTCGGCGCGGACCCCGCCGACGTGGCACTCGCGTGGCTGCTGCACCAGGACGGCGTGACCGCGCCCATCATCGGGCCGCGCACCATCGAGCAGCTGGACGGCGCGCTGCGTGCGGTCGAGCTGAAGCTGGACGCCGACACACTGGCGAAGCTGGACGAGCTGTTCCCGGCCCCCGGCCCGCACGGCTCGAAGCCCGCCCCGGAGGCGTACGCCTGGTAATACTGGGAAGAGGTCTGTACCAATAGCGGTTCCGGTGCCGCGGGTCCGGCAATACGGTGCTGTGCATGCGGATCGGCCGACGGTTGGTGCTGGCGGGGATCGTTGCTCTGACGCTGCCCGCCGGCGCCTTACCGGTCACGGCCGCGGCGGCGGAACCCGGGGTCCGGTCGGTCACGCTGATCACCGGCGATCGCGTGGTGTTGCGGCCGGACGGCTCGCACCTGGTGCGGCCCGCCGCGGGACGCGAGCTGGTTCCCTTCAGTACCAGCGGAAACGGCGACCACCTGTACGTCGTGCCGGCCGACGCCGCGCCGCTCGTGTCCAGTGGACGGCTGGACGAGCGGCTGTTCGACGTGAAGCTGTTGCGGGAGTTCGGGTACGGCGACAGGCTGCCGCTGATCGTCACCGGTCAGGCGACGGTACGGTCGCTGCCGGGCATCATCCGGGACCTGCCGGCGGTCGGCGGCGTGGCCATGGTCGCGGAGCCGGGCTTCTGGCGGACGTTGACCGCCAGAAGCGCCGGCGTCACGAAGGTCTGGCTGGACGGCAAGCGTCGGTCCACTTTGGACCAGAGCGTGCCGCAGATCGGCGCGCCGGCCGCGTGGGCGGCGGGCTACACCGGCGCGGGAGTCAAGGTCGCGGTGCTGGACACCGGCGTCGACCAGACGCACCCGGACCTGGCGGGGGAGGTCGCGGAGCGGAACTTCTCGTCGGCACCGGACAACACGGACGTCTACGGTCACGGCACGCACGTCGCGGCGACCATCGCGAGTGTCGACGCGAAGTATCGGGGCGTGGCGCCGGGTGCGTCGCTGCTGGACGGAAAGGTGTTGGACGACAGCGGGTTCGGCCAGGAGTCGCAGATCATCGCGGGCATGCAGTGGGCCGCCGAGCAGGGCGCCAGGATCGCGAACCTGAGTCTCGGCGGCACGGACACGCCGGAGCTGGATCCGTTGGAGGAGGCGGTGAACACGCTCTCCGCGCGGTACGGCACGCTGTTCGTGATCGCCGCGGGCAACACGGGCGCCGACGAGTCGGTCGGCTCGCCGGGGAGCGCGGACGCCGCGCTGACCGTCGGCGCGGTGGACAGGCAGGACAACCTCGCGCCGTTCTCCAGCCGTGGGCCGAGAATCGGCGACCGGGCGATCAAGCCGGACATCACCGCGCCGGGAGTCGGGATCGTCGCCGCCTCGCACGGTGACCACGTCGCGATGTCCGGCACCTCCATGGCCACGCCGCACGTCTCCGGCGCGGCGGCCCTGCTCGCGCAGCAACATCCCGGCTGGACCGGCGGGCAGCTGAAGGCGGCGCTGACGGGGTCCGCCAAGCCGAACCCGCGGCTGCCGGTGTTGGCGCAAGGCGCCGGGCGGGTCGACGTGGCGCACGCGATCACGCAGTCGGTGGTCACCGAGCCGGCCAGCGTCAGCCTCGGCGTCCTGCCGTGGCCGCACGAGCAGGACAAGCCGATCAGCGAACCGCTGACCTACCGCAACCTCGGCGCCACCGACGTGCGGCTGCACCTGTCCGTCGACCCCGGCGTGTTCTCCCTGAGTGCCGACGAGCTCACCGTGCCGGCCGGCGGGACGGCCGAGGTCGTGCTCACCGGCGACACGACGGGCGCGGCCGACGGCGACCACACCGGGGCGGTGGTCGCGACCGCCGGCGCGGACACGGTCCGGACCCCGGTCGCCATCACGCGTGCGGCGGAGACCCACCGCCTGACCGTCGACTACCTCGGCCTGGACGGCAAACCCACGACGAGCTTCTACTCCGTGCTGCAGGGCCTGGACAACTGGACGCACGAGATCCTGCACTGGGCCGACGACAACGGCACGGTGACACTCGAGCTGCCGCCGGGCCGGTACGCGCTGGACGCCGAGGTCTTCGACGAGTCGGGCACGTTCTACTACCTGCCGCGGCCGAACATCACGCTCACGGCCGACACCACGATCACCGTGGACGCACGCGCCGCGAAGCCGGTCAGGGTGTCGCCGCCGGTCGCGGCCACGCTCGGGCGGGCCGAGGTCGGCTACCATGTCATGGGACCGGTGACGGGCATCGAAAGCGGTGTGAGCGTGGGGGATCTGGGCAAGGTGTTCACCGCCCAGTCCGGTCCGCCGGCACCCGCCGGCACGTTCGTGTCCTACCTGAACACCGGCTGGACCGCCGGCGACGCGTACTACGGCCTGGCCTGGTCATGGGAGGACGCGCTGCCCACCGGGATCACGAAGACGGTGCGGCGGGCCGACCTCGCGACCGTGCGCCAGCGGATCGCGGGCGGCGGCGAGGTCGAGCTGTCACCGGACCCCTTGTCGCGCTACGTCAACTCGCCGGGCCTCGTGCACGAGGCGGGCGGCCCGGCGTACGTCACCACGCGCGGCGTCCGCTGGACGACGACCGTGAACCAGCCGGACACCACGCTGATCTCGCCGCCACGCACCTACCGGGCCGGTGGGTCCTATGACGAGCCGATGAACCACGCGGTCTTCGGGCCGGCCCTGCCGAGGTCCGAGAACCCGTGGGTCTCGCGCTACCACCCGTCCGCCGGTGGCGACCTGATCATCGTGAGCGTCCCGCTGTTCGGGGACTCGGCCGGCAACGCCGGACTGTCCACAACGGACACCGCGAGCACCCGGCTCTACCGCGGGGACGAGCTGGTCGGCGAGGCCGAGTACATCGGCGGCGCCTATCCCGTGCCCGCCGAGGAGGACGGCTACCGGCTCGCGGTGTCCGCGACCCGGTCGACCGCCGACGTGTCCACGGAGGTCAGTGCGGAGTGGACGTTCCGCTCCGCGGGCACCGGCGACCGAGTGACCCCCGTCGGCATCTCGGCGGTCCGGTTCACACCGAGGCTGGACGAGAAGAACACCGCGCCGGCCGGCAGGGCGTTCACCATTCCCGTGTCCCTGCAACGAGCCGACGGCACCACCGAGCGGCCGTGTGACCTGAGCGTGGCGGTCTCGTACGACGAGGGCCGGACCTGGCAGCCCGCGGAGGTGGCGAACGGAACCGTCAGGGTCCGGCATCCCGCGCATGCGACCTCGGTGTCGCTGCGGGCCTTCGCGCGCGACCAGGACGGCAACACGGTCCGGCAGACGATCATCCGCGCGTACAAGCTCGCCTGAGCGAACGTCGGCTCTGAGCGGAGCTTGCGGAGCGAACGTCGGCTCTGAGCGGAGCTTGCGGAGCGAACGTCGGCTCTGAGCGGAGCTTGCGGAGCGAACGTCGGCTCTGGGCGGAGCTTGCGGAGCGAACGTCGGCTCTGGGCGGAGCTTGCGGAGCGAACGTCGGCTCTGGGGTTTACTCGGGGCGTGAGATCTGATCGGTGGGCACGTGCCCTGCACGACCTGTACCTGGTGACGCTGGTGATCGCGTTCGTCGCGACGGCCGTGTCGTTCCCGGCGGGCACGGACCGGCTCGTGGCCGGGGCGGCGGTCGCGGTGCTCGGCGGCGTGGACCTCGTCGCCCGGCCCCGGCAGGGCATCGGCTACTTCCTCGCCGCCGGCCTGGCCGTGGGGCTGCTGACGACGCTGTTCCCGACCTTTGCCGCGGTCGCGTTCGGGCTGCTCCCGCTGGCGTTCGTCCGGCTGCCGCGGTGGGCCGCGATCGTGACCGGGGTGGTCGCGACCGGCACGCCGTACCTCGCACGGCCGGTGGTCCAGGCGATCCTCGCCGGCGTCGGCTGGCAGCCGGGCGCGACCATCCGGTTCGGCCCCGCGTACTTCGCGGTGGTCGGGATCGCGTTGCCGGTGCTGACGGCGCTGTGCACCGCCGGCGCCGTGCGGGCGCTGAACCGGCAGAGCGTGCTGGCCGGCCGGGCGGAGGAACGGCAGCGGCTCGCGCACGAGCTGCACGACACGCTCGCGCAGGGACTGGCCGGGGTGGTGCTGCAGCTGGAGGCCGCCGAGCAGTACCTCGACGGCAGGGCGGCGCAGCTGGTGACCCGCGCACGCGAGACCGCGGGCGCCTGCCTGGTGGACACCCGGCGCGCGGTGGCGGCGCTGCGACCCGAGCCGCTGGCCGGCACGTCGCTCGTCGACGCCTTGCGGCGGCTGTGCGACCGCTGCGTGGTGCGGGGGACGGTCCGCGCCTGCCACCCGTCGGTGGAGGTCGTGGCGTTGCGGGTCGTGCAGGAGGCGCTGGCGAACGCCGCCAAGCATGCCGGCGCCACCGAGGTGACGGTGACCGCCGAGTACGAGGCCGCGGCGCTGCGGCTGGTCGTGCGGGACGACGGCCGCGGGTTCGACCCCGCGAGTGTGGAGGGTGGGTTCGGGCTGGCGACCATGCGCGAACGGGTCGCGTCGGTCGGTGGCACGCTGTCGGTCACCAGCGCGCCCGGCGCCGGCACCACGGTCACGGCCACCCTGGAGGACTCGTGATCCGCGTTCTCGTCGTCGACGACCACGCCGTGATCCGCGACGGCATCGCCGCGATCCTCGAACCGCACGAGGACATCGCGGTCGTCGGCGCGGCGGCGGACGGCGCGGCGGCCGTGCGGCTGGCCGCGGCGCTTCGCCCCGACGTCGTGCTGATGGACCTGCGCATGCCCGGTGTGGACGGGGCGAGCGCGACCGAGCGGATCACCGCGCTGTCCCCGCCGCCTCGGGTGCTGGTCCTCACCACGTACGACTCCGACGCCGACATCACCCGCGCGATGGCCGCCGGCGCGATCGGGTACGTGCTCAAGGACATCCCGCGCGCGGGCCTGCTCGACGCGATCCGCCGCGCGCACGCCGGCGAGGCCGTGCTGGCGCCGTCGGTGGCCACGAAGCTCGTCCGCCAGCAGCACACGGTCCGGCCGGCGTCGCTGTCCGAGCGGGAGCGGGCGGTGCTGACGCTCGTCGCGACCGGCGCCACGAACCGGGACATCGCCGCGGCCCTCGCCGTCTCGGAGGCGACCGTCAAGACGTACCTGACCCGCGTGTTCGCCAAGCTGGAGGTCGGCGACCGTACGGCCGCCGTCACCGCGGCCCTGGCCCGCCAGTTGATCGAGTGTCCGTCGACCGGATGACACGAGTGCTCGACGTTCGCCCGTCGCGGCCGGCGGGCCCGGGTGGCGAACCTGTCGGACATGACTTCGATACAACGCCGCACGGTGCTCGGCGGGGCACTGGCGGGGCTGGCCGCCGCCCCGGCCCTGCGACCCGGAACCGGGTCACGATCGGGAGTGGACGGTCTCCTGTCACTTTTCGCGGACACGCCGGTGGTGGCGGTCAACGAGGGTGCGCACCACCTGCAGGACTGCTGGGACCTCCTGGCCGTCGCCATGTTCCGGCCGGGCTTCGACGCGGTCGTGATCGAGCTGGGCAACTCGCGGTACCAGGACGTGGCGGACGAGTACGTCAGCGGCGGCGTGGTCAGGAAGTCGGACCTCCAGCGGATCTGGCGGGACACCACACAGAGTCCACTCGACACCGGTGACGTGCCGGTCCACTTCCGCGTCCTGAGCCTGGCCAGGGCGCTGAACCTGTTCGCGGGACGGTCGTTGCGGGTGCTCCTCGCCGACCCGCCGGTCGACTGGACGCGGGTTCACACCCGCGAGGACCTGGACACCTTCCTGATGCGGCGCGACGAGTGCTGGGCGGACGTGATCACCCGGGAGGTGCTCGGCAAGGGCCGCCGCTGCCTCACGGTCGGCGGCGGGTGGCACTTCTTCCGCAACCTGCCGTTCCGGAACGTGCCGGTGCTGGTCGAACAGGCGTACCCGGGTTCGGTCAGCGTCGTGCACACCCACGCGATGGCCATGACCGCCCAGGCCGAGCGGTGTGTGGCCGGCTGGCCCCGGCCGAGCGTCGTGCCGACCCGCCACTCGGCCTACGGCCGCCTGCCGATCACGGAGCTGGGCAGCCTCCCGCCCGGCGTCGACCCGGGCCTGACCATGGCCGACATCGCCGACCACGTCCTGTTCGTGGGCCACCGCCGCGACCTCACGTCCGCGGTCGGCGAGTGGGAGGTCTACTTCGAACCCGGGTACTGGGCCGAACTCGACCGCCGCCGGGAGGTCACCGGCTTCCCCGGTGACCTGACTGCACTGCGCCGGGAAGGCGACCCCGCGATGTTCCCCGAAGAACGCTGAGGCGGCCCCGATCCGGGGCCGCCTCGGTCACTCGTCGTCCTCGTCGTCCCTTGCCAGGTAGGTGGCCAGGCGTTCTACGGCATTCTCGAACTCGGGGTTGGCGTCGACGAAGCCACGCAGCTTGGCGGCCAGCCAGGCCAGCGTGACCTCCTCGTCGCCGCGTCGCTCCTCGAGCTCCTCCAGGCCTCGGTCGGTGAAGTACATCGCCTCAGCTGAACGCCTTCTCGATGATCTCGCGCTGCTCGACCTCGTGGACCTTGCCGGAGCCGGCCGACGGGGCGGCCATCACGCGGCGGGACACGCGGACCAGCCTGGGCAGGTCGGGGTACAGCTCCCGCAGGTGCAGGCCGTAGAACGGCCACGCGCCCTGGTTCGCCGGCTCCTCCTGCACCCAGCGGACCTCTTCCACACCGCTGTACTTCTCGAGGATCGCGCCGATCCGCTTCACCGGGACCGGGTACAGCTGCTCGACCCGGACGATCGCCGTGTCGTCGACGCCGCCCCGGTTCTCCCGCTCCGCGGCCAGCTCGTAGTACAGCTTGCCGGACACCAGCAACAGCTTGGTGACCTTGTCCGGGTCGGGGCTGGTCGGGTCGTCGATGATCGGGCTGAACCTGGACTCCTCGACGAAGTCCGCCACCCCGCTGACCGCGGCCTTGTTGCGCAGCATGGACTTCGGCGTGAACACGACCAGCGGCCGCTGCACGCCGTCGAGCGCGTGGCGGCGCAGCAGGTGGAAGTAGTTCGCCGGCGTCGACGGGACCGCCACGGTCATCGAGCCCTCGGCGCACAGCTGGAGCCAGCGCTCGATGCGGCCCGACGTGTGGTCCGGGCCCTGGCCCTCGTGGCCGTGCGGGAGCAGCATGACGACGTCCGAACGCTGGCCCCACTTGGCCTCCGACGACGAGATGTACTCGTCGATGACCGACTGGGCGCCGTTGACGAAGTCACCGAACTGGGCCTCCCACAGCACGAGCGCGTCCGGGTTCGCGACCGAGTAGCCGTACTCGAAGCCGACCGCGGCGTACTCGGACAGCGCCGAGTCGTAGGCCAGGAACTTGCCCTGCTCGTCGGACAGGTTCTGCAGCGGGACGTACTCCTTGCCCGTCTTGCGGTCCACGATCACCGCGTGCCGCTGGACGAACGTGCCGCGCCGCGAGTCCTGCCCGGCCAGGCGGACCAGGTGGCCCTCCAGGTTCAGCGAGCCGAACGCCAGCAGCTCGCCGAACGCCCAGTCGATGTGGCCGTCGCGTGCCATCTTCGCGCGGCGCTCCAGCACCGGCTTGACACGGGGGTGCGGGGTGAAGCCCGGCGGGAGGTTGACGTGCGCGTCGGCGATCCTCTCCAGCGTCTCGCGGGAGATGTTCGTCGACAGCTTCGCCGGGACCTGCTGCTCCGACTCGACGGACGGGCTCGGCGCGACCGGGTGCTTCTCCAGCTCGCGCACCTCGTTGAAGACGTGCTCCAGCTGGGACGAGAAGTCCCGCAGCGCCTTCTCCGCCTCGTCGACCGAGATGTCGCCGCGGCCGATCAGGGCCTCGGTGTAGGTCTTGCGGACGCTGCGCTTCGTGTCGATGATGTCGTACATCGCCGGCTGCGTCATCGAGGGGTCGTCGCCCTCGTTGTGTCCGCGGCGGCGGTAGCACACCATGTCGATCACGACGTCCTTGTTGAACGCCTGGCGGTAGTCCATGGCCAGCTGCGCAACCCAGTAGCACGCCTCGGGGTCGTCGCCGTTCACGTGGAACACCGGCGCCTGGATCATCTTCGCGACGTCGGTCGCGTACTGCGACGAGCGCGAGTGCTCCGGCGCGGTCGTGAAGCCGACCTGGTTGTTGATGATCACGTGGACGGTGCCGCCGGTGCGGTAACCACGCAGCAGCGCCAGGTTCAGCGTCTCCGCCACCACGCCCTGGCCCGCGAACGCCGCGTCGCCGTGCAGGGCGACCGGCAGGACCGTGAAGCCGCCGTGGCCCTTGTCGAGCAGGTCCTGCTTGGCGCGGACGATGCCCTCCAGGACGGGGTCGACGGTCTCCAGGTGCGACGGGTTCGCGGTCAGCGTGACCTTGGTCTCGCCGTCACCGAACATGCGGAAGTACTTGCCCTCCGCGCCGAGGTGGTACTTCACGTCGCCGGAGCCGTGCGCCTGGCCGGGGTCGAGGTTGCCCTCGAACTCCTGGAAGATCTGGGAGATCGGCTTGCCGACGATGTTGGCCAGCACGTTCAGGCGGCCGCGGTGCGGCATGCCGATGACGACCTCGTCCAGCTCGTACTCGGCCGCCTTGTCGAGGATCGTGTCGAGCAGCGCGATGACCGACTCGCCGCCCTCGAGCGAGAACCGCTTCTGGCCGACGTACTTGGTCTGCAGGAACGTCTCGAAGGCCTCGGCCGCGTTCAGCTTCGACAGGATGTACTTCTGCACGGCCTGCGCGGGCTTCGCGTGCGGGACCTCCACGCGCTGCTGGATCCAGCGGCGCTCGGTCGGGTCGAGGATGTAGGTGTACTCGACGCCGACCGTGCGGCAGTAGCTGTCCCGCAGCACGCCCAGCACGTCCCGCAGCTTCATCCGCTCCTTGCCGGCGAAGCCGCCGACCGGGAACTCGCGGTCCAGGTCCCACAGGGTGAGGCCGTGGGACAGGATGTCGAGGTCCTCGTGCTTGCGCTGGCGGTAGTTCAGCGGGTCGACGTCGGCCATCAGGTGGCCGCGGGTGCGGTAGGTGTCGACGAGGCCGATGACGCGGGTGGTCTTGTCGATCGCGCCCTCTGGGATGTCCTCGACCCAGCGGACCGGCTCGTACGGCAGGCGCAGCGACGTGAAGATGTCGTCGTAGAAGTTGTCCTCGCCCAGCAGCAGCCGGTGCACGCTGCGCAGGAACTCGCCGGACTCGGCGCCCTGGATGATCCGGTGGTCGTAGGTGGAGGTCAGCGTGATGATCTTGCTGACGGCCAGCTCGGTGAGGGTCTTCTCGCTCGTGCCCTGGTACTGCGCCGGGTACTCCATGGCGCCGACGCCGATGATCGCGCCCTGGCCCTTGGTCAGGCGCGGCATCGAGTGGTTGGTGCCGATGGTCCCCGGGTTGGTGAGGGAGATCGTGGTGCCGGCGAAGTCGTCCGCGGTCAGCGCGCCGGTGCGGGCCTTGCGGATGATGTCCTCGTAGGCCTGCCAGAACCGCGCGAAGTTCATGCCCTCGCAGTTCTTGATGGACGCGACGACCAGTGTGCGGCCGCCGTCCTTGGTCGGCAGGTCGATGGCCAGGCCGAGGTTGACGTGCTCCGGCGTGACGATGTTCGGCTTGCTGTTGACCTCGGCGTAGTGCCGGTTCATGTTCGGGTAGTCACGCAGCGCCCGGATCAGGGCGTACCCGATCAGGTGCGTGAACGAGACCTTGCCACCACGCGTGCGCTTCAGGTGGTTGTTGATCACGATGCGGTTGTCGAACAGCAGCTTCGCCGGCACGGCCCGCACGCTCGTCGCGGTCGGGATGGTCAGCGAGATGTCCATGTTCTTGGCGATGAGGGCGGCCGCGCCACGCAGCTGCCTGACCTCCTCGCCGTCGGTCTTCGCGTCGGCCCTGGCCGCGGCCGGCTTCGCGTCGGTCTTCGCACCGGTCGCCGCACCGGTCTTCGCACCGGTCTTCGCGTCGGTCTTCGCGTCGGTCTTCGTCTCGGTCTTGGCCGGGGCGGACTTCGCGGGCGCGGGCCTGGCGTCGGTATTCGCCGCCGGCTTGGCGGCGGGCTTGGGCGCGGGCTTCGGTTCGGCCTTCGGTGCGGTCCGCACCTGGCCGTTGGTCTCGTTCGCCGGGGGCGCAGTCGTCGCCGGCTTCGCGGGCTTGGCCACCGTCGCGGTCTTCGTGGCGCCGGTGTCGCTCTTCGTCTCGCCCGCGGCCTGGTTCGCCACGCGCTGTGTCGGCTTGTAGTCGGCGAAGAAGTCATGCCACGCTGAGTCCACTGACGACGGGTCAGCTAGGAACTGCTCGTACATCTCTTCTACGAGCCACTCGTTGGGGCCGAACTGCGACGCAGGGCTGCTGCTGGACACGGCAGGCACTCGCCTCTATCTATCTCGATCTGTTAGTGGTACGGACTGCACCTTCAGGCTAGTCCCCCGCGCGAGTGACGTGGTGCTGACTCGGCAAAGGACCGCAGGTCACATAGGTGATCGAATGTGCCCCCCGGGTGCTGCTGGTGGTGATACTCGCATTGTCTCGCAGTGGTTCAGCATTCGGTCCGGCAGAAGTTTCGCGTGTCGGGTTCATCCTGTTCGCCACCGTTGACTGTGGTGAATCCCTCACCTGTTGGTCCCGACACATGGGACAGACGGTCCACCGACCTCGACACCGCCGGGGCGGGCCAGGTGGTTGATCGGTGGACGGTCGGTTCACAGCGCTGAATGGTCAGGCACTTCCCTCCGCCCGGAGCCGGCGTCGTTGAGGGTGTCGCTGCCGGTCTCCTGGGCGTGAGTGCCGTTCCCGTACTCGGCGGTGCCGTGCCGCCACAGGTTCGCGTAGTACCCGCCGGCGGCGAGGAGGGCGTCGTGGCCGCCCTCCTCGACCACGCGGCCGCCGTCCATGACCACGATCCGGTCGGCCCTGGCCGCGGTCGCCAGGCGGTGGGCCACCACGAACGTGGTCCGCGGCGCGGCAAGGTGTTCGCTCGCGGCCAGGACCACCGCCTCCGTGGCCGGGTCCAGTGCCGCGGTGGCCTCGTCGAGCAGCAGGACGTCCGGGCGCACCAGCTCGGCCCTGGCCAGCGCGATCAGCTGCCGCTGGCCGGCGGACAGGCCCTGCCCGCGCTCGCCGACCTGCTGGCGGAAACCGCCCGGCAGGTCGGCCACCATCGGCAGCGCGCCGACCGACCGGACGGCCGACTCGATGATCGCCCGGTCGCCGTTGGTGCCGACGGTGTCCAGGTCCGACGTGGCGCCGTAGCCGACGTTGCTCGCCACGTCGCCGCTGAACAGGTGCGCCTCCTGGGGGACGACACCCAGCCGCCTGCGGAACTCCGACGGGTCGAAGTCCCGCAGGTCCACGCCGTCGACCAGGACCCGGCCCTCGGTCGGGTCGTAGAACCGCGCGACCAGCTTCACGACCGTGGACTTGCCGGCGCCCGTGGCACCCACCAGCGCCACCGTCTCGCCCGGCGACACCCGCAGGTTCAGGCCGGTCACCGCCGGGCGGTCGGTGCCCGGGTAGGTGAACGTGACGTCCCGCAGTTCCACCTCGCCCGCCAGCTTCTCGGGCACCGGCACGGGCTGGGCCGGCGGCTCGATCGAGCTGGGCGTGCGCAGCAGGTCGGCGATCCGCCGCAGCCCGACGCGGGCCTGCTGGTAGCCGTCGAACACGCCGGACAGCTGCTGGACCGGGGCGAAGAACAGGTTGAGGTACAGCATGAACGCGAGCAGCACGCCGACCGGCAGGTCGCCGGTCGCCACCCGCTGCGCGCCGACGACCAGCACCGACGCCTGCGCGACGCCGGCCAACAGCGCGACGAACGGGAAGTAGGTCGCCACGTACCGCTGGGCCCGCAACCGGGTGCGGCGGTAGGTGTCGCTGCGTGCCGCGAACTCCCGCGCCGACCGCTCCTCCCGCGTGAAGGCCTGCGCCACCCGGATGCCCGACACGTTCTCCTGCATGTCCGCGTTCACGGCGCTGACCTGCTCGCGCGCCTGCGTGTAGGCCGCGGTGGAGAGTCGCTGGAAGATCACCGTCGCGATGATCAGCACCGGCAGCACGGACAGCGCCACCATCGCGAGCCCCGGGTCGGTGATCACGAGCGCCCCCGTGATCGTCACGACCGTCAGCACGCTCGCGAGCGCGCTGACCAGCCCGGTCTGCAGGAACGTCGACAGGGCGTCCACGTCCGTGGTCATGCGGGTCATGATCCGGCCGGCCATCTCGCGCTCGAAGTAGTCGAGCCCGAGCCGCTGCAGGTGGGCATAGCTGCGCACCCGCAGCAGGTAGAGCAGCCGCTCACCCACCCGCGCGGTCAGGATCGTGTTCACCGCGTTGTCCGCGAAGCTCAGGCACACCAGCACCGCCGCGATCGCCGTCACCACCCACAGCGCGGTGGCGTTGTGGGTGAGCACGCCGTCGTCGACACCACGCTGGACCAGCAGCGGCACCGCCATCGAGAGCACCGCGTCGGTGATCACCAGCCCGGCCACGACGGCCAGCATGAGGCGCACCGGCTTCAGCAGGCGGCGCAGCCGGAAGCCGGGGTCGGGCGCCGTCGGGTCCTCGTCCCGCAGCTCCGGCTTCTCGGTCGCCGGCGGCAGCGCGGCCACCCGAGCCATCAGCTCCGGCGTCGGCGGCGCGCCGTTCATCGCCCCGATCCGCCCACCCGCGGCGCCGCCGCGGGCCGGCGCGCCGATCGTGACCTCCGGTGCGCGCGTGGTCGCGGTCGGCTCCTCGACCTCCGCCGGCCACAGCTCCGGTGTCCAGCCCTCGGGGCCGGGCACCAGCACGGCCCGCCCCCGGGACATGTCCTCGATGGCCTCACCAGGGCCGGCCAGCAGCGCCCGGTACAGCTCGCATCGCTCGGTCAGCTCCTCGTGCGTGCCGATGTCGACCACCTTGCCGTGGTCGAGCACCGCGATCCGGTCCGCCAGCGCCAGCGTCGACCGGCGGTGCGCGATCAGCAGCGTCGTGCGGTCCTGGGTGACGGCCCGGAGCGTGTCGTGGATGGCGGCCTCGGTCGCCGTGTCCACCGCGGACGTCGCGTCGTCGAGCACCAGCACCCTCGGGTCCGACAGCAGCGCCCGCGCGAGCGCCACCCGCTGCCGCTGGCCGCCCGACAGCGTCAGCCCGCGCTCGCCGACCACCGTGTCGTAGCCGTCCGGGAGCGCGGTGATGAACGCGTCGGCCTGCGCGCCCCGCGCCGCCGCCGCGATCTCCTCGTCGGTCGCGTCGGGGCGGCCGTAGGCGATGTTGGTGCGCACGGTGTCCGAGAAGAGGAAGGCCTCCTCGAACACGACGCCGACGGTGCCGCGCAGCGAGGCCAGCCGCAGGTCGCGGATGTCCACGCCCGCCACCGAGATCGAGCCCTCGTGCACGTCGTAGAAGCGGGGTAGGAGCAGGGACACGGTCGACTTGCCGGACCCCGCGGTGCCGACCAGCGCGAGCGTCTCGCCCGGCCGGACCTCGAAGGAGACGCCGTCCAGCACCGGCTCGCTGCGGGTGTAGCCGAAGCGGACGTTCTCCAGGCGGATCCCGGCCGGGCCCGCCGGCACGTCGATCGCGTCGGGGGCGTCGACGACCGTCGGGTGGGAGTCGATCAGCTCGTAGACCCGCTCCACGCCGGCCCGCGCCAGCTGCACGTTGACCAGCAGGCTCGACATCAGCCGGGTGGGCCCGACGAGGTTTGCCACGTAGCTGGCGAACGCGAGGAACGTGCCGAGCGTGACCTGGCCGTTCATGGCCATGAACCCGCCGACCAGGAGGACCGCGACCTGGCCGGCGGCCGGCATGGCGACGAGCGTGGCGGCCGGGCGGGAGGTCAGCTTCGCCGTGCGCATCCGCTCGCCGAACAGCGTGCGTGCCGCCCGGTCGAGGCGGTTGATCTCCCGCATCTCCTGGCCGAAGCCCTTGACCACGCGGACGCCCGTGATCGTCTCCTCGACGTGCTGGGCGAGGTCGGCCGCGCGTTGCTGTGCCGACCAGGAGGCGGGGAACAGCACCTGGCGGCTGCGGACGGCGACCACGGCCACCACCGGCATGACCACCAGCGCGATCAGCGTCAGCAGCGGGGAGAGCCACAGCATGGCCGCGAACGCCGCGAACGCGAACACGATCGTGCCGACCGAGAGCGGGAGGATCATCAGCAGGCCCTGCACGACCTGCAGGTCCGTGATCGACCGCGAGACCACCTGGCCGGTGCGCAGGGTGTCCTGCTTCGCCCCGTCGAGCCGCTGGACGGCGGAGAAGACCTGCTGACGCAGGTCGTGCTGCACGTCCAGTGCGAGCCGCCCCCCGAGGTAGCGGCGCACGAACGCGGTCACGAACGTCGACAGCTCCATCAGGATCAGCGCGGCGACCAGCCACACGAGCCGGGACGTGGTCCCGGCCACCGCGTCGTCGACGACCAGCTTCACCAGCACCGGCCCCGCGGCCTGGAAGCCGACGCCGATCACCGAGGAGGTCATGGACAACACGACGAGCCGCCGGTGCCGCCAACAGGCGGCACTCAGCCGGCGGATCCAGCCGGGGGAGGAGTCGGACACGTCCCCCACACTAGGCGCGCCCACCCCCGCGCGAGTCCCGCGTTCAGACATAGCGAGTCCCGCGTTCACACATACCGAGTTGCGGTTTCGTGCACACGGTCCGGGCCGGGACCTGCACGAATCCGCAGTTCGATGTGTTCGAACGCGGGACTCGCGGTGGTGGTTGTCAGGTGATGTCGCGGTTGTTGTTGCGGAGCAGGCCGCCGACGAAGAAGACCGCCGTCCAGGCCAGGAAGATCAGGCCGCTGATCCACATCGAGAACGCGCCGGGCGCGCCGGCGCCGGCGCGGGCGATGACGTCGAACTGGTCCCGCTCGCTCGGGGTCGGGTTGCCGCCGACGATGCCCTGGATCTGGTCGTACAGCAGCTGCGCCGCCGTCGACCCCGTCAGGCCGTTGGCCGAGCCGTTCGGCATCACCCCGGCGAGGTGCAGGTCCGGGTTCTGTGCCGTGATCAGCACCTCCGCGATCGGCCCGATCAACCCCGCGTACAGCAGCAGCACCAGCAGTGCCGCCACCGGCGAGCCCAGCAGGGCGCCCACCCCCATGCCCAGCAGTGTCCACAGCAGGCACGACAGGATGCCGGTGAACAGGATGATCAGCCAGTCACTCGCGTCCGGCAGCTTGCCGGTGGTCCCCAGCACGATGCCCAGGCTCGCCGCCAGCGCCACGACGACGCCGTAGACCAGGCCCCACATCGTGTACACGATCGCCTTCGCGCCCAGCACCGTCGCGCGGCTCGGCGCGGTCAGGAAGCTCGTCGTGATCGTCTTCCGGTTCAGCTCGCTCGCCAGTGCCAGGGCGCCGAACACCATGGGGAACAGCGACGCGAAGTTCATCGCCCTGGTCAGCGCCAGCGACGACAGGGACAGCTCGGCGTTGCTGATGCCGCCGCTGTTCAGCGCGTCCTCGATCGCGTCGCCGACGTCGGTGAAGAACTTCGCGGCCAGCCACGCCCAGCCCAGCGCCAGGCCGACGGCCGGGATCAGCAGCGCCCACCACATCTTGGTGGTGAGGATCTTGCGGAACTCCGCCCTGATCAGGTTGCCCATCAGTTGTTACCCCCGTCCGAGCCGCCGCTGGCACCCGGGCCGGGCGGGGGCGTGTCGGGTGGTGGCGGGGCCTGCGGCGGCGCCTCCCAACCGGTCGGCGGCTGCTGCCAGCCACCGGAGGGCTGCTGCTGGTAGCCACCCTGCTGCGGCGGGGGCGCCTGCTGGTAGCCGCCGGGCGGGTACCCCTGCGGTGGGTAGCCCTGCTGCGGCGGGTAGCCGGGCTGCTGGTGGTAGCCGGACTGCTGACCGGGCGGCGGCGCACCCCAGCCAGGAGCCGGACCCTGTGGTGGCGCCTGGGCGTACGGCATCTGCCCGGTGTACTGGCCCGCGGTCAGCCGGAAGAACAGCTGCTCCAGGTCCGCCCGCTCCTCGTGCACGCCGTACAGCGCGATACCCGCCTGCGCCGCGACGTCGCCGACCTGCTGGATCGTCGCGCCGACCACGGCGAGCTTGCCGTCCGGCGTCGGCGACACGTTGGTGATCTTCGCTTCCCGCAGCGCGACCGCCAGCCGCTGCGGGTCGGCCGGCTGCACGATGACCCGGCTCTGCTGGGAGCTCCGCAGCTCGTCGAGCGACCCGTAGTACATGGTCTGGCCCCGGCTGATGATCACCACCTGGTCGATCGTCTGCTCGACCTCGGCCAGCAGGTGGCTGGAGATCAGCACCGTGCGACCGCTCTGCGCGAACGCCTTCAGGAACGCGCGCAGCCAGGCGATGCCCTCCGGGTCGAGGCCGTTCGCCGGCTCGTCGAGGACCAGCACCTGCGGGTCGCCGAGCAGCGCGGTCGCGAGCGCGAGGCGCTGCTTCATCCCCAGCGAGAAGCCGCCGGCGGCCCGGTTGCCGGCCGCGGCGAGGCCGACGAGGTTCAGCACCTCGTCCGCCCGCTGGTCGTGCACGCCCATGGCGGCCGTGTACACCCGGAGGTGGTCGCGCGCGGTGCGGCCGGGGTGGAAGCCCTGCGCCTCCAGCACGCCGCCGACGATGCGGGCGGGGTTGCCGAGCCGGTTGAACGGCTCGCCGTTGATCGTCGCCCAGCCGGACGTCGGGCGCACGAGGCCGAGCAGCATGCGCAGTGTGGTCGTCTTGCCGGAACCGTTCGGGCCGAGGAAGCCGGTCACCGTCCCGGGTTCCACGTTGAAACTGAGGTTCTGTACCGCGGCGACCTGACCGAAGTGCTTGGTCAGGTTCTGCACCACGATGCGGCCGCTGCCGTCCTGCACGTGCCCTCCATGCCTCGCCTGCGGGTTCGTGCGGGCCATCTTGCCCCATGGCGGTGGTGGGTTTGTGGCGAACGGTCCTAACGGGTCCGAGTGTTTACCCGGCCAGGGGGATCGGCGGGTGTCAACCGGCTGAAGGGGTTGCGCAGCGGGTGGGTGCGGCGCCGGTGCGGGACGCCCTCGTCGATCAGGTGCTCGTGGGCGGCACGCCACACCTGGCACGGCCAGCGCCTGGCGCGGCCGCCGGAGCGGCAGCCCGCGCAGCGGCCGTCCGGATCGGCGTCGTGTGTGCTCAGCAGCCGGCGCCAGCCGTCGGCCAGCCGGCGCAGTTCGGCGCGGGCCAACGGGAGCAGCTTGGCGGGATCGCCCTGGCCGGCCGCCTTGTCCACGGCGGCCAGCCGGTTCAGTACGGCACGGCGGGTGTCATCCATCCCGGGGACCACTGGGTTCACCCGACCTGGCGATCCGGGTGCTCGACGGAGCGGTCGGCGACCTGGTCGAGCGCCCGGCCCAGGCCCCTGGCCTGCTGCGCGGACAGCACCGCGGCGGCGCCTGGCGGTGGGACGAGCACCACCCGCTCGCTTTCGACGAGGACCATCAACGCCCGGTCGCGGCCGAAGGGGTCTATGCATCTGACGGACCATCGGGGTTCAGTCACCGATACGGCATCGGTCATGGAAAGGAAGGACCGAAGTGGTAACGACGGACTTCACTCCATTGCCGCGTTTCTCACTCGATCGAGCGCGCCGTGGAGTGAACGTCGCAGTGCGAGTAGTGGCGGTCGCGGCGGGTGATCCTTGTGCGCCCGCTGTGTCGGGTAGGGGCTGAATCGAGAACTTTTACGACTCACCCACCCCCGATTGCACCACCCTGGACCGGATGCGCTTAAACTGCACTTGGCGGCCCGCTCCCAGTGACCCCCAGGCTGGTTGAGCGGGCCGCCCTCAAAACCCCTGTTCGACTGGCGTCTTCCCCGTTCCCGTGTTTCTTCCGGGGGGGCGACCCCCAGACCCCCACGGTGCGGATTGGTTCCGATCCAGCGTGGTGGGTGTTCGTTTGGGCTGATCGGGCTACTTGGGCTACTCGGGGCTACTTGCTAACGGGAGCTAACGGGGATGTGCGGTTCTGTTCATTGTGTTCATGGAACTTGGGAACGCGGGAACGGGGGACTGGCTGTCGCTAATTTGCGACAGGGTGTCTGGTTTTGGGGTGGTCGGGGGGCTTTTCGGTTGGGGTGGGGGGTTTCTGCTTTTGGGCGCGTGTTGATTAGTTGACGATTTTGGTCAACGGGATGTGTGACAAGTTGTGGGCTGTTGCCACAGGGGCGTTGGTCAGGGCGCCCTGGTGGGTGTTCAGGCCCTGCTTCAGGGCTGGGTCGGTTGCCAGGGCGGCGTGCCAGCCCTTGGCCGCCAGGGCCTGTGCGTAGGGCAGGGTGACGTTGGTCAGGGCGTACGTCGACGTCCTGGGGACCGCGCCCGGCATGTTCGCCACGCAGTAGAAGACCGAGCCGTGGACCTCGTAGGTCGGGTCCGCGTGGGTCGTGGGGTGGGAGTCCTCGAAGCAGCCGCCCTGGTCGATCGCGATGTCGACCAGTACCGAGCCCGGTCGCATGTCCGCCACCAGCTCGTTGCTGATGAGCTTCGGTGCCCGTGCGCCTGGGACCAGCACGGCGCCGATGACCAGATCGGCCTCGCGGGCGGCCTGCTCGACGGCGTACCGGCTGGACGCCACGGTCTTGAGCTGTCCGCGGAACTGGGCGTCGATCTGGCGCAGCCTGTCCACGTTGGTGTCCAGGACCTCGACGTCCGCGCCCATGCCGACCGCGATGGTCGCCGCGTTCAGGCCCGCGACGCCGCCGCCGATCACCATGACCCGCGCCGGGGCCACGCCCGGCACGCCGCCGGGCAGCACGCCCCGCCCGCCGGACGGCTTCATCAGCGCGTACGCCCCGACCTGTGGCGCCAGCCGGCCCGCGACCTCCGACATGGGGGCGAGCAGCGGCAGCGCGCCGTTGCTGGTCTGGACGGTCTCGTACGCGATGGCCGTCGTGCCCGCGTCGAGCAGCGCCCTGGTCAGCGGCTCGTCGGCGGCCAGGTGCAGGTAGGTGAACAGGACCTGGTCGCGGCGCAGGAACTGGTACTCGGCCGCGATGGGCTCCTTGACCTTCAGCACCATCTCACCCTCGGCCCACACCTCCTCGGCGGTGGCCAGCACCTTCGCGCCCGCGGCGAGGTACTCCTCGTCCGTGATGGCCGACCCGAGACCGGCGCCCGCCTCGACGAACACGTCGTGCCCGTGCGCGGTCAGCTCGTGCGCCCCAGCCGGGGTCAGCGCGACCCGGTACTCGTGGTTCTTGATCTCTTTGGGAACCGCGATCTTCACTGCTGAGCGTCCTTCCGACGACTGGGCCGATTGGTGTCGAACACCACAATGCGATAACAATAAGTAAGTGTCATCGTGGCGCTAGCACCAGACATGAGCCCGGCTGTAGTGCTGGTAGCACAGTCAGGCCCAGTGGAGCGCCGCCAGTTGGACCAGTAGTGCCAGCCTCGTGTCCGGGTCGTCCAGGTCGACCTTCGCCAGCTCGACGAGCTTCGCCAGCCGGTACCGCAGGGTGTTCGGGTGGATCCGCAGCGCGCCGCTCGCCGCACGGGGGTCCCCGGGGTGGCGCAGCCACTCGTACAGCGTGTCCACATAGGACGTGCCGGACCGCTCGTCGTGCGCGGTCAGCACGGCCAGCGGCCCGAAGTCGGTGGCGCCGGAGGCCAGCGCGCCCGTCGCCGAGCGATGCAGCGCCAGGACGGTCCACGCCTCCTCGTGGCTCACCACCGGGCCCCCGATCAGGCCCGTGCGCAGCAGGTTCAGCATCTCCTCGGCCAGTGAACGCGACGCGGCCAGCTCGGTCAGCGGCGCCGCGGGACCGGCCGCGACCAGCGGGCCCTCCTCGCCGGTCAGCGCCTGCCGCAGCGCGGGCCAGCCGGTGCGGTCCGCGACCACCGCGTACAGCACGTCACGCAGCTCCGTCACGGCGGGCCGGCGCCCGACGCCCGCGGTGATCCGCTCCCACAGCGCGAGCCGCATGCCTTCCGCGCCAAGGGGATCCGGCGTGCGGATGGCGATCGCGACCACGCGGTGCGGCTCGTCCGGCAGGTCCAGCTCGGCGGCCGCCAGCCGCACGCTGCCGGTGCCCTCCAGGACCGTCCGGACCAGCTCCGCGGACCGCCGCCGGCCGGCGTCCTCACGGGCCCGCCGGCGCAGCAGGTGCAGCGCGACGACCGGCGCCGTGTCGGCGAACGCGGACGCCCGCTCGTCGGACACCGGTCCCGGCACGACCGCCCACATCGAACCGAGCAGCTCGCCGCCCATCCGGATCGGCACGATCAGCCGCGGCAGCGTCCCGTCCTTCTGGCGCGGCACGAAGATCGTGGTCCGGCCGCGGGACAGGTCGCGGAACACGCCACGCGAGCGGAACCGGGCGAGCACGTCGTCCGGTACGCGCCGGCCCATGATCGTCGACACCCGGGCGGGGTCCGTGCGGTCCTGGCGGGCCGAGTAGGCGAGCACGCGGGAGTTGGCGTCCTCGATCGTGACCGGGGCGTCGACCACCGCGGCCGCCGCGTCGGCCAGCCGGAACAGGTCGCCGAGGCCGGGCTCGGCGTCGTGGTGCTCGTCGGACTCGTCGGCGTCCGCGTCGAGGACCGACCGCAGCAGGAGCACGACCTGCGCCCACGAGGCGGCCGCGTTCACCTCGACCAGCGCGACGCCGACGGCCTGCGCGGCGGAGCGGACCGCGGCGCGGCCGGGCAGCGGCGGCTTGAGCAGCACCGCGGCCGCGCCCTCGCAGTACCGGACCAGCTCCGCGGCGTCCTTCGTGCCGTGCACGCCGACGCCGAGCACGAGGTCGCCCTGCCCGATCGGGTCCCGGCCCCCCGGTTCGGCGATCACGACGTCGGTGACGTGCTCGGCCGTGCCGGGCAGGCGGGTGTGCAGAAGCGTCGGCCCGACCCGGTCGACGACGCCCTGCACGGTGATCACGTGGAGATGGTGTCAGCCGGAACGCCGGCCGACCAGCGCACGCGGCCGGCGGGGGTGTCAGTAGAGCGCGGCCGTGATCCACTCGGCGATCGGGAGATCGCGGTTGCGGCACTCCTCGGACAGTCGCATCGTCCACCGGAGGGCCTGGACCATCAGCGTGTCCATCTCCTCCTGAGCGGCCGACGCCAGCGCGATCTCGATGTGGGCCCGCGCCGCCTCGCTGTCGCCGTGGACCTCCGCGAGCAGCACGCGCACGGCCGTGCGGACCGGGGGATCGGCCTCGTCGATGGGGACCTCGTTGCCGGCGTTGTCGAACACCTGCATCTTCACCGGGGCGGTCCCGCCGCTGCTGAGCGCGGAGACCATCGAGCTGCATTCGTGGAACAGCAACAGCATCACGTCTCTGGCGTCGTCGCCCGGCACGCTCGGCTCGTCGACACCCGCCCGCATGGCGATCAGCGCGGCGCTGGCAGCCTGGACCACCCGTGAATGCTCTGGTTCCACAACAACATCTTCCAACAGGAGCGCGCCTCGTGGGCAACTCAGTGGGAAACGAAAACTCCACCCTGTCCGGTGGCCACCCCGATCGAGGCCCACCAGTCCGCCGCGTCCGCCGACGGGACGTCCAACACCGAGGACGTCGCGCCGAACGCGGACAACACCTCCACCGTCCGCGCGGTTTCGACCGCCAGCACGGGAGAACCCGCGCCGAGGGCCGGCGACAGCGTCACCGACCGCACCCCGGTGGTGCTCACCAGCTCGAGGTCGAGCGGACCACCCGTGACGCCACAGAGGCCGACCCGCACACCGATGTCATTCAGCACCTCCAGGTTGTCCCGCGCGTCACCCAGCTCGTCGTGCAACGCGCCGGCGTCGAGTGACACCTCCAACCGGTCCGCTTCGAGCCCGCCGTCCCACAGCGCGCTGCGCACCGCCCGCACGAGGTCGGCGTCGACGGACTGGTTGCGGGTCAACTGAACCCGCAGCACACCGGGTGAGCCGGCGAACCGCCGGCATGCCTCGCGTAGCAGCAACGGTCCAATGTGGACGGACCAGCCCGTGCGCTCCGCGAGTCGCAGGACGGTCGCGTGGTCGGCCTCGGACCACGAGAAGACCGCCCGCGCGCCAACGGGTTCGCGGTCCGACAGCCGCACGACCGGCTCGAGCTCGACGGCCAGCTCGCCGAGCTCCCAGGCCGCTGGCAGCGACGAGGCGAGCCGGGCGAACTCCACGTTGGCGCGGTCCTCCTCCTCGTGGAACCCGGCCCACTGCCGCCTGCCGGTCGCCTTCGCCTTGCGCAGCGCGGCGTCCGCCGCGCGGAACAGCTCCGTCGCCGTGAGGGCGCCGCCCGCCTGTCTTCGCACCGCGCCGACGCTCGCGCCGACCGCGACGCCGTGGCCGTCGATGTACTCGGGGGCCTCCAGCTCCGCGGTGATCGAGCCGATCAGCTCGCCGATGTCCGGCGTCTTCGGCGAGTCCTCCACCAGCACCGCGAACTCGTCGCCGCCGATGCGGGCGACGAGCGCGTCCTCGTTGGCGGTCGCCTCCTCGAGCCGCCGCGCGACGGTCTGGAGTAGACGGTCGCCGACCGCGTGCCCGAGGCTGTTGTTCACCAGCGAGAACGCGTCGAGGTTGAGGCAGCACAACGTGATCGTGGTGTCCGTCTCGGCCCGCTCCAGCGCGCTCTCCAGCTTGGTGCGGAAGCACTGCCGGTTCGGGAGTCCGGTCAGCGCGTCGTACAGCAGCTGGTGGCCGAGGCGGTCCTGCAGCAGGTGCAGCTCGGTGACGTCCTGCGCCATCGTGACGAAGTACGCCGGGTCGCCCGCGCCGTCCCGCAGCAGCGAGATCGCGAACAGCACCCACGCGACCTCGCCGTTCTCCTTGCGCAGCTTGCGATGCTCGTGCACGCGAGCCAGCTCGCCGTCGAGGATGCGGCGGTAGGGCGCCATCACGTCGCCGCCGACCTCGTCCTGGAAGATGTCGGTCAGCACGCGCCCGGGCAGCCGGTCCTGCTTGACGTCGAGGATGGCCGCGAGGGCGGGGTTCGCCTCGATGCACATGCCGTCGAGGTTCGTGATCACGATGCCGGTCGCCGACGACGTGAACACCTCGCGGAAGCGGTTCTCGGTGCCGCGCAGGTTGTGCTCGGCCCGCAGCACCGCGTTGAACAGCGCCTGTTTGACCTCTTCCTGCTGGGTGAGGGTGTAGGCCCGCAGCCCGTCCGCGTAGCCGGCGGACACCGCGCCCAGCAGGGACATCGTGCGCTTCGCGAGGTCGTTGTCCGGCGTCCGCGCCAGGTCGGCGAGCAGGCCGTCGGAGAGCGAGGTGATCGTCGCGGTCAGCGCCGTCGGGTCGATGAAGCCCTCGCTGACCAGCCGGTGCCCGATCGAGAGACCGGCCGACATCGAGAACCTCTCGGCGCCGAGGATCGCGAGCAGCTGGTCGACGAGCTCGAGCAGCAGCGACTCGATCTCGTCGGCCGACCGCGGGATGTAGGACGCCGCGGTGGCCGACCGCGTCCAGCTGCGCGCCAGCTCCTCCCGCCGGTGTACCGGGGGGAGGATCAAACCGGGTTCGGCCATTGCCTGGTCCATCTTCGAGGGTTGCGCTCAGAAGCGATCATGCCGGAGGCGGTGGAGACCCCGTCGCCCGGACGTACTCGATCGCGCTACTTCTTCCGGGCGACTCCCGCGTACAGACCGTCACGCTCCTCGGCTCCCTGCGGGTTTGTCTCGCGGTCCGGGCGCCACCGGGACGTCGTCACGAGACCGGGCTCGACCACGTCCCAGTCGCCGAACAGGCGGCTGACCTCCGCCTTCGTCCGCGCGCGGACGGCGTTCTGGGTCTGCCGCATGTCCGATGTGAGCTCGGTCATGTCGCGGAAGTCGTCGGTGAGGTGGGACAGCCCCAGGTAGCTGCCCGGCGGCACGGCGTCGCGGTAGGCCGCGAACACGCTCTCCGGGTCGTCGAGGACGTAGTGGCCGATGGCGATGGCGAGGATGCCGACCGGCTTGTCGAGGTCGAGCGTGGCCCGGGTGTCCGGGTCGCCCAGCACGAGGCTCGGCTTGGTGATGTCGGCGTGCACCATCACCGCGTTGTCGTTGTCCTCCAGGATGAGCTGGCTGTGCGCCACGGCGACGTGCTCGATCTCGACGTAGACCACGCGGGTGGACGGGTCGGTGGCCTGGGCGATCTCGTGCACGTTGCCGACGGTGGGGATGCCGGAGCCGAGGTCGAGGAACTGGCGGATGCCCTGTTCCATCAGGTACAGCACGACGCGGCGCAGGAAGGCGCGGTTCTGGATCGCGAACTGGCGGGACTTCGGGTCCACCCTGTCGCGCTGCCGGACGAACTCGCGGTCGACGGTGAAGTTGTGGTTGCCGCCGAGCACGTAGTCATAGATTCTGGCCGCGCTGGGTTTTTCCAGGTCAACCGAGGTTGGTACCCAGTTGGTCTGCTGTGACACCGTCCACCTCTTGTTCTTAATCGATCGGTAACCGAGACACTACCGAGACGTGGACTATCGTTGTCGACCGGTCACCCGGATGGACCACGAGCCTGGAATCTTTCACGAGGTCGTGGAACCCCGGCCACGTTCGGTACCGCCGGTGGTCTCACCAGTCGCGTTGGACAGCGCGCCGAGTGCCATGTCCCGCAACATCGTCGCCATGCCGTCGCGGCCGAGGTGGCGGCTGTGCGGGGTGGAGTTGATCAGTCCGAAGACGGCGTGCGCGGCGGCCCGGGCGGCCGGCTCGTCGAGCTCTCCGGTCGTGTCGCGTATGGCCTGTACCCACACCTCGACGTAGCGCCGCTGTAGGGCACGCACACGTCGGCGGTCCGGGTCGGTGAGGTTGCCGAGGTTCCGTTCCTGCACGGTGATCAGCGACGGGTTGTCGATCGCGAAGTCCACGTGGAACGCCACCAGTTCGCCCAGCAGCTTGGCGGGTTCCTCGGTCCGCTCCCGCCGCTCCAGCCCGCCGGCCAGCAGGACGTCGCTGATGGAGGTCAGCATCTCACCCAGCATCGCGTCCTTGCTGCGGAAGTGCCGGTACAGCGCGGGCCCGGACACGCCCACCGCCGCCCCGATCTCGTCGATGCCGACCCCGTGGAACCCGTGCCGCGCGAACAGTCCCGCTGCTGCGGCGAGGATCTGCTCCCGACGGCTGGACACCGCGCCATGATACCGACGCGTAAACACCCCCTCCCACGTTCAACCCCGCGAGTCCCACGTTCAAACACCGCGAGTCCCGCGTTCAAACACCCCGAGTTGCGGTTTCGTGCACATGCCGACTGTCCGACTGCACGAAACCGCAACTCGGTATGCGTGAACACGCAACTCGGTATGCGTGAACGCGGGACTCGGTGTGGGTGAGCGCGGGACTCGCGCGGTTGCTTGTGCCAATTGGGAGCGGTAACTGGGAAGTGTGAACTACCAACGAGGTGGTTCGCTTTCTTGTTACTTACTGGTAATGATGATGGCGTTGGAATCCCTGCTGTGGAGGTTGACCATGCCTCTCCGTTCCATCGTCATCGCATCCCTCGCACTGGCGGGCGCTGTGCTCGCCGCCGCACCGGCACTCGCTGATCCCGTTGTCCAGGCTGGGAAGTACGTCGCGCTCGGCGACTCCTACTCCTCCGGCACCGGCGCCGGGAGCTACGGCAGCAGCGGTAGCTGCAAGCGCAGTGCCAACTCCTACGCACAGCTGTGGGCCAACGCGAACGCGCCGTCCGCGTTCGTGTTCGTGGCCTGTTCCGGCGCCGTGACCACGGACGTGACGGCCAACCAGGTCGGCTCGATCACGTCGGACACCTCGCTCGTGACCATCTCCGTCGGCGGCAACGACGCCGGTTTCGCCGACGTCATGACCGACTGCAACCTCGGCTCGGACTCGACCTGCGTCGCCCGCAACCAGGAGGCGCAGACCTACGCCCGCGACCAGCTGCCGGCGCGGCTGGACGCGGTCTACACCCAGATCCGCAACCGGGCGCCGAACGCGCGGGTCGTCGTGCTCGGCTACCCGCACATCTACCAGCTGGGCGGCAGCTGCTCGGTCGGCCTCAGCGAGACCAAGCGGGCGGCGATCAACCAGTCGTCGGACGTGCTCGCGCAGGTCATCAGCGGCCGGGCCGGCGCGTTCGGCTTCACGTTCGTCGACGGGCGGTCGGCGTTCGCCGGCCACGAGATCTGCGCGTCCGGCGCGCGCTGGCTCAACAGCATCACCTGGCCGATCGACGAGTCCTACCACCCGAACGCGGCCGGCCAGCGCGGCGGCTACTACCCGGCGCTGGAGGCCGTCGCCTGACAGGCACCGCCGAGGGACGGCGCCCGGTTGCTCGGCCGGGCCCCGTCCGGGGCTCAAAGGGCGGCGTTCTGGTTCTTTGGGGCAACCGGCCCTAATTCACTTTTCCCTGTTCGGAGCGCTGGCGACACTGAATTCGCCAAAACCAATCCATCCGATGGAGTGCTCCGATGGACTCTTTGGGTCAAATTCTGAGCATGCTGGCCTCGCTCGCCGGCATATTCGGCGTCGTCATCGCTTACCTGCAGTACCGGGTCAAGCACCCGGCCGGCCCGCCGCCGCCGGGGCTCACGCCGGCGGCACAGCACTGGGGACCGCCTCCCGTGGTGCGGGTCGCCACGGTCTGGGTGGTGGTCGAGGCGGTGGCCACCGTGTTCCTGCTCTACGGCGTGTTTCGCACGGTCATGGCCAACATCGACGACTTCGGCTTCCCCGTGCCCGCGCTGCCCGAGGCCGCCGTCGTGCTCGGGCCGATCGGGCTGGCCGCGCTCATCGGGATCGTCAGCGTGCCGGTCGCGGTCCGGCGCGGCACCGGCCTGCGGGACGGCGACGCGTCGGTCCGCGGCAAGCTGCTCGGCGCCGCGGCGCGGGACCTGTTCTTCGGCGTCGCGCTCGTGATCGCCGCGCAGGTGTTCGCGGACGACATTCCGGAGGCGGTGTTCGGCATCCTTTCGGTTTATCTCACCTGGAGCATCGTGTCGGCGTTCGTGCACCTCGGCCTGCTTCTCCAGAATCGGACCAGAGCCTGGGTGGAGGTCCGGCGGACTCCGCGGGCGCCGGCTGGACGGGTGCATTGACCGGAGCTAACATGCTCATGTTAACGATGGCTAACGTGAGCGGAGCGACATGGACGCGCCCGTCCTGCGTACCTCTGTCGACCCGGGTGACCCCGCGTACCAGCGGTACACGAAGGAACACACGGCGCTCGCCGACGACCTGCGAGCCCGTACCGCCACCGCCCGGCGTGGTGGCGGCGAGCGTGCCCGGCAGCGGCACGTCGACCGCGGCAAGCTGCTGCCCCGTGACCGGGTCGAGTCGCTCGTCGACCCCGGCTCACCGTTCCTCGAGCTGTCGCCGCTGGCCGCGACCGGCATGTACGACGACGAGGCGCCCGCCGCCGGGATCATCACCGGGGTCGGCCGCGTCTCCGGCCGAGAGTGCGTGATCGTCGCCAACGACGCGACGGTCAAGGGCGGCACGTACTACCCGATGACCGTCAAGAAGCACCTGCGTGCGCAGGAAGTCGCGCTGCACAACAACCTGCCGTGCGTGTACCTCGTGGACTCCGGCGGCGCGTTCCTGCCCAGGCAGGACGAGGTCTTCCCGGACCGCGACCACTTCGGGCGCATCTTCTTCAACCAGGCCACCATGTCCGCACGCGGCATCCCGCAGCTCGCCGCGGTGCTGGGCTCCTGCACGGCGGGCGGCGCGTACGTGCCGGCGATGAGTGACGAGGCCGTGATCGTCCGTAACCAGGGGACGATCTTCCTCGGCGGTCCGCCGCTCGTGAAGGCGGCGACGGGAGAGGTGGTCACGGCGGAGGAACTGGGCGGCGGGGACGTCCACTCGCGACAGTCGGGCGTCACCGACCACCTCGCCGAGGACGACGGGCACGCGTTGCGGATCGTCCGGTCGATCGTCTCGACGCTCGGGCCGCGCGCGCCGCGACCCTGGGACGTCGCGGCGACCGAGGAGCCGGCCGTCGATCCGGCCGAGCTGTACGGCGTGGTGCCCACCGACTCGCGCACCCCGTACGACGTGCGGGAGGTCATCGCGCGGATCGTCGACGGCAGCCGGTTCCGGGAGTTCAAGAAGGAGTACGGCACCACGCTCGTCACGGGGTTCGCCCGCGTCCACGGGCATCCGGTGGGCATCATCGCGAACAACGGCGTGCTGTTCGGCGAGTCCGCGGTGAAGGGCGCGCACTTCATCGAGCTGTGCGACCAGCGAAGCGTTCCGTTGGTGTTCCTGCAGAACATCACCGGGTTCATGGTGGGCCGGGACTACGAGGTCTCCGGCATCGCCAAGCACGGCGCCAAGATGGTGACCGCGGTGGCGTGCGCGCGGGTGCCGAAGTTCACCGTGATCATCGGCGGGTCGTTCGGCGCGGGCAACTACTCCATGTGCGGGCGGGCGTACGAGCCGCGGTTCCTCTGGATGTGGCCCAACGCGAGGATTTCGGTGATGGGCGGCGAGCAGGCGGCGTCCGTGCTCGCCACCGTGCGGCGCGACCAGTTCGAGGCACGCGGTGCGGACTGGCCCGCGTCGGACGAGGAGGCGTTCAAGGCGCCCATCCGCACGCAGTACGAGGACCAGGGGCACCCGTACTACTCGACCGCACGCCTGTGGGACGACGGCGTGATCGACCCGGCCGACACCCGCATGGTGCTCGGACTCGGGTTGTCCGCGGCCGCCAACAGGCCACTCGAACCGGTCCGCTACGGCGTCTTCAGGATGTGACGATGTTCAGCACTGTTCTGGTCGCCAACCGGGGTGAGATCGCCGTTCGGGTCTTCCGGACGTTGGCGCGCATGGGGATCCGTTCGGTCGCGGTGTTCACGGCGGGCGACGTCGCGCACGTGCCGGACGCGGACGAGGCGGTCCGGGTCGGCAGCTATCTGTCCATTGAGGACATCGTCGCGGTCGCACGCGAGACCGGCGCCGAGGCCGTGCACCCCGGTTACGGCTTCCTGGCGGAGAACGCGGCGTTCGCGCGGGCGTGTGCCGAGGCCGGCATCGTGTTCATCGGCCCGCCGCCCGAGGCGATCGAGGCCATGGGCGACAAGATCCGCGCCAAGCAGACCGTGAGCGCGGCCGGCGTTCCCGTTGTGCCGGGCCGGAACGAGCTGGGCATGTCCGACGCGGACCTCGTCGCCGCGGCCGAGGAGGTCGGCTATCCGGTGCTGGTCAAGCCGTCCGCGGGCGGTGGTGGCAAGGGCATGCGGCGCGTGGCGGACCCGGCGGACCTACCGGCGGCACTGGAGTCGGCGCGGCGCGAGGCACGCGGCGCGTTCGGCGACGACACGCTGCTGGTCGAGCGGTTCGTGGCCAACCCGCGGCACATCGAGATCCAGGTCCTGGCCGACGCGCACGGCAACGTCATCCATCTCGGCGAGCGGGAGTGCAGCCTGCAGCGGCGGCACCAGAAGATCATCGAGGAGGCGCCGTCACCCCTGCTGGACGCGGAAAGCCGCGAGCGCATGGGTGCCTCGGCCGCCGACGCGGCCCGGTCCGTCGGCTACACGGGGGCCGGGACCGTCGAGTTCATCGTGTCGACCGACCGGCCGGACGAGTTCTTCTTCATGGAGATGAACACCCGCCTGCAGGTCGAGCATCCGGTGACCGAGCTGGTGACCGGCATCGACCTCGTCGAGCAACAGCTCCGGGTCGCCGCCGGGTCGCCGCTCGACGTCGACGTGGCGTTGCACGGGCACGCGGTCGAGGCCCGTGTCTACGCCGAGGACCCGGCCCGGGGCTTCCTGCCGACCGGCGGCCGGGTGCTGGCGGTCGCCGAGCCGGCGGGCGAGCACGTCCGCGTCGACTCCGCACTGCGGGCGGGCATCGAGGTCGGTTCGAGCTACGATCCCATGCTGGCCAAGGTGATCGCGTGGGGGCCCGACCGGGCCTCGGCGCTGCGCAGGCTCGACGCTGCACTCGGGGGCACCGTGGTTCTGGGTGTTGGCACCAACGTGGCCTTCCTGCGGGCGTTGCTGTCCGATGTGGACGTTCGGGCCGGCCGGCTGGACACCGGGCTGGTGGAGCGCAAGCTCGGCGGTCTCGTGTCCGCCGAGGTGCCGGACGTGGTGTTCGCCGCCGCCGCGCTGGACGAGCTGGCCGACCTCCGGCCCGCCGGTGACGTCGTGGACCCGTGGGACCTCGCCAACGGCTGGCGTCTCGGTGGACCGGTGGCGGTCCCGTTCCGGCTGGCGTGTGGCGACCGGAAGGTCACCGTCCGGGTGACGGGGACGCCCGAGTCGGCGGCCGTCCTGGTCGGCGACGCCGCCCCGGAGACGGAGATGGAGCCGCAGCCGGTGCGGGCCTCGGCGCGCCGCGACGGGAACCGGCTCGAGGTGACCTATGGCGGCCGGGTCACCACCTTCCTGCGTGCACAGGCCGGCGACACGCTCTGGCTCGCCGCGGGCGGGGAGACCTGGGCGGTCGACGAGCACTCGCTGCTGGAGGGCACCGCCGCCGGCGCGGTCAGTGGCGGTCCGGTCGTCAGCCCGATGCCCGGCACCGTGCTGGTGGTCAAGGCGGCCGCGGGAGACGTGGTCACGGCCGGCGCGCCGCTGGTCGTGGTCGAGGCGATGAAGATGGAACACACGGTGACGGCGCCGGTCGACGGCGTGGTCACGGAGCTGCATGTCCGGGCGGGTCAACAGGTCGCGCTCAACCAACCCCTTGCCGTGGTGATCCCACAAGAGGAGCAGTCATGATCGACTTCCGGCTCTCCGAAGAGCACGACACGTTGCGGAAGACCGTGGAGGAGTTCGCCCGCGAGGAGGTCGCGCCGGTCATCGGCGACCTCTACGAGAAGGCCGAGTTCCCCTACGAGATCGTGGCGAAGATGGGCCGGATGGGACTGTTCGGCCTGCCGTTCCCTGAGGAGTACGGCGGCATGGGCGGCGACTTCCTCGCCGTGTGTGTGACGCTGGAGGAACTGGCGCGCGTCGACTCGTCCGTCGCGATCACCGTCGAGGCCGGCGTCTCCCTCGGCGCCATGCCGATCTACCGGTTCGGTACCGAGGAGCAGAAGCGGGAGTGGCTGCCGAGGCTGTGTTCCGGCGAGTTGCTCGGCGCCTTCGGGCTCACCGAGCCGGGTGGCGGCTCGGACGCCGGCGCGACGCTGACCACCGCCGTCGAGCGGGACGGCCAGTGGGTCATCAACGGCTCCAAGGCGTTCATCACCAACTCCGGCACGAGGATCACCGGCCTGGTCACCGCGACCGCCGTCACCGGCAGGGCCGACAACGGGCACAAGGAGATCTCCGCGATCATCGTGCCGAGCGGCACGCCCGGCTTCTCGGTGTCGAAGAGCTACTCCAAGGTCGGCTGGAACTGCTCGGACACACATGAACTGTCCTTTTCGGACTGTCGAGTCCCGGTGGAGAACCTGCTCGGCCAGCGTGGCCGGGGCTACGCCCAGTTCCTGTCCATCCTGGACGAGGGCCGGATCGCGATCGCGGCCGTCTCCGTCGGGCTGGCACAGGGTTGCGTGGACGAGTGTGTGCGGTACGCGCACGAGCGGGAGGCCTTCGGGCACACGATCGGCCACTACCAGGCGATCCAGTTCAAGATCGCGGACATGGAGGCCCGCGCGCACACCGCCCGCCTCGCCTACTACGCGGCCGCCGCGAAGATGCTGCGCGGCCAGCCGTTCAAGCGAGAGGCCGCGATCGCGAAACTGGTCGCCTCCAACGCGGCCATGGACAACGCCCGTGACGCAACCCAGATCTTCGGCGGCTACGGCTTCATGAACGAGTCCCCGGTCGGCCGCTTCTACCGCGACGCCAAGATCCTGGAGATAGGCGAGGGCACCAGCGAGGTCCAACGCATGCTGATAGCCCGAGAACTGGGCCTCCGATAAACAAGGACGGAAAGCACGCACACAAGCCAACTTCGCTGAGTCAGGAACCACCCCAAGCGAACCGCGCTGGGCGCCCACGAACGAAGCCAACCTCGCGAAGCCAGGAACCCCCAAGCCCACCTCGCTGGGCCAGGAACGACCACTCAGACCAACCGGCTGAGCCAGGAACCACCGCCCAGCCAACCTCGCGAAGCCAGGAACCACCCAAGCCCACCTCGCTGGGCCAGGAACCACCACCCAGGCCAACTCCGCTGGGTCAGGAACCGACCGCACCGTGGGGGGTTTGGGGGGCTCGGCCCCCCAGCATGGATCAACCGACCCGGCGAGGTTGCGCAGCAACCGAGCAGGGGTAGGCGGAGGTTGACAAGGCCCCGGCGGTGGCGGCCGCCGAGGCCAGGTCGCAAACCGACCGGGTACCGGTGGGTTTGCAAGTGCGATGCTAGACCAATTCGCACGGAACAGACAAACATCGTGGTTGGCCGTACTATGACAGCGCTTTCCGCCCTGCTGCTCGTACGGAGGCACGATGCGAACACCCCGCGGAATCGTCCTGTTCGCGCTCACGGTGGTGCTGCCGCTGGTCGCGGTGACACCCGTGGCGGCGACGCCGGCGCGGCACGACCGGCCGGCGCCGCCATCCTGGCTGAAGCTGGAGAACGGGGTCTCGTCCCCCCAGTTCGACCTGGCCAACGCGGTCGAGGAGACCCTCTTCGTCCAGACCACGGTCGACAGTGACCTCGACGGCGTCCTGGACCGGGTGCGCGTCCGGCTGTCGCGGCCGGGTGAGACCGAGACGCGGGGCATCAAGGTCCCGGTGATCTTCGAGCACAGCCCGTACCGCTACAACACGGGCGGCGGAGAGAACCACAACGTCGATTTTTCCGTACTACCACAGGAAGGGATCCAGCCCTTCGCGGCCCGGGACGCCGGAACCCCAACCGGCGCCCGGCCGCAACCAGACCTGCCCGGCGCCCTGGACAACTACTGGGTGCCGCGTGGGTACGCGGTCGTGCTCGGCGAGTCGATCGGCACCGGGTTCTCCGACGGGTGTCCCACGGTCGGTGACATGAAGGAGACGCTCGGCACCAAGGCGGTGATCGACTGGCTGAACGGCCGGGCCAGGGCCTACAACGAGGCCGGCGAGCCCGTGGCCGCCGACTGGACCACCGGTGACGTGGGCATGGTCGGCACCTCCTACAACGGCACGCTGCCGAACCAGGTCGCGACGACCGGTGTCGAGGGCCTGCGCACGATCGTGCCGACCTCCGCGATCGCCAGCTGGTACGACTACTACCGGGCGAACGGCCTGGTCCGCGCGCCGCACTCGAACGTCTCCGGCCAGGGTGAGAACGACTTCCTGGGCGAGGACCTGGACGTGCTGGGGTACTACGTCGAGGGCCCGGACCGCGTCGAGAAGTGCCGGCACATCACCGACGCGCTGTTGCAGTACGCCGATCGGACCACCGGCGACTACAACGCGTACTGGAACGAGCGGGACTACCTGCATCGCGCCAAGGGCATCAGGGCGAGCGTGTTCGTCGTCCACGGTCTCGAGGACTACAACGTCATGCCCACGGCGTACGCGTCCTGGTGGGCTCAGCTGACCAGGTACCACGTGCCGCGCAAGATCTGGCTGCACAGGGGCGGCCACGGCGGCCCGACCGGCGCCTCCGACTACCAGGTGACCCTGAACCGCTGGATGGACTACTGGCTGTTCGGCGTCCAGAACGGGATCATGGCCGAGCCCGCGGCCGACATCCAGCGTCCGGACGGCACGTACGAGAAGTACGCGAACTGGCCGGTGCCCGGGGCGCGGAACAGCACGCTGAAGCTGTCGTCGCCGAACGCGACGGACCCCGGCGGGCTGGCCACGCGGTCGGGCGGCGGTCCCCGGCAGTCGTTCGTGGACTCCGGCAAGACCCTCGACACCGACGTGTCGCTGGTCCCGAACCCCGACACGGCGAACCCGAACCGGCTGGCGTACCTGTCCGCGCCGCTGTCGGGTCCGGCCCACCTGAGTGGCACGCCGTCGGTGGCGCTGCGTGCGTCCGTCGACAACCGGTACGCGGCGAACCTGACCGCGCTGCTGGTCGACTACGCCCCGGACGGCACCAGGAAGACGGTCACGCGCGGCTGGACGGACGTGCAGAACCGCAACGGCCGCGACCGCAGCACCCCGATCGTGCAGGGCCGGGAGTACACGTTCACCTGGCCGCTCGAGCCGGACGACTACATCTTCCCGGCAGGACACCGGATCGGGCTCGTGGTCGTGTCCACGGACCGGAACTTCACCCTCCGCCCCGACCCCGGCACCCGGCTGACCGTCGACCCGGGCAGGTCCTCGGTGACGCTTCCGTTGGTGGGCCGGACATGAAGGTGATCGGGCTCGTGGCGGCGTTGCTGGTCGGCCTGGCGACACCCGTCGCCGCGGCACCCGACTGTGCGTCCACTCTGGACTGCTCCTACGACGAGATCAACCAGATGTCCATGCCCGAGCGGCTGGGCTTCGTGCGGGACATGCAGTCCGGTCCCGCGGCGGCCCTGGGCGCCGGTGACCGCTGGCGCAACATCGAGGGTGTCATCACGTTCTTCGTGGACCGGCACCTCGGGGCACCGGACACCTGGGTGTCCTATGTGGACGCGGGCATCGTGGAGGGTATCCAGCGTGGCATCGCGATCGCGCTGGGCCGGTCGGCGGACACGGGTGGCAACCCCGGCGCGACGAAGTGGGCCAGCTACCTGACGCGCCTGTCGACCGGGCAGCTCACCACGCGGTCCGCGCACGACCGGGCGTGGAGCGAGGCCGAGCAGGCGTCCACGGAGTACGGCAACGCCGTGGCCGAGGCACGCGGCGTACCCGCGACCGCGGTGGAGTGGCGGTTCTACCAGTTCTCCGAGATGTACCGGTGGGCACTGCGGAACCGGCCGTTCGCGCTGGACCTGCTCGCGTTCTACGGTCCGCTGATCGATCCGGGCCTCGCCCGCGAGCGGGTGCCGTTCTACGACTGGTTCACCGACGTGGCGGAGTCGGCCCCGTCGTACCGGGGCTGCGAGCTGGCCTACGGCTTCGCGCAGCTCCACCCGATCGCGGGAGTGTTCGGGATCGCCGGGCTGTTCCTCGCCTATGTGACCGAGTTGTTCGAGGAGTACCAGAGGGTGGGATAGACCAGCGGGTCACGCGACCGAATCAGGGTTAACATCGACTGCGTGACCCGCTCACCTGCACGGATTTCCCACGATCGTGCCGTCGCCGACCTGCGCGCGCGGTTGGCCGCCCGGCCCGCCGGGGATCCCATCCGGTTGGCGAAGCCGACCTCGAACCTGTTCCGCTTCCGCGAACCACCCGGCCGTGCCGGCATCGACGTCAGTGCCTTCACCGGCGTCCTCGACGTGGACACCGACGCGCGGACGGCCGACGTCGGCGGCATGACCACGTACGAGGACCTGGTCGACGCCACCCTGCCGCACGGCCTGATGCCGTACGTGGTCCCGCAGCTCAAGACCATCACGCTGGGCGGCGCGGTCGCCGGGCTGGGCATCGAGTCGACGTCGTTCCGCAACGGCATGCCGCACGAGTCCGTGCTGGACATGGACATCCTGACCCCGGACGGCGAGGTCATCCACGTCACACCGGACAACGAGCACGCCGACCTGTACCGCGGCTTCCCCAACTCGTACGGCACGCTCGGCTACACGCTGCGGTTGCGGATCGAGCTGGAGCAGGTCGCCCCGTTCGTCCGCCTGCGGCACGTCCGCTTCACCGATGCGGCCGCATGTGCCGCCGCCATCGAAGAAATCTGCGCGAACCGGACCTACCGGGACGAAAAAGTCGACTTCATCGACGGCGTCATGTTCGGCCGCGACGAGCTCTACCTCACGCTCGGCGGCTACACGGACACCGCGCCCCAGCTGTCCGACTACACCGGGCAACAGATCTTCTACCGGTCCGTCCGGGACCGGTTGACCGACCATCTCACGATCCGCGACTACCTGTGGCGCTGGGACACCGACTGGTTCTGGTGCTCGAAGGCGCTCGGCGTGCAGAACCCGGTCGTTCGGCGGCTGTGGCCGCGCCGGTACCTGCGGTCCGACGTGTACCGGAAGATCGTCGCGCTGGACCGCCGGTACCGGATATATGACCGGTTCGCGAAGCTGCGGAAGGAACCGCCGCGCGAGCCGGTCATCCAGGACGTGGAGGTCCCGGTGTCGCGGCTGGCGGAGTTCCTCGACTTCTTCGACAAGGAGATCGGGATCAGCCCGGTGTGGCTGTGCCCGATACAACTGAGGTCGGCGTGGTCGCTGTACCCCATGGAGGTCGACCAGCTGTTCGTGAACGTAGGATTCTGGGCGACCGTCGAGTTAGGACCCGGCGAGGAGGACGGGACGTACAACCGGCTCGTCGAGAGCAAGGTCACCGAGCTCGGCGGGCACAAGTCGCTGTACTCCACTTCCTACTTCGAAGAGGATGAGTTCTGGTCGGCGTACGACGGTGCGACGTACCGGAAGCTCAAGGAGGCGTACGACCCGAACGGCCGGCTCCCGGACCTGTACGCGAAGTGCGTGCGGAACCAGTGAGCGGAGCTTGCGGAGCGAACAGTCGGCACGATAAGGCGTCCGGGTCAGGGGAGGAGTGAGGATTCATGCGGCTTGCGGAGATCATCGAGAGTGCGGTCGGGCGTAGTGCGCCACTGGAGTTCACCGCTTACGACGGAAGCCAGACAGGTGACCGGGGCGCGCCGGTGCGGATAGACCTGCGGTCGCCGATCGCGCTGTCCTATCTCGCGTCGGCCCCGGGTGAGCTGGGGCTGGCCAGGGCGTACGTGAGCGGCGCGCTGGACATCCACGGCGACATGTACACCGCGCTGTCGAGCATGGCGACCTCGACGGTGGTGGACCACGTCTCGCCGAGGGTGTTCGCGCAGGTGGCGCTGCGGCTCGGCGCCGCGCGGCTGTGGTGGCCGGTCAGCCGGCCGGCCGGGGAGGCGCGCGTGCACGGCCGCCGGCACTCCAGGCGCCGCGACCAGGAGGCGATCACCCACCACTACGACGTGTCCAACCGGTTCTACGAGTGGGTGCTGGGCCCGTCGATGGCGTACACGTGTGCGGTGTACCCGACCGCCGACGCGTCGTTGGAGGAGGCCCAGTGGACCAAGCACGACCTGGTGGCCCGGAAGCTGGGGCTGCGTGAGGGAATGCGCCTGCTCGACGTGGGTTGCGGCTGGGGCGGCATGGTGATGCACGCGGCACGGCACTACGGCGTGCGTGCGCTCGGCGTGACACTGTCCCGCAAGCAGGCGGAGTGGGCGCAGAAGAAGATCGCCGAGTCCGGCCTGTCCGACCTGGCCGAGGTCCGGCACCTGGACTACCGCGACGTGGCGGAGAGCGGGTTCGACGCGGTCAGCTCCATCGGCCTGACCGAGCACATCGGCGCGGCGGCGCTGCCGTCGTACGTGCGGTCGCTGCACGACAAGCTGCGGCCGGGCGGGCGGTTGCTGAACCACTGCATCACCCGGCCGGACAACACGGGGCCGTCGCGGATCAAGGGCTTCTTCAACAGGTACGTGTTCCCGGACGGCGAGCTGCTCGGCCCCGGCCACATCCTGTCGGCCATCCACGACAACGGGTTCGAGGTCCGGCACGAGGAGAACCTCCGCGAGCACTACGCGAAGACGCTCACCGCCTGGTGCGCGAACCTCGACGAGCACTGGGACGACGCGGTCGAGGAGGTCGGCGAGGAGCGCGCCCGGGTGTGGCGGCTGTACATGGCCGGCTCGCGGCTGGGCTTCGAGATCAACAACATCCAGCTGCACCAGGTCCTCGCGGTGCGGCTGGACGGCACCACGTCCCACATGCCCCTGCGTCCGGACTGGTGAGTCAGGGCTTACGGGCCACCCCGGCCAGCACCAGCGACGACGGCGGGTCGTCGATGACGTCGTCCGGGGAGTCCGGACGCCACTCCGGCGTCCACACCAGGCCGGGCTCGACCAGCTCGAGGCCGTCGAAGAACGCGCTGATCTGCGCCGGGGTCCGGCGCACGCCGGGGTTGGCCGACGTCTCGTAGAGCCGGTCCACCTCGGCGGGGGCGGGGGTCGTGGGGCGCTCCGCGCCGTGCGACAGGACGACGTAGCTGCCGGGCGCGAGCACCGACACGTACCGCGCCACCGCCTCGCGTGGGCCCGCCTCGTCGGGGATGAAGTGCAGCACCGCGGCCATCAGCAGCGCGACCGGCCGCGAGAAGTCGAGCGCCGACGCGGCGAGGATCGGCTCCGGGTCGGTCAGGTCGCCGAGCATGCACGACGCGTTCGGGTTGTCCCTGAGCAGGAGCTCGCTGTGGGTGACCGCCACCGCCTCGTTGTCGACGTACTGCACCCGCGCGCCGGGCGCGATCTCGTGCACGTTGCCCGCGGTCGGCACGCCGGACCCGATGTCGAGGAACTGGTCGATGCCGGCGGCCACGCAGAACTTCACCGCGCGGCGCAGGAACGCCCGGTTCATCCTGGCCGCGGGCCTGGCCTGCGGCATCATCTCCAGCAGCTTCTCGGCGAACACGCGGTCGGTCTCGAAGTTGGCGGCGCCGCCGAGGAGGTAGTCGTAGACGCGGGCGGCGTTGGGACGTTCGAGGTCGATCGACTCGGGCGCCCAACTCGGGCGGTCTCCTGACATGCGGTGCATTATGCGACAAATGAGCGCCGCAGGCGGCAGTATGGCCCCATGAGCGTGACCGAACGGCTGTCCACCGCGACGACCAACGCGCTGGACATGTTCCTCCGTGGCGGCGTGGCGGACCTGCGGCCCATGCCGCGCGTGCTGATCGACAAGGGCCCCAACCGGTCGGTCTACCGGTTCACCGGCGCCGGTGCTGGCGAGCCGGTGCTGCTCGTGCCGCCGCTCGCGGTGCCGGCGTTCTGCTTCGACCTGCGGCGGGGGTGCAGCCTCGCGGAGCACCTGGTCGACGGCGGCCGCCGGCTGTACCTGGTCGACTACGGCAACGTGCGGTTCTCCGACCGCGGGCTCGGCCTGGAGCACTGGATCAACGAGGTGCTGCCGAGGACGATCCGCGCGGTGAGCAAGGACGCCGGCGGCGCGCCGGTGCACCTGGTCTCGTGGTGCCTCGGCGGGATCCTGTCCCTGCTGACCCACGCCGACCAGCCGGACCTGCCGGTCGCCTCGATCGCGACGGTCGCCGCGCCGATCGACATGACCGCGATCCCGCTGGTGGCGCCCATCAAGCCGCTGGCGGACATCACCAACGGCTGGATCCTGACGCCGGTCTACCGCGTGCTGGGTGGCGCGCCGCGGGCGTTGGTGAAGCGGGTGTTCCAGCTGTCGGCCATCGACAAGGTGGTGACCAAGCCGTACGCGATCGTGTCCCACCTCGACGACCGGGACTTCCTGGCGCAGATCGAGGCCGTGGATCGCTTCACCGACAACATGATCGCCTACCCCGGGCGGACGTTCGGGCAGATGTACCACCGGTTCTTCCGCTCCAACGACCTGTCGAACGGCGAGGTCGACTTCGGCGGGCGGCGGATCTCGCTGCGCGAGGTGAAGGCGCCGGTGCTGGTCGTGGCGGGGACGAGCGACGGCATCGCGCCGCAGCGGGCCGTCCGCCGGCTGGTGGACGTGCTGGAGAACGCGGCGAAGGTGCGGTTCGAGACCGCGCCGGGCGGCCACCTCGGTGTGCTGGCCGGCCGCCGTGCCCGCACCACGACCTGGCGGTACGTGGACGAGTTCCTGGACCAGCACGCGCCGCTCGGCTGAGCCTGCCAGCGTGGCTCGGCGAGCGGTGCGCGTGCCCGACCTCAGCTCGTGGACAGGACCAGTGCGCTCGTCGGTACGCCCGTGCCGGCCGTGACCAGTACGTTCGCCGCGTCGGGGACCTGGTTGACGGCGGTGCCGCGGAGTTGGCGGACCGCCTCCGCGATGCCGTTCATGCCATGGATGTACGCCTCGCCGAGCTGGCCGCCGTGGGGGTTGGTCGGCAGCCTGCCGTCCAGCTCCAGCGCGCCGTCGGCGATGAAGTGGCGGGCCTCGCCCCTGCCGCAGAAGCCCAGCTCCTCCAGCTGCACCAGCACGAACGGCGTGAAGTGGTCGTACAGCACCGCCACCGACATGTCCTCGGGCCCCAGTCCCGACTGCGCCCACAGCTGCCGCGCCACCACGCCCATCTCCGGCAGGCCGGTGAGGTCCTCGCGGTAGTAGCTGTTCATCGTGAACTGGTCGGTGCCCGAGCCCTGCGCGGCCGCCGCCACGAAGGCCGGGCTGTGCGGCAGGTCCGCCGCCCGTTCGCGGGACGTCACCACCAGCGCCACCCCGCCGTCGCTCTCCTGGCAGCAGTCCAGCAGCCGCAACGGTTCGGCGATCCACCGCGACGCCTGGTGGTCCGCCAGCGTGATCGGCCGGTTGTAGAACCACGCCTTGGGGTTCGTCGCCGCGTGCCGGCGGTCGGCCACCGCCACCGCGCCGAAGTCCTCGCTCGTCGCGCCGTACTCGTGCATGTACCGGCGGGCGAACATCGCCACCGTCGCCGCCGGGGTGCCAAGGCCCATCGGGTAGTGCCAGCCGTTGTCGATGCCCGAGGACGTCGGTGCCGCCGCGGCCGCCGTCTGCACACGCCCGAACCGGCTGCCCGACCGCTCGTTGAACGCCCGGTAGCACACGACCACCGACGCCATCCCGGTCTCGACCGCCATCGCCGCCTGCTGCACGGTCGCGCATGCCGCGCCGCCGCCGTAGGCGACGCGGGAGAAGAACGACAGCGACGGGATCCCCAGCTCACGCGCCACCGCGACCTCCGCGTTGGCGTCCATTGTGAAGGTCACCAGTCCGTCCACATCGGACGGTCGGAGGCCCGCGTCCGCGAGCGCCTCCCGGACCGCCTCCGCGGCCAGCTGTAGCTCACTGCGCCCGGAGTCCTTCGAGAACTCGGTCGCGCCGATGCCAACGACGGCCGCTTCCATCACGGCACCTCGATTCGCACGGTACCGGTCACGTGGTCGCCGAGACTGTTGCGTGCCACCACTTCTATGACGTACTCACGATCCTCCCGCGAGGCCACCCGGCCGCTGAACGTCAGCTTCTCGTAGGCGTAGCACGGCACACCGAGCCGGATCGAGATGTTGCGGACCAGTGCCGACGGGCCCGCCCAGTCCGTGACGAACCGCTGCACCAGGCCGGTGTCGGTGAGGATGTTCAGGAAGATGTCCTTCGATCCGCGTTTCACGGCCAGGTCGCGGTCGTGGTGCACCTCCTGGAAGTCCCGGGTGGCGATCGCCGTGCTCACCACGAACGTCGGCGTGATGTCCAGCTCCAGCGGCGGGAGCTCCTCCCCGACGGTGATCATCGCGACCGCCAGACGGGCATCGTCAGCTCGTCGTCCACCAGCACGAAGTCGATGCGCACCGGCATGCCCACGGCGACCTCCGCCGGCTCCACGTCAACGAGCTCGGCCAGCAACCGAACACCTTCTTCCAGCTCGACGAGTGCGATCACGAACGGCAGCGTGTGGCCCGGCACCGGTGGATGGTGGTGCACGACATAGCTGTACACCTCGCCCAGTCCACTTGCGACAACGTGTGTCGGCTTGGTCTCGTTGCAGTGCGGGCACATCGGTCCTGGCGGATGCCGCAGCGCGCCGCAGCCGCCGCACTGCTGGATCCGCAGCTCACCGCGCGCCGTGCCCGCCCAGAAGAACTCCGTGTCCCGGTTGACCATGGGGCGGATCACCGGCTGCGGTGGCGGTGCCGCGGGCTTCGGCGCGAACTTGAGGACACGGAACAGCATCTCCGCGACCGGCTCGTCGTCGACGTACCAGATGTTGCGGGTGGTCACGAACCAGCCCTCGCCGAGGGCCGTCCTCTTCGGGCCGACCACGCTCTCCAGGGTGGCCGTCAGCGCGACCTCCTCGCCGTAGCGCAGGTAACGGTGGTAGGTCTGCTCGCAGTTCGTCGCCACGATGGAGGTGTAGCCCGCCTCGTCGAGCACGTGGATCATCGTGCCGAGCGGGTCGTCGTCCGACCGGTTCCCGTTGAGCCCGAACATGGTCCACACCTGGGCCATGGCCGGCGGGGCGACGTCGGCGTACACGGGGTTCTCGTCCCCCATGGCCTCCAGCCAGTTGCGGACCATCGGCATGTTGACCGGGTCCCGGCCGTGGCGCCGTCCGGCCTCGCCACGCGCGATGATCTCCTCGGCCGCCGCCTCGATGTCGGTCATCGCGGCACCCGGGGCAGGTCGAGGCCGGCCATGGCGATCAGCTCGCGCTGCACCTCGTTCACCCCACCGCCGAACGTCAGCACCAGGTTGCGTTTCGCCTGCACGTCGAGCCACTGCACGAGCTCTCCCGTCGCGGGGTCGGCCGGGTCGCCGTAGGTGCCGACGACCTCCTCCAGCACGCGGCCGAGCCACTGGATCCGGTCGGACTGGAACACCTTCGTCGCCGAGGCGTCCGCGATGGACACGTCGGCGCCGGCGGCCGCCACCTGCCAGTTGAGCAACTCGGTGACCCGCACGTGCGCGCGTGCCTTGGCAAGCGCGCGCCGCACGTCCGGCTCCGCCAACAGGTCCTGGCTGCTCGCCCAGGTTCGGACCCGGTCGTACAGCGCGGCCAGCCGGCCGGCCGGGCCGAGCATCACGCGCTCGTGGTTGAGCTGCGTGGTGATCAGCCGCCAGCCCGCGTTCTCCTTGCCCACCAGCATGTCCGCCGGCACCCGCACATCGCTGTAGTACGTGGCGTTGACGTGGTGCGCGCCGTCGCAGGTGATGATCGGCGTCCACGAGTAGCCGGGGGCACCGGTGTCGAGGATCAGGATCGAGATTCCCTTGTGTTTCGGGGCGTCCGGATCCGTGCGCACCGCCAGCCAGATGTAGTCGGCGTCGTGCGCGCCGGTCGTGAAGATCTTCTGCCCGTTGACGACGTAGTGGTCCCCGTCCCGGACCGCGCTGGTACGCAACGAGGCCAGGTCCGTCCCGGCCTCCGGTTCGGTGTAGCCGATCGCGAAGTGGACCTCGCCGGCCAGGATCTTCGGCAGGAAGAAGTCCTTCTGTGCCTCGGTTCCGTACGCCTGCAGCGTCGGGCCGACGGTCTGCAGCGTGACGTACGGCAGCGGGACGTCGGCGCGGGCGGCCTCGTTGACGAAGATCTGCTGCTCGACCATGCCGAAACCGCGGCCGCCGTACGCCTCCGGCCAGCCGATGCCGAGCCAGCCGTCGCGGCCCATGCGCCGCACCAGGGTGCGGAAGACGTCGCCGTGCCGCGCGGTGAGCATGTCCGCGCGTTCCTCGGTGGACAGCAGTTCGCGGAAGTACTCCCGCAGCTCCAGGGCGAGCCCGTGCTGGGCGGGGGTGAGATCGAGGTCCATGGTCACACCGCCGCCAGCCGGTGCTCGACGCCGCCGAGCATTCGCACGAGGTCCTTCATGGTGGAGTAGTAGCGGTGCAGGGGGTAGCTGGCGTCGACGCCGACGCCGCCGTGCAGGTGGTGGCAGGTGTGCAGTGCGGGCATGGCCTCCTCGGCGAGCCAGTACGCGGCGACGGCGAGATCCTCGTCCGGGTCCCGCTCGCCGGCCAGCCGCCAGATCGCCGACCAGGCCGCGAGGTGCAGGGTGCGGGACGCGATGTACACGTCCGCGATCTGCTGTGCCACCGCCTGGAACGTGGCGAGGGGCTTGCCGAACTGTTCGCGGGTGCGGACATGGGCGGCGGTCAGGTCGAGCGCGCCGGCGAGCAGTCCGTCGCCGTACGCGCAGGCACCGGCAGTCGCGTGCCGGTGCAGGTGGGTGGTTTCGCACACCGGCTCGCCCGGAGTCCGGTCGAGGCCGATGGTGTGTTCAGGGGCGCCACTCGCCGTGTAGGTCTGCGTCAACGTGATGTCCTCGGGCGAGACGAGGAACACGGTATCTCCAGCGGGGACCAGAATACGGTACGCGCTCGCGGCATGCACGACACCGATCGCGGTGCCGGACAGCAGGTTCTCACCTGAGACGGTCACCGAACCACGCAGTGCCGCGGTCAGCAGCCGCTCACCGGCGCCGACCGGCGCCAGCAGTTCGTGGTTGCCCAGCGGGAGGACACCGAGGGCGAGGGTGCTCAGCGCCGGGAGCCGTGCCGCCGCGCGGCCGATCTCGTACAGCACCAATGCCGTCTCCAGCACACCGAGGCCGTCGCCGGCCAGCAGGCCCGCGTGGCCCAGGGCCTTCCACGCCGAGTCGGGGTCGCGCTCGCGCGTCAGGATCTCGCGGGTCAGCTCCGCGACGGCCTGCTGCGTGTCGTCCAACGCGAAGTCCATCAGCGTTTCTCCCTTGGCAGGCCGAGAATCCGTTCGCCGACGAGGTTACGCAGCACCTGTGTGGTGCCGCCGGCGATGCTGAGACACCGGGTGAGCAGGAACTCGTGCACGGCGGGACCGGTCGCCTCGTCGACGGCCGCGCCCGCCGGCCCGAGCAGGTCGAGGGCGGTCTCGGCGACGTCCTGCCGCTGCCGCACGCCGACCAGCTTGCACACGCTCGACTCCGGACCCGGGCCGCCGCCGTCCAGCTGCCGCAACGTCGCCCGCAGGTCCACGAGGGATACCGAGAGTCCCTGTGCCACAAGGAAACCGACGCGTTCGCGGGCACTGTCGTCGAGATCGCCGGCGAGGGTGAGCAGCCGTTCGACACCCGCGCCGAGCGACGAGCCGCCGCCGAGGGCGACCCGCTCGTTGGCGAGCGTCGTGCGGGCCAGCTTCCAGCCGCCGTCGACCTCGCCGACCACGCAGTCGTCCGGCACGAACACGTCGTCGAGGAACACCTCGTTGAAGCGGGCTTCGCCGGTGATCTCCCGCAGCGGCCGCAACGTGATGCCGGTCGACCGCATGTCGACCAGGAAGTACGTGATGCCGTCGTGCTTCGGCGCGCGCGGGTCGGTGCGGGCGAGGCAGATGCCCCAGTCCGCCTCCACGGCCGCCGACGTCCACACCTTCTGCCCGGACAGCCGCCAACCGCCGTCCACCCGTACCGCCTTGGTACGCAACGAGGCCAGGTCCGAGCCGGCGCCGGGCTCGGAGAACAGCTGGCACCAGCGGAGCTCGCCACGCAACGTCGGCGGCACGAACCGTGCCCGCTGCTCGTCGGTGCCGTGCGTGAGGATCGTCGGCGCGGCCCACGCGCCGATCACGAGGTCCGGCCGGTGGACGCCGGCGTTCGCCAGCTCCTCGTCGATCACGAGCTGCGCACGTGCCGACGCGGCGAGCCCGTACGGGCGGGGCCAGTGTGGGGTGAGGTAACCGCTGTCCGCCAACCGTTCCCGCTGCTCATCGGTGGACAGTCCGGCGATGCTCGCGGCGAACGTCCGCGCCGCGGCACGGGTCTGCTGGTCGTCGGCCACCACGCCGAGTCCCCGCCGCTCGCCGGCCAGCGCCAGGTCGGCGACCCGGCGGCGCCAGCGGGCGCTGCCGCCGAGCAGCTGCCGGTTCGCGAGCGCACGCCGCAGGTACAGGTGGGCGTCGTGCTCCCAGGTGAAGCCGATGCCGCCGAGGATCTGCACGCAGTCCTTCGCGTTGTCGACCGCGGCGTCGAGCGCCAGTGCCGCGGCGGCCGGCGCCGAGAGCGACTCGGGTGCCCGCGCGGCGTCCCAGGCCAGGGCGGCGGCCTGCTCGGCGCGGCACAGCATCTCCGCGCACAGGTGCTTGACCGCCTGGAACGAGCCGATGGGCCGGTCGAACTGCTCACGGATCCCGGCGTACGCGACCGCCGTGTCGAGGCACCACCGCGCGACGCCGGCGGCCTCGGCGGCGAAGAGGGTCGCGGTCAGGTGCTCGACGTCGTCGAGGTCGTGCCTGGCCACGGGCGTGCCGTCGAGCCTGAGCGTGCCGAGCGGGCGGGAGAAGTCGACGGGCGTGACCGGCGTGGCGGGGTGGTCGACGGTGCACCATGTGCCGCCGATCCGGACGAGGGTGTGGCCGTCGGCGCCGAGCACCGGTCCGCTCGTGCCGGTGGCGAGGTCACCCGTCAGAGTGATATCGCCGGGGTCCAGGGCGACGGCGCCGACCTGGGGGAGGCCGAGCACGCTGCCGAGCGCGGCGGGGAGAACCGGGCCGGGGACGAGGTGCCGCGCGGCCGCCGTGAGGGCCGAGGCCTGGTCGGCGAGGGTGCCGCCGTCCTGGGTGACCGTGCACAGCCCCAGCTCGGTGACCATGGTCCAGTGTTTCGTCCAGGCCTGGGGCTCGGTTTCCATCGCGCGGACGGTGGCCAGGGTGTTCGCACGCGTCGCGGCGTCGTTGATGGCAGCCTCGAAGGACACTCGGCGAGTATAGAACACGTTCTAGTTTTTGGGTGATCGACAGACGTAACATGTCCGGTATCAAGGTCGAGTAAACTGTCCCGAGCAGGTGGGAACGTGTTCTGTTGAGAGCACAGCCAAACAGGGGATGTAGCAGATGGCGAGACCGCGAACGTCCGGCGCGAACGCGCTGAACGTGCTGACCGACGAGCTCGGCTCCGCCGCGCAACGGGACCGTCGAAAGAGGATCCTGGACGCGACGATATCGCTGGCGTCGAAGGGCGGCTTCGAGGCGGTGCAGATGCGGGCCGTCGCGGAGAAGGCGGACGTCGCGCTGGGCACCCTGTACCGGTACTTCCCGTCGAAGATCCACCTGCTGGTGTCGGGTCTCGCGCGCGAGCTGGAGCAGGGTCAGGAGCGCACCGAGCGCGGCAGCCTGCCGGGCGACACGGCGTATGACCGGATGCTGTTCGTGCTGGGCAGGATCACCCGAGCCATGCAACGCGACCCGAACCTCACCGAGGCGATGACCAGGGCGTTCATGTTCGCCGACGCCTCGGCGGCCGCCGAGGTCGACGCCGTCGCCAAGCAGATCGAGCGCATGTTCACCCACGCGCTGCACGAGGGCGACCCGACCGAGGAGGACCGCGCCCTGGCCAGGGTGATCGGCGACGTGTGGCTGTCCAACCTGGTCGCCTGGGTGACCCGCCGCTCGTCGGCGTCCGATGTGGCCGAACGCCTCGAGCTGACGGTTCGCCTACTGCTGAACCACAAGGTCAACAGCTGACTGGACGTCCACGGAGGGGCCGGTCATGCTGGCCGGGTGGCCCAGGTTCCGCCGTTCGACCGGATCGGCAAGCGATATGACGAGTCCTTCGTGGAGCGGGACGCGCAGGTCGCCGAGGGCGAATGGCTGGTCGGCCGGCTGACGGGACCCGCGCGGGTGCTCGACCTCGGTTGCGGCAGCGGGCTGCCGACGGCGAGACAACTAGTCGACGCGGGCCTCGACGTCGTGGGCGTCGACGAGTCCGCGGCCATGTTGAGGCTCGCCGAGCGGCACGCGCCCGGTGGCCGGTACCTGCGCCGCGACATGCGAGATGTCGCGGATCTCGGCGAGTTCGACGCCATCGTCGCGTTCTTCGCCCTCATCATGCTGCCGCGCCGGGACATCCTGCCGCTGCTGACCCAGCTCCGCGGTCAGCTGCGTGGGCCGAGGCTGCTGCAGGTCGCCATGGTGCTGGGCGACTTCGACGAGCTCCCGATCAGCTTCCTGGGCGTGCCGGCCACGGCGACCGCGTACCCGCCCGACGAGCTCGCGGGTCTCGTCGAGCGGGCCGGTTTCGCGATCCTCGAGGTGAACGAGGTGAGGGCCGAGGCTGAGCGGAATCGCCTTGAGGTGCAGATCTACCTTCGTGCCAGGGCGACCTGACCAGATCTGTGGCCAGACCTGACTAGACCCACTCGGCGGGGGACAGGGCGTTGCGCAGCTTCGCGAGCGCCCGGTGCTGGGTGACGCGCACGGCCGTGGGCGTAAGGCCGACGGCCGTGGCCGTCTCCTGTGCCGACAGGCCGACGATCAGCCGCAGCACGAGGATCTCGCGCTGGCGCGGCGGCAGGGTGCCCAGCAGGCCGCCCAGCCGGGTTCGCAGGTCCGCGGCCATGAGCATCTGTTCCGGGCTGGCGCCCCCGTCGATGCCGTCGGGCACGTCGGCGGCCGGGTCCGACTTGTCGCGACCCGCGCGCCGGTAGTGGTCGGCCACCTTGTGCGCGGCGATGCCGTACACGAACGGAAGGAACGACTCGGGCTCGTCCCGGTAGCGAGCCAGGGCCCCCAGGACGGCCATGCAGATTTCCTGGGCGACGTCGTCGGCCGACGAGTACGCCGATCCACTGCGTCCGATTCGTGACCGACAGTAACGAACGATGGCCGGTCGGATCCAGGTGAACAGCGTCGCCACGGCTTCTCGCTCCCCCGCCATCGACGACTTCACCAGCTCATGGAACGCCGCGCTCTTGAGACGAGCAAAGATCTCAGTGGCGTCCGTTGACATTGCCTGCACACTCACTGTGCCTCCACGCTAAGCGACTCCCGCACGTGAGTGATACTCGTAAATTCAATCGTCAACCAACAGGGTCCAAGGGCCCTGTTCCGTATTGCTGTCAGATCACCATGACAACCACTCTGAGTATGCGTCCACCGGAGCGTGCCGATCACGCTGCGTACCGTGACTGGGGCCGTTTATGATCTTCGATTGGCCGTGAATAGAAATCGTTACGGGTCGGCCGAACTTTTCCCCAAATAGTGGGCCATGAGAGCTTGGGCCTGCCCCGAGCCTGATCACTCGGCCGTAGTCTTACGTCGTGACCAGCAAGCCGGCGGAGGAACTGGCAGAAACGCTCGTCGAGCTCACCGACACCCTGTCGCCCGGGTTCGACCTTGACGACTTTCTGCGGTTGCTGGCGAATCACTGCGTTCGTCTGCTCGATGTGGACGCTGCCGGCGTGTTCCTGATCGATCACGGAGTGGTGGCGACGAACGAGCGGGTGGCGCTGCTGGAGATATCGGCGCAACGCGAGGCCGAAGGTCCCTGGCAGGACTGCACGAGATCAGGTGAACAGATCACGGTTCCGCACCTGACGGAGGAACTCGAACGCTGGCCCCGATATGTGGCGGAAGCCCGCAAGGCGGGCTTCGCGGCCGTGCACACGCTGCCACTGCGGCGCCGCGCGGCGCTGATCGGTTCGCTGACGCTGCTGCGCAACGAGCCCGGCGAGCTGGAGAAGTCGGACCTCCGCCTGGCCCAGGCCATGGCCGACGTCGCGACGATCGGGATCCTCGGGGCCAGGGCGCTGCGGCGGGAGAAGGCGTTGAGCGAGCAGTTGCAGCATGCCCTGGACACGCGCGTGATCGTCGAACAGGCGAAGGGCGTGCTGGCCGAGCGCTACGGCCTGAACACGACGGCGGCGTTCGCGACGTTGCGTAGCTACGCCCGCAGCCACAACACCAAGGTGATCGAGCTGGCGTCCTCCATTGTGGACGGCGAGTTCAACACGGACGTCCTGCGCGAGCCCGCGCCGTGAGCCCCCGTCAGCGCGGCGGGGGGACCAGGCGGGCGACCGAGTCGAGCATGTGGGACTCGACCAGGCTCATCAGCCTCGGCTCGTCACCGTCCGAGATGGCGTCGACCAGGGCCTGGTGCTCGGCCACCAGCTCCGACGGCTCCGGGGGCCGCTGCTGCCGCGCCGCGAGGCACATCCGCGTCTCCACCAGCAGCGTCCGCGCCGTCCGCACCAGCCGCGTGTTCCCCGAGCAGTCCACCAGCGTCTGGTGAAGCGCCTGGTCGGCGCCACGCATCGCGTTCCGGTCCCCGCTGGCCGCCGCGGCCACCAGCATCGAGAGCGCCTCCGACAGCCGCGCCACCGCCTCGCCGCGGTTCCCCGCCATGACCAGCTGGCACGCGGTCCGCTCGACGGCGAGCCGCGCCAGATAGATGTCCCGGACGTCCGAGGCCGACAGGTCGATCACGAACAGCCCCCGGTGCCGCTCACCCCGCAGCAGTCCCTCCTGCACGAGCCGCTGCATCGCCTCCCGCAGTGGCCCCCGGCTCACCGCGAACCGCGCGGCCAGCTCGGACTCACCCAGCTGTGTCCCCGGCGCCAGCGTCCCGTGCATGATCGCCGACCGCAGCTGGTCGGCGATCAGCTCCGCGGTCGACTGCCGCGCCACCGGCTCCAGCTCGCCGAGCTCACTCACGAGGACGACGCCCCCACGCCGGCACGACCCGAGGTCGCGCGGACCGATCGAGAGCACGCCCAGACGCTGACCTGGTTCGCGGCCAGCACGGGCGAGCCCAGCGACTCCTCCACATCGGCTCCCGATGACGTCGTACGCCGGCACGTTCGCGCGGCTGGTGGACACCCCTTCGGCGCCGGACACCACCTCGGCACCGCGCTCGATGACACTGTCCGACCAAAGGTGTCACCACGGCGATCCGTGTGATGTCTCCGCGGGCCGCGACGGCCGCCGATTGTTGACAATCATACGATCGGTACCTAGCGTGTCAATCCCGTGCCCACAAGTACTGTCGTGGTCCTCCACGACCACTCCGGCAACACCGGCCGCCCGGACGGAATGACGCAGGTGGAGTCCGTCGCGGACGTCCGGTACGCCACGCCCGGCGAGCTGGCCGGGGCGTTGCCGGGGGCCGACGTACTGTTCGTCTGGGACTTCCGGTCGCCCGCGCTGGCGACCGCCTGGCCGGCCGCGTCGTCGCTGCGCTGGGTCCATGCCGCGAGTGCCGGCGTCAACCATTTGCTGACACCCGAGGTGGTGGCGAGTGACATCGTCGTCACCAACTCGCGGGGGGTCTTCGACGAGCCGATGGCCGAGTACGTGCTGGGGCTGGCGCTGGCGCTCGCCAAGGACCTCTCGACCACGCTCGCGCATCAGCGTGAACGCCGCTGGCACCACCGGGAGACGGAGCGGCTCGGCGGCCGGCACGCGCTGATCGCCGGCACCGGACCGATCGGCCGGGCCATCGCCCGCAAGCTCACCGCGGTCGGCATGACGGTCTCGGGTCTGGGCCGGGTCGCCCGGCCGGACGACCCCGACCTGGGGTCGGTGTCGCCCATGTCGGCACTGTCGGAGGCGCTGCCGAAGGCCGACTTCGTGGTGCTGGCCGCGCCGCTGACCCAGGAGACCCGCGGCATGATCGACGCGCGGGCCATCGCCACGATGAAACCGGGCGCGCGGTTGATCAACGTGAGCCGCGGGCCGCTGGTCGTGCAGGAGGACCTGGTCGAGGCGCTGTCCGCGGGCCGGCTCGGGGGCGCGGCGCTGGACGTGTTCGTCGACGAGCCGCTGGCGGGCTCGTCTCCGCTCTGGCACCTGCCGAATGTGATCGTGTCGCCGCACATGTCCGGTGACGTGGTGGGATGGCGTGCGGAGCTGGTGGCACTCTTCGTTGACAACCTGTCGAGGTACCTCGCGGGGCAGCCGCTGCACAACGTGGTGGACAAGTCCCGTGGTTACGTGCGGGAGCGGTCATGACCAGTGCGACCGGGCTGCTGGCCGACTACCGCGCGGGGCGGCTGTCCCCGGTGGCGGCGACCAGGGACGCGCTGGCCAGGATCGACGAGCTGAACGGCACGCTCAACGGGTTCTGCCTGGTCGACGCCGACCGCGCGCTGGCCGACGCGGCCGAGTCGGCGGAGCGCTGGCGGCGCGGCGAGCCGCGGGGGCTGCTCGACGGCGTGCCCGTCTCGGTCAAGGATCTGCTGCTCACCAGGGGCTGGCCGACCCTGCGCGGCTCGCGCACGATCGACCCCGGCCAGCGCTGGGACGTGGACGCGCCGTCCGTCGCCCGGCTGCGCGAGCACCATGCGGTGATCATCGGCAAGACCACCACGCCCGAGCTGGGCTGGAAGGGCGTCACCGACAACCCGCTCACCGGCGTCACCAGAAACCCGTGGGACCCGGCGATGACCTCCGGTGGCTCCAGCGGCGGCGCGGCCGTCGCGGTGGCCGCCGGCATGGGCACGATCTCACTCGGCACCGACGGCGGTGGCTCGGTCCGCATCCCGGCGTCGTTCAGCGGCGTCTTCGGCATCAAGCCGACCTACGGCCTCGTGCCGGTCTTCCCGGCGAGCCCGTTCGGCACGCTCTCGCATGTCGGCCCGCTGACCTGGACCGTGGCCGACGCGGCGCTCGCACTCGACGTCCTGTCCGGTGTGGATGGTCGGGACTGGTCGGCCGGGCCGCGGCCGGCCGAGTCGTTCGCCGCGGCCGTCGCGGCACCGTCGGTCGCCGGCATGCGGATCGCGTTCAGCCCGACGCTCGGGTACGTGTCGGTGGACCCGGAGGTCGCCGCCTCGGTCGCCTCGGCGGTCCAGACGTTCGCCGAGCTTGGCGCGGTCGTGTCGATGGCCGACCCCGGCTTCGCGAACCCGGTCGAGGCGTTCCACGTGCTGTGGTTCTCCGGCGCGGCCGCGTCGACGGCGTCGCTGTCCGAGGGGCAGCTGGCGGGGCTGGACCCGGGGCTGCGGGAGGTACGGGAGCAGGGCGCGCGGTTCTCGGCGCTGGACTACCTGGCGGCCACGGCGACCAGGGCCGCGGTGGGGCGGACCATGGGCGAGTTCCACGAGCGCTACGACCTGCTGGTCACGCCGACCATGCCGATCCCCGCGTTCGCGGCCGGCGTCGAGTCCCCGGCCGGAGGTCGCTGGACCGGGTGGACGCCGTTCACGTACCCGTTCAACATGACGCAGCAGCCGGCCGCGACGCTGCCGTGCGGGTTCACGTCGGCGGGGCTGCCGGTGGGGCTGCAGGTCGTGGGACCGCGGCACGCGGACGCGCGGGTGCTGGCCGCGTGCGCGGCGTTCGAGCAGGCGCGTCCCTGGCAGGCGACCCGGCCGCCGGTCGTGACGGGGGTCACCTCTGGTAGCCCTACTCGCGGTAAGCTACTCTAGAGTAGCTACCGTTATTTAACTCACGAGTAGGTAGGGGTGGGCCGGTGTCGACCAGCGAGGGGCTTGGCGCCAAGCCGCACAGACGGAACGCGATGGGCGCCGTGATGTCCGTGCTGAACAAGGTCGCGCCGGTGGCCGACCGGCTGGGCATGAAGAAGACGGTCGACCGCGCGCTGTACCAGGCGACGAAGACCGGCTTCCAGGCGGCGGGCGCGGCGACCCGGACGTTCACCGCGGCGCGGAAGCTGGGGTCCGCCAAGCGGTTGCCCCCCGTGCCCGACAGCGGCGTGTTCGACCTGACGCCGACCGAGGAGCAGCGGCTGATCGTGGACACGGTCCGCGAGTTCGCCGCCGAGCGCCTGCGCCCCGCCGCGGCGGAGGCCAACGAGAAGTGCGCGGCGCCGGTCGAGCTGGTCTCGACGGCGGCCGAGCTGGGCATCACGTTGCTGGGCGTGCCGGAGGAGCTGGGCGGCGTGGCGACGGAACGCTCGACGGTGACGAACGTGCTGGTGGCGGAGGCCCTTGCCACGGGCGACATGGGCCTGGCGCTGGCGTGCCTCGCGCCGGCGGCGGTGTCGAACGCGTTGGTGCTGTGGGGAAACGAGGAACAGCAGGCGACGTACCTGCCGGCGTTCACCGGCGAGGACGTGCCGGCGGCGGCACTGGCCATTCAGGAGCCGTACCCGTTGTTCGACCCGTTCGTGTTGCGCACCAAGGCATACCGGACCGCCGGCGGCTTCCGCCTGACCGGCGTGAAGTCCCTGGTGCCGCGCGCGGCGGCGGCCGAGCTGTTCGTCGTGGCGGCCGACGTGGAAGGTCGCGGACCCGCACTGTTCGTCGTGGAGTCGTCGTCGGTGACGATCGAGGCGGAGCCGGCGATGGGCCTGCGGGCCGCCGGCACGGGCCGCGTGATCCTGGACCAGGTCACGGTGCCGTCGACCGCCGTGCTGGCGGCGGACTACGCGGAGTGCGTGCGCCTGGCCCGCCTCGGCTGGTGCGCGCTCGCGGTGGGCACGGGCCACGCGGTGCTGGACTACGTGATCCCGTACGTGAACGACCGAGTGGCCTTCGGCGAGCCGGTGTCGCATCGCCAGGGCGTGGCGTTCCGCGTCGCGGACATCGGCACCGAGCTGGACGGTATGAAGCTGCTGACGTACCGAGCCGCTTCCCGTGCCGCGGCAGGCCTTTCGTTCGCCCGCGAGGTGGCGCTGGCCAGGAAGCTGTGCACGGACAAGGGAATGGCGATAGGTAGTGATGGTGTGCAGCTGCTGGGCGGGCACGGGTACGTGAAGGAGCACCCGGTGGAGCGGTGGTACCGCGACCTGCGTGCGGTGGGTGTGATGGAAGGCGCGGTGCTGGTGTGATCAACCTAGAGGTGCCGAAGAAGCTGACCACGCTGGTGGAACAGGCCCGCCAGGCGGCGATGGCGTTCCTGCGGCCGAACTCACGCAAGTACGACCAGGCGGAACACACCTATCCCAAGGAACTGGACACGCTGGCGTCCCTTCTGGACGGTCTGAGCGCGTCGGGTGGCGGCGCGGGCGCGGGCGGTGTGCGCCGCTCGTCAGGCAAGGCGTCGACGGCGAACCTGTCCCTGGTACTGGGCACCATGGAGATGTGCTGGGGAGACGCGGGATTGCTGCTGTCCATGCCGCGCCAGGGCCTCGGCAACGCCGCGATCGCCTCGGTGGCGTCGGAGGAGCAGTTGGCCCGCTACAAGGGCAAGTGGGCCGCGATGGCGATCACGGAACCGGACACGGGTTCGGACTCCGGCGCGATCCGCACAACGGCCGTCCGCGACGGTGACCACTACGTCCTGAACGGCGAGAAGATCTTCGTCACCTCGGGCGAACGCGCGGACTGCGTGGTCGTCTGGGCGACCCTGGACCGTTCACTGGGCAAGGCGGCGATCAAGTCGTTCGTGGTGGATCGAGACACGCCGGGCTTCGAACTGGTACGCCTGGAACACAAGCTCGGGATCCGGGCGTCCGACTCGGCACACTTCCGCCTGGAGAACTGCCGCGTCCCGGCCGAGAACCTACTGGGCACGCCGGAGATCAAGCCCGACCAGGGTTTCGCGGGCGTCATGCAGACGTTCGACAACACGAGACCCCTGGTAGCGGCAATGGCGGTCGGCATCACCCGAGCGGCGTTGGAGGAAACCCGCCGCCTGCTGGCACAGGCGGGCGTAGAGATCGACTACGACCGCCCGGCGAACAACCAACCCGCGGCGGCGGCCGCGTTCCTGGAGATGGAAGCGGACTACGAGGCCATGTACCTGCTGACCCTGCAGGCAGCCTGGATGGCCGACAACCGCCAGCCGAACTCCCTACAGGCCTCCTACGCCAAGGCCAAAGCAGGCCGCTCGGCAACGTCGATCACCCTGCGATGCGTCGAACTGGCCGGCGCAGTCGGCTACACCGAACACGGACTACTGGAGAAGTGGTCCCGAGACGCCAAGATCATGGACATCTTCGAGGGGACCCAACAGATCCAGCAGCTGATCATCGCTCGTAGGTTGCTGGGGAAGACGTCCGCACAGCTTAAGTGAACAGCGGAAACGGGCCCGACCACTGATGTCTGCTCAGGACTAAATGGTCGGGCCCGTCGTCGTTCTGGCGGTCTCGATTCCGACGGATTTCAAGATCAGGCCGTCCCCAGGGCGTCTGTCACCTCGCTCGCCTGCTCACCCCTGCCCATCTGGGGTTGAAGGCGGTAGATGCAGCTGGCGTCGTCGCTTCACTTCGTGCGGAGACGTCGGCTGTGATCGTTTCCCCTTGCCGCCCTCGGCGTCTCCGTAACGATAAGGCGCTTGTCGGCGACGGATTGAGCGTGACGATGGGCCAGCGGACGAAGTCCGAGGGGGGCATGTGCGCGGCGGGCGAGAGCATCAATACTTGACGCACATTCGTTTGGCTCGCTCAAAGAGGCAAAAGTCGCGGTCTGATCTTCTTCTCGACAAGACACGTATACTCTCTCGTCCCCTTCTGTGGGTGGCGACCGGGCTTGAAAGCACCGCCGCAATCGCGAGCCTGGCAACGCGGCTCCCGGGATGGGTGTTGAGTGCCGTGCTTGTCGGAGTGCCGCTCCTGACTTTCTCGTTTCACGAATGGAAGGTCAGTCGACAACTCCGCGATCAGGTGATCCGTCTCTATCATTACGACCGAAAGTATGAGCTGCATTCTTCGCAATGGGTCATGCGGAAGTCGACGGTGCATGGATACTGGGATGCGACGAATTATTCGGAACGAGAGTTCACCTGTCTCAATCCGATGAGATCGATGAAGTGGGAAATAAATCGTCGAACCGACGATGACATGCCTTTTGTCGATCATCCTCCTGCGCTGAGAGATTGCTCGGTTACGCGATCCGGTGACGGTGTCTGCGTCTTCCGTGAGCCGCACAAGTCGAGGACCTCCTTGGCTTTCAGGGTTGAGTTCGATCCTATGCTGAGGCCCGGTGAAGAGGTATCTGTCAAATGGGAACTCGATGTCCCAGTGTACAAACCGGGGACGCTGGAAATGCTTCGAAAGCGTCCGGCGCCGCAAATTCCTCCGCCTGGAGAGGTGGAGTTCACCACAACTGACTGCGAGTATCCGATTCAGGAGTTTGTCAAGGAGGTGGTTATTCCGGACGATCTCATGAGCAGTAGGCATGGCGTGCAAGTCCTGCGACGTCATAATGAACTAACCGAAGAGCAGGACTATCTTCGAGATACGGACTCGTTCAAGATCTTCCGCTCCACCAGGAATGGAGTGTCCGTTTGGGTCCTGCGTATACAACGCCACAATCCTCCGATAAAGGCGGCGTATCGAATCTACTGGCAATTGCCGCATGAAGATGCACTGATGTGAAAATGCCAGGCTGGCATCTATCGCACGATCAACACCGTCTCGTCCAGGACTGGGGCGTTGTCGCGGCTTGTCGCGGTCGCGGTTGCCTGGTAGCCGGTTTCCGTGCGCCAGGCGCGGACACGCAACGACTCGCCGGGGAACAGGATGCCGGCGAACCTCGTGCCGAACGTCGCGACGCGGGACACGTCGCCGTCCAGCAGGTTGTCCACCAGTGCTTTGCACACGATGCCGTACGTGCACAGGCCGTGCAGGATCGGGCGGTCGAAACCGGCGGCGGCCGCGAAGGAAGGGTCCGCGTGCAGGGGGTTCCGGTCGCCGCACAGCCGGTACAGCAACGCCTGTTGCGGCAGGGTCGGCACCGAGACCTCCAGCACCGGGTCGCCCGTGGGCGCCGGCAGTCGGCCCGACGGGCCGCGTGAACCGCCGAAGCCGCCCTCGCCCCGGGCGAAGATGCTGGACGTCGTCGTCCACAGTGGATCGCCGGACGGGGTGGTGACCGTTGCCTCCTGCACGATCACGGCTGCCTTCTCCTTGTCCCACACGTCGGCGATGCGTGCGTGCGCCACCGCCCGGCCGGCCGCCGGCAGAGAGGAGTGCACCGTGATCGACTGTGTGCCGTGCAGGACCTTCGCCAGGTCTATCTCGATGCCGGGGAAGGTCACCGCCGGCGGTTCGAACGTCCGGAAGTTCGGGGCCACCACGCCGAAGGTCGGCAGCACCTTCAGGCGGTCCTCCAGCACGTACCCAAGCTCCGAAGTGGACAGTGGATCCGTGCCGGCACCCAGCGCCAGGTGGTACAGCAGCACATCGCTGGTGCTCCACTCGAACTTCGTCACGCCCAGGTCCGCACCGATCGCCACCGCGGGGTCGATGGGCATCGTCACCTCACTCGTAGCTGATCTCGACCTCGTCGGTCACCGGTAGGGACTGGCAGGCGAGGCGGATGCCGTCCGTGAGGTCCTCCTCCTCGAGCACGTCGTTGTTCAGCATCTTCACCTCCCCGGACACCAGAATGCACGCGCACGCACTACACGCACCCTCCCGGCACGAGTACGGCGCGTCAAGTCCCCGCGCCAGCAGCAGGTCCAGCAGCTTCATGTCCGACGGCCAGTCGTAGCGGTTCCGCACCCCGTCCAGCGTCACCGTGACCGACGCGGTCCTCGCCGCGCTGGGCTCGGTGACCACGGCCTGCTCGAACGGGTTCGCGCCCAGTGACTTGAACCGTTCGATGTGGACCCGGCCGCGCTCGACCCCCAGCTCCGACAACGCGGCCCGGACCGCGGTCATGAACGGCGCCGGGCCGCAGATGAACGCCTCGTACCCGGCGAACGGGCGGGCCAGCGCGGCCAGCGTCCCGGTGGACGGCAGGCCCTGCACCGACTCCAGCCAGTGGATCACGGTCAGCCGGGAGGGGTACCGGGCCACCAGGGAGGCCAGCTCCGCGGCGAAGATCACCGAGCCCTCGTCACGGTTCGCGTAGACCAGGACCACCCGGCCGGAACCGGCCGCCAGCGTCGACTTCACGATCGACATCACGGGCGTGATCCCACTGCCCGCCGCGAACAACAACAGCTTTCCGTCCAATGAGGACGGTGTGAAGATGCCGGCCGGCGCCAAGGACTCCAGCTCGTCGCCCGGCGACACCGCGTCGCAGATCCAGTTCGAGCCGTAGCCGTCGACCGTGCGTTTGACCGTCACCTTCAGCGTGGAGTCCACGTGCGGCGAGCTGGACAGCGAGTAGCACCGCGCCACGGAACCGCAGCGGTCACTGGGAATCCGCAGCGTCAGGAACTGGCCCGGCTTGTAGTCGAAGCCGGGCTGGTCGAACACGAGTGAGCACGCGTCCGCCGTCTCGGGCACCACCTCGGCCACCCGCAGCCGATAGGAGCGCACCTCACTCATGGCCTGCCCTCGCCGCCACGGTGTCCGTGACTCTCACTCATCCGGCACCGCCACCTCGCCGGTCGCCACCGCGCGCTCGATCGCCTCCCGCAGCCGCGGGCACGTGTCGATCCGCGCGGACAGCTCGCCGGCGGCCACCCTGTCCGCGAACTCCGGGCACGACCTGGCCGGCGACGACTGCCACTGGATGCTCGTCTGCACCCGGCTCGCCTTGCGCACCAGCACTTCCGTCGCGCACATCGCGCACGTGACCGGCACGAGCCCGTCGGTCAGGTAGGAGTGCTCGTCGGCCAGCGTGCCGATCGGGTCGGTGTGTGGCGGCGCCTTGGCCCAGACCGTCATCCGGCAGCCTCCTGGCGTGCGAGGTTCTCCGCAACCTCCTTCTCCCACGCCTCGTTGGCGCGGGTCGTGTCCACCTCGAACTCGAACCGCTGGGTCATCTCCTCGGTCACGTCGGCGGTGTCCACATAGAACTGCTCGTACCACCGCCGCAGCTGGTAGACCGGGCCGTCCTCCTCGCACAGCAGCGGGTTGTCGACGCGGGTCTTGTTCCGCCAGATCTCCACGTCCTGCAGGAACCCGATGCCGAAGCTCTTCGCGAGCTTGCCGGCCACCTTGTCCGCCTTCTCCTTGGGCAGGCCGGGCAGCTTCTTGACGCTGACCCCCCACTGCAGGACGAAGGAGTCCGGCGTGACCGGGTAGTGGCAGTTGATCAGCACGGTCTCGATGGTCGTGCCGTGGAAGTCCTGCCACAGGTCGTTGATCATGTACGACGGGCCGTAGTACGAGGCCTCGGACCTCAGCGTCACGCCCTCGGCCGAGTAGCTGGAGCCGAGCTTGACGTCCTCGCGGGCTCGCGAGTTCAGGTACTGCGTCGCGACGTGGCCGTCGAACACGTTCTTGAAGTAGGTCGGGAACGCGAAGTGGATGTAGAAGAAGTGGGCCATGTCCACCATGTTGTCGATGATCTCGCGGCAGTTGGAGCCCTCGATCCGCACGGTGTCCCAGGTCCAGTCGCTCCACTCCTCGCTGGACGCGCCCTTGGTCTCGGGGATCACCACGTCCTCGGGCGGCGGGTTGCCCTCCGGGTCGTGGTACACGAACAGCTGCTTGTTGCGTTCGAGCGTCAGCCAGGTCCGGGTCTTCGCGCGCAACGGGATCCGCTTGGCGTAGGGGATCTGCACGCACTTGCCGTTGCCTGCCCAGCGCCAGTCGTGGAACGGGCAGGCGATGGCCTCGCCCTTGACCGTGCCCTGTGACAGGTCGCCGCCCATGTGCCGGCAGTACGCGTCCAGCACGTTGAGCTTGCCGTCCCCGGTCGCGAACACGACGAGCTTGGTGCCGAACGCCTCGACCGCGTGCGGTTTGCCGTCCCTGAACGGCTCCGCGAGCCCGAGGCAGTGCCACCCGCGCGCGAACCGCGTGCGTGGCGCGCCGACGTCGATCGTCCGAAATGCAGTCATTCCTTCGCTCCCGCCATGTCGAGCGCCGCAAGGTACGCGAACACCATCGCCGGCCCGAGGGTCGCGCCGGGTCCCGCGTACGTGCGGCCCATCACCGGCGCGCTCGCGTTGCCCGCCGCGTAGAGCCCTTCGATCACCGAGCCGTCCTCCCGGAGCACCCGCGCCGTCGTGTCGGTGCGCAGCCCGCCCTTCGTGCCGAGGTCGCCGGGCACGATCCTGACCGCGTAGAACGGCGCGCGCCGCAGCGCCGCGAGGTTGGGGTTGGGCCGGTTGCGCGGGTCGCCGTAGTAGCGGTCGTAGGCGCTGTCCCCGCGATGGAACTCACTGTCCACACCGGAGTCCGCGTAGCCGTTGAACCGCGCCACGGTGTCCCGCAGCTTGTCGGGCGGCACCTCGATCTCGTCCGCAAGCGCCTCGAGGGTCGGCGCGCGGCGGACCGCGCCGGACTTGTACCAGCGGCCCGGGAACGGCTGCCGCGGACCCAGGCCCGCGAAGATGTAACGGTTCCGGTAGGTCTGGTCGGCGATCAGCCAGGCCGGCACGCTGTTCGTCTCGTACATCGCGTGCACCGCGTCGACGTACGGCGCGGCCTCGTTGGCGAACCGCTCACCCCGCTGGTTGACCATGATGCAGCCTGGCAGGCCGCGTTCGGCCAGGCAGAAGTACGGTCCTCGCGGCAGCGGGATCGACGGACCCCACCACGCGTCGTCCATGAGCGTGACCGCGGCGCCGAGCCGCATGCCGGCCTCGATGCCGTCGCCGGTGTTCTCCGCCGCGCCCACGGTCCACTCGGTGCCGATGGGCGCCTGCTGGTACTCCTTGCGCATCCGTTCGTTGTGCTCGAACCCGCCGGACGCCAGGAGCACACCCTTGCGCGCCCGGATGGTGGCCGGCCTGCCGTCGCGCAGGACCTCCACGCCGGTGACGCGGCCGTCCTCGGTGACGAGGTCGGTGAGCGGGGTCTCCAACAGAACCGGGACGCCCTGTCCGGCCAGCCCGGCCCGCAGGCCCGCGGACAGCGCCTGGCCCATCACGAGCAGTTGCCTGCGCAGGAGGAGGGAGAACACGCGCCGGCCCGCGACCCGCGCCGAGCGGAGCAGGCCGCGCGGGTGCCGGGCGACGAGGTTCATCCAGCGGAAGTCCGCCTGGGTGACCGCCATGCCCGTCGGCGCCTTGAGGTAGGGCGGTGTGAGCCTGGCCAACTCGTCGCCCAGGATCGCGGCGTTGAGCGGGCGGGGTTCGAGCGAGCGGCCCGACGGCAGGCCGCCGGGGGCCTCGGGGTAGTAGTCCGAGTAGTCGGTGACCCAGCGCAGCCGCAGTGGCGTGTTGGCCAGCACGAACCGCAGCATGGTCGGGCCGTTGTCGAGGAAGGCGGCACGCATGTCGTCGTCGACCACGTCGCCGGTGATGTGCTTGAGGTAGTCGCGTGCCTGCTCGGGCGTGTCCGGCACGCCCTCGGCGAGCAGCACGTCGTTGTTGGGGATCCAGACGCCGCCCCCGGACCGTGCGGTCGAGCCGCCGAAGGTCGGCGCCTTCTCGATGAGCACGGTGCGAAGGCCGTGGTGGGCGGCGGTGAGAGCGGCGGTCATGCCGGCCGCGCCACTGCCGACAACGATCACGTCGTACTCGTCCATGGACTCCATACTAGAACAGGTTATAGTTTTTGCCATGCCCTTGGCGTGGGACTCGGAAGCGGATGTCGTCGTGGTGGGCTTCGGGGGCGCGGGCGCCTGCGCCGCGCTGGAGGCGGCCAGGGCCGGTTCGTCCGTCGTCGTGCTGGACCGTTTCACGGGCGGCGGGGCGACGGCGATGTCCGGCGGGATCGTGTACGCGGGTGGCGGCACGTTCGTGCAGCGCGCGGCCGGGGTGCCGGACACGGTGGACGAGATGGTCGCCTACCTGCGGCAGGAGGTCGGGGACGTGGTCTCCCCGTCCCTGTTGCGTGACTTCTGCGCGTCGAGCGCCGAGATGATCGACTGGCTGGCGGACGCCGGGGTGCCGTTCGACCCGTCGGTGTGCCCGTACAAGACCTCGTACCCGTCGAACGACTACTACCTCTACTACTCGGGCAGCGAGAACGCCTGGCCGTTCCGGTCGCTGGCCAAGCCCGCGCCCCGCGGTCACCGCGCTCACGGTCGAGGGACCTCTGGCCGGGTGTTCTTCGACGCGCTGTCGTCGGCGGCCCGCGCGGCGGGTGTGCACGTCGCCCGGCAGACGACGGCGACGTCGCTGGTCGTCGAGGACGGGCGGGTGGTGGGGGTCGAGTGCCGGACCCTTCGCTCCCGCCGGCACGCCGTGCTGCACCGGTACGCGACCAAGCCCGGCCTGTATGTCCCGGCCTTCGCGCGCGCGTTGTTCCGGCGGATCACGGCGCTGGAGTCGACGCACGGGCGGGTGGTTCGGATCCGGGCGCGACGTGGCGTGGTGCTGGCCGCGGGCGGGTTCGTGAACAACCGCGCGATGCTCCGGTCGTTCGCCCCGGCGTTCCGTGGCGGACTGCCCCTGGGTACCCAGGGTGACGACGGCAGCGGCATTCACCTGGGCGAGTCTGTCGGCGGTGTCACCGATCGGATGTCGCAGGTGTCGGCATGGCGGTTCATCACGCCGCCCAGCGCGCTCATCCGGGGCATCCTCGTCGACCGTGCCGGCGAGCGGTTCGTCGACGAGTCGAGCTACGGCGCCGCGGTCGGCGAGCGGCTGGTGCTGGAGCGCGGCGGCCGTGCCTGGCTGCTGGTGGACGCCGCCATCCTGGCCGACGCGCGCCGGCAGATCCCGAAGGAAACCCTGTGGTTCCAACGGCTGTCGGCGCACTACCTGCTGCGCGTGGCCCGGGTGCGCGGGGCGACGGTGGCGGAGGTGGCCCGCAGGGCCGGCATCGACCCGGCGGGCCTGGCGGCGACGGTCGAGAAGTACGGGCACGGTACGGACGAGTTCGGCAAGCATCCGGACCTGGTGGCGCCGCTGACCGGGCCGTTCGCGTTGATCGACTGTTCCTTCGGGCCCCGCCTGGGATACCCGTGTCCCGTGCTGACGCTGGGCGGGCTGAAGGTCGAGGAGCGGACGGGCCAGGTGCTCGACGCCGACGGCGCCGGGGTGCCGGGGTTGTACGCGGCGGGCCGCAACGCCGTCGGCATCTGCTCGAACTCCTACGTCAGCGGTTTGTCACTGGCGGACTGCGTGTTCTCGGGCCGCAGGGCCGGCAGGCACGCGGCGGGCGAGGTCGGCGGCGAGCCGACCTGACGCGACGTCCCCGGCGTCGACAAAAACGAGAACGTGTTCTAGTCTTGGGGTGTGAGTCAACACGTGCTTGACGGTGTGCGTGAGCTCCTTCCCGCCTTCCGGGAGCGTGCGCAGGACACCGAGGACGCGCGCCGGATCTCCGAAGAGTCGATCAAGGCGCTGCAGCAGACCGGCTTCTTCAAGCTGCTCCAGCCCACACGGTACGGCGGTCTCGAGGCGCACCCCAACGACTTCTACCGGGCGGTGCGCCTGATCTCCTCCGCCTGCGGGTCCACCGGGTGGGTGGCCGCGGTGCTCGGCTGTCACCCTTGGCAGCTGGGACTTTTCGACGACCGCGCTCAACAGGAGGTCTGGGGCGAGGACGACGACACCCGCGTGTCCTCCAGCTACGCGCCCATGGGCCGCGCCAAGGTCACCGACGGCGGGTTCGAGTTCTCCGGCCGCTGGAGCTTCTCCTCCGGCTGTGACCACGCCACCTGGGTGTTCGTCGGCGGCCTGGTCGTCAACGACGAGGGCGCCCCGACCGACTTCCGGACCTTCCTGCTGCCCCGCGCCGACTACCAGATCGACGACGTGTGGGACACCATCGGCCTTCGTGGCACGGGCAGCAACGACATCATCGTCGACAAGGTGTTCGTCCCGGAGTACCGCACGCTCAGCTTCATGGACACCGGGCGCTGCTACGGCCCGGGCCAGGAGGTCAACACCGGACCGCTCTACCGGCTCCCCTTCGCGTCCGTGTTCTCCTGCTCGATCGCCGTGCCGGTCGTCGGGATGGCCACCGGCGCCTACGAGGCGTACGTCAACCACACGCGTGAGCGCGTGCGTGCCTCAACGGGCGGGAAAGCCGCCGAGGACTCCTTCAACCAGCTCCGGATCGCCGAGGCCGCCAGTAAGATCGACGCCGCTGTCCTGCAGATCGAGCGGAACCTCGACGAGGAGATGAAGTACGCCAGCGCCGGTCAGAAGATCCCCTTCCCACTGCGGGTCCAGACGCGGCGTGACCAGGTGAACGCCACCAGCTCCGCGATCGCCGCCGTGGACCGCCTCTTCGAGAGCGCGGGCGGCCGCGCGCTCAAGGTCGGCACGCCCATCCAGCGCTTCTGGCGCGACGCCCACGCCGGTCGCGTGCACGCCATCAACGATCCCGAGAAGGCCCTTGCCATGTACGGGCAGCAGCAGCTCGGACTGAAGGTGCAGGACGCGTGGATCTGACCGAGGAGACCAGGGCCGGCCTCCACTACTACGAGGCCGGCACGGGCGAGCCCGTCGTCCTGCTGCACGGCGGCGGGCCCGGTGCCTCCGGCTGGAGCAACTTCGGCCGCAACCTTCCCGTGTTCGCCGAGAGATACCGCACGTTGGTCGTCGACCAGCCCGGTTACGGCGAGTCCGAGAAGCCGCCGGTCACCAGCCAGTACTACACGTTCTCCGCCGACGCCCTGCTGAAGCTCCTCGACGAGGTGGGGGTCGAACGCGCCCACTTCGTCGGCAACTCGCTCGGCGGGGGCACCGCGGTGCGGTTCGCCCTGCGCTACCCCGACCGCGCCGGCCGGCTCGTGCTCATGGCGCCGGGTGGCCTGGGGCTCAACGTGTTCGCGCCGGACCCGACCGAGGGCGTCAAGCGGCTCTACCAGTTCGCCGCGCCCCCGGGGCCGTCCAAGGAGAAGCTCGCGGCCTTCCTCCGCACACTGGTGTACGACCAGTCGCTCGTCACCGACGAGCTGGTCGAGGAACGGTTCGCGGCCGCCAGCGACCCGGAGTCCCTGCGGGCCATGGCATCCATGGGCGCCTCCTTCGCGGCCGACCCCGAGGAGGGCATGCTCTACCGTGAGGCGCACCGCCTTCGCCAGCGCGTCCTGCTCGTCTGGGGACGCGAGGACCGGGTCAACCCGCTCGACGGCGCACTCGTTGCCCTCAAAGTGATTCCGCGAGCACAGCTACACGTTTTCGGCCGGTGTGGACACTGGGCGCAGCTGGAGAAGTTCGCCGAGTTCAACCGGCTCGCCATGGACTTCCTTGGAGGAGACTGAACAATGGGCATCCGATCCCTCGGCTACCTGCGCATCGAGGCCACCGACATCGAGGCCTGGCGCGTGTTCGGACTCAAGGTGCTCGGCATGGTCGAGGGCAAGGGCGCCCGCGACGACGCGCTCTACCTCCGCATGGACGACTTCCCGGCCCGCGTCGTGATCCTGCCCGGCGAGGCCGACCGGCTGGCCGCGTCCGGCTGGGAGGTCGCGAACGTCGCCGAGCTCGGCGAGATCTGCGGCCGGCTCGAGGCCGCCGGTGTGCCGTTCAAGGAGGCCACCAAGGAGGAACGGGCCGACCGGCGCGTCGACGAGATGATCACGTTCGAGGACCCGTCCGGCAGCACCCTGGAGGTCTTCCACGGCGCCGCGCTGGAGCACCGGCGGGTCGTCAGCCAGTACGGCCACCGGTTCGTCACCGGCGAGCAGGGCCTCGGGCACGTCGTACTGTCCACACCGGACGACGCGGCGTCGCTCCACTTCTACCGTGACGTCCTGGGTTTCCGGCTGCGCGACTCGATGCGGCTGCCACCGCAGGCGGTCGGCCGGCCCGCGGACGGGGAACCGGCCTGGTTGCGGTTCTTCGGCTGCAACCCGCGCCACCACAGCCTCGCGTTCCTGCCGCTGCCGACGCCGTCCGGGATCGTGCACCTGATGATCGAGGTGGAGAACACCGACGACGTCGGGCTCTGCCTCGACCGCGCGCTGCGCCGCAAGGTGCCGATGTCCGCGACGCTGGGCCGGCACGTCAACGACCTGATGCTCTCCTTCTACATGAAGACACCCGGCGGGTTCGACGTCGAGTTCGGGTGCGAGGGCCGCACGGTCTCCGACGAGAGCTGGATCGCCCGCGAGAGCACCGCGGTCTCCCTGTGGGGCCACGACTTCTCCGTAGGCGCGCGGCCAAGGTGATCCCCCAGCAGCGGTTCCGCCAGGCGCTCGGCAACTTCTGCACGGGCGTCACGGTCGTGACCGCCATGCGGGACGACGAACCGGTCGGGTTCGCCTGCCAGTCGTTCGCCGCGCTGTCGCTCGAACCGCCGCTGGTCCTGTTCTGCCCAGGGAAGAACTCGCGCACGTGGCCGCACATCGAGGCGCACGGCCACTTCTGCGTCAACGTGCTCAGCCACTCCCAGCAGGACGTGTCCGCGACGTTCGGCAAGGCGGGCGCGGACAAGTTCTCGGCCGTGCCATGGGCCCCGGCCCCGTCCGGTGCGCCGATCCTCGCGGGCGCGCTGACCTGGCTCGACTGCGCGGTCGAGGACGTGCACGAGGGCGGCGACCACTACATCGTCACCGGCCTCGTCACCACGCTCGGCGACCAGCGGGACGACCGGCCGCTGCTGTTCCACCGCGGCGCGTACACCGTCACCGAGCCGGCCGAGCCCACACCGGGCATCCTCGACAACCTCATCACGTGGTCCCGGCACGACGACTGGATCTAGTCTCTCCTCGTGGACGCTCTGCACGTTGACTTCGATGAGATAGTCGTCAGGACCGACCGTCTCGACTTCCCGGCGCTCGCCGCCGGCAGCGGCCCGACTGTCGTGTGCTGGCACGGATTTCCGGACCACCCCATGACGTTCGCGCCGCTCGCCGGGCAGCTCGTGGCCGCCGGCCGGCGCGTGGTCCTGCCGTTCCTGCGTGGCTTCCACCCCGACACGTTCGACCGGCTGACCCACGCCGACGGCATCACGCTCGCGGCCGACGCGGCGGCGGTCGCCGAGGAGCTGGGCGGGGTCGACATGATCGGCCACGACATCGGCGCCGGCATGGTCTACCGCGTGGCGGCCGCGTGGCCACAGAGCCTCCACCACGGCGTCGCGATCGCGGTCCCGCCGCCCGGCACGCTCGTGCGCGCGCTGGCCGACCCGGCGCAGCAGCAGCGGCTGTTCTACCTCTTCATGTTCACCGTCGAGGGCGTCGCGGAGGCGGTCCTCCACCGGGACCGCGCGCTGGTCGACCACCTGTGGTCGACATGGTCCCCGAGCCTGCGCATGGACGACGCGTACCGGTCGTGGATCCACAACATGTACGGCAGGACCGAGTACATCGACAGCGTGCTGAAGATCTACCGCGCGAACTTCGACCCGAGCCGCGCCGATCCGGCACTCGCCGAGTACGCGGGCCGGACCGAGGCGATCGCGTCGAAGCCGCTGCTGGTGCTGGGTGGCGCCGAGGACGGCTGCCTCGACCCCCGGTACTTCACCGAGGACGGGCTCGCCGCCGGGTCCGAGGTGGACGTCCTGCCCGGGGTCGGGCACTTCCTCCACCTCGAACAGCCGGAGACGGTCGCGCGGCGAGTCCTGGAGTGGTTCGCCCGGTAGCCTCACCGCTCACGTAGCCCTCGCGGGTGGTTGCGGGCAGACTGTCGTCCATGGTGACCGAGGACGACGTCCGCCGTATAGCGCTGTCGTTGCCCGCGACCACGGAGAAGCCCTCCTACGGCACACCCGGGTTCCGGGTCGCGGACAAGCTCTTCGCCCGTGTCCGCGAGGAGGGGGACGTGCTCGTGGTCTGGGTCGCGGACGAGGGCGAGAAGCGTGGGCTGGTCTCCGCCGAGCCCGAGAAGTTCTTCACCACCCCGCACTACGACGGTCATCCGACCGTGCTGGTCCGGTTCGGGGCCGTCGACATCGACGAGCTGCGGGAGCTGCTGACCGAGTCGTGGCGGCTGCGGGCGCCCCAGAAGCTACTTACCCAGCTGGGCGGCTAGCCGGGCCACGTGCTCCCGAGGCGCGCCGAACAGGTGCGCGTTGCCGTGCGCCCGCTTGAAGTACAGGTGCGCGTCGTGCTCCCAGGTGATCGCGATGCCGCCGTGCAGCTGGATCATCTCGCCGGCGACCTGGGTGAACGCCTCGGCGCACCACACGAAGGCGGTCGCCGGGTCCTCGTCGGCGGCCATCGACGCCGACTCGGCCGTCTCCACCAGCACGTGCAGGTCGGCCATCCGGTGCTTCAGCGCCTGGAACGAGCCGATCGGCCGGCCGAACTGGGTCCGCTGCTTCGCGTACGCGACGGTCAGCTCCAGGCAGCGGGCCGCGGCCCCCGCCGACTCGGCGGCCAGTGCCGCACACGCCACGTCCCGCACCCGGTCCATGTCCGGCACGCCCAGGAACTCCCCGGAGCCGGTCACGGACACGGTCGCCAGGCGCCTGGTCGGGTCCATGGCCTCGCACGGGGTGACCGAGACCTCGCCGGGCGACACCGCGTACAGCCCGTCCTCGCGTGGCACCAGGAACACGTCCGCCACCTGCGCGTTCAACGCGTACGGTCCCCAGACCAGCGACGGGATCACCGACCCGTCCGCGATCCCGGCCAGCAACTCGCCGGTGCCGGCCGACAGCAGCGCGGCCGACGCGAGCACCGACCCGAGCAACGGTCCCGGGGTCAGGAACCGGCCCAGCTCGGCCAGGACGATCCGCGTCTCCTGGAGCGACGCGCCGGCGCCGCCGTGCTCGGCAGGGATGTGCAGGCCGGGCGCACCAAGATCACAAAGCCGGGCCCACAGCTTCTCGTCGTAACCCGCTGACGTGGCCATTGCCGACCGGGTGTCACCCTCACGGGTGAGCAAAGTTCGGACGGTGTTCCGTAGTGCCTCCTGCTCATCCAGCACGAAATCATTCAACCAAACGATTGCTTGGTTGCCTAGACGTAGCTCGATCAGGTGGATTCGATATTCTCAGGGTCCAGGTCGGGGCCTGGCACGAAACCAACCTGAGGAGTCCTTGGTCATCGAGAAGGGTGCACTGGTCGCTGGTCGATACAAGTTGATCGAGCAGGTCGGCAGCGGCGCGATGGGCGTCGTGTGGAAGGCGCAGGACGAGCGGCTCGGCCGTATTGTCGCGATCAAGCGACTCCTCGTCCGCTACGGCCTGTCCAGCACGATGACGGAAGAGGTGCGCAGGCGCGCGATGCGGGAGGCCCGGATCGCGGCGCGCCTGCAGCATCGCAACGCCATCGCCCTGTTCGACGTGGCGGAGGACGACGGCGACCCCATCCTGGTCATGGAGTTCCTGCCGTCCAAGAGCCTGTCGGCGGTGCTGGCGGAACGCGGGACGCTGCCGCCCACCGAGGCCGCCGAGATCGGCGCCCAGGTGGCCGAGGCCATCGCCGCGGCACATGCCGTCGGCATCGCGCACCGTGACATCAAGCCGGGCAACATCCTCCTCGCCGAGAACGGCACGGTGAAGATCACCGACTTCGGCATCTCCCGTGCCCTCGACGACGGCACCGTGACCACCCAGACCGGCATGCTCGCCGGCACCCCGGCCTACCTGGCGCCCGAGATCGCCCGCGGGGACGACTCGTCCCGCGCCTCCGACGTGTTCTCGCTGGGCTCGACGCTCTACCACGCGGTCGAGGGCAGGCCCCCCTTCGGCACGAACACCAACCCGCTGGCCCTGCTGCATGCCGTGGCGTCCGGCAACGTGCCGCCGCCGAGGAACGCCGGCCCGCTCGAGCCGGCGCTGATGAGCCTCATGAAGGTCGAACCAAGCGAGCGGCCGACGATGAAGGAGGCGGCCGAGGCCCTGGCAAGCGCCGCCACCCAGATCCTGCCGGTGCCGACCGCGGTGGCGCCCAAGATCACGCCCCAGCGGGCCCCGAAGACCCCACCCCGCCCGACGCTCGCCGTGCCGCAGACACCGCCGACGCCCCCGAGGCCGATGGAGGTCCAGCCCACCGCCGCGTTCCGCCGGCCGGAACAGCCGGCGCGGACCGGGCCGTCGAAGCGGAACCTGGTCATCGTCGGCGTGGTCGCCGCGCTGGTGCTGGTGGGCACGCTGGTCACGGTGCTCATCCTGAACAGCGGCAACGGCGGGAACGGCGGCAACCCCCAGGGCGCCGGCACGACCACCACCACCCAGAAGGACGGACAGCCGCAGAACAGCGGCGGTTCCGACGACAAGCCGTCGTCGACGGGCAAGTCCACGACGACGACCACCCCGTCCAGTTCGACCTCGCCACCCGGCGCCACGCAGATCACGCCGCCACCCGGCACGGAGATCCCGTTCAGCCCGGCCGGGCAGTTCGTGATCGACTACTACAGCGCCAGCAGCTCCCTGGACCAGCGCTGGGCCATGCTGTCGCCGTACGCCCAGGCGCAGTTCGGCGGCCGCCCGGCATTCGACGAGTACTGGTCGAAGTACACGAACGTCAGCTCCTCGGACTCCAACGACGTCAAGAAGAACCCCGACGGCTCCCTGGACGTGCCAGCCACCGTCACCTACACGAGCGCGACGGGCTCGTCACCCGAACGCAGGCGCGTCCGCGTGACGATCCTGAACGGACAACTACTGATCGACTCCGACGCCAGGTGACCGCCTCCGACCCTCAGGTGACCGCCTCCGACGCTAGGTGATGCGCTATAGGTACCGGCTTTGGCGCGAGGTGACGTGATCGCCTTCGACGCGCAGGTGACCGACTTCGGCGCTAGGTGATGGCGTCCAGGACCCGGCGGCGGTGCCAGGTCTGGGTGCCCCACGCCGACCGCAACGCGCGAACCTTGAGCAGCCACAGCGACAGGTCGTGCTCCTGCGTGAACCCGACCGCGCCGTGGACCTGCAACGCGGCCCGCGCGGCCAGGTAGGCGGCGTCCGCGGCAGCCACCCTGGCGGCCGACACGTCCCGCGCCGACCCGGTGACCGCGGCCGCGTGCACGAGCGGCCGGGCGAACTCCAGCGCCACCAGCACGTCGGCCAGGTGGTGCTGGACCGCCTGGAACTCCCCGACCGCGCGGCCGAACTGCCGCCGCTGTGTCACGTACGCGGAGGCCTGTTCCAGCAGCCCCCGCCCGAGCCCGACCAGCTGCGCCGCCTGGCAGAGGATCCCCAGGTCGAGGACGTCAGAGGCGTTCCCGGTCCACGCGCCGGCACGCACCTCGAACAGGCGTCGGGCCGGGTCCACCGAGGTGAGCCGCGCGCCGACCTCGGCCTCGCACACCGCGTCGCCGCTCACCACGAACGGGGTGGCCACGTCCGCGTCCAGTGCGTACGGCACGTGCGGCGGCACCGCGACAGTCGCCAGCTCGGCGGTGATCCCCAGCGCGGGGGCGACGGCGTACGACTCGATCAGCGGGCCCGGCACGGCGTGCCGGCCCAGCTCCTCGAACACCACGGCCAGCTCGACCGGGTAGTCGGCCAGCTCGCCGACGCCGATCTTGCCCAGCCTCGCGAGGATCTCCAGGCCGGGACCGTGCTCGCCGGCCGACCATGCCCGGATCGCGGCCGGAGTGTCCGCATCGGACAGCAACGCATGCACGCTCGCCGCCAGCTCTCGCTGTTCCGCGCTCGGCGTGAACCTCACGACGTCACCCCGCCCCGCCTGCCCGACACTATCCCCATGGCAACGAGCGAGCGGCTCATCCTGCTCCCGGGACCCGTACGAAAGTCCCACTCGTGCACAAGACCGCAGGTGAGGTGCCGTCCCGACAATACCTGGTTCGGTCCGCGGGCTCCGCTCATCGGCTTCCCCTCGGCAGGCCGAGCAGCCGCTCGGCGACGACGTTGCGCTGGATCTCGTTGGTGCCCGCGTAGATCGGCCCGGCCAGCGAGAACAGGTAACCGCCCTGCCACGGCCCGGCCAGCTCGCCGTCCGCGCCGAGCAGGTCGAGCGCGGTCTCGTGGAGCCGGACGTCCAGATCGGACCAGAACAGCTTGTTGACGCTGGACTCCGCGCCGAGCTTGCCGCCCTCGTCGAGCCTGCTGATCGTGCCCAGTGTGTACAGCCGGTACGCCTGGGCGCCGATCCACGAGTCCACCACGCGGTCGGCGATCTTCGGGTCCGGGTTCGAGCTCCACAGGCCGGCCAGCCGGTCGGCCGCCGCCACGAACCGGCCGGGGCTGCGCAGCGTCAGGCCACGTTCGTTGCTGGCTGTGCTCATCGCGACCCGCCAGCCGTCGCCCGGCTCGCCGATCACGTCCTCGTCCGGCACGAACACGTCGTCGAGGAAGATCTCCGCGAACCCCGGCACCCCGTCGAGCTGTGCGATGGGCCGGACCGTCACACCGTCGGCCCGCAGGTCGAACATGACGTACGTCAGCCCGCGATGCCCCCGCCCGCCGTCGCCCGGATCGCTGCGGAACAGCCCGAACGCGCGGTCGGCGTGGCTCGCCCGGGAGCTCCACGTCTTCTGTCCGTTCAGGACCC
>NZ_DASQCC010000237.1:0-7671 GCF_035634895.1 Actinophytocola sp. | reverse complement strand
GCTGACGTGGCCCATCCCGGTCCTGCAGGCGGCGGGCCTGCCGCTCAAGCCGCTGGACGGGATCCTCCCCTACAGCAAGGGCATCACCGTGGAGCGGCCCGAGCCGGTCGGTGACTACCGGGTGCCCGACGGCCGGTACCTGGCCGGGCTCACCGGGCGCCTGGTCGAGCTGCTCGCCGAGCCGATCCCGACCACGTGCCTGTCGATGTACCTCGCGCCCCACGACGCCGTCGTGCGGGACGCCGTCGACGCGGCACGCGCGGCCGGGTACGCGCCCAACGTCCACACCATCGCGAAGGCGGTGGGCTCGGACGTCACGAACGTGATCCGCTCGTGCCTGCGTGAGCGGCGGTTCGGGGCGGCCGTCGTCCTGTTCACCCGGTTCCTCGCCAACGACCAGGTGATCGCGGTGTCGGAGTACACCCGCCAGGAGATCATCGCCGCCGCCGAGGCCGTGGACGCCGAGTGCGGCACCCGGTTCGCCGCCGAGTGCCTGCGCAGGCTGTCGGTCAGCTACCCGCCGATCGACACCGCGGCGTTCGTCGGCCTCGACCCGGCACTCGTCGACGCCGCCTTGCGCCGCCGCGGCCTGGAACGCGACGGCTACGTGCTGTTCCTGTCCCGGGTCACCCCGGCCAAGGGCATCTACGACCTGGTGACCGCGTTCGCCCGGTGCGAGGCCCGGTCCCGGGTGAAGCTCGCGATCGCCGGCACCGGCCCCGCACTGGCGGACGTCCGGGCGATCACCCGGCACGACGACCGGGTGGTCTTCCTGTCCGATGTGGAGGACGAGGAGAAGCCGCTGCTGATGAACGGCTGCGCGGCGTACGCGCTGCCGACCAAGCCCGAGCCCGACTTCGTCGAGACCTTCGGCATCGCCCTGACCGAGAAGATGCTGGCGGGCGGCGGCCCGGTGATCACGACCACGACCGGCGGCGTCGGCGAGGCGGTCGGCGACACGGCCGTCATCGTCGAGGCCGGCAACGCCACCCACCTCGCCGCCGCGATCGACCGGGTGGTGCTGGCGATGTCGCCGGAGGAACGTCAGCACATCGCGGACCGGGCGCGCGAACACGCCATGTCGTTCGACCGGGTCCGGGTCTTCGACAGCCTCTTCGCGACGTCCGACCCCCCGATCGCCCTGACCGGCTGACACCGCGGCCCGGTCACCAGGTCACGGGCAGCTCGTACAGGCCGTAGACGAAACCGTCGTGTTTGAACGGGAGCCGGCCGAACTCGGCGGCGAGCCCGAGGTTCGGGGCGCGGTGGAGCAGGGTGCGGTAGACGATCTGGAGCTCCAGCCTGGCCAGTGGCTGGCCGACGCACTGGTGCACGCCGAACCCGAAGGACAGATGGCTCCGGGCGTTCCGCTCGAGATCGAGGCGGTCGGGCTCGGCGAAGACCGCGGGATCCCGGTTGCCCGTCTCGTTGACCAGGATCATCCCCTCGCCGGCGCGGATCGTCTGGCCCGCGATCGTGATGTCCTCGAGCGCCGCGCGCCGCCGTCCACCGTGGGCGATCGTGAGGTAGCGCAACAGCTCCTCCACCGCCGACGCGACCAGCTTCGGGTCGTCCAGGTTCGCGCGCAGCAGCGCCAGCTGCTCGGGGTGCTCCAGCAGTGCGAGGACGCCGAGGGCGATCATGTTCGCGGTGGTCTCGTGCCCGGCGAGCAGCATGACCACGCCGACCTCGGTCGCCTCCTGCCGGGTCAGCTCGCCCGACCTGATCCGCTCGGTCAACCCGGACAGCATGTCCTCGCCCGGGTCGGCGAACCGCGCCTCGACCAGGGTGTCGAGATACTGGAACAGCGCACCGCCCGCCGCCGCCCGCTCGTCGGCGGTGGACTCCTGGTGGAGGATCGCCTTGCTGGTCTCCTGGAAGAAGTCGTGGTCGGCGTAGGGCACGCCGAGCAACTCGCAGATCACCAGCGACGGCACGGGCAGCGCGAGCTTCTCCACCAGGTCCGCCGGCTTCGGCCCGGCCAGCATGCGGTCCAGCAGGTCGTCGACGATCTCCTGCACGCGTGCCCGCATGGCCTCGACCCGCTTCACGGTGAACTGCGCGATCACCGTGCGCCGCAACCGGTTGTGCTCGGGGTCGTCCATCATGACGAAGCTCAGCCCCGACCTGCCGAATCCCTCGGCGAAGTTCGGGAAGCCGGGCGTGTCGATCTCGGCGCTGGCCCTGGGATCGCCGAGCAGCGCCCGTTGTTCGGCATAGCCGGTCACCAGCCACGGCGTGCTGCCGTCCCACAGCCGGACCCGCCGCAGCCGGCCCTCCCGCAGGTTCTCCTGGAACACCGGCGCGGGATCGAACGGGCAACCGGCCGCCCGTTCCATGGAGAAGTCAGAAAGCTCGGTCATGTGGGTCATCGAGATTTCCTTTGCGGCCGAAGAAACTCACGACGGTATTCATGCCTGAGGCAAACACGGCCATGCTACGGCCAATCCGGGTCACCCCATCGCCGAACAACCCGGCTGGAGTACGCGGCACACGTTCCGTCATCGAGATCGCGCTTTCCTTGCACCATCCGGGGACATGTCCGACCCGTCCAGATCACCGCACGACGGATCCTTTGTGGACTCGACGAACGCGGATTCCTCGAATGCGTCACGGGGACGGCAGGAACAGGGTCACGACGCCCTCGCTGGCATAGAGCCGCTCGACCTCCGCCGCGGCGAGCCCGCCGGGCAGCCCGTCCGCGGCGGCGACCACGGCCGTCGCGTACGCGGCGGTGGCCTCGGTCGGGATGCAGGTCGGCGCCGGCCCCACCGCTGCCCTCGCGGCCTCCCGGACCAGCCGCGTGGCACGCAGCCCGGTGGTCAGTCCGAAGGGGTCGACGATCACGGCGGCCAGCGTGACCGGCAGCGTGTGGGTGTTCGCCGGGTCGTCCGGGTCGAACCTCGCCGGTGTGCGGAGCCGGATCTCGGTCACCACGTGGTCGAACGCGTGCCGCAGCTCCTCGACCGTGCCGATGCGGTGCTCGGCCAGGAAGGCGTCGAGGCCGAAGAACGCGAACCGCGCGCGGAAGTCGTCGAGCGTGGCGAAGTCGTCGAAGGCCCTGGACAGCACGGCTTCCGCGCCACTCGGGTCCACCTCGGCGACGACGGTGACGTCGAGGCCGGCCAGCAGGTCGACCCACAGCGGGTCGGCGGGCGCCGGCACGGCGAGTGACACCTCGGTGCGGGTGTAGGTCGGCACGAGCCGCGACCATGTCCCGTCCTGCCGCCCGACCGGGTACAGCGGCCGCTCCAGTGCGACGTTCCGTGCCCGGACACCGACGACCCGGTCGATCCGCGCCGCCGTCAGGTCGTAGGTGGCCCCCAGCATCGTCCGGACCCGGCCGCCGGCGTCGCCGGCAGGCCGCAGCAGCCCGCCGAGCGCGGCCGGATCGCTGAGCACGCGCAGCGCGTGGTCCCCGAACGCCGTCATCCGCCCGTCCCGTGTCCGTCCACCTTGGACTCAGCCGGTCGCCCGGTGGGTGAGCCGGATGTCGTTGTCCAGCACCTGCCTGTGCGTCTCGACCAGCCTGGGCGAGGGATCCAGGCCGAACCGCTCGATGAGGACCGTGCGCGCCCGCCCGAACACGTCCGACGCGTCCGCCTGCCGGCCGGCCCGGTACAGCGCGACCATCAGCTGCGCCCACCACCGGTCGTGCCCCGGGTACTCCTCGGTCAGCCCGGTCAGCTCGTCGATCAGCGACACGCTCGCACCGGTCGCGAGCTCGGCGTCGACCCGGCCCGCCACGGCGGTCAGCCGCAGCTCCCGCAGCCGCGTCGCCTCCGTGCGCAACGCCGGGACGGCCGCGAACTCGCCGTAGGCGTCACCACGCCACAGTGCCAGGGCGAACGAGAGCAGCTCGGCGGCGGTCGCCGGGCGCCCCGCCGCCAGCGCGGCCCGTCCCTCCGTCACCAGGCGTTCGAACCGGGACGCGTCGACCGCGTCCGGCGGCAGCCGCAGCGCGTAGCCGGCCGGGTGCGTCTCGAGTGGTTCGCGCCCACCCATCGCGGCCGCCGCCGGCGACAGCGCCCGGCGCAACCGCGACAGGTAGGTCAGCACCGTTCGGTGTGCGCGAAGCGGCGCGTCCATCCCCCAGAGCGCGTCGGCGAGTGCGCCGACGCTCATCACCCGCCCCGCGTTGGCCGCCAGCAGCGCGACGAGCGTGCGGATACGGGGCCCGCCAAGACCGATCGGCCGGTCGCCGACACCCACCTCCAGCGGGCCGAGCACCCGCAGGTGTACCTCGTCGCTACCGGCGGGCGGGTGCGCCGCCGGTCTTTCCAACGAATTCGCGAACAAATTCTCTTCCCCTCTGATCACGGAACGTGACTGCTTTTTCCGCGTGCCCCGACCGGTTTCGCCATGTGTATCGCTTGTACGTTGTTCGGGATCGAGGCGCTGGTCGCCGAACAAACTTCGCCGAACAACGAGCCGGCAATCGAGGGGGTGATGGACGTGCCTCGTCGGGAACGTCCGTTGGCGTCGGAGGACACGGCGCTGCTGCGGTTCGCGGCGGATTTGCGCCGGCTGCGGGAGAAAGCTGGTAATCCGACTTACCGAGAGCTGAGCAGGCGCGCCCATTACTCGCCGGCGACACTGTCCGAGGCGGCGGGCGGCCGAAAGCTGCCCACCCTGGCGGTCGCCATGGCCTACGTGGCCGCGTGCGGTGGCGAGCCGGCCGACTGGCAGGAGCGGTGGCGCGAGGTCGTCGTGGAGCTGGGTGAGGATGCCGGCGACACGCCCCGCGAGGAGACCGGCCAGCCGGCGCCCTATGTCGGGCTGGCCGCCTTCGAGCCCGCCGACGCGGACCGGTTCTTCGGGCGGGACGAGGTCGTCGAGGAGCTGCTGGCGAGGGTGCGGGAGCGGCGTTTCACCGCCGTGTTCGGGGCCTCCGGCGCCGGGAAGTCATCCGTGCTGCGCGCCGGCCTCGTGGCCCGCACCAGGACGGGCGACCGCATGCGGGGGCCGTGGCCGACGCTGTTGTTCACCCCGGGCCCGCATCCGCTGGAGGAGTGCGCGGTCCAGCTCGCGTCCTTCACCGGAGCGTCGGTGGCCGCCCTGCGCGGCGAGTTCGCCGCGGACCCGAAGAGCCTGCACCTGCGGGTCCGCCAGGCGCTGGCCGAACGACCGGCCGACGCCGACCTGGTGCTGGTGATCGACCAGTTCGAGGAGGTGTTCACGCTCTGCGCCGAGGAAGCGGAGCGGACCCGGTTCATCGCGGCCCTGGTGTTCGCCGCGACGACGCCCACCAGCAGGGTCAGGGTGGTCCTCGGGACGCGGGCGGACTTCTACGGCCACTGCGGCCAGCACCCCGACCTCGTGGCCGCGTTGCGCGACGCGCAGCTCCTGATCGGCTCGATGACCACCGGGGAGCTGCGGGAGGCCATCACCGGGCCGGCCGCCGCCGCGGGCGTCATGGTGGAGTCCGCGCTGGTGACCAGGCTGATCGCGGACGCCGGTGGGCAGCCGGGAGTGCTGCCCCTGCTGTCACACGCACTGCTGGAGACCTGGCGGCGACGCCGCGGCGCCACCCTCACCCTCGCCGGCTACGAGGCGGCCGGCGGCATGCAGCACGCCGTCGCCCGCACCGCCGAGCAGGTCCACGCCACCCTGACCGCCACGCAGCAGGCGGTCGCGAAGCAGGTCTTCACGCGGCTGACGGCCCTGGGGGACGCGACCGAGGACACCAAACGCCGGATCGCCCGGCGCGAGCTGGACGACGACCCGGACACGGTCATGGTGCTGGAGAAGCTGGCCGGCGCGCGGCTGGTGGTCATCGACCGCGACAACGTCGACATCGCGCACGAGGCCCTCGTCCGGTGCTGGCCCCGGCTCCGCGGCTGGCTCACGGAGGACCGCGAGGGCCTCGTGGTCCACCGCGAGCTCACCGAGGCGACGCGTGCCTGGGAGTCCCTCGACCGTGACCCCGGCGCCCTCTACCGCGGCACCCGCCTCGCCGTCGCCGGCGACTGGGCCGCCGCCAACGACACCGCGCTCACCACCCGCGAGCGGGACTTCCTCAAGGCCAGCGGCGCGGCGGAGACCGACGAGCTCGCCACCGCCCGCCGGCACACCCGCCGGCTGCGGCGGCTCGTCGCGCTGCTGGCGACGCTGTTGCTCGTCGCCGGCACCGCCACCGTGCTCGCCGTCCGAGCCCGGAGCAGCGCGGACGAGGAACGCAACGCCGCCCTCGCGCGGAAGGCGGTCAGCGACGCGGTCGCGTTGCGTGCCGCCAACCCCGCCCTCGCCGGCCAGCTCAGCCTCGCCGCCTACCGGCTCGCGCCGTTGCGGGACACCAGGGACAACCTGCTGGAGACGTTCGCGGTCCCGTCCGTCACCCGACTCACCGGGCACACCGGCACCGTCGTCTCGACGGCGTTCAGCCCGGACGGCCGCACCCTCGCCACCGCGGGCACCGACGAGACCGTGCGACTGTGGGACGTGCCCGACCGCGGCCACCGGCCGGTGGTCCTCACGGGGCACACCGACGACGTCGTCTCGGTGGCGTTCAGTCCGGACGGCAGGACGCTCGCCACCGCGAGCGCCGACAGGACCGTGCGGCTGTGGGACGTGGCCGACCGCCGGCACCCCCACGGCTCCGGCACGCTCACCGGGCACACGGATGCGGTCAACGCGGTGGCCTTCAGCCCGGACGGGCGGTTCATCGCCACCGCGAGCACCGATGGGACGGCACGGCTGTGGGACGCGTCCGGCGCCCCGCTGGCCACACTGACCGGTCACACGGACGCGGTCTACTCGGTCACGTTCAGCCCCGACGGCCGCGGCCTGGCCACCGCCGGCGCCGACCGGACCGCGCGGCTGTGGGACGTCACGGACGTCCGCCACCCCACGGCACTGGCAACGCTCGCCGGCCACACCGACACCGTCTGGTCGGTGGCGTTCAGCCCGGACGGCAGGACCGTCGCCACGGCCTCGTGGGACCACACCGCGCGGCTGTGGGACGCCTCCGGCGCCGCCTCGGCCACGCTCACGGGCCACACGAACCTGGTCTACGGACTGGCGTTCAGCCCGGACGGCCGCACGCTCGCCACCTCGGGGACCGACAAGACCGCGCGGCTGTGGGACGTCGCCGACCCCCGCCGGCCCGGCGAGCTGGCCACGCTGACCGGCCACACCAACGGGGTCTACGCGCTCACGTTCAGCCCCGACGGCCGCACCCTGGCCACCGGCGGCGAGGACCACACGGTGCGGCTGTGGAACATGGCCGACGCCGTGCCGATGGGGCACACGGGTGGCGTCTACACGATGGCGTTCAGCCGCGACGTGCTGGCGACCGCGGGTGAGGACCGCACGGTCCGGCTGTGGGACCTGGCCCGTCACGAGCTGGCGGCGCTCACCGACGACAACCCTGTCGAGGCGGTGGCGTTCCGGCCGGACGGCCGCCTCTTGGCGACCACGAGCAGCGACCGGAAGGTCGCCACGACGAAGCTGTGGGACGTGGCGGACCCGCGCCACCCGCGCGAGCTCGCGCGGGTCAGCGGCGGCATCGACGACAGCCAGCGGCTGCTGTTCAGCGCGGACGGCCGGCTGCTGGTCACCACCGGCGCCGACGAGACGGGCCCGACGGCGATGACCCGGCTGCTGGACGTATCCGACCCGCGCCACCCCCGCGAGCTGTCGGTGCTGACGGGCGACGCGAACGACTACGTC
>NZ_DASQCC010000236.1:0-26235 GCF_035634895.1 Actinophytocola sp. | reverse complement strand
GACCACCGAGAACAGATGGCGGTGCAGGTCGTCCATCTCGTCGTCGGCCTCCTCGAGGGAGCGGGCCTTCTCGACGTCCTGGTTGCGGATGACGTTCTCGGCCTCGTGCGCCAGCTCGACGGCGACGCGGCCCATCTCGCTGAAGTACGGCCGCACCTGCTCGGGAAGGACCGGGTTCGGGTGGCGGCGGCGCGCGGCCTTGGCCACGTGCAGCGCGAGGTCGCCCATGCGTTCCAGGCTCTCCGCCGCGTGGATGGCGGCGAGGACCGTGCGGAGGTCCGTCGCGACCGGGGCCTGCAGCGCCAGGAGCGCGTACGCGTGTTCCTCGCACGACGAACGGGCGTCGTCGATCTTCGCGTCGTCGCCGATGACCTGTTCGGCAAGACCGAGGTCGGCGTCCAGCAACGACCTGGTGGCGAGCTCCATGGCGGTCGCCGACATGGCACACATGTTGGCCAGCTCTTCGGCTAGCTCCCCGAGTTCGACTTGGTAGGCCTCACGCATGGCGACAGCCTACGGCCGCGTACGCACCGCAACCGCATCCTCGGATGAATCCCAGGTGAACCCACCGCCACGAATCGGTGCCGGGCCCACCCTACGCACACGAGACGTCGCTGGCGTTGACCGTCGACAGGTTCTCCGGCACGTCGACGGGCGATCCGCCCGTGGTCGGCGACTGGACCTTGCCGTCGAAGTCGGGGCCGAGCACGAGCAGGATCGCGCCGCCCGCGGACGGGTCCTCGACGAGCGTCGCGCCGGGCACGGCCGCCTTGAGCGTCTGCGCCTGGGCGGCACGGGACTTGCTGTACCGGATGACCGTCCGGTCCGTCGGGTCCGTCGCGCCGACCCGCACGACCTGGAAGCCGAACTCGGCCAGGTCGTCGCCGGTGTCGCCGGCGATGCCGTCGGTTCCGTTGCCGCCGTTGAGCACCTGGATCTTGACGGTGCTCGGATCGACGGGGCCGCCGCCCTGCGGCTGTTGCTGCTTCTGCTGCATCAGGCCGGACTGCACCTGCGTCTGGCTCTGCTTCTTGTTCTTCGCCGGCGCGTCGTCCTTCTTCGGCGCCTCGCCGGGCAGCGGGACGTCCTGTCGAACCGCTTCGAACAGCGCGTCGGCGTCGTCGGTCCGCAGGTCCTCGTTGTGGCGCTCGTTCTCGTAGCCGGTGGTCGGGAGGGTGATGAACGTGACCCGGCCCGCGCCGACGCCCTGCATCGACTCACCGAGGGTGAACAGCTGGTCGACGCCGATGTTGTCGCCGAACGTGGCCTTCGCGAACGCCTTCACGAAGTTCGTGAGCTTGCTGGGGTTCAGCAGCACCTCGGACGACATCGCCTTGCGCAGCAACGAGGACAGGAACCGCTGCTGGCGGATGATGCGGCCGTAGTCGGCGGTCGGGTCGCCCTCGACCTTGCGGGCACGCACGAAGTTCAGCGCCTGGTCACCGGTGAGCTTCACGTTCTTCCCGGCCTCGGGCACGACCAAGCCCAGCTCCTTGTCCTTCATCGGCCGCTCGACGCACACCTCGACGCCCTGCACGGCGTCGACCATGTCCTTGAAGCCGTGGAAGTCGATGCCGACGAAGTGGTTGATGGCGAGCCCCGAGATGTTCTGCACCAGCTTGGTCACACACTTCGGGCCGCCCACCATGTAGGCGGTGTTGAGCTTGACCCGATTCTCCTCGGGGTGCTGCTGGCCTGTGTAGTTTCCGGTCTTTGGATCCCATCCCTCGCAGGCCGGCCGGCTTACCTCGAGGTCACGGGGAAAAGAGACGACCACCACGCGTTCTCGATTTTTTGGTACGTGGGCGATCATCACGGTGTCCGACCTGGCGCCTTGGACCGAGTCCTCGGATCCGACCCCGTCCTCGGCGGTCGCGCCGGCTCTGGTGTCGGACCCGACCAGTAAGAAGTTCTCGTCCCCGAGCTGCGCGGCGGCGTCCTTGATGGAGTCCGAGTCCGGGTCGAGCGCGTCGACCTGCTGCGAGCTGTTCTCGATGTAGGACTTGAAGCCCCAGGCCACGGCTGTCGACAGGAAGATCAGCCCGGCGACGAAGACCGAGAACGCCTTGCCGGCGTTCTTGCCCTTGCGCCAGCGGCGCTTCTTCTTCGCCTGCTGCTCGTCCTCTTCTTCCTTGGGCTCGAGGTTGGGGATCGCGACGGCCATGGACTGCTGCGCCTCGAGCTCGTCGAGACGGTCCATCTCGTCGTCGCGCTCCCAGGGGCGGAGCTTGCGGCGCTTGGCCTTCTTCTCACGCTCCTCGGCCTTGATCTCGTCGTGGACCGCGGAGAAGCGGGCGAGGGTGTGGTCGATGGTGCGCCGCTTCTGGAGCTCCTCGTTGCCGCCGTCGATGGCCTCCATCTCGGTGGTCATCGTGACGAGGTCGTCGTCGCCCATCGGCGGCGGAGGCGGCGGTACCGGCGGCACTCCGGCCGCGCGGCGTGGCCGTGGGTCGGGGGCGTCGGTGACGGAGGCGCTCCGCGGCTCGGACGGCTCGTCAACCGGCCGGCGGAAGTCGTCGACGGGGAACAGCCCGGAGCCCTGACCCGGTTGGGGCGGCGAGTCGGCGGGGAACGGGCCGGACCGCTGGTCCAGCCCGGACTGCATGGTCGCCGCCCGGGCGGCACGGCGGCGCGCGGCGCCTTCCGGCCTGCCCAGCGCGTCCCTGGGGCCGGACGACTGACCTGGCTCCGGCGGGAAGCCGCCGTCACCCGGCCGGCCGTTGAGGGGTGCCTCACGGCCGGGGGCGCCGAAGTGTGTGGAGGCCTCGCCCACGCGGCGAGGGCTCGGCCGGGGCGCCTCGGGGTCCGGCGGGAAGCTCGGGCCCGGGAAGGGACCGGAGCTCTCGCCCCGGCGGCCGCGCGGCGGCTCGGCCTCGAAACCGTCCTGGGGGAAGCCGTCGGCCCGCCGGCCACCCTTGCGCCGCGGGGCCGCACCGTCCGGCGGGAAGCCGTTCTGCACGTCACCACCCGGGATCGGGAGGTGACTGGACGCCTCGCCGGCCCGGCGCATGCCGTTGCGGGCGTCGTCCGGCGGGAACCCGTTGGGTGGCTCGGGGAGGCCGCGGTGGCCTGCGGGGTCGCCGGCCCGCCGGGCGCCGTTGCGGCGGGAGCGTTCCGGGTCGGTCGCGAACCCGTCGAAGCCGTTCGGCGCGTCGGTGCCCGGGATGCCGTGGTGGGCGGGTGCCTCCCCGCGGCGGCCGCCGTTGCGGCGGGACGCCTCGGGGTCCGGGCCGAACCCGTCCGGCGGGAAGCCGTTGGGTGCGTCGGGGGCCGGGATGATGCGGGGCGCGGACGCCTCACCCACGCGGCGGCCGCCGTTGCGGCGCGGTGCCTCCGGGTCGGGCGGGAAGCCGTTCGAGGCCTCGTGCTGGGCCTCACCCGCGCGGTGCATGCCGTTGTGGCGGGGTGCCTCGGGGTCGGGCGGGAAGCCGTTGGGCGCGTCCGTGCCCGGCATCATGCGTGGCGCCGACGCCTCGCCGGCCCGGCGCCTGCCGTTGCGGCGGGACGGCTCCGGGTCCGGTGGGAAGCCCGGGGCGGCGTCCGTGCCCGGGACGGGATAGTGGGCCGACGCCTCGCCCGCGCGGCGGGCGGCGTTGCGGCGTGACTCGGGGCCGAAGGCCTCCTGCATCCCGCGGCGGCGGGGCCCGGACGTCTCACCCGCCCGGCGCGGGTCGGCGCCTGGCACGGGGTAGTGGGCCGACGCCTCGCCTGCCCGGCGCATGCCGTTGTGGCGGCCTGCCTCGGGCTCGGGTGGGAAGCCGTTGGGTGCGTCGGAGCCGAACCCGTCGAAGGTCGTCGCGGGGCCGGCGGCCGGGCGGGGCCGGCGGGCGCTCTTGCGCCGCGGCGCGCCGGCGTCCGGGGGAAGGCCGTTGCGTGGGCCGGACCCCTCGCCGACGTTGCGTGGGCGGTAGGACGGGCCGTCGTCGACCGGGAAGTCCGTCGGGAAGCCGTTGTCGTCCGGCGGCGGCTCGCCGGGCTCCGAGGAGAACGAGTCGCGGACCGCGTCGCTCGGGATGGTGAAGAAGGAGGAGTTGCCGCCGGGGCGCCTGACGGCGGCCTCGTCGCGGGGGAAGTTCTCCTGCGGCTGGGGGGGACGTGGTGGGGAGGTCCGGTCGGGCGGGAACCCGGCACCCCCGTCGAGTGGTGACGCGATCGGGCGGGGCGCCGGGGCCGGTCTGCCCTGCGGCTCGTCCTGCCTGGCCCGGCGGCCGGGCGTCGCCACGCCGTTCTGCCGCAGCTGCTCGGGGTTCACCGGGGTGAGATCCGGCCGGGAGCCCGTGTGCCGCTGGACCAGGTCCGCGACGCTCACGCCGCCGGACTCGACCGACCTGCGGCGCCGCCTGGGCTGCTGGGGCTCCGGTGGCGGGGGCGCCTCCTCGCGCCGGTGGCGTCTGCCGTACTCGTGGGGGTCGCGGGTGCCGTCGAGGCGTTCGTCGTCGGGCACCCGGACTCCTCTCGTCAGTAGGGCCACCACCGTGGCGGTTCCGTTACCAAGACGTTGCACACCCTGGGTTGGTTGCAAACCCGGTGTGTGCTCGTCGGCCCAGATAGTACGTACGGATGGCACCCAAGACGACTGCCAAGCCAAATTTGCTGACTACCGGTGGGCAAGTGGTCCCAACCGCCTAGGCCGATCGGGGTAGCGCCCACCGTAGCCTCAAATGTTATCGAACCGACGCAAGGGGCGGTCAGGGGTGACCGCGAACTAACCCCGATGGCCTCGTTGCGCCGCGGTGCCGGACAGGCGGACCTGCCCGCCCACACGGTAGGCGACGGAGTTCCGGCCCGACTGCTTGGCCGTGTACAGCAACGCGTCAGCGAGGCGAAGCCGCTGCTCAGGGCTCGTGAGCCCGCCGGTGCTGGAGGCGTGTGCCACGCCGATGCTGACGGTCACCTGCAGGCCGCGGACGACCGTGGTCCACGGGAACTGCTCGACCCGCACCCTCGCCGCCTCGGCCACTGCCCACGCCGCCATGGGCTCAAGGCCCGGCAGCATGAGTACGAACTCCTCGCCGCCGTACCGCGCGCAGAACGCGTTCTCCGGCAACCCCACCAGCAGCAGCTCGACCACCTTCTGGAGCACCCGGTCGCCGACGAGGTGTCCGAACGTGTCGTTGACGCGCTTGAACCAGTCGAGGTCGACGAGGGCGACGGCGAACTCGCCGTGCCCGGACTGGAGCAGGCGTTGGTCCAGGTAGCGGCGGTTGTAGCTCGCGGTCAGCGAGTCGCGGATGCTCTGCTCGCGGGCCTCCGCGTGCTCACGCCGCAGGCGCGCGACCTCCTGACGGAACTGCTCGGGCACGTGCGGGGTCTTCTCCGCCGTCGCCAGGTCCAACGCGTGCCGCAGGTGCTCGTACGCCTGCCGCCACTCGCCGCGCGACGCCAGCAGTGAGGCGATGGACTGGTGCAGCTCGACGAGGCTGGCCTCCTCCAGCTCGACCTGACGGCGGGTCAGGTGCTGGATCGGCACCGTCGGCTCGCCGATGTGGTGGTCACCACGCCAACCGGCGACGCCTTGATCAAGTACGGCCATCGAGCTCACCTCCCTACGTACGACTTGTCGTCGCGGGGGATGGCCGGCTTGAGACGTTGGGGCGAGCTGGTTCGGATTTCCCTCTACCGGTGTACGGGGGCGCGTGAATATCACGTTCCGTCACTCGCCGGTCGGGCAGGGCGCGAACCCGTACACCTTCCCGTCCAGGATGACCACTCGCTCCGACCCGATCTGCTGACCGAGCAACGCTCCGTCCTGCCGGATCGCGACCGACACACCGAGGACGTAGACCTTGCCGCGCGGGTGTGTGGCGTTGCGGCCCGCGCCTGGCGGCACCCAGTCCGGGTCCGCCCGCAGGGTCGACAGGGCCGGGTCGATTGTCAGCGTGAGGTCGCCGAGATCACACAGGTCGTCGGCGAAGTCCGGGTGCTGGCTGTGCAGGAGGAACTCCCGCTGCTCGTCCGGGCCCTCGTCGGCGGCCTCGTTCAGGTCCTTGAAGTACGTCCGGACGAGCTTGAGGTCCTGGTCGGGGGACGCGGCGGCGACCGGCCGGCCGGCGACCTTCGAGCTGCACCCGGCCAGCAGCAACAGGCCGAGGACGGCGAGCAGTACACGACGCATGTCATTCCCCCCGAGGGAATCTCAGTGTGCGACCAAGGCTAGCCGTCGTCACGCGGGTTCGATGCGGTATCCGTATCCACGTACGGTGTGGATCATCGGAGGGTTCCGAAGTTTTCTGCGCAACTGCGTGATCACGACATCCAGGACGTTCGACGCGGGATCGACCAGCGGGTCCCATACCTCGCCGATCAGCTCCGTCCGCCCCACCGGCTGGCTCTGCCGGGCCACCAGCTCCCTGAGCACGTCGAACTCCTTGACCGTCAACGTGAGCAGTACCCCCGCGCGCCGCACCTCGTGCCGCCCGCTGTCCACCTCCAGGTCGCCGCAGCGCAGCACCGGCGGGCCACCGGCACTGCCCCTGCCGCGCCGGCACAGCCGCCGCACGCGGGCCGCCAGCTCCTCGACGGCGAAGGGCTTCACGAGGTAGTCGTCGCCGGCGTCGAGCCCCGCGATGCGGTCGGCCACGGCGTCGCGGGCGGTCAGGAACAGCACGGGCACCGCGGGCCGGCGGGCCTGGACGTAGCGGAGCGCGTCCCCGGACGGCAGCATCCGGTCGAACACCGCGCAGTCGTAGGAGTTCACCGACAGCGCCTCGTCCGCGCCGGGCAGGTCACCCACCGCGTCGACGGCGAACCCCGCGCCACGCAGCGAGCCGGCGATCGCGACACGGAGGTTCTCGTCGTCCTCGACCACCAGTACCCGCACGGGGCAGAAGGTACTAGTTGTTGCGGGTCACCTCCCGGTTCTCCCGCGCCAACCGTTGGCCCAGGTGGCCCTGGTTCGTGACCGCCAGGACATCCTCGGCCGTGAGCGTGCGCAGCTCGGTCAGCTCGGGCATCCGGCCGAGCAGCCGGAGGCGTTGCGACTGGACCTTCCGCATGCCCTCGAACAGCCGCCGGGCGTCGCGGGCGTTGCCGAAGTTCGGGTCCTTCGCGATGCGGTCGAAGTACTCCCACAGCAGCGGCGTCGCGTTCTCGTCCAGCTGGTAGTCGCCGCCGGTCACCATGCGGGCGATGATCTGCACGAGGTCGTCGGCCGAGTAGTTCTCGAACTCGATCGTCTTGGAGAACCGGGACGCGAGGCCGGGGTTGACGTCGAGGAAGCTCCGCATCTCGTCGGTGTATCCGGCGACGATCACCGCCACCTCGTCGCGGTGGTCCTCCATCAGCTTCACCATCGTGTCGATGGCCTCCTGGCCGAAGTCGCCGCCGGTGCCGGACTGGCGGGACAGCGTGTACGCCTCGTCGATGAACAGCACGCCGCCGAGCGACTCCTCGAACACCACGGACGTCTTCTCCGCGGTGTGGCCGATGTACTGGCCGACGAGGTCGCGCCGGGACACCTCGCGGAACTGCCCCTTCGACAGCACGCCGAGGGACTTGAGCAGCCTGCCGTACGTGCGGGCCACCGTGGTCTTACCGGTGCCCGGTGCGCCCGCGAAGATCAGGTGGTGGCTCACCGTGCCGACGGACAGGCCCGCGCGCCTGCGCCACTCGTTGACCTGGATCTCGTCGACGACCGCGTGCACCTCGGACTTCACGCCCGGGAGCCCGACCATGGCGTCGAGGTCGGCGAGCAGGTCGTCGACGCCGGCGTCCCCGCTGGACACCGCCCGCCTGGCCGGCTCGGTCACGGTCGGCGTGGCGCCCGCGGCGACGAGGATGCCGGGCGGCGCGGCGTTGTCCACATGGCACTCGTCGATGGTGCCGGCGCAGCCGGCGGCGAACGAGATGCCGACGCCGCCGACGTCGTGGACCTTGCACCTGCGCACCTCGGGCCGGCTCTGCTGGGCGACCGCGACCCCCTCGTGCCCGGTCCGCGCCACGTCGCAGGTCTCGATGACCGGCCGCGCGTACTGGTAGACGTAGATGCCGCGCTGGCCGCAGTCGGCGACCGTGCAGTTGCGTAGCTCCGGGTCCGCGCCGAGCCCGATCACGACGCCGTCCCCCGTCACGTTCCGCACGTTCGTCTCCTCGATGCGCCCGGACGAGCTCTCCACGACGATGCCCTGCTCGGCGCCGTCCACCGTGCACCGGTTGACGGTGAACCGCCGGCAGCCCCGTACCGCGAGGCCGGGGCCCCGCGTGGCGGAGAGCGTGCAGCGTTCGAGTGTCAGCTCGACGTCCTCGGCCCGCACGGCGGCCGCGCCGGCCCTGAGGGTGAGGCCGTGCAGTGTCAGTGCGCCGCCGCGGGCATCGAGCACCGGCCAGTCGCCGCCGGTGCCGTCGAGGATCACCTCGCCGCCCTCGTGCGCGCGGATAGTGAGCCGGCGGCCCGCCAGTTCGAACGTCTCCAGGTAGGTGCCGGCGGCGACGGCGACGACCCCACCGTCCGGCGCGTTGCCGAGGGCGTCGCCGATGGTCGGGTAGGCGCCTTGCCGGCCGGGCGCCACCAGCAGGGTCCGCGAGGTGGCCGTGGTCATGACCACCCCGCCCGCTCGATCAGCCAGCCTCGGTCGGCGGCCTTGGCCCCGGCCTGGAAACGGCTGCGCGCGCCGAGCCGGTTCATGATGTCGGCGACCATCCGCCGCACGGTCCGGACGGAGACGCCGAGCCGCGCCGCGGCGGACTCGTCGGTGCTGCCCGAGGACAGCAGTGCCAGCAGTTCCTTCTCGCGTGCGGAAAGCTCGGCCGCGTCGGGCAGCTCGTTGGGGCTCATCGGCACCGCGGTCAGCCACACGCGCTCGAACAGCTCCATGGTCGTGGTGACCACACTGGACAACCGGAACACGGCGGTGCTGAGCGCCGGGCCGCCTGCCGTGCGGTCGACCGGCAGCACGACGACCGAACCGTCGATCACCAACGCGTCGGTCGGCACGTCCGGGACCGTGCGGGTGTCCGCACCGGACAGTGCCAGCGTGCCGAGCCGGGTCGCGAGGACGGGGGCGGTGCGTGCGGTGTCCGGCACGATCACCCGGTACCGGACGCCGCGCCGCAGGTTCTCGTGGTCGATGCGCCGCACCCCGCCGATGGGGTCCCGCGCCGCCACGGCCAGCGTGCTCATCACGAGCACCTCCCGGTTCGCGGCCGCCAGCAACGCCTCGACCCCCGCGCTCGACGGAAGCCGGGTCGCATGTCCTTGCAGCACAGGGTTTTCCGCGAGCACGGTCATGACACTCCGATCGGCAGCGTCGCGGCGACACCGCTGCGCTGTGTGCCGTCGAGCCGGGTGAGGCGGATGCCCGCCGGCGCCAGGCGGTTGGACAGGTGGCCGGCCGCGGTCTCGACGGCGGCCTCCGTGGTGGCGGCGAGACGGAGGGCGGCGCCTCCGCGCGGGTCGCCGCGACCTTCGGTGCGTGCGGTGAGCGTGATGGTCGACGCGACGCCCGGGACGCCGGCCAGCATGCCGTCGACCAGCCCGCGGGCCTGCGTGCCGGTGAGCCGGTCCCAGCCGGTGAGCCGGTACGTGGCCTGGCTGACCGGCCCGGTGCGCCAGTATCGCCAGTCCTCACGCACGTCCGTCCGCCCGCCGGTGATGTGTGCCAGGCCGGCGATCGCGGACAGTGCCGGCTCCTCGGCGAGCGGCTGCGCGGGCACCCCGGCGCGGTCGAGCGCCCGCCGCACGCGACGGAGTGCGTTGCGCAGAGCCAGGGTCAGCTCGGCGTCGGCCGGGGTGTCGACGGTGCGGGCGGCGTGCACCGCGACCCATAGGCGGCGCGGCATGTCGGGCCGGATGCCGGTGTGGAGCACGAGCTGCACGCCGACGACGTGGTCGGTGGCGGTCGGCAGGAGGGCGGCGGGCATGGGGAGGACGCCCAGCAGCTCCGGGGTGAGCGTGGGTGGCCTCAGCTGCGCGGTCAGGCCACCCCGGTGGCTGATCGCCATGGCGGGGCCCTGGCTGGTCTCGACCGTCCGGATGGTCGAACCGGGCAGGAGCAACTCGATGAGCGCGAGGGTCGCGGCCGGGGTACCGCCATTCGTGGGCAGCTCCGTGCGCCGCTGCCGGATGCGGAAGGCGGCGGCGAGCACGGTCAGCTCGTACAGCCAGCGGCCGCCGGCCCGCACGCTCGTCAGTGCGAGGAGCGCCGTCGCGGCGGTGGCCGCGACGGCGAGCACGGGCCACGGCCGGCGCACGGTCAGCAGGACGCCGATGGCCGCGACCTGCCAGCAGAGCACCTGGACCGCCGACAGTCTCCCGGTGTACTCCCGAAGCCGCCGTGACCACGGCCGGCGGGGCGGGGCGGTGGTGACCGGTGCGGCCGGCGTGGTCCTCGCCGGCCGCACCGGTGGCGTGAGCAGCAGCGGCCGGGTGTGGACGTCGACCTCGGGCAGCCGCCGGGGCAGTGGCCGGGCCGCGGCCTGGGCCGCACCCGCCGCGACGCGCAGCGGCGGCGCCGCTCTGGTCGGCGCGGCGGTCGGACTGCTGGCGGACCGGGCCGTGGCCTGCTGGCGCGCGAGTGCGGCCGCGTTCGGTGTGTCCACCGGTCACCTCCTCCTGGCGTCCTGTTCCGGCCAGTGCCGTTCCGGGCCGCGTGTGGATGGCTACGGTCGTGTTGGTGGAATCACGATCGGCCACGGCACATTAGGTTTCGATGACATGCGCGTGTTGGTGGTTGAGGACGACGAGGACCTGCGGATCTCGGTGTCCGTCGAGCTGAGCGCGGCCGGCGTCGAGGTCTCGCAGGCACCCGACCTGTCGACCGCCGACGCCCTGCTGCGGCAGGTGTCCGTCGACTGCGTGGTCTTCGACCGCATGCTCCCCGACGGCGACGCGCTCGACTACGTCCAGCGCCGGCGGCGGGCCGGCTGGTGCGTCCCGGTCCTGTTCCTGACCGCCCGCGACTCGATCGCCGACCGGGTGGCGGGTTTCGCGGCGGGCGGCGACGACTATCTGGTCAAGCCGTTCTCGGTGGCGGAGATGGCCGCGCGGGTGCGCACCCTGTGCCGGCGCGGCGACGGCCGTCCGTCGGTGCTGCGGCACGCGGACCTGGAGGTCGACTGCGCGCGGCGGGCGGTGCGGCGGGGCGGCGTGCTGCTCACGTTGTCGGACAAGGAGTTCGCGGTCCTGGAGTACCTGGCGATCCGCCCGGACCAGGTGGTCTCGCGGACCGACCTCATCGAACACTGTTGGGACGCGGCCGCCGACCCGATGTCGAACGTGGTCGACGTGGTGGTCAAACGCCTGCGGCGCAAGCTGGGTAGCCCGGAGCTGATTCACACGATCCGCGGGCGCGGCTACCGCCTCGGGGCATACGGTCCCGTCCCGTGAAGGGTTCGTCCGCCGACCGGCTGCGTCGCCTGCGCTGGGTGCTGACCGTGATGTTCACGGCGATGAACGCCGTGGGGCTGGTCGTTTTCGCCTGGCTGGTGATCCAGGCGGACCGGGACAGCGGCGAGAAGGAGCTGGACCTGCGGCTGTCCCGGGTGACGTCGACGGTGGCGAGGCTGATCGGCAGCGACGGCGACGCGATCGTCACGGCGTTGGTGGGTCAGGACGAGATCAACCAGCAGTGCCCGCAGTTCGCGGTGCTGCCGGGTGGGTCGGGTTCGTTCAAGGAGCTGTACTCGCAACGCCGGTGCGTGCCGATGGACAGTGCGGTGCTGCGCGGCCTCGCGGCGGACGCGGCGCGGTCCGGGCACGAGCTGTACGGCTACCTGCACGGCACGGACGACCGGATGGTGCGGGTGCGGGCGGAGCCGTTCCGGGGCCGGTCTGGGTACCTGGGCGCGGTGGTGGCGGTGAGCGACGCGGAACCGATGCTGCAGGAACACAACCGGCTGGTGCTGTGGGTGGTCGTCGGCGCGGCGGTGCTCATCGGCAGCCTCGCGCTGGCGGGCCATCTGCTCTCGGCTCGCGCGATCCGCCCGGCGGTGGCGGCCCTGGAGCAGCAGGAGGTGTTGCTGGCCGAGACCGCACACGACCTGCGCACGCCGGTGGCCGCGTTGCGCGCACTGGCCGAAACGGCGCTGCGCAACCCGACCCAACGCGGCGACCTGCTGCCGAGAACGGTCCGGCTGGCCTCCCGGATGGGGAGCATCATCGACGGTCTGCTGGTGCGTGCCCGCCTGGCGGCGGGGGTGGAACGGTTGGCGGTACAGCCGGTGTGGCTGGACCAGCTGGTGGCGGGGGTGGTCGAGGAGACCCCAGCGGACGGCGCGTCGGTGACGCTGACCGCGGCCCCGTGCAAGGTGATGGTCGACCCGACGCTGCTCCAGCGGGCGATCGGCAACCTACTGGACAACGCGTTGCGGTACGGACGCCAACCCAACCAGCCGGCGATAGTCCACATCACCGTGGCGAACGGCAGGGTGACGGTGGCCGACCACGGCCCGGGCGTGGACGGCGACTTCGCCGACGAGGCGTTCGACCGGTTCCGCACGGGGAGCGGCTCGTCGGGCCTGGGCCTGTCCATCGTCCGCTGGGTGGCCTGGGCCCACGGCGGCACCCTTTCCGTCTACAACGCGGACGACGCCGGCGCGATCTTCGAGCTCGCGTTGCCCGTCGTGCCGTGACCCCAGTCCCTTGACGTGACAACGAGTTGGTCAACGTAGGTGTCCTGAAGTTGCCATCGACCGGCGTTGGACGATGCCAACCGACTACTTTTACGGTGTGGCCATGACTGACAAGGCGGCACTCGCCAGGTCCGTGCGGAGCCGTCTGCCCGTGGTGGCGGTCGTCATCGCCTGTGTGGCCGGGGTTGTCGCGGCGGTGACCGGGGCCGCGAACCCCGTCTCGGCCGTTCAGTTCCTCCTGCCCGGTCACTGGATCTACAACTCCGCCCTGCAGTCCGCCTTCCACGTCGACGGGTCCACCGGTGACGTCGACGCCCAGGCCCGCGTTCCCGGCGGACCGGGTGACCAGGTGTTCCAGGGCGACACCAGCGGTTACGTCGTCGGCGACTCGCGGATCACCGAGTTCGGCAGGTCGAGTCTCTCCGTCGAGGAGTCGACCACCCCACCCGTCAGGGAACAGCCGGTCGGTGTCGAGACCGCGGGCGGTCCCTACCTCGTCTACCGCGCCGCGGGCAAGGTCGTGCGGCTCGGGGACCACCACACGGTCCTCAGCCTCGGCGGTCCGGTCGGCATTCCGGTCGCCACCCGGGACGGCACGCTCTGGCTGCCCCGCACCAAGGCCGGCCACCTCTGCCAACTTGCCAAGGGCGCCAAGCAGGTCTCCTGCCCGGTCCCGCTCCCCAAGGGCCACGCCGGCGCACTCTCCACCGTCAGCGACCGCCTCGTCTTCGTCGACACCACCAGGGACACCGTGCAGGTCGTCGAGCCCGACGGCCTCGGCGAGCCGCGTGACCTCGGCATCGACGCGCACGACGACGCCAGCCTCGCCAGCACGGACGTCGGCGGGCGGCTCGCCATCCTCGACGGCCGGCGCATGCATCTTGTCGACGCCGGACTCGGCACCGCCGGCATCGACCGGGCCGCGCCCGTCACCATCGACCTCGGTGCGGGTGAGTACGCCGGGCCGGTCTCGACCGGCAACGTCGTCGCCGTCGTCAACCGCACCACCAACACGCTGACCACCTACGACCGCGCGGGCGAACCCAAGCAGACCAGGGAGATCCCCGCCGAGCAGGGCGACCCGCGGCTCACCCGTGGCGAGGACGACCGCATCTACGTCGACGGCGCCGAGGGCGAACACGTCGTGGTCGTCGACACCGACGGTGAGCTCACCGACGTGCCCATCGAGGACGGGACCGGCACGGGCAAGGCACCGGTGGGTAGCCACGACCCGGACGCCCGGATCACCCCCAAGCCCGGCGACACCCCCGAACCCGGCACCACCAACCCGCCGAGGACCGAGCGGCCGGAACAGCCCGAACAGCCCCAGCAACACGGGCCGGAGAAACAGGACGAGCCGCCGGCCGTGCCGCCGAGCCCGCCGGGCGCGCCGACCGGTGTCAACGCCACCGCCGGCAACGCGACCGCGACCGTCACCTGGGGACCCGCCCCGGACAACCGGTCCGCCGTCACCGGCTACCGGATCACCTGGCCCGGCGGCCAGACCACCGTCTCGGCCGCCGCCCGCACCTCGGTGGTCGACGGCCTCGCCAACGGCACCACCTACGTCTTCACCGTCGCCGCGGTCAACGGCGTCGGCACCGGGCCGGGCGCCGCGGCCAACCCGGTCACCCCGGCCGCGCCGGCCCGGCCGGCGGGTGCGGCGACCGGGCTGCAGGTCCTGCTCAACGGCAACCGCGCGCTCTTCGACTGGGACGCCCCCGCCGACATGGGCACCGGCACGTTCACCCACTACGTCGCGACCATGTCCGGCGCGCCGGACGTCACGGTCACCGGGCCCGCCGCCGGGTTCGACATCGACCCCTCGACGACCGCCACGCTGACGTTCACCGTCCGGACCGTCACCACCACCCCGGACGGGCAGCAGCTCGTCGGCCAGGTCGCCACGACGACCAAGGCGGTCAGCGGCGGCACGGTGACCCTGTCCCGCGGTCCGGCCACCCAGGAGTGGTGCGCGGGTCACGACTCCTGCGCGTGGATGCACGTCGTGCTGAACAACATGCGCCCCAACACGACCTATCACCTGCAGCCGTTCTCGGACGACCCCAGCTACAGCAACACGGGCGGCGACTACCGGACCGACGCTAACGGGCACCTGGTGGAGGACCAGTTCGCCTACTACGGTGTCGGCCACAACGTGTGGATCGTCGTCACCGATCCCGACGGCGTGGACACCCGTTCGAACGATCTTGTCTGGGAGGCCGGGTGAGTCACCCCACCGCCGGTCAGGTGTACGAGCTGATCGCGGCGAACGTGCAGGGCGTGATCCGGGGGAAGCCACAGGTGGTCCGGCTCGCGGTCGCCGGCCTGCTCGCCGAGGGACACCTGCTGATCGAGGACGTGCCGGGTCTCGGCAAGACGACCCTGGCCCGCTGCCTCGCGCGCAGCATCGGCGGCAGCTACAGCCGCATCCAGTTCACCCCGGACCTGCTGCCCGGCGACGTCACCGGGGTGCAGATCTACCGGCAGGGCACCGAGACGTTCGAGTTCCGGCCGGGTGGCATCTTCGCCAACATCGTGCTGGCCGACGAGATCAACCGCGGCACGCCGAAGACGCAGTCGGCGCTGCTGGAGGTGATGTCCGAGCGCACGGTCACGGTCGACTCCGTCCGGCACGAGGTGCCGAGGCCATTCCTCGTGATGGCGACGCAGAACCCGATCGAGATGGAGGGCACCTACCGGCTGCCCGAGGCCCAGCTGGACCGGTTCCTGATGCGGCTGTCGGTCGGCTACCCGAACCTCGAGGCCGAGGTCCTGGTGATCATGAGCGACTGCGCTGGCGTCGGCCCGGACGAGCTGTCGCCGGTGGTCGACCTGGACACGCTGCGGCAGGCCGTCGAGGACGTGCGGGCCGCGCACATCGACCCGGCCGTCGTCGAGTACGCGGCCCGGCTCACGGCCGCGACCCGCACGCACGTCGCGCTCCGGTACGGCGCGAGCCCACGCGGCAGCATCGCGCTGGTGCGCGCCGCCCAGGCCGTCGCGGCGACCTATGGTCGTGACTTCGTCACCCCGGACGACATCAAGGAGGTGGCGAAGCCGGTGCTGGAACACCGCCTGATCCTCACCTCCGACGCGGAGCTGAACCAGCGCGCCACAAGCGACGTCGTCGACGAGGTGCTGGCCGCGATCCCGGCACCCGCGGTCGGCTCGTCCGTCGCGTAATGCCCCGGCTCACCCGCCGTGGCTGGGCGGTACTGGTGGCGGCGGTGGCCGCGTACGTCTGTGGCGCGTGGGTCGGCTTCCCCGTGCTGCGGGCACTGGGCGGCGCGGGCGTCGGCGCGGTCGCCGCGGCACTCGTGGTCACAGCGCGCAGGCCACGCGTGGTGGTGACCCGTGAGGTCTATCCCGACCGCGTCCAGCGGGGCAGACCCGCGTTCGCGCGATTACGTGTGCACAACGACAGCCCCCGCCGCCACGGCGGTTTCACCGCGGGCGACCGCGTCGACGGCGGTTTCCACGCCGTGGCGGTCCGCCCCCTGGCACCCGGCGCGGACGCGATCTACCACTACGAGCTGCCGACCTCCCGCCGCGGCCGCATCCAGGTTGGCCCGCTGACCCTGGAACGCGTCGACCCCCTCGGTCTGGGCAGGAGCCGCCTGACCACCGGCGACACGACGATCATGTGGGTGCACCCGAGGACCTACCCGGTCCACGCGCTGGTCGCCGGCCACCCGCGCCACCACCACGAGGGCCGCACCAGCGACGACTCCCCGCAGGGCTCCCTGGACCTGCGTGACGTCCGCGAGTACGTCCCCGGCGACGAGGTCCGCCACCTCCACTGGAAGGCGACGGCGAGAACCGGCCGCCTGATGGTCCGCGACTACGTCGACCCGAACCAGCCTCGGTTCACCGCGCTGCTGGACACCCGCGCGGACCTGTTGCCACCGCCGGTGTTCGAGGAGGCGGTGGAGCTGACCGCGTCGCTGATGAACGCGGCAGCGGTGGCGGGCTACCGGTGCCGTCTGGTCGCGGCCGGCACCGACCTGAAGCTACGCGGCGGACAGACGGCGGTGCGCCAGGTGCTGGACGAGCTGAGCGAGCTGCGGCTGTCGGCGGGCGCCGCCCCGCTGGTCCCGGTCCCGCTGACGAGAACGGCCGACCGCGGCGGTTCGCTGGTGGTGGTACTGGCAAGCGCGTACCACGAGGACCTGACGACGGTGGCCGCCCTGCGCTCGCACTACGCGTCGTTGATGGTGATCACCCTGGCCGGCGGTGCCCGGACGGGCGTGGAGATCAGCGTGCCGGGCGTGCGGGTGATCAGGGCCCCCAACGCCCGCGGCGGCACCCGCCGCTGGAACGTGGCGGTGACCTCATGACCCCGGTCCGCATCCCCCCGGCCCACGGCGATGCCCTGCCCGCGCCGGGCATCGGGAGGGTGCCACTTGTGATACCCGGCGTCGTGAGGGTGCCTTTCGGGGTGCCCGGCGCGGCGATGTCCCTCGCGATAACCAGCGTCGTGAAGGGGTCCTTCGGGGCGCCCGATGTGGCGAGGGTGCTCGTGGCGTGGTCCGCGTGCCGCGAGAATGCCCCGCGCGGCATCAGACTCCGCGGCGGGGAGGCCGCCCGATGATCTCCCGTGCCGCGCTCGTCGCCGCTCTGCTCGCCTCCGCCGGGCCCGCGCTCCTCTTCTCGCCCGTCTTCGGGATCGCGCCGCTCCTCCTCCCGCTCGCTCTGATCGTCGTCAGCGGGTTCGCCGTCGCGGAAGCATGCCGGCACTGGCCCGCGCTCGTCCCGTGGCGCGCCCTCCTCACGCTCCTGGTCGGCCTCCTCGCGATCGTCGAGGCGCTCCTGTTCCCCACCACCGCGACCGGCCTCCCCACCGCGGGCACGGTCAGCGCACTCGCCGCCGGTCTCACCGACTCCTGGCAGCTCACCCTCCAGTCCACCTGGCCCGCGCGCGCCGACCCCGAGCTGCTGCTCTTCGTCCCCCTCGCCGCGCTCGCCGCCACCGCCCTCGCCGTGGAGTTGCTCGCCCGACTGCGCAGGCCGCTCGTCGCACTGCTCCCCGGCCTCGCCGTCCTCGCGCTCAGCCAGGCGTACGTCGCGCTCACCGGTCTCACCGCGATGCTCGCCGCGTTCGGCTTCGCGGCCGTGGCGGCGGTGCTCCTCTCATCGAGCGCCGACGAGGAGCGGGTCGCCCGGCCGAGGCGGCGGCTCGCGCTCCTGCTCGTCGTGCCGACCCTCGTGCTGAGCGTCGGCGGCGCACTGCTCGGCGTGGCCGTCGATCCGACCGGCCGGTCCGCGTACTCCTTGCGGGACAAGCAGTTCGCTCCCCTCCCACCCGAGCGCGTCGCGAGCCCGCTCGACGAGCTGACCGAGCACCTGCTGGCCCCCGAGGACGCGGTGCTCACCTACTCCACCGACGCCCCGGTCGACCGCTGGCGGCTCGTCGTGCTCGACCAGTTCGACGGCGTCACCTGGACGCCCAGCGTGCGGCCCCGCCGTTTCGGCACCGCGCTGCCGAGCGCGCCGGCCGTGACCGTCCCGACCACCGAACACTCCGCACACATCGAGTACGCCGACGCCGCGGGCCCGTGGCTGCCCAGCCAGGCGATGCCGGCGTCGGTGTCCGGCCTCGCGCCGCTGGTCGACGAGATCTCCGGCACGCTGCTCGCCCCGGGCCACGGCCCGGTGAGCTACGACCTGTCCTGGTGGGAGCCGACCGTCCGCGCCGACGTCCTCGGCGGCGCCGGCATCGACCCGACCGCGCGCACCGGCTTCGGCGACCTCGGCCACATGCCCGACGGAATCGCCGAGCTGGCAGGAAAAGCCGTGCAGGACACCAGGCCGGCGTTCCAGACGGCGCTGGTGTTGGAGCGTTACCTGCGGGAGCACTACACCCTCGCGACCGGCGCCGACCTGCCGAGCGGCAGCGGCTGGCCCCAGCTGCGGACGTTCCTGCTCGACACGAGACGCGGCACCACCGAGCAGTTCGCGGCGGCCTACGTCGTGCTGGCCCGCAAGATCGGCCTGCCGGCCCGCATCGCCGTCGGCTACCGGGCGAGTGGCGCGGGCGACGACGTCGTCGTGCACAGCGGCGACGTCCTGGCGTGGCCGGAGGTCGCGGTCGAAGGCGTCGGCTGGGTGCCGCTCGACCCGGCCGGCACCCCGAGTGGTTCCGGGGTGAGGCCCAAGGGGCTGGCCGAGGTGACCGCCCAGGCCCGCGAGAACCTGCCGCCGCCGGAGAAGCTGCGTGACCCGGAGCTGCGAACGGACGCCGCGGCCGACGAGAACGCCGGCGGCGGCGACGGGTTCGCCCTGCCGGTCGCGGAGGTACTGACCGGATTCGCCGCGCTGGTTGTCATCTGGGTGCTCGGCGTGCCGCTGGCCCGGTTCGGCCGCGGCCGGCTCAGGCGCCGCCGGCCGGGCGCGCGAGCCGTGGTCGGTGCGTGGGCGGAGGCACGGGACCGCTTGCGTGCCCACGGAATCCCTTACACGGCAGGCATGACCGTGCGCGACCTGGCCGGCGCGGCCACTCGACACGTCGACCGTTCGGTGGTGACGGGCCTGCACAGCCTGGCCAGAACGGTCGACGTGGCACTGTGGTCCCGCACCGGCCCGGCCCCGACGACGGTCGACGAGGCATGGTCGGCCGTCCGGGAGGTGCGCCGTGGCCTGTCCCGCCGGCCGTGGCCCGCCCGCCTGAGAGCGGCGCTGAGCGTGCGGGGCCTCTTCTAGCGCCGCAGCTGGTCGAGCGCGGCCCGCCAGGCCGGCTCCCCTGGCCGGGGCGCGACGTACTCGTGCGCGGCGATGTGCGCGAGCAGGTCCGGTTCCGGCGCGATCCCGTGCACCTCCACGTAGTACCGCAGCCCGGCGCCCCAGATCCAGGTGCCGTCGGTGTGCGTCGACACCGGCACCACCTTGCCGTTCGCCGGCTCGAGAAGGTCCACATCGGACCCCGGCACGTGCAGGATCACCTTGCCACCGCGAAGAAAGCCGGCGATGCGGGCCCGCTCCGCCGGGTCGTCGACCCGTGCCCGGTCCGGTGCGAACGTCCACTCGCCACGCGCGTCCCGCCCGTCGAACAGCCTGGCGACCCTCACGGCGATCCCTTCCCCACCGAGACGCTCCTCGGCTCGTAGACCCGGCAGCCCGGCGGCACCCCCGCCGACGCCGGCTCGTTGTACACCTCGATCGTGCCCGACGACAGCGTCGGGAACTCGCCGGACACCGCCTTCGCCGGGACGACGACCGGCTGACCGAGCAGGTCGGCCAGCCGCTGCACGAACTCCGGGTCGACGTGCCCGTCGCGGACCTGCAGGCGCGTGGGACCGCCCCGCCAGTCGCCGCGTGCCGTAACGGCGTCCGCCAGCTCGTCCGGCCACAGCCGCTCGGCGCCCGTGTAGACGGTCGGGCCGTCCAGCATCCGCGTCAGCTCGCCGAGCCGCTCGGCGGGCGGCACGGCCAGCACGTCGCCGATCCTCACCTCGGGACGGTCCGGCCAGTACATGGCGTGGTGCACGGTCGGCAACGGGTCGGGCCGGACCGTGGGCTCGAACGCTCGCATCCGGCCCGGCGGCCCGGGGACCCGCATGCCTGCCTCGTTCACCGTCAACGAGGCGACGTACACGTTGCCGTCGGGGTCGATGCCCACCATCTCCGTCGGCGCGTGCACCGTGACGCCGAGCCGGTCGGCGAGCCGCTGGGCGAACCCGTCGGCCTTCTGCCCGGTCTCGCAGGCGAGCAGCCGGATCGGCTCGCCGTGCCAGTTGGGGTCGGCCTCGACGAGTGCCGCGAGGTCGTCGGCGGTCAGCCGGTCCGCGCCGATGCGGACGAAGTCCGGGCCGCCGTGCAGGTCGAGGGTGTACCGGCCGTGCTCCCTCGGCAGCGCGTGCGCGGTGTCCGGCACCTCGCCCGGCGGGTAGAACGCGCGGCCGGCCGGTGTGACCATGCTGTCGTCCAGGTAGGACCGGAGGTCCTCGGCCGGTCGCGTGCCCGGCCGGCCGCCGCGCATGCCTTCCGGCTTCAGGATCTCGTAGTCCGGCGGCATGGGAGTGCCGTCGTTCTTCAGCTTCTGGTAGGCGTCCCAGACCTTCCGCAGCTCCTCGCGGGCGTGGTCCAGCGCCCGGGTGTCGCCGGTTGCCCGCGCGTGCGCGTCGAACGCCCGCACCCGTCCGGCGATCCGCGTCAGCCGGTCCAGCGCGACCAGCCGGGCGTTGGTCGTCGACCACGGCCTCGGCTCGTGGGCGAGCAGCGCCCGCTCGTACCGGATGCGTGCGTCGATGTCCCTGGACAGCTCGGGTTTGGGCGGCGCGCTGTGCGGTGCGGGCCGGCCGGCGACGGCCGCGTCGATCACCGGTGCCACCTGCTCGACGGCGAACTTCCGGGCCGCCGCGGCCTGTGCCCGTTCGACGGGCCGCTCCTTGGCCCGGTCGGCGTGGATCGTCTCGTCCACGGCCCACTGCCCGCGCTGCCGGAACAGGTACCGCGCCGGGAAGGTGGCCAGGACCCCCGCCGCCACCGCACCGAGGATGCCCAGCACCACCGGGTCCTGGTTGAACGCGACGACCGCGCCGGCCGCCGCGGTCTCCATCACGACGACCTGTTCGACGTGCAGCTTCAGGAAGGCCCGGAACCGCTGGTAGCCGCGCGGCCGGTCCGCCGGGTCGGCGGGCACGGGCGCGGGCGGGGCGTCGGCCAGCAGGTCCGCGACCCGGCTGGCGAGCGTGGCGTCGACCCGGTGCACGGCCGCCTCGGCGAGGTCGACCCGCGCGGTGAGGTCAGCCAGCATCTCGGTGAGGATCCGCTGTTCCAGCGCGACCTGCTCGGCCATCTTGTTGCCGAAGTCGTGGTGGACCTGGGAGACGATCTCCTTGTACTCGTTGGTCACGAAGTTCCGGTCGAGGAACGCGTTGACGAGCGTGCCGACCGCCACCCGCAACCCACCGGTCTTCAGGGCGTTGGCGGCGACGTCGGCCGCGTGGTCCGCGAAGAACGCCTTGGCCGCGTCGGCGGCGGCACGCGCGAGGTTGGTGAGGTTGCCGGCCGCCTGCTCCGCGCCGTAGTGCAACGGGGTCGTGCTGCCGACCGGATGCTCCGGCACGTTGTCGGAGGTGGTGACGGTGCCGGTCGGGCTGGCCCCGGTCAGGTTCTCGATCCGGTCGTAGAGCGCGTTGAGCTGCGCGACGAACAACCGGTCGAACGCGGCGGCGGTCGCGTCCTGCTGCCGTCCGACGTTGTCGAGCAACGCCCATTCCCGCGCGATGAGGCTGGTGCGGAAGTACTTCTCCACGATGGGCCCGAGCCCGGCGGTGACCCCGGCGACACCCCAGTGTGCGAGCACGACCCAACCGGGCAACCCGGCCGGCACGAGCGTGGTCGCCGCGCCGGCACCGAGGATCGCGGGCAGACCGCGGCCGATGAACCGCTGCCAGTAGGGCAGGTGTGTCGGCGGGTTGTCGAGCCGCGGCGCGGGCTCGTCGACCCGGGGGAGCCGGTCGGCCGGAACCCCACGCATCCTGGCGAGCAACGGATCGAGAAGTCTCTTGCGCGCAAGGGCCTGTTCGTGCGCGCGGATCTTGATCGCGTCGCCGTGCCCGGTGTCCGTGTTGGTCTTGTTGAGCCGGTCGTACCAGTGCCTGACGAACGTGCCGGACACCCCGGCGGCCGCGGTGGCCGCCGCGGTGGCCGCGCCGACGATCGGTGCATCGGCGAGCCAGGCGATGGCGGCGCCCGCGGCGAACCCCGGCACCACGTCGGCCGTCAGGTTGACGAGGAAGGCGCTCCACCGGGGATAACCGTCGGGCGGCAGAACCCAGGCCGGCCGCCGCCCACCGGCCCTGACGTGCTGGTCGACGGTGTCGTTGACGTCGGACAGGGCCCGCCGCTCGCCGGCGAGCTGATCATCCGGATGCAGGCCGAGATGCTCGACGAGCGCCTTCATCTCGGCGGCGATGCGCCGCCGGCGGACGACACGAAGCCGCGCGGTCTCCTGCCTGGTGCGGTCGAGATGCCGAACCTCGGCCTGGCGCCCGTGGTCCTCGGCGGACAGCTCGGTGGCGTTACCCGGGTGCGTGGCGCCGTCGAGCAGGTTGGTGTTCGTCTGTGCGCCGGCGAGGGCGGCACTGGCCTGCGCGACGGCGTTGGCGATGGTCCGCTCGACGATGTCGAGCCGGACCCGCGGAGAGACCCGGATGTCGACATGGTTGGCGGCGGCGTTCAACCGGAGCTCGGCGGGACTGCCGTCGCTGGTCTCGTAGGTGTGCACGGTGGCGGTGAAGCGCGACCCGTCCGTACGGGTGATCTCGAACGGTCGCCCGAGCCGCTGGGTCACGCCGGCGATCCCGGCGTCCCCGGCGACCCGGCGCACGGCCTGCCGGGCACGGTCCTGAACCTCCGCCCACCTGGCCCGCGCCTGCGGATCGGCGGCGAACCGGGAGTGCGGGAGAGCACGAACACTGTCGACCCGGCCGCGGGGCCCCGGCGTACCGGTGACGGTGGGCGGAGGCGGCGGTGCGGGACCGGGTGGCGTCGAGGTGTGTCTGTCCCCGGGTTTGACGTGCCGATCGACGATGTGCCCGACATCGGAGAGCGCACGGCGCCGCGGCGCACCGGGATCATCGGGATGCAGCCCGAGGTGGTCGACGAGCGCGCGCATCTCGTTGGCGATGCGCCGCCGCCGAACGAGCCGGTAGCGGGGAGTCCGCCGCGCGGCCCGGTCGAGGTTGCGGACCTCGGCCTGCCGCCCCCGGTCGGCGGCGGAGAGCTCGGCGCCGGCGGCGGGGGTCGTGTTGGCGTCGAGGACGTCGGTGGTGGTGTGCACGCCGTTGAGCACGGCACTGGCCTGGGCGACGGCGTCGGCGACGGTCCGCTCGACGTTGCCGGGGTCGAGCCGGGAGGAGACGCGGATCTCGACCCGCCCGTCGGGGTCGGCGACCCGGATCTCGGCGAGGTTCCCGCCGTTGGTCTCGGCACTGACGACGAGGGCCACGAACGTCGAGCCGTCCATGCGGGTGACCTCGAACGTCGACCAGGAAATCTGGCGGACAGCCCGGACTCCAGCGTCCTCCGCGATGACGTCCATGGCCCGGTGCGCCCACGTGGCCACCTCGATGTGGTTGGGCCCGGCGTTCTCCCTGACCGCGAACGCGGACCCCGGAACCGACCGGACACTGTGGACCCGCTGCCGCGGCCCGGGCGTGGACGTGTTCGGCCCGGGAGCCGGGGGGTTCGCGGGGCCGGTGTTGGGGGTGCGTGTGGTGGGCGCCGTCAGGTTGGGGTTCGTGACCGCGGTGGCGGTGCGGCCGGACGGCGTCGAGGCACGGGGCGTTGTGGGGATGGTCGGGGTGGTGTTGTTGTTCGCTGGGCTGGGGTTCGTGGTCCCGGTTCGCGGCGTTGTTGGGGTGGTGGAAGTGCGTGTGCCGCCGGTGACGGACGGGTTCGTGGGTGCGGCGGAGTGCGTCGGGTTGGCAGCGGTGTGGTTGGCGGCGTTCGGGTTGGTGGCGTGCTGGTTGGTGGCGTTCGGGTTGGTGGCGTGCTGGTTGGTGGCCGTCGGGTTGGTGGTGGCCTGGTTGGTGGCGGTCGGCGGTGTGGCATTGGCGGGGTTTGTGGGAGTGGCGGGCGGGGTTCGGGGGTTGACCGGTGTGGCGGCGGGGTTCGGGGGACTCGTCGGCGGGTCGCCGGGGAGTGCGGGTGGGAGGGTGTCGATCCGTGGGGCGCCACCGTCCTCTGTGTACACGCGGCGACCCGAGACGCTTCCGACGTCCTCCAGGACGCCGGAGCAGTTCGCGCAGAACGGGGCAAGCACGGGCCCGTCGGCCTGGGTGAACCAGACGTCCGCCAGCAGGTCGGCCAGCTCGGCGTCATCGTGGGCGTGCAGGTGTTCGTTGGCGGCACGGACCTCCGCGTGCCGGTACAGCGGCTCGTTGGGCAGGCCCGGCAGGTCCTGTCGAGGTCCCGGTGCCGGCGTGCCGTCATCGTTCCACTGTGGATAGTGGTCCGGTCGGCGTAGTTGCGCCTCGCGGGCCCGCAGCTTCTCGTGGACGTGCTCGCCGGGGGTGATCTCGGTTCTGGTCTGCCCGTTCGTCGACTCGAAGACCTGGCCGGTCCGGACGTTCAGCACCACCGCGACCACGTCACCGGTGGCCCGGCCGGTCGGGTTCATCGCGAGTTTCGCCCGGAAGTACAGCTCCGCGCGTTGTCGGGCCAACGCCCGCAACACCTTCGCGACGGGCTGCTTGTCGATCTCCGTGATCACGCCGTCCACCACGGTCAGCCGGTCGGCGCCGTAGGTGCCCAGCGTGTGCACCTCCGGCTGGACGGGGATCGCCGGATCATCGGGCTGCCGGCCGGGGTCCCCGCCCACCGGGTGATCACCCCTGGCCGGCGGCGGTTTGCCGTCGGGGGTGGCCGCCTGCCACGCCTCGATGGCCGCGTCCAACGCCTTCTCGGCGGACTCCCTCGCCTTCGCGGCCGCCTCCCGCGCCCGGGCGATGTCCATTTCGGACACTCGGCCCCCGCGTTGGCCGGCGGCCCGCTCGGCCGACTCCTTCGCGTTGGCGGCCGCGACCTCCGCCACGTAGGCCTTGTTCTCGGCCATGACGGCCTTGTCCGCCGTCTTCTTGACCGCGGCGAGCGCCGCTCTGGCGGCGGCCTCGGTGCCCTCGGCGAGGGACCTCAGTACCGCTGCCCTGGCCTCCGCCGCCGCGTCCAGAGCGTTCCTGGCGGCCACCTCGGCGTTTCGCCCACGATGCTCGGCCCGCTGGATGTCCTTCCTGATCTTGTTGACGGAGACCTCAGGCCCAGCATTCGTGCCGTTGCCCGACGGAGGCCCGCCGATCTTCGAATGCGCCGGCTTCGCGGTGGGACGAGCCTGCTCACCATCTGGCGAGGTACTGGCGGAGGCAGCGGCCCGAGTGGCCGCCGCCGCAGCCGATACTGCGGCCGCACCACCGGGCATGACGGAGTTGCCGCCCGGTTTCGTGCCACTCGGTTGAGTGTTGCTGTTGGACGGGTTGCTACCGGACTCGTTGCTGCTGGTCTCTGAACCGGCCACGGCGCCGGGTGTGGAAGCCGACGGGTTGGCGCCGGGTTGCCGGCCGGAGGTGCCCTGCTGGTTGGTGCCCGACTGCGAAGCGGTGGGGCCGGGAGCGGCCTTGCCGGCCGGGTTGTGTGCGTTGGTCGTGTTGCCGGTCTGAGCGGAGCCGGACTGCTGGGTGGTGCCGGGTCGGGGAGCGGCGGGGCCGGAAGGCTGGTTGCCTGAGTTGGCGGTGTTGCCGGTCTGGCCGGCGTTGGGTTGCGAGTTGGTGCCGGCCTGCTGGGTGGCGCCGGATTGGTTGGTGGCGGATTGGTTGGCGGTGGATTGGTTGGCGGTGGTGCCGGCCCCCTGGGTGCCGGCGTTGCTCGATGACGTCGTGTGGGTGGGGGCGGCGCCGGCCGCGTGCGTCGGGGCCGAACCCATCGGAGCCGTGGTCTGGCCCACGCCTGAGTTGGACTGTCCCGGATCGCCGGTGGTCGCGACGTTCTGCGACTGTGACGCGCCCGAGTGCTGGCTGCCACCCGCCTCGCCGACAGGAGCGTGGCCGGGCTGCCCGGTTGCCTCTGCCCCGCTCGGTTGACTGCCCTGGCTGCCAGTCTGCTCGACGTCGGAGTGTGTACCGGCCTCGCTGCCTGTCGAGGCACCGCCTGTTTGGCCGTTGGCGTGCG
>NZ_DASQCC010000235.1:0-5159 GCF_035634895.1 Actinophytocola sp. | reverse complement strand
GGCCAAGCTGGCCGGCGGTGTTGCGGTGATCAAGGCCGGTGCGGCGACCGAGGTCGAGCTGAAGGAGCGCAAGCACCGCATCGAGGACGCGGTGCGCAACGCCAAGGCCGCCGTCGAGGAGGGCATCGTCGCCGGTGGCGGCGTCGCGCTGCTCCAGGCCGCCGAGGCCGCCTTCGCGGGCCTGCGCCTGGAGGGCGACGAGGCCACGGGTGCCAACATCGTCAAGGTGGCGGTCGAGGCTCCGCTCAAGCAGATCGCCGTCAACGCCGGCCACGAGGGTGGCGTCGTCGTCGAGCGCGTGAAGGGCCTGCCCCAGGGCCACGGCCTCAACGCCGCGACCGGTGTCTACGAGGACCTGCTCGCCGCCGGCGTGCCGGACCCGACCAAGGTCACCCGCTCCGCACTGCAGAACGCCGCGTCCATCGCCGCACTGTTCCTGACGACCGAAGCCGTCGTCGCGGACAAGCCGGAGAAGGCCGCCGCGCCTGCCGGCGGCGGCGACCCGACCGGTGGCATGGACTTCTAAGTCCTTCACACACAGAACGGCCCCGGGTTCCCCCGGGGCCGTTCTGCATACAGGCCCCACCAACTGCACAAAACCGCAACTCGCGGTGCACGAAAGCGGGACTCGCCATGTTTGTACGCGGGACTCGCGATGTTTGTTGGCTAGGTGTCCAGGGGTAGGCAGGTCTGGCAGAAGTCTTCGCCGAAAGGGGTCAGGTGGATGCTTCTGCGGACGGTCTTCGGCGCGCGGCCCGCGCGGGACATCGCCTCCTGGACCTCCGGTTGGACCTCGACGACCTGGTAGCGCGACGGTTCCACCTCCTCCCGGGAGAACCACACCAGTCCGAGGCGGAACAGGTTGTTCAGATATGCGTTGGTGCGGCTCATGTTCCGCACCCCCGCCTGTCGTCCGATCATCGACAGCCCCGCCTCGATCAGCTCGGAGCCGATCCCGAGTGGACGGTTCGTCCGCACGTCCACCGTCGGTTGTGGACCCTCCCGGTACAGGAACCGGATGATCCTTGCCTCGTCCGGCGTCAGCTCACCCAGGATCCGTTCGTACGCCGGATGCGTGTCCTCCACGAAACGGACGTCCGACGACTGCCGCAGCAGCTCCGCGCCTCGTGCCCGTAGCTCGGCGAGCGAAGCGCCGTGTGCCCGCGGTTCGGCGAGTGAAGCGGCGTGAGCGGGCTCCTCGTCGGGCACCCCCAGCACCGAGCGCGCCGCCGCCCGCAGGTCCGCGCCCAGGTCGCCGGCGATCTTCATGGGGGACTCGCCGGCCGCCAGGCCACGTGCCACCCGCGCCCCGGTCCGTACGGACGTGGTCACCACCCACTGGGCCGTCGACAGGCCGGCGTTCGCGGCGATCCTCAACAACCCCAACGAACCTGACGACATCTCACACCCCGAAGATCGCTAGATGGATCAGCCCGGCGCCGATGCCCAGCACCCCGCCGTGCACGAACAGCAGCCACTCGTCCTGCTTGATGGCCGACCGCAGCAGCTCGTTGAACTCGTCCGCCCGCAGCTGTCGCATCTGGTCCGCGACGAACCGCCTGATCTTTCCCGACTGCTGCCGGCCGAACTCGCGGTCACCGAACGTCGACGCGAACTCGACCGCCTCGTGGGCCACCGCGTCCCTGATCCGGTCGTACCGGTCGGTGCCGATGCCGACCCGCACCACCGACCTCGCGAACCCCACCGCGTCGTCGACCGCCGGTCGCAGCGACTCCTCCAGCATCAGCCGGGTCCGGTCGGAGCGGGGGCCGAACAACAGCTCGTCGCCGATGTTCTTCATGGTGATCACGTCCTCGGCGATGATCTGCGCCAGCACGTCGCTCACCTCCGGCTGTCGCCGCAGGAACAGGCCCTGGAGGACGAACGGCCCGATCCGGCGGGGGAACACCGGCTCGAAGATCAGCTTGATGCCGATCCAGTTGGCCACCCAGCCGATCACCGCCCCGCCCAACGGCAGCACCCACCACCGCGGCAGCGCCGCCAGGATGAACACCAGCCCGATGCCGGCCGGAAACCCGAAGTAGAAGCCGAAGTTCCGCATGAACCGCAGCTCCTTGCGGCCAACCTCGCGGAGCATGTCGTTCATCAGCTCCGGGTGCTCCTCGAAGTGCCGGATCACCAGCAGCTTCGCATCGATCAGCTGCTCGATGTACTCGCCCAGCCGCTCGGTCAGCTCACGGACGATCACCGGCAGCCGCTGCTCCACCCGTGTGTACACCGCCGACTTCAGCGCGGGCGGAAGGTCGTGCCACAGCTGTGGATGCTCCCGCTCCACGATCCGCGCGACCACGTCGCGAATCTCGGTCCGCGCGGTCGCCGCAATGTGGTCAGCGATCTTATCCGGCTCGAACTCGCGGTAGAAGTCGCCGATGCTGCCGACCTTGAGCAGCGCCTTGTCCACGGAGATCGAGGCCATCTTGGACACCCGGGACGGGATGATGCCCTGCCAGCCGAACCGACCCTCGTGCGTGATCGCCGGGATCACCTGCACGCGCCGCGGCAGGTACGGGTACAGGAACGGCAGCCCCGGCACGCGCACACCGTGGAACCGCATCGGCTGGAACAGCATGATCACGCCGGTCCAGTTCGTCACGAAGCCGATCACGCCGGTGAAGATCGGCACGGAGATCAGCTGCGTGAGGAAGCGCGGGTCGGACCAGTGCATGCTTCGCCCCCTCGCGGCAGTCGACGTCCAAGGTCAACCGCAGGCGATCCTAACCCGCTCCGAGCAGGATGAACGGGCGACGAAGGGGGTCGTCGACCGTCGCCTCGGCGAGGGCGCGGGCCGGGCGCACGCCGGAGGCGACCCGGCGGTGGTAGTCGGTCATCGTCTCGGCGAGGTCGGCCGCGAGGTCCGCGACCGGCTTGTTGGCCAGGCGCCGGTGGTAGTCGGTCATGGCCACCGCGGCCGACCGGTGCCCGACCCGGTTCACCGCGGCGACCACCGTCCGCGACCCGCTCGCGAGCATCGCGCCGGCGAAGCCGAGCGGCTCGTCGCCCGGGCGGATGTGCGACATCGCCAGCTCGCACGCCGCGAGCACGATGTGGGTCGGCGGGTGCCGCAGCCGCGCGACCTCGTGCGCGAGCAGCCCGCCGTCGTGCAGCTCCAGCCGGGAGAACATCGCGTTCGCGGACTCGTGCGTGCCGTGCGCGGCGATGTGCACGAGCTTCGCGCCGTCCATCGCCTTCAGCACGGCGCCGGTGGTGGCCTGCTCGCCGTCCAGCACGATCGCGTCCGGGTACACCTCGATCAGCTGGGTGAGCTCGGTCGCCGCGGTCGGCAGGTCCGGCCCGCGCACCAGCACGACCGGCCCGTCGTTCTGCGGCACCTCCTTGGCGCTCACCCACGCGGTCGCCGACGGCGCCACCGACACCGCGCGCCCACGCAGCGACGGCAGCGTCTCCCACGGCACCGAGTACAGCTCACCGAACGGCACCACGACCAGCTCGCGGTCGCCGAGCAGCGTCGCCGGGATGCCGTCGGGCCCGAACAGCAGCTGGTCGAGTGCCTGGATACGCCGCCGCGCGGACTGCGACACCGCGGTCACGAGCGGCGCGATCAGCTCGTCCGGCGCCAGCGCGTCCAGGTCGGCGTGCAGCTGCCGGGCCGCCTCCAGGACCTCGTCCTTGGCGCCGAGCCGCACGAGCTTCGTCCGCCCGCCCGCGACGACCACCGCCGCGAGGTCGTTCTCCGGCCCGGCGAAGCTGATCAGCGCCCGGTCCCCGAGCTGCTCGATCACCTCGTCCGGCGAGGACACCGGCCGCGGCCGGCCCCACTGCGAGGTGTGCCAGCCCAGCCGGTTGACCTCCCGCTGCAACGCGACCGACCGCTGTTCGAGGTGCGTGACGGGCCGCCGCTCCAGCCGGGCCTGTTGCATGGTGCGCAACACGGTCCGCAGCTCGGCGACCTTGCTGGCCAGCTCCGGGTCGTCGATCGCGGGCATCGGCTCGTACCGGTACACCTGCGCCCGCGTGCGTTCCTGCCAGGCGAGCAGCCGCCGCGCGTCGCCGTCGGTCCGCGCGTCGCCCAGCACGATGCCGACCGCGAGCCTGGCCAGCTCGAGGCCGTGCACGGCCGTGCCGCACACGAGGTCCAGCCCGCCCATCCGGTCGCGTGCGGCGCCGAGCTCGACGAAGCCGGCCTTCGCCTGGGCGAGCGCGCGCCTGCGGTCCGCCTTGGCGACCGCGACCTCCGCACGGCACAGCCGCAGCATCATCTTGTGGTCGATGGGCGCGATCCTGCGCAGTGGCGGCACCTGCTCGAGCAGTGTCTCCGCCGTGGTGAGGTCGCCGCGGCGGACGGCCAGCCGCACCGCGAGCATGGTCGCCATGGCCGCCTCGTCGGTCAGCCCGATCCCGATCAGCCGTTGTGCGAGCTTCGCCGGTTTGGCCGGCGACACCGCACCCGCGCCTGCCTCGATCCGCAGCTTGGTGAGCGCGGCCACCTCGGCCCACGACTCGCTGCCGCGCTTGACGAACCGCCGGTGCGAGCTGCCCGCCAGCTGCTTGGCGAGGGTGACGTCACCCTCGAGCAACGCGGCCGCGGCCCTGGCGAGCTCCGCCTCCGCGAGGTCCTGGCCGACCCGTTGGGCCCGCAACGCAGGCAGCGCCTCGTCGAGACAGCGCGCGGCCTCCTCGGCGAGTCCGGCCTCCAGCAGGACCTTCGCCCGGTCGATCTGCACGCGGGGCACGAGGCCGGGCGCGAGCTCGTGGAAGATCGCCTCGACGCTGTCGTAGTACCGCAGTGCGCCGGGCACGTCACCGGTGAGCTGGGCGATGTCGCCCAGGTTGTTCTGCGCCTTGGCGCGCAGGCGGGCCAGGTTGTGGTCCTCGGCGAGCGCGATGACCCGACGCATGTCGGCCTCGGCGGGTCCGGGTTTGCCGTCGGCGATATGGGTGAGTCCGCGGTTCATGACGACCCGGGCGAGCACCGCGGGGTCGACCTCTGACTCGCTCAGCGCGCCCTCGAGAAGTGGGATCGCGCGGTCGAACAGGCTGAGAGCCTCGGCGGTACGGCCGATGCGGTACACGACGAGCGCGCGCTGGCTGTCGACGAGGCCGACCATGCTCGCCCGCCGCGGCCCGGCCGGCAGCCCGCTGGCGAGTGCGTGCGCGGTGCCGAGATGTACGAGGCCGTC
>NZ_DASQCC010000234.1:0-69852 GCF_035634895.1 Actinophytocola sp. | reverse complement strand
CTACACCCTGACGAGCCCCCAGTCCGTGACCTGCTGGCGAGGTGGGCTACGGCCACCGGCAAGAACGACAACCGTGCGCTATTGCTTGCCTCGCTCAACGCAGCAATCGACGCCGAGGACCGGGACTTCAAGATTGGTCCGTCGTACCTGATGAAGTCTGACGCCGACCGGGATGGCGGGCTTGCGCTGGTGTGGGAGTACTCGATCCTGCCGCTGTTGGAAGAGCACTACTATGGCCGGCTCACCCGGTCCCAGGTTCATGCGCGATTCGGCCTCGACGCGATTCGCCGAGTCGCGACCTCCACCACCACCGCATGATGGCAGGCGCGGTGCGTTATGTGTTGGCGGAGAACGACCGCACAGGGGTGGTTGCCGAACTCGATCCGGTCCAGGTCGCGTGCCTACGCGGTACAGGCTTAGTGAAGGCTCGGCCACAGGGTCCCGGCACGGTTCGACTGCTGCCAGCGCGGCGGGTCGGGGCCGTGCATATTGGCGATGTGGACGTGGTCGTTACTCCCAAGGTCAGCATCGCGCGGTTGCTGTTCATGCTCGGTTACGCAGCCAACCCAGGTTTCCGACCGGAAAACGTGGACGGGATCGAGGACGAGGACTTGTGGCCAGCGGTTGCCGAAACGCTGTGTCGTCATACTGAACGGGCACTTGCCGGTGGTGTGCTCCTGGGGTATGTCACCGAGGAGGACGCAAGTACCGTGCTGCGTGGCCGCGTCCGCGTCGGTGACCAGATAGCACGACGGCATGGCATCCCGCTACCACTGGAGATCACTTACGACGAGTATTCCGTGGACACCCCTGAGAACCAGTTACTGCGGGCGGCACTCCGCCGGATGCTGGCAGTTCCCCGGGTGAGCGCCGGGCTCCGTGCCCGCCTGCGGCATCTCGATGGTCGGCTCGACGGCGTGTCCTCGCTGATCCCGAATGCATCCCTTCCGCAGTGGCGGTCAGACCGGCTCAACGCTCGTTACCATTCTGCGCTGCGCCTGGCCAAGCTGGTGCTAAACACGTCGTCGTTTGAAGTGGGTCTCGGCGGACTCCCCGTCGCTGCCTTCGTGGTTGACATGGCCGTGGTGTTCGAGAACTTCGTGACCGTGGCACTGCGTGAGGCATGGGCCTCCCGTCCAGGTGCGACTATCGGGCAGTATGCGACCACATTGGACACCGACAGCGTGGTCACGATGAACGTCGACGTCGTTCACGCCGTGGACGGAGTGCCTCAGATCATCGTGGACGCCAAGTACAAGTTGGAAGACAAGCGCGGCCGCTACCCGAACCACGACCACTACCAGATGCTGGCGTACTGCACGGCGCTCAACGTAGATGCTGCATGGCTTGTCTATGCCAGCGGGACATCAGCCAACACGCCGAGGCGGATTCGAAACTCGTCGATCACCATCACCGAATACCCTCTTGATCTGGACGTGCGGCCCCAGCAGTTGCTGGGCCAGATTGACCACCTGGCCACGACAGCCTGGTCCAGCCTGGGTTTGGCGCGTGGCAGGTAGTCTCGGTGTTCTTCTCTCAGCTGGCGAGGTCGCGACCGCTGGTCTCTCGTGCACGGCCACTTCTGGTGCTGCTTATCGCCAGGAGGGCGAAGCCGGAGATCACCATGAGGCCGTCGAGTACCAGTGGGCCGACAGCGGCCGCCAGGGGGTCGTACTGCCACGCCAGGAGTACGTCGCGTAGGTGACCATAGGAGATGATCGCGGAACCGAGCGCGACGGCGCCAGTGCCGGCGAAGCGGGCGAGTGCCCATTGCAAGCCTCGTGGCCAGCGCACGCGGGAGAGCACCTCCACCGACAGCAGCAGTCCGATGGGCCACACCGCAGCGCCGATCTGTGCCGCCACGGCCGGTGACCAGCCTGGTGCTTGGTCGGCTGTTGGCAGCCAGGTGTGCAGCACGTTTGCCGCGACTGACATGACTGAGGTTCCCCCGGTTTGCCGGAGACTTGGTTGTCAGGATTCGTCCGGCTCGGCTGGGAGCGTAGCCGGGCGGGTCTGTTGGCGGATATGCCGTGTCTGTTCGAACTCGTCGGGAGAGAGCCCGCCGAGTCCTTCCTGGATGCGGCGGGGGTTGTACCAGCCGTCGATGTAGCGGAGGATCGCTGCTTCGGCTTCGGCGCGGGTGGTGAACGTGGTGGCGGGCCAGTAGATCAGCTCGGTCTTGAGGGTCGACCACAGGTTCTCGGCGAGCGCGTTGTCGAAGCTGTCACCGACGCTTCCGGTGGACGGCGCGATGCCGGCGTCGGTGAGGCGCTGGGTGAACCGTAGAGCCGTGTATTGGCAGCCCTTGTCGCTGTGATGGGTCAGCTGTCCGTCGCGGACGTCGCGGGAGCGTAGGGCGTAGCCCAGCGCGGAGAGCACCAGCTCGGTGTCCGCGCGGGCGGCGGTGGCCCAGCCGACGACCTTGTTGGAGAACGCATCGCGGATGCTGGCCAGCCACAGCACCCCCTCACCGGTCATGATTCTGGTGAGGTCGGCTACCCACAGACGGTTCGGCTCGTCGGCGTCGAACTGCCGGTCGACGAGGTCCGGGGCGGCGGTGTGGCGCGGGTTCTGTCGGGTGGAGCCTCCTTTCCAACCCTTGCGCAAGAACGCGCCGGCCAGGCCGTGCTCGCGCATGATCCGCTCCACCCGCTTGCGACCCACCCGGACCCCTTGGCGGCGCAGTTCCAGCCACACCCGCGGGGATCCGTAGGTACCGGCGAACTCGTGCGCGGTGCGGATCTTGACGATCATCTCCAACAGGTGCGCGTCCTGCAGCGCCCGTCGGCTGGGCGCGGACTGGCGGGCCCGCCAGTCGTAGTAGGTCGACGGTGGGATGCCCAGGACCCGCAGCACGAGATCGACCGAGAACGTGTGGGCGTCGATAAAGCTCATGACGTCCTCCGGGTCGAGTCGATCTCGGAGGCGAAATAAGCGCTGGCCGCCCGCAACACCTCGTTGACCCGCTGCAGCTCAGCGTTCTCCCGCTTCAGCCGCCGGTTCTCGGCGATCATGTCGGTCGTCGGCCGATCAGCACGCTCGCCCTGGTCAGCCTCGTCTTGGCGGATCCAGTTCCGCAGCGCCTCGGGATGCACGTTCAACTGCTCAGCCAGCCTGCGGATCACCGGCTTCGGCTCGGACTCCCGGTACACACGCACCGCCCGTTCACGCAGCTCATCCGGGTACTTCTTGGGCGCAGCCACGATGACTTCCTTCCTCGGTTCACAAGATCAAACCTGGTTTGGAAGTCTCCGGACAACCGGGGGAACCTCAGACCGATCCGAACACGAAGCCTGCCCACGCCACCAGCCGTCCGCCAGCGGCTGGACGGCTGGTGACGGATGGTTGGTCGGTTGGTGAGGCGGTATCGCCAGGGTCACCAGCGCCGGCGTTCTTGGTCGCCAGCTCCGCCAGCGCCTTGCGTACGGCGTGATCTGTTGCTCCGGTCAGCCGCACGAGTGTCGGGCGACCGGGAGTCGGCTGGCCAGCTTGCCGGGCCGCATCGAGGGCTTCGCGTACCTGGTCGACGAGCTGTCCGTTGGTTGAGGTGGTCACCCGGTCACCACCTTGGCCAGCTGGTACAGCTTCGCCGCCTCGGTGTCGGTAAGGCCGATCATGCCGGTGCGACGTTGGAGGTCGAGCTGGCTGGTGATCCAGGCGTGGAATCCGTCGTGAGCTTCGGTCTCGGTCAAGCCCATCGCCGAGCCGATCTGTGCCCACGAGTCCGCCGCACCGGCCCGGAGCAGGTCGGCGACTGCGCACCAGCGTCCGCAGGTGGCCTCCTGGGAGATGCGGGTGCCGTACGCGAGTTCGGTGAACAGGTCATCCGGGTCGGGGTCCCGCTGCTCGGCGTGGGTGGCCAGGAAGGCTCGCATTCGGGCGTTGGACCACTGCTCCACCAGCTCGGTCATCGACCGCTGGGTGATGTCATTGGGCGTGCGGATCGACATGGGCTCTCCAATCGCGCCCGTCTCACGCACGTCTCACGGACGGTGCGGACGGGTCTGGGTTGGAGGCCCTGACCTGGACTATCTCCGGACGCTGACCAGCCGGATGGACCGGCGCGGATCCCTGCGGAGCGCCCTTGCCCCGCTGGGGGTCAAGGGGTCGCAGGTTCAAATCCTGTCAGCCCGACCGGGCAAAGGGTCGTTTACGCAGGTAGACGGCCCTTTTTGCTGCCCAGATAGGTGTCCTGGAACAAGATCGACAACTGGTCTCGTACACATTTTGTACACATGGTTCGGTGAGAGGGCGGCCTGATCGGCCGCGTCCACGAGGCGCCTTCTGGTGGCGGGACCTGGCTGGCAGGCGGGCGGGAACAGGCACGGTCTTGGTCAGAGGCTGTCGTCGAGGCCGAGTAGCTCACCGGGACTTTGGTGATGTCGGTAGCTTTCATCCGGGGTTGGTAGAGGCTCTGATGTGCCCTGGATTTCGTGGAGTCGGCTCGGTGGACTTCATGCCACGCTTGGGGCTGCGTGAAGCCTTTCATACTCGATCGGGGTGAGCATGCCCAGGGAGCTGTGGCGACGCTGCCGATTGTGGAAGATCTCCAGGTACTCGAAGATCGCGTTGGCCAACTCGATGCGGGTGCGCCAGCGTTGGCGGTCCAGCAACTCGGTCTGCATCCGGCCCCAGAACGATTCCATCATCGCGTTGTCATAGCAGTCGCCGATCGAACCCATCGATGGCAGCAGCCCGGATTCCTTGGCACGTAAGGTAAAAGCCCATGAGGTGTACTGGACACCGTGGTCGGAGTGGATCACCGTGTCCGCCGCGGCCTCGCGGTTGTGCAGGGCCATGCCGAGCGCGTTGGTCACCAACGCGGCGTCCTGGCGGCTGTCGATCGACCAGCCGACTACCCTGCGGGAGAAGGCATCCAGCACCACGGCGCAGTAGACCTTGCCTTCACGGGTGCGGTGCTCGGTGATATCGGTGATCCACAGCTGGTTCGGCGCGATGCGGACGAAATCGCGGTCGGCCAGATCGGTCGCGGTAGCCGTATCCGGTCGGGGCCGTCGATGTTTGCGGCCCGGAAGGCCTGTGATACCAGCACGTCTCATGAGCATCTCGACCGCGCCGTGGCTTACCGTGATGCCCCGACCCAGCATCAGCTCGGCGCGAACCCGTCGCGAGCCGTAGACCCCATTGGAGGCTGCGTGGACCTGCCTGATGAGGTCGGTCAGCCAGGCGTGCCGCACCGAGCGGGCCGACGGAGCCCGACCACGCCAGGCGTGCAGCCCTGATTCAGACACTCCCAGGATCCGGCAGGCGGTCTGAATCGGGAGCCCCTCCTGGGCCATCGCCACGATCGCGGCGAAGCGGGCTTTTGGGCGCACCGCCTCCTTGAGCAGTTCGGTGGCACGCTGGTGGATCGCCAGTTCGGTCTCCAGTTCGGCGATCCGACGTCGGGCCGAGGCCAGTTCGGCCTTCTCCACCGAGGTCAGCCCTGGTTCCTGTCCGGCGTCGACGAGCGCCTGGCGGCGCCAGGTGTAGATCGTCTGGTCGCTGATCTGCAGGTCGTGCGCGACCTGGGCGACGGTACGGCCGGCTTTGAGCAGGTCGAGGACCTTGCTGCGGAACTCCGGCGGGTAACTCCTGGGCATGCCGACCTCTCCTGGGGGTGATCAGCATGAAGTCCAGCAACCCGACTCCGCAAAACTCGGGGCACATCAGAGCCTCCATCAAACCCTGGGCGGTTCATCCTGACCGGCGTGACCGATCTGGGACTCCTCGATCTCGGACTCCTCAACCAGGACACCGATCAGCACAGACCCACGATCACGTTGTGATCTCACGGGGTTCGTGGACCGCAACCCGTTCGGACAGAGGATCTACACCTTTGAGGCCAGTAGTAAGGCCACACAGTCACCTCCAGTACTGGCCCTCAGCGGTTGTGCTGCCAGTCGTAGCCCTCATGACGCGCTCTTTCGGAACGCCGCCAAACGGTCCCTGAGCTCCTCGAGCAGGGGATAGATGATTGACTCGCCGGAGCCTCGGGAGCCGCGCCGAGCCAGCTCCACGCGGGGCAGCCAGGAGGGCGCGCCGTGGGGAACGTTCTTCTCGAAGAACTGCTCCCCGCTCACGCCGTCTGGATACCTGATGAAGGTCACTGGCCGGCCAGGGCCGCGCTCGTGCCGGGTGAACCGGCCCGCGCGGCGACCCATCCGCAGACCGCGACCAGGACCGCCGCCGTGACCAGACCGAACCGCACGGCGCCCGAGGGTTGGATCTGGTCCTGTGGACCCGCGGACAACGCCAGAACGGCGAGCGCGAGGACGGCGACGGCGACGGCGACGGCGACGGCGACGGCGACGGCGACGCTGTCGCGGCGCCGGAGCCGAGCGGCCAGCAGGACGCGGGCACCCAGGACGGTGACCGCGAGGGAGCCCGCGAGGACGGCCTGTACCTGGTAGACCGCCAGGGTGCGGAGTGCCACGACCGAGGCCAGCCAGGCCAGCAGGTCGAACCCGAGCCCGGCCAGGTACAGCGGCTGGCGCAGGGTGTGCAAGGTGCCGGTACTGCGTCGGGCGGTGAGGGCCTGAGTCACCGAGCCGGCGCCGTAGCCGACCGCCCCGCCCACCGCGAACCCCAATGCCACCACGGGAGCGACGGTCACCACAGAGCACCGTGCGTCGCTGCCGCCGAACCGTGGAGCCGCATCGAGTACCCTGCCCTCCAGCGTGTAGGCGGCCTGGCCGGTGACGCCAGCGGAAGCCAGGCCACGCGACGGTACCGGTCGCCCGTCCCGAACGCGCCGGCAGCGTACCGCGTGCCACCGCAGGCGATGGTCAGGTCCATGGCACGTGCCTGCCGAGTACGCGGGGTACGCGGGGTTGGCGCCGCCGTCGGGGGACGGTCGCGGCGGCGCGCCGAACCTGCCCGGACAACGGGAAGGTTTCCCCGCGGAACATCACCTGTGCGTCCCGAACCCGCCCGTCGCCGCGCGGTGGCGGGCACGGCGTCGCCTGCCGGCACGGCCTCCGCGCCTGGTGGAGTCGCCGGACCGGTCATCGTGACGGTGTCCCGGCCTGGCACGGCGGGTGGTAGGCGATGCCCGGGAAGTAGCGGTCCCATTCGGCGCGGCTGAGTGGTGGGTCGGCCACCGCGCAGACGTGGGTGGCGGCGATCTCCGGGTCGGTGTCCCACAGCCGTCCGGTGTGGTCCTCGCCCGCGCTGGCCAGGGTGTGTCCGTCCGGGCCGAACGCCACCGAGTACACCCGGTCGGTGTGCGCGTCGAGGTCGGCCAGCTCGGCCGGGTGCTCCCGGTCCCTGATGTCCCACAACCGCACGAGCCGGTCCGCGCCCGCGGTGGCGAGGGTCGTGCCGCGGTCGCCGAACGCCACCGAGTAGACGACGTCGACCTGGGCGATCGGGTCGATCTCGTGCGCCGGGTTCCCGAGGTCCCAGAGCCGGATGGTGCGGTCGGCGCCTGCGGTCGCGAGCAGCTGCCCGTCCGGGCTGAACGCCACGGACTTCACGGCGCCGCTGTGTCCGCCCAGCACGACGGGGTCGCGTGTGTTCGCGACGTCGCTGATGTCCCAGATCCGGGTCTGGCCGTCGTCGCCGGCGGCCGCGAGCCGGTTCCCGTCCTGGCTGAACGCGACCTGGTCGATACCCGCGGGGATGCCCAGCGATGCCAGCGCTCGCGGTGACCGGGGATCGCGCACGTCCCACAGCAGCACGGCCCGGTCGCTGCCGCCGGTGGCCAACAGCGTGCCGCCCCGGCTGTAGGCCACGCTGTTCACAGCGTCGGTGTGCGCGGTCAACGGCTCGCCGATTCTCGTGACGTGCCGCGCGTCGTGGGTGTCCCAGAAGCGCACGGTGTGGTCGGCGGACGCCGACGCGAGGATGCGGCCGTCCGGCGAGAACGCGACCGAGTTCACCGGCCCACCGTGTCCGGTGACGGTCGTCGCCTCGTCCGGATGCGCCGGGTCGGTGATCCCGCGCACCAGGATGGTGCCGTCGTAGCCGCCGGTCGCCAGTGCCTTACGGGCCGGGGAGAGCGCGACGCTGTACACGGCGTCGGTATGTCCGCTGAGGAGCGATCCGGCCATGTCCCAGAGGCGCGTGGTGTGGTCCTCGCTGGTGGTCGCCAGAGTGCGGCCGTCCGGGCTGAACGCGGCGCCGTAGACCGCACCGGCGTGCCCGGTGTACGTGGCGAGTTCGGTCAGCCCGCCGCCGTGGACGTTCCACAGCCGGATGGTGCGGTCGAGGCTCGCGCTCGACACGGACCGTCCGTCCGGCGCGAAGGCGAGCGCCCGGACCGCGTCCGAGTGCGCGAGGACCGACGCCGTCTGCACCGCGTTGCCGGGATCCGTGACGTCCCACAACCGGATCGTGCGGTCGCCCCCACCACTGGCGAGCACGTGCCCGTCGGGGCTGAACGCGATCGCGTCGACTTTGTCGGTGTGCCCGGCTAACGGCGCTCCGACGGCGCTGGGATGCCGGGGATCGGACACGTCCCACAGCCGGATCGTGCGGTCGGTGCTCGCCGTGGCGAGCAGCTTGCCGTCGGCGCGGAACGCCACGGCGATCACCTCGTCGGAGTGCGCCGTGATCGGGTCGGCGGCCGGCACGGGATGCCGGGGGTCGCTGAGATCCCACAGCCGTGCGGTGTGGTCCGAGCTGCCGGACACCAGCGTGCGTCCGTCGCGCGAGATCGCCACCGCGTTCACGCCCAGGGTGTGCCCCAGGAGGGTCACCGGCTCCGCGGGGCGCCGGGGGTCGGTGATGCCCCAGATCCGCACCGTGTGGTCCCAGCTCACGGTAGCCAGCACGCCGTGCCCGAAGGCAACCCCGTTGACCCCGCCGGTGTGCCCGACGAGTGTGGCGATCTCCCTGGCGTGGTGGGGATCCCGTACGCTCCACAGCCGGACGGTGCGGTCCATGCTCGCGGTGGCCATCAACCTGCCGTCGGCCGAGTAGGCCACCGCGCCGACCGCGCTGGTGTGGCGGCGGAGCTGCGTCGCGTACGGGGCGACGAGTGTGCTCAGCAGCGAGCCGCGCGCCTGCGGGGTCGGCGAGAGCCGGTACGCGGCCAGCGCCAGTTGCGCGGCGAGCGCGGGATCCGCGGCCCGCAGCCCAGCCGCCTCGGTCGCGACCCGTTGGGACACCGCGATGTTGCGTTGCTCGCCGGCGTCGAGCTCGGAGTGGAACGCGTACCCGCACGCGGCGATCGCCACGACCAGGAGCACGGACAGGACCGCCACGAGTTGTCGCAGGCGCAGGCGTTGTCGCCGTTCCCGCGCGGCGTCCTGTTCCAGTGCGGCGACGCTGGCGTCGAGGAACTGCCGTTCCCGTGTGGTCAGCCGCTCGTTGGTCCGGTCGTCCCACTCGCGCGCGGACGCCAGCCGAATCCCGCGGTAGAGCGCGCCGGGGTCGCGGTCCAGCGACTCCCAGGTCCTGGACGCGTCGGCGAGCTGGCGGTGGACGCGTCGGCCGTCGTGGTCCTCGGCCAGCCAGTCACGCAGCCGCGGCCACGACCGCAGCAGGGCCTCGTGTGTCATCTCGACCGAGTTCTTGTCGAGGACCACCAGCCGGGCCTCGGCGAGCCGATCGAGCACGAACGTCAGCTCGGGGTCGGGATCGAGCTCGTCCCGGTCCACTGTGGCCTTGACATCGCCGACGCCATCGCCGGGCGCGGTCAGCCGGAGGAACAGGTGCCGAACCAGGAGCCGCTGCTCGGGCGAGAAGCCCGCGTAGAGATCCTCAGCGGTCTTGGCCAGTGCGCCGTCGATACCACCCGCGGCCTGGAACCCGCGCAGCGTCACCGTGTTCCCGTTCCGTCGCCGCCAGGTCTCCAGCAGGGCGTGGGACAACAGCGGCAGCAGGCCGGCGTGCCCGCTCACCTGCGCCACGAGCGTGGTCAGCAGCGCGCTCTCCACCCGCGCACCGACCTGGGCCGCCGGCTCGACGATCACCTCGCGCAGCTCCTCGGCGGTCATCGCGCCGACCGCCACCTGGGCGTCCGCCAGGTGTGCGAGCAGCTCGGGTGAGTCCATGCAGTGGCCGTAGAAGTCGGCCCGCACGCCGAGCAGCACCCGGTACCGGCCACCCGGCTCCTCGGCGAGGTCCACCAGCCGCGCGATGAACTCCGCCCGCTCCGCGGCGTCCGTGCAGCTGGTGAACACCTCCTCGAACTGGTCCACCACGACCAGCGTGTCGTCGTGGTCCGCGAGCGGGTCGAGGTGCCGCAGTGGGTGCTGCCCTGGCGTGAACAGGACCACGTCCCGGGACGGTCCACGCCAATGAGCGATCACGCCGGCTCGGAGCAACGAGGACTTGCCGGCCCCGGAAGGTCCGAACACCGCGACGAGCCGGTGCTCGGCGAGGCGCGCCAGGACCTCGCCGGTCAACCGTGCGCGGCCGAAGAACTTCGCCGCGCATTCCGACTCGAACGCCCGCAACCCGACGTACGGCGGGTCCTGGTCGTCCCGTTGTACCAGTGCGGCCTCGTTGACGAGCGCCGCGGCCAGCTCACGCCAGCGGCGTTCCCATGCCACGACGTCGCCGTCACAGCCGCGCACGTAGGCCAGGGTCACCGCCAGGCTGGGCAGCTTCCGACCGGACGCGGCCTCGGACAGGGTCGCGGCCGAATAGTGCACACGCCTGCTGAGCTCGCGGTAGGCCGGACTGTTCGCTTTCGCCCGCAGTGCGCGCAGGTCCGCGGCGAAAGCCAACAACGGCTCGTCCCCTTGCGGCAGTTGCTGTTCACGTCGAGGCATCCCCCACCCCCGACGGCATTCTCCAGTCTCCCGCGAGCTCTGTCCACCTGCGATGTCAGCGCAGCGCTTCGGTGGCCACCCCCGCATACACCGAGGCGCCCGCGGTGTTGGGGTGCAGGCTCTGCTGGCTGAGGCCGTCCTCCCCCCTGGTGAGGTTGGCCGGCAGCGGCAGCACGACGCCGTGGATCAGTGCGTCGTCCGCGCAGGCGCCTCGCCCGTTGAACGCGGCACGCGGATCGGCGTAGGTGACCCCGTAGCCCTGGGTGTCCGCCCAGAGCGCGGCCTTGGCGATGGTCTGGTCCAGCAGGTCACCCATCTGCACGAGCCACGGGTATTCCCCGGTGCCGATGCCGGGGATGCAACCCCCGGCGTTCTCCATGAGCTTCGGATACCCCATGAGCAGGATCCGGGCGTTCGGCGCGAGCCGGTGGATCCCTGCCAGGACCTTCTCGATGCCGGCGAGCACCGGGCCGTTGATGCGCTCGGGTTCGGCCTGCGCGAGCGGCTTGGTGTCCCCGTCGAGGGTGGTGTTCTGGCACAGGTCGATGGTGCCGAGCGTGCACCGGGTCATGATGTCGGTGAACCTGGCGTCGTTGCCACCGATCGACAGCGTCACCAGCGTCGTGTGCTGGTCCAGGAAGCCCTGGTCCACCTGCGACCCCTCCTGGTACTGGCCGAACGTGGTGACCTTCAGGTTCGGCGTGGTCGCGCCGCTGCACGCCGACATGTGGTAGGTCAGCGTTGGGTCCAGGGTGTCGGCCCGGGTACCCACGGCCGTCGTGGTGTTCGGCAGCCGCATCTGCCGCGACCACGAGTTCGGCGAGCGGTGGCAGGCGTCCCGGAAGCGCCGGTCGTCGCCGTGGGAGTCGGTGCCGTCGTGGTCCGACGAGCGGTAGAAGTCCCACGCCCCGTCCACCGGGTCGTTGCTCGCGCCCTCCCCGGAGGCGTAGGAGTCCCCGAGCGCGACGACCTGGTCGGCCGGCTTGCGGCCCAGCGGCACGAACGCGACCGCGTCCCACGGCACGGCCCGCTCCCCGTCGCTGTCCGCCCAACCGGCGTTGAGCACGCCCGTGGTGGTGTTGGCCAGGGTCACCGTCGGCGTGCCGGTGAAGTTGAACGCCCCCAACGACTCCCAGTGCCCCGGTGCGGGCCGCCGGTTGTCGTCGAGGTAGTTGCCTTCCACGATCGTGCGGTTCGGACTGGTGCTGTCCGTGCCGCCGACCCGGTACACCGCCTGCGGTGTCATCGCGCCGTGGTCGGGGATGTAGACCAGCACCCGGGCCCAACCGCCCAGCTGCTGGTCCAGCGTCCAGGTGCCCTCGATCCGGTGCCTGACGTCCACGACGTCCGGCCCCCACGTGTGCGCGAACCACATGTGGCCGCCGAACCCGGTGTCGAGCTGGTGGAAGTCGATCTTCGACACGTACTTGCCGTTCGGGTCCGCGCTGAACCGGAAGCCGAGCGTGCCGTGGTTGACCCACGTCTTCCCACAGCCGGTCTGCGTCTGCACCCCGGCGGGCACGTCGTCCACGATCAACGCGTTGCCGGGCAGGCCGTTCGTCGAGCAGTCCGGGTTGTACAGCCTCCTGCTCGCCGGCGACGGCTCCGGCGCGCCGGGCTGGTACGCGAGGTTCTCCGTCCCGCAGTTGGCCGCACAGGTGGTCCACACGACCGAGGAATGCCACCAGCACTTGAGGTCGTCGCGCAGGCAGTGGCTGCCGGGGTCGTCCGGATACTCGCCGGGCTTGTGGATCTGCGCCATGTCGCACTGCACGGCCGCGGTGCAGAACTCGCCGAACCGTGGCCGGGAGGGGGTTGTCACGTTGGCGCCCCAGATCCCGGTCCGGTAGGCGGCGCCGTACTCGCCGGTCTTCCAGTTCAGCCGCAGCAACGCGTGCCGGGCCCAGCCGATCACCCGCTCGGGGTAGGACCAGTGGTTGGGATGCCGCGCGTCGTCATAGGTGGCGTCGAGGTAGCCGTGCCGGTCCAGCAGCAGGTCCTCGTTGGCCATGTTGTTGGTCCAACCGAGCCCGTACTGGCCGGAGGCGTCCGCGCCCTGGTTGTGCCAGCCCGTGTTGTACGCCCACAGCGCGTACCACCAGTTCTCCAGGTAGGCCGGGTTGCCGTCGTTGACCATCAGCCCGAGGCCGCGCAGCTGGTTCCACTTGTCCTGCAGGATTTGGAGACCGGCCGCGATGTTGGCGGCGTAGTCCACGGCGATGGCCAGCTGCTGGGTCGGTGTGTAGACGGTGTTGCCCTCCCGCACCGACATGCCGGTGGTCACCTGCGTGGCGCCGTAGCCGCAGTCGACGTTGTTGAAGTTCACCGTGTCCAGGCCCACGTTCTTGCCGTAGAAGCCGCCGATCTCGAAGTTGCCGCTCTCCCCGTCCGTGGCGTGGGGACTCGCCTGCCACATGTTCGACTCCTGCGCCATGACACCGAGCAGGATCTGCACCGGCACCTGACCCCCGCCGGTCAGCGGGTGCGACGGGAACATGCCCTGCGGCGTGTAGGCCGGCAGGTCGGAGCCGTTCCAGTGGGCGGGCCGCTGCACGGTGAGCGCGTTCTTCACCGCCAGGTCCGCCGCCCACTCACCCATCGCGGGTGTCGGCTGCAGCGCTTCGATCTTCGGGTCGTTGCGCGCCACCGCGCAACCCCGGTTCGGGTCCGTCGTGTCGGTGGCCGGGTCGGCCGCGCTCCGGTGCGGGGACTCCGCACCCGATCCGCCGAGTGCGGGCGAAGGCGCCGAGCCCGCCGCGGCGTCCACGGCCTGGGGGGTCACGGTGAACGCCGCCGGCACCCGCGTGGCGAGTGCGTCCGCCTGGATGGAGATCTGCCGGGCCTCGTCATTGCCGGCGCCGGCCCCCTGCCGGTGGTTGTCCACCGACGTGACCGCCAGGGCGCCCGTCGTGGACAACTCGGCCTCCGGGGAGACGTCGACCTGCCGCCACGCGTGCGGCGCGGTGATCCTCGCCTTGCCCTGCAGGAACACCTGTCCGCCGACCTGGTGCAGCTGCACCGAGTCCAGCGGCACGCTCGCGAGCGTCGCGTCGCGGGTCCCGTCGAAGCGGTGCACCTCGGTGTGGTCGGTCCGGGTCTCGTAGCCGAGGCCGTCGCCGGTGTCCACGGTCAGCCGGAAGGGACTGCCGTTCGTCGGCGCGAGCAGTTTCGTCCGCCCCTGGTCGTCGACGGTCGCCGGGCCTGCCGAAGTGGCGACGGCCATGCCACCCCGGTACGGGACCGCGGACGTCAGCTGTCCGGGGGCCTCGATCGTCCTGGTGACCTCGCCGGTGGCGAGGTCGACCGTGCGCAACTGCGAGACGTACTTCTCGCCGGCGAAGAAGTTCCGGGTGAACGCGGCGTCCTCGTGGGCACCGCAGCCCGGGTTGTAGTAGGCGAGGGAGACCGGGAACGGGAGCTTGCGGACCGAACCGCGATCCAGGTCCACGATCGCGGCCAGCCCACCGCCGCGGAACATGTCCTCGTGGTTGACGGCTTGGCGCGGGGCGTAGACGACGACCGCGTATCGGCCGGAAGAGCTGAGGCAGTGCTGCCCGATCCACTGGTCGGTGTCGACGCCCTGTTCGGTGAGCGTGGCCGCGGTCCGCCACTGGTAGCCGTCCTTCGCGTCAGCGACGAGAAGGTGCAGTCCGGTGGCATCGCCGTCCTCCACCACCACCCGGTCACTGGACTGCTGCCAGTCGGGACCGAGGACTCGCGCCCGTTCCCCCGCGGGAACGCCCGCCGGCGCGGCTTCGCTGGACGGCGGTGCCGGGACCGCGTCCGGCTCCGCGACGGCGGGCCGGACCACGGCGGTCAACGCGAGCACCGTCGCGACGAGCGGGACCGCGAACCTCCCGCGGCATCTGTGCCGATGCCGAGAACCCACGTGCATACCTTCCCCTCCTCTGCCTGGGGCGCCAGGACAGGCGACCGAAGTCGGTATATCGCGCGAACGATGTTCAGCGACCGGCTCGAGGCACCGAACGACAACCGCCGAACACCGGTTGTTCGGGCGATGTCGTTCAGTGTCGCTCCCGCCCACCTGGACAACGCCCGGTCATTAGCTTCAGGCGCGGTGGGCCGGCTCTCGCCACCGCTCGTACTCGTCAACCCGACGGGCGCCTCGACAGCCGGCCCCAACCGACAGAAGAGAGGGAGTACCGATGTTCACCAGAAAAGGTCCTGGCAGACGGAGAACCTGGGCCGCCGTCGCCCTGGCCACACTCATGCCCCTCCTCGGGCTCGGCGCACTGGTTCAGGTGGCGGCCGCGGACCTGGGCCACCCCCTGACCGGGTCAGCCACCAACGCCACGCCCCAACCGCCACCGATCCCGGTGGACGCGAACGGCAAGCGGCTGGCGGGGTCCTGGGCCGGGCCGTACACCTACCGGAACGGGCACAGCGGGAAATGCCTGGACATGACCGGCTACGACGACCTCGCCGCAGCCGTTCAGTACCAGTGTCTGAAGGGTTGGGCCTCCCAGGCCTGGTACGTCTGGCAGGCCGGCGGCGACGGCTCTGTCGCGTACCTGCTGATCGGCAACGGCGCCACCGGCAAGTGCCTCGACCTGTGGAGCTTCACCCGCGGCTCGGCCGTCATCCAGATGCCGTGCTACACCGGCCTCGCCAACCAGCAGTGGATCAGAACCGTCGCCAACCTGCAGCTGTACACCAACGCCGCTACCCAGTTCTGCATGGAGGTCGGCGGCTGGGCCACCCAGGACAACGCCGCGATCATCGAGTGGGACTGCTTCGGCAACCCGAACCAACTCTGGTTCGAGTACAACTGGAGTTGACACACCTCTCCCTCGCCGCGACGAACCTGCGCACACTCCAGGCCAGTCGCGGCGAGGTGACGTAGCGCCCGGGCGGGCGTCGGCGCCCCTGGCCTGGTCGACGCCGCGGTCCCTCGCCTCTGTCGCGGTTGTCGAGGCTCGGCGCAGCATGGTTCCGGCCGGCGAAGTCGGGGACTTCCGCCGTGAGCCGCTGGGGCGGCCCGAGCATGATTGCGACAGTGTTCCGCACCGGGGACTTGCCACCGAGATCTGATCGACCCCGCCTGTTCGACCGGTCGGTCATCGCCGTCGCCCCGCTAGCTTGACTCTGTCGGTGATCTTGCTTGTGTCGAGGTCAGCTGCTGACGGCCCGCCAGGACTTGAGTCGAGGGATCTCGTGCTGGTCCAGGAAATCCTGGAAGGCGGTCGGCAGCCGGGATGGGATGGCCTCGCCGGACGGTGGTAGGCCGCTGAGGCGTTCGATGTTCACGGCGATCGCCGTGAACACATGTTGCAGGTGGGCCTTGGGCTGTCCTCGGTAGCGGCAGCGACGCATGCCGTGTCCGTGAGCGAACTCGTTGACGGTGCCTTCCACTCCGGAACGGACCGCATACCGGGCATGCCAGTCGGGCGAGTGCTGCTCGGCGCGGACGCGGAGTTGCAGTTCGCGGAGTTCTCGCGGGGGAAAGCCCACGTTCCGGGCGCCGTCACGGGAAGTGGTGCACTGGCTGCGGACCGGACAGGGTTGACACTGGCCCTTGGTGAACCGCGCCACGATCAGCGGGGCGGCGGTGGGTGAGGAGGTTGGGTAGGGGCCATGCCAGCCTTTGCTGACCTGCCCTTGGGGACAGGTCACTTGCTGGCGATCGAAGTCGATGCGGAAGTCGTCTCGGTCGAAGCCTTCGTTGCGGCGGTGCTGGCGAGTGGGGTTGCCCGGCAGCGGCCCGGTGACGGTGACCTGATGTTCCCGGGCAGCGTGTTCCAGGTGGACCAGGGAGGTGTAACCACCGTCGACGAGATGCTCGGCGGGCAGCAGACCACGGCGCTTCAGACGGGTGTGAATGCCGGGCAGAGCTTGGGCATCGCTGGTCGTGACCGCGGTGGTGGCCACATCTGTGATCACGTTGGCGCCCTCAGTTGAGCAGGTTTCGGTGAGATGGGCCAGGAATCCTGTCCAGCGGGTGGTCTGTCCCCGTCGTGCGTAGCGGGCGGTGGAGTCATAGGGAGAGACGATCGCCCGGGACGAGGGCGGCAGCCCGCCCTCGTCGTCGGTGCGCCAGCGCAGACGGCCCGCCGCGTCACGGTAGTAGTTCTGCACGACGATCTGCCGCAGCGTCTGAACCCGAGGCCCGAACGCATGGCCCCTCCCATGAGTGTGGAGATGATCCAGTAGCCGTAAGGCGTTATCGCCAGCAAGTGTTGATCCTGGTCTTGGGCTTGGTGGGATTCTTGCCCAGCCGGACCGGCCGACCGTAACGACGTCCCCACTCTTCATCCACCAGACCGACCAGCAACTGCGGAGCGGCGCCCGCGACCTCCTCCAACGCGGCTCGTATCGCCTCGGTGATCAGCTCCAGCCGGGTCAGGTCGCGCACCGCGGCCAGAACATGGGTGGAATCGGTGCGTTGCGTGCCGCGTTCACGTACCAGCCCAGCGTCCTTGAGTCGGGCCAGCGCGAGGTCGAGCAGGCGGTCAGCGCGATCACCCTGGGCGAGACGGTCACGGAAGTCAGCCAGCACACTGTGATGGAAGGCGGAATCATCCAACTCCATGGCCAGGGCGTACTTGAAATCGATGCGACAGCGCACCGCCTCAGCCGCCTGACGGTCCGACAGATCAAGCAGGAACTGCAACACGCAGACCGTGGCCAACTGAGCTGGTGAGAGACCAGGACGCCCATCACGCGGGTACCAGTCGAGGAAGTCCTCGTCACGCCACAGCCCGTTCAGCCGATCCTTCACCCACATCGCAGTCGTACCGCCCGGATTACTCGCCCGCGCAACCTGCGCGGTCAGAGACGGAACCTGCTCACCGGAACGGACACGAACGGACAACGGGCACCTCGGCAGCTACATCGACCTTCGAACGAGGTCGATCATGCTATTGATCACGTGCCGAACCCTGAAACCAAGATCACCGACAGAGTCAAGCTTAGGCAACGCTGTTGTGGTGAATTCCCTGGACGATCGCCTCCCCCGTGATGGCGGACCAAGCCATGGGATGACGGCTGGCCGTTATTTGTACATCGCCGAGTAGTTGCCCACCCGGAACCGTCCCACCGTGGCGGAGTGGCGCGTCGGTCAGTTTATCGCGCGGTGGATGCCGTCGCGGAGTTGGCCGACCTGGATGGTGGTTCCGGAGTGCGTGCCGCCGCGGATCACGTTGCTGATGTGGGTTGGCCGGGGTTCGTTGGCGTCGTCGGCAAACTCGGGTGTGGCGCGCTGCTCGTCGACGCCATGTGCCAGTAGGTCGCCGCTGAGGTTGGGGACGTATAGGTAGACCACGCCGGTGAACTCCTTGACGTGCACCGTCGTCGGCGCCAGGCGCGACGGCGGCAGCGTCGCGTGCTCGCTCGCCACGACGTCGTCGAACACCCGCTGGGACAGGACGACTGCGAGGAAGGTGTGTTCCGGGTCCGACTGGGTGAGCAGGTCGCGCACGGCTTGGGCGTCGAGCAGGCGATGCGTGTTGACCACCGTGGTGCCGATGACCGCCGAGTGCCCGTCGGTCCCCTGCTCTCGGACTGGAACCGACGTGGAGGCTGGCCCGCATGCGCAGGCGCACGTCGCGGCTCCGCTCTCGCAGGCGGCGGTCCCGTTGGGCCAGTACGTCCTGCAGTGTGTCGAACAACTTGCTGATTACGGCGGGGAGGTGGCGGGTGTCGAACCCGATGCCGAGACCGTCGCCGCTGTTGTGCGGGAATAATGCGTTCTGCCAGACCTCGCCGAGTCCGGCCTGTTCGAACGCGAGCGACAGGACGTCTGGGATCATGTCGGCGAGGAACGCCTGGTTGGTGTCGGTGTTGCGGCCGAACTCTTTCGCGTCAACCACAAGCACTGCCCGATACGGCGGCAATGCGATCGGCTCGCGCTGCCGGGCGCCGCCGACGGAATCATCAACGTCGGACATACAACTCCCGGAATCAGCGAGCGAAACGACATTCCCACTGTGGAACAAAAACACTAGCCTGCGGTATCCCTGGCGGCATTCTGTCCACTTTTTGTCCTGTGCCTCGTCTCCCGGCGAAGCGGGTACCCTTGGCGGGCATATCAGGATGCCACGAATCGTCTCACCGGCGCGGTGCGCGGCGCCGTTGTCCAGGCACACCGTTTACGGCGGCATACACGTGCACGTCGGCACGAGCAAGGATGACACTGCCGCTCCGGCCACGCCACCGCCGTCCGGCTGGGCCGACGTACCTGCCCTCCCGGACGAGGTACGGTTTCTCCTGCAGGCGCAAGTCGAAGCGGCGAAGGACCTGCCCTACCGGCTTCCCGGCGCCCGCCGGCCGTCGCTGGACATCGTGTACGTGCGCCAGGACCTCGGCAGCGGCGTGGACGAGCCACTGTCGGAGCATCAACGTCCGGCGTCGATCCTTGACAGCAGGGGCCAGTTGGTCGATGCACCGAGCCGCCCGGTCATGCGCGTGGCTGTCCGTCCGCCGGCGCGGACGGTCCGGAAGGCGTTGGACGAGAACGACTGTTGCTCGTCCCCGGTGGTCCCGGCCAGGGCAAGTCAACCCTGTCGTTGCGGTTGGCCGCGATGGTGGCCAGTAGTGGCTCTGCGGGGAAGCAGATCCCGAGACGGCCTCGCTGGCCTAACCGGTCGTCCCGCTGCGGTTGCCGGCACGCGAGCTGGCGACACGGCTGGACCTGCCGTTCCCGGAGGCGCTCGCGAAGAGCCCGGCCGCCGAGTACAACCGGCTGGTGGTTTCCCCACCGACCACGCGGACCGTCCAGGAACGGGTCGCGGGCTGCCGATGGTTGCTGCTGGTGGACGGCCTCGACGAGAACGCTGGCGGTGCCGACCGGGATCGCCTGGTCAGCACGCTCACTGGGTGGGCATCGCAGGACGGCTCGCGTGCCGGTTCGTCCTCGCTCACTGGGCACGACGCGCTGCGGTGGAGGTTCTCGCGTTCGAGGCGGATGGACGGTTGGTGACCGGGTCGCGGGACGGCACCGCTCGCCTGTAGGACCGCGAGGGAACGTTGCTGCACACGCTCATCGGGCACACGAGGCTGGTCGACCAGCTGGCATTGGCCCCGGACGCCGCCCGTCAGGACCTCAACCTCCTGGCTCGCCACGTCGTCCAGAGCGTTGGCCAGCGCTGGCAGCTGACCGAGTCGCTCCTCAACGGCATGAAGGACGTCGGACTCGACGATCCCGCTGTCCGCTCGTATGTCCTGCCTCTCGCACTGGTGCTCGGCGAGACATGGTGTCCGAACCTGCGTGCTGAATATGAGCGGTACCAGGCCGCGAGCCAGCTCTTCGACGATCTCCCGGCCAAGTTCCGCACATTTCAAGGTGTTGACGGCGCAACGCCTGCTGTTTGACTGGCGCGACGGCTTCGCCTGCTGCCTGCGCCACCGCAGAGTATCGGGCTGGCCGCGTTGGTATTCCGGTCTCCGGAGGTCTTGATTTGGCACAGCGTTCGTGTGCCTGACACGGTGGCATCGTCGGACCCTGCATTGAGAAACAGGTGTCTGACGAGACCTCCCTAGTACCAGCCCTCGCGCCCATGCTGAGGTACCCTCGACGCAAGAAGTGCGGCTTGACCAGCGAAACTCTGCTTGACCAAACGGTGTCTATGTCGGTGTTGGTGGGGAAGTCGCTGAACCCGAAAACTGGGTGCGGTATGCTTCTCCGTGAGCTGGACGGACGATCCCCGAGCACAGCACTTAGCTTTCTGCGGCTGGGGGGTCGAGGGGTCGCAGGTTCAAATCCTGTCAGCCCGACCGACATTTGCGCAGGTCAGGGCCTCTTTCGTGATCCGCGAGAGGGGCCCTGAGTCATGTTCGGGGCCTTCGGATCTCACAAAATCTCACGCTATGAAGTTGATCTAGCTTCCGAGGAGTCCCTCGAGCACGGCGCTCGCCTGCCGGAGGTCTTCCGCCGATGGGTGCACGTACACCCGGTCTGCGATGGTCAGGTCGCCGTGACCCGCCCACGCCGACACGATCGGCCCCGGCACGCCGGACATCCGCAGGAACGTCAGGCACGCGTGCCGCGCGTCGTATAGCCGCACTCGGCGCACACCGGCCGCGTCCATCAGTTCGTACGCCCGTCGCCGGAGCCAGTCCGTGCGGACCGCCCGCCCGAGCTCGTCAACGACTACATAGCCGCTGGCCTCGTACGCCTCACCGGCGGCGAGGCGCTCCTTCGCCTGCCGCGCCTTGAACGTGCGCAGCGCGGCGGCGGCTCGAAGGGGGAGAGGCAGCGTGCGGTCCCGGTTCTCGGTCTTCCCGCCCTTCTCTTCGACCTCGCCACCCTCGTCGCCCCACACGATCGTGCGGGTGTTCTCGCCCGCGATGATCGTCGGCGGGTCCGCTTCGAGATCGACGTGGTCCTCCCACTTCACGCCGCGCCGGCGCCCAGGTCTGCTGGACCTGCGGGGCTGCTCATGTGCGCGTGACGGTCGGGATGCCTGCCACGCTGTACTCGCACGGCGTGGCAGGCACGGTCCTCGGTCAGGCCGGCAGATCGAGCACGACGGTGCTGCCCGCGGTGACGTCCACGGGATCCGGGTAGTGCCGCGGACCGCCGTCCGGGCCGCCCTTGCCCTGGTATTCGAGCCTGACCTGCTGCGTGGCGAGACCGGACAGGGTGTACTCGGCTCCGGCCCTGATCCTGGCTTCCGGCGCGGCCCAGTCACCGGTCCGCGCGTTCGCGGCGACGACGTACACGAACTGCAGCGGAATGTCGGCACCGGTGACGTGCCCGGTCAGCTTCCCGGCGGCCGGCAGGCTGGCGTCGGCGGTGGCGGCTTGCCCCGGTCGCACGGCGATGCCTTGTGCAGCAAAGCGATCGGCGGCGCCACCCGACCATTCCCAGGCATAGGCGCCGGAGTAGTCGGGGAACTGGACCCGCCACTCGTACGGGCCGAGGTTGTCAATGGTGTACCGCCCGTCCGCCCCGGTGCACCGGGTGTTGACCGGGGTGAAGGACCAGGTCGCGACCGGAGTCACCGACGGGCAGAGGCCCGAGACCGGGGCGCCGTTCTGGGCCGCGGTCACCACACCGCTGATCGAACCGGCGGGGTCCAGCCGGACCGGCATGTCCGTGGTCTGGTGGCTGGCCAGCTGGAACCAGGCCGCCTGCGCCAGGTCGCCGGTGCCGCCGCCGGCACCGACCCACTGGCTGCCGTGCACGCCGTCGGTCGTGTAGACGAACACTCGGTACCGACCGGGCCAGTAGTAGTCGAGCCGGATGTTGCCCTGGGCGTCCGCGCACACCGAGTTCGATTCCGGCTGGACCACGCCGCGGGCCTGCTCGTCCAGCACGACGACACAGGCGCCGGGCACCGCCGCGCCGGTCTGGGCGTCCCGCATGCTGATCGTCAGCAGTGTCTTGGCGGTCAGCGACAGGATCACCGTGGTGGTCTCGTTGGGGCGCACCACCGTCTCCTCGACGGTGCTGAACAGGTAGCCGTCCGGCTGCGAGGCCAGGCGATAGGTCGTCGGCATGATGCCCGTGAACACCACCCGCCCGTCGGTGTCGCTGACACCGCTGATGTTGACGTCGAGGTCCTGCCAGTCGTTGCCGTTCACCGTCGCACCGGCCACCGGCTCGCCCGTGACGTCATCGACGACCGTGACCTCCAGGTTGCCGGTTTCGAACATGGTCTCGGTCATCGTGGTCTCGTTGTCCGGGGCGACGGTGATCACCTCGGCCGCGTCGAACGATCGTTTCTGGCCCGTCCATTGGGGAATTCCTGTCGAGCTGCGGAAGTGGAGCTTGTAGCCGCGCGCAAGCAGGCGACCGAACCGGAACGACCCGTTGGCGTCGGTGCTCGTCCCGTCGAGCCGGTTCTGGCTCAGGTCGTAGACCTCCACGAGGCTGTCGGGCATCGGGGCGCCGGCACTGGTCACAAACCGACCGGCGAGCGAGCCGTAGTCCAGCGGCGTCAACGCGATCGACGCCGTGCCCGGCGAGGTGACCGGGTCGGCGTCCGCGTAACTCGTCTTGCCGAACGACCACTGCTCGACGTAGTCGTTGGCGATCACCTTGATCCGGTACTCCCGGCCCGGCGTCAACCAGTACAGGTCGAAGTGGCCGGACGCGTCGGTGTTCGCCCCGCCCGAGTTCCCGGTCACCGAGCTGTATGCCTCGACCCAGGCGCCGGCGACGGGCGCTCCGGTCCTGACGTTGGTGACGAAACCCTCGATGCCCACACTCGCCGCGCTGGCCGGCACGACCAACCCCGCCATCCCCAGCACCACGACGACCAGCGTCACCACACAACGCGGTATCACCCGTCTCATCACTCCCCCAGACATCAAGCGACATATGGGGCGAACGCTATCCGCGGCAGCGTGCCGCGACCACGAAGAACGACCCGCAGTTGTCGGTCCCGGGCGATGACCGTGCTGACCCCTTGCGGCGACCGCGCCATCCGCCAACGCTTCGTCCAGGCCGCCACGGATCAGGACACAAGAGTCGTGGAATTTCAGCGGATGGCGTCGTTGCTCATGGGACGGAATGACCGCTGACGGTGAGGTGGTCTCCGCGGGCCGACCGTCGGGGCACGGGCGGATTGCGGACAGCACGAATGTCCGCACGTGGTCAGCGGCCATCGCACAGGAGGGTGTCCGGTGCGGGGATGCCCAGTTCCGCCCATTCGACGGGGGTGAGTTCGCGGTCGACGATGGCGCAGGCGACTCTGCGCCAGGACTCCGGGTCGAGGTCCCAGTTCACGAGGGTGCCGCTGTCGCCCATGACGAGTAGTCGTCGGCCGTCCTGGTCGAAGGTGGTCTTCGCGGGGATCACCTGGGGTTGGGGGAGGTCGGCGACCCGGCGTCCGGTCGTGACGTCCCACAGGTGGACCGCGGCGCCGGCCGCCGACACGGCCACCCGGGTACCTCGACGGTCCATCGAGAGCGTGCTGGCGACTCCGCCGGGTATGCGGCGGGCCGGCCACAGCTCCCGGCGCGTGGTGAGGTTCCAGCCGTGCAGTCGGCCGCTGACGTCGGTGGCGAGCAGGCGGTCGCCGGCCGCGACGAGGTGGTTGGCCCTGCTGGGCAAGGGGATCCGCCAGGCCGGGCGGGGCCTGTTCTCGGTGACGTGCACCAGGTGGACCTCGCCGTCCCGGCCCGCGATGGCCACGAGGGACGGGCCGACGAACAGTGCGTCCACGAGTTGTGCCGGGCCCGGCAGCCGATGGACGTGCCGGCCGGCGTCGACACGCCACAGGTGTGCTCCGGTCCGCAGGTCGCTGGTGAGCAGCGTCGTGCTGTCCGGGGAGAACCGCAGTAGGCGCAGGGGCTGGCCGCCGGTTCGCCACGGCTCGCCGAGCGGCCGGCGGTGGGGGACGTCCCAGCGCCACACGAGTCCGGCAGTGTCGCCGGCGACCAGGGTCGAACCGTCCGGACTGAAGGCCAGCGCGGTGATACGGGTGTTCTCGACGGCGGTGAGCGTGCCGACCAGTCTGCCGGTGGCGGTGTCGTGGAGGGCCACCTGGTCGGCGTGGACGGCGATCGCGACGAGTGAGCCGTCGGGGTGGAGGCTCGACGGCAGTGGGTCGATCGTGGTGATCCCGGTGTCGACGGTGTGCCGGAACCGGTGGTCGCCCGACAGGTCCCAGGTGAGCACCCGTTGGTCGAGACCCGCGGTGTGCAGGGTCCTGCCGTCGGTGGCGAACGCCAAGCCCGTGATGTTCGCCGTGTGCCCGCGGAGCGTGGTGGGCGGGACCGCGGGCTGGTGCGCGTCCCACACCCGCACGACGAGGTCGAGACTCGCGGCGACGAGCTCGTCGCCGCGCCAGCCGATCTCGGACACCAGCGACGGCAGCGGGTCGAGCCTGACGCGGATCCCGCCCGTGGCGAGGTCGAGCACCGCCGGGGTCAGGGTGCCTCCGCCGCCCAGGAACACCGTGTCACCGGCCGGGGACAACGCGAGCGGGCCGCCGACCTCCGTGCGGTGCAGCGCCACCCCCGTGCCGGGGTCGAACACCGCCGTCGCGAACGAGCTGGCGGCGACCAGGCCGGCCGCGGTGAACTCCAGGTCGGCGGCGTGGGACGTGGCCAGGCCGGGGAACGGGATACGGCGCTCCCACCCCGGGTCGGTCACGTCGATCAGGACGATCTCGTCCGGCACGGTGAGCGCCACCACTCGGCCATCCGCGCGCCACGCCGTCGCCACCGCCAGCTGGGTGCCGATCGGGTGCGCACCGATCCGCCGCCCCGTCGCCAGGTCCCAGAACAGCACGCGGGCGTGACCGGAGTCGATGGCGCTCACCGCGAGGGTTCGGCCGTCGGGGCTGATCGCCGGTCGGCCTAGCGACGAGGCCGCGACGCGATCCAGCACCTCGCTCTCGCGGGTGGCGAGGTCGACCCGCAGCACAGTGCCGTCGAAGCCGCTCGCGTAGAGGAACCGGTCACCGGGCGCGAGCGCCGTGCCAACCACCGACACCGGCAGCAGCGTGACCGCGCTGAGGTAGTCGGCCCGGACCAGCGCGGACAGCAGCGCGCCGTCGGCGGCGGGGGAGTCGTCGACCCGGGTCGCGGCGACGGCCAGCAGCAGTGCCCGGTCCAGGTCACCTTCCGACGCCGACCTGGCGGCGAGCTCCCGGCTGTGCGCCGCGCGGCTCCGTTCCTCCGCTCGGTCACGCTGCACCAACGCGGCGCCACCCGCGGCGACGGTACCGACGAGCGCGGCGACGAGCGCGACGACCAGGCGGCGCAGCCTGCGGTTCGCGCGGGACTGGGCCAGCGCGCGGGCCCGCGCCGCGCTGGCCGCCCGATCCGCCGCCGCCCGGCTGGCGGTAAGGAAGTCGGTCTCCACGGTCGTCAGCTCCGCGGTCCTCGGCTCCGCCCACTCCACCGCGGCGGCGAGGCGCACACCCCGAAGCAGGTCCTCCTGGGCGTGGCCACCCGAGGCCCACGCGGTCGCGGCGGCGGTGAGCGCGCGGTGCAGGCGGAGGCCGGCGAGGTCCTCGGTCAGCCACTCCCGCAACCGGGGCCACTCCGCCAGCACCGCCTCGTGCGCGATCTCCACCGCCCCGTCGTCGACGTTGACCAGGCGGTGCGCGGTCAGCGTCCGCAGCACCGCGTCGAGGTCTCCGCCGCCCAGGGCGGCCAGCTCCGCGCGGGGAGCCCTGCGCCGCACCATCGTGTCCCCGTCGCCCGGTGCGGCGAGCCGGAGCAGGACGCGGCGGGCGACGGCCCGTCGGGCCGGGGACAGCTCCTGGTACGCGCGTTCCGCGAGCCTCGCCACCGCGCCATGCACACCGCCGGTCGCGACGTAGCCGTCGAGGGTGAGCAGGCCGTCGTGGCCGCGTTCCCACAGCTCGCGCAGTGCCGTGGCGAGCAGCGGAAGCGCGCCCGACCGGCCCGCGACATCGGCCACGAGCGCGTCGCTGAGCCCGTCGGCCACCCGCAGGCCGGTGAGCGCGGCCGGTCGCTCGATGACCCGCCGCAGCTCGGCCTCACCCATCGGACCCACGAGCACCTGCGCCCGTCCGAGCGCCTCGGCGAGCGCGGGATGGGCCGCGCAGTGCCCGTAGTAGTCGGCCCTGAGGACCACGATGACCAGCACGTGTCGGGCCGGGTCGGCCGCCGCCGAGGTGAGCGCATCGAAGAACCGCGCGCGCTCCTCGGCGTCGGTGCACTCGGTGAACGCCTCCTCGCACTGGTCGACGAGCAGGACGAACGGCGCGCCCCGTTCGGTGAGGCGTGCGGGCAGTCGCGTGCCGGGGTGCGCGCCCGGTCGGCGGACGGCCGTCTCGTGGTCCCGCGCGAGCCTGGCGAGGAGACCGGCGCGGGCGAGCGAGGACTTGCCGCTGCCGGACGGGCCGACCACGGCGAGCAGGCGGTGCGTCACCAGTCGGGCCATGCCCTCCGCCAGCAGGCGCTCCCGGCCGAAGAACAACGGGGCGTCTGCCACGTCGAACGGGACCAGGCCGGGATAGGGGCAGACCGCGTGCTCGGCCGGCCGGCCGTCGTGGTCGTCGGCCGGCGGCTCGACGGACGCGTCACCCCGCAGGATCGCGGACTGGACGCGCCACGACCGCTCGCTCGGGTCCAGCCCCAGCTCGTCCGCCAGCCGCGCGCGCAGCCGGTTGAATACCTCCAACGCCTCGGCACGGCGCCCGGCGCCGTCGAGGGCGAGCATCAGCTGGGTGTGGAGGCGTTCCCGCAGGGGATACCGCGCGGCGAGGCCGGGCAGCTCGGCGACGAGCTCGGTGTGCCGGCCGGCGGCGAGGTCGGCGTCGACGCGCAGCTCCAGCACCGCCTGCCGCTGCTCCTCGAGCCTGCGGACCTCCTCGTGCAGCGCCGTGGCACCGGTCACGTCCACGTCCACGTACGGCGTGCCGCGCCACAGTTCCAGTGCCTGGCGGAACTTCGCCGCGGCCGTCAGGTGGTCGTGGGCCTGCCGACCCTGTCCGGTGAGTTCGACAAAACGGTCCACGTCCAGCTCGCCCGGCGCCACCAGCGCAGCGTAACCGTGGTGGTGACGGGTGATCCGGTTCCCGTCGCCGAGCGCTCGGCGCAGGTGGTAGACGTACACCCGCAGGTTGTCGGCGGCCGTCCGCGGCGGTGTGGAGCCCCAGAGCGCGTCGACGAGCCGTTCGCTCGGCACCGGGGTGTTGCGGTGGCAGATCAGCACCGCCAGGAGCGCGCGTTGCTTGCCGGCGCCCAGCTCGACGGGTCGCGAGTCCCTGAGGACCTCGAGCGGTCCCAGTACGCGGAACTCCATCGGTCATCACCACATCCGGTCCTGTGAAAGGAATACCGGACGGCGAGGCCGGAGAGGATCGGGTGAGTGCCGGACCCCGTACCCTGACATCCGGGTAACCTCGGTTGGCGATCTCGCTTACCGCACAGGCGGACTGGTCGGGCGTCGAAGGGTGAGGATGGCCGTTGCCGGAGCCCGGGCCGGCGAGCTGGTCGGCCGGGGCCAGGAGCTCGCGCGCGTCGACGTGGTGTTGTCCGAGGTCGCCGGCGGCGCGTTCCGGGCGATGGCGATCCGCGGTGAGCCAGGTGTCGGCAAGACGGCGCTGCTCACCGCGCTCGCCGAGCGTGCCGAACACCGCGGCCTCACGGTGAACCGCGGCCGGGCGACGGAGTTCGAGCGGGGTCTGCCCTTCGCCATCTTCGCCGACGCCTTCGAGCGGCTGGCCGCGATACACCACGCGTCCGCCGAGCTCGACATCCTGACCGCGGTGACCGGGGGCGGCACGGCCGAGCTGGACCGGTACCGCCTGTTCCGCGGTGTGCGCCGACTGCTGGAGTGGCGGGCCGGCGAATCCGGCACCGTCCTCGTGCTCGACGACCTGCACTGGGCCGACCAGGCGTCGCTCGAGCTGATCGAGTTCCTGCTGCGGCGGCCGCCGAGGGCGGCGGTGCTGGTCGCCCTCGCCTACCGGACCGCCCAGCCGCCGCCCGGCCTGGCGGACGCGTTGGCCCGGTTGGATCCGGCTGCGACACAGCTGGTGCTCGACCCGCTCGGGCCCGCGGACGTGGCCGCGCTGTATCCCGAGGAGCCGGCGCGGCGGCGGGCGCTGCTGCACCGCGCGACCCGGGGCAACCCGCTGTACCTCCGCGCGCTCGCCGACACCGACGAGCAGACGCTGACCGTGCTCGCCGAGCAGGCCGTCGACGACCGCGCGGTGCCCGAACAGGTCCTGCTCGACGTGCTTGGTGCCGAACTGGCGACGCTCGACCCGGTGTCCGGCCTCGTCGCGCAGGCCGCGGCAGTGGCGGGGGACCCGGCCGACCGCGACCTCGTCACGGTCGTCGCCGAGCTGTCGGACGAGGCCGCCGCGACGGCCTTCGACACCCTGAGCGGGGCGGGGGTGATGGCGCCGGAGGGACCGCGCCTGCGTTTCCGCCACCCGCTCGTCCGCGCCGCGGCCTACTGGCTCGCCCCGCCCGCGTGGCGCACCGGTGCCCACCGCCGCGCCGCGGGATACCTGAGGGACCGCCGCGGGCCTGTGCTGGCGCTCGCGCACCACACCGAGCGGTCCGCGCGGCCGGGTGACGAGGTGGCGGTGGCGACGCTCGTCGACGCGGCCACCGCGACCCGTCACACCGCCCCGGCGATGGCGGCCAGGCTGGCGCGCCGCGCGCTGCAGCTCGTCCCGGACCGCGCCGAGTTCGCCGACCGCCGCCTCGAGCTGCTGATGCTGCTCGCGAGAGCGCTCGGCTTCAGCGGTGAGCTCGCGGAGAGCCGGCTGCTGCTGCACGAGGTGATCCAGGCGGACGGGCCGCAGCGCGCCGAGGCGGTGACATTCTGCGCGGTGGTCTACCGGCTGCTCGGCAAGCTGGACGAGGCCACAGCGTTGCTCACGAGCGAGCTCGACCGGTTGCCGCCACGGGGTGAGCGGGTCGCGCAGGCCCTGCTCGAGCTGTCCGGTGTCGACCTGCTTCGACACGACGCGGCGGACGTGTGCCGGCACGCGGGCCGCGCGCTCGAGGCGGTCGCCGGCACCGGGAACACGGGCCTCGCGGCGTCGGCGCACGCCGTGCTGGCGCTGGGACTTCTGCAGCGCGCCGAGACCGCGCCCGCCGGCACGCACATCGCCAGGGCGGGCTGGCTGGTGGACGCCGCGCCGGACGCCGCGCTGCTCCCCGAGCTCGGCACCGTCGCACCGCTGGTCTGGGTCGAGCTCCACCTGCGCCACCACGATCGGGCCGAGCGCCACATCCGCCGTGCGCTCGCGCTCGCCAGGAGCAACGGTCTCGCACACACCCTGCCGTACCTGTTGATCGTCGACACGTTCCTGCGCACCCGCCTCGGGCAGCTGCCCGAGGCACTGGCCGCCGCGGACGAGGCGCGTGAGTGCGCGACCATCATGAGAGCCACCGAGGCGGCCGCCATGGCCGACATCGTCCGGCTGCGCCCGACCCTGTGGCGGCACGGCCCCCGCGCCGCGCTGGCGCTGGCCGCCGAGGTAGCCGCGGCGGGCCGGCCGGGCGGCGGGTGGTGGTCCGACCTCGCGCGGATCAGCCTCGCCGAGGTGCACCTCGGCGCCGGCGACGAGGAGCGGTGCCTCGCCGAGCTGGCCGGTGAGCACGTCGAGGACGCGACCGCCGCGTCCTACCGGTGGGCACTGCGTGCCGTGGCGAGCGCGGCACTCCGTCATCCGGACGAGGGCCGGCACGCGGCCGGCGAGGCGTTGCGGCACGCGCGGCGGTCGGGTCTCGCCCACCACCTCGGCGCGGCGCACCACGCCCACGCCGTGGTGCTCGACGCCGAGGACGACCTCGGCGCGGCCACCGAGCACGCGAGCGCCGCCGTGCGGGGGTTCGCCGAGGCCGGGTCGCCGGTGGAGGAGGGCATCGCCCGGCGGCTCCTGGCCGTCCTGCACGCGCGCGGCGGTCGGCGCGCGGCGGCGCGCGGCGAACTCGGCCGCGCGAAGGCGCTGTTCTCGGCGACCTCCGCCGACTGGCTCGCCGGTGAGGTCGCGAGGGACGAACGCCGGTTCGCCGGCCGCGCGCCGAGACCCCGCCGCAGCACGGAGAACGGGCTCGCGACGCTCACCGCGCGGGAGCGGGAGGTCGTCGACCTCGTGGCGGCGGGGCTGACCAACCGCGAGGTCGCCGAACGCCTGTACCTGAGCCACAAGACCGTGGAGACCCACCTGTCGCGCGCCTTCGCGAAACTCCACGTCCGGTCCAGAGTGGACCTCACGCGCCGAGTCGCGGAGTCCGACTGAAACCCTCTTTCCCGATGTTTCCCAGGTTGTCCCACATTCGGGAGCGGTGCGCACGCACGGTGCTTCACTGATCGCGTCGAGTCATGGATCACGTGGCTCGGTATCCCCCGACACAGGAGCGTCACATGCGAATGCGAGTGCTGCGAAGAAAGTTGACCGTGATGGCGGTGTGCGCGATGAGCGTCGGCGCCATCCTCGTCACGGCCGCCGCGCCGGCGAGCGCGGCCACGACCGGCGAGTTCGGGGTCAGGTTCAGGGACAACAACCAGAACGGGCAGTGCAGGGTCGAGGCCGATCCGCCGGGCGATGTCACGACCTGGGCTCCCATCGACAGCTGGACGCGGTACCTCGCGATCGACACGGACAGTCGGTCTGGTGGCTGCAACCTGTGGTTCGGTCTGAACAACCCCGATAGCTCGCTCGACGGCCTGCAACTCAGCTACACCTACACGGTCAGTACCGGCGCGCCCTCCCGACGGTGCGCGTTCCAGACTCCCTCCCCGCAGCCGATCAAGTTCTTCCCGTTCCCGATCGACTGGCCGGTCTGGATACCAGACCCGGGGATCACCCTCGACAGCGACGCCTTCCTGCCCGGTTGGTGCAACCTGACGCTGTACCTCGACGGAACGAGCAACATCGTTCTCGACATCCGGTACTGGTACGTCCAGGGCACCGACGGCGGTCAGTGCATCAGCGCCGCACAACCCGGGACGGAACAGGTCTGGACCGTCCGCAGAGACCACCCGGTCACGATCGGCCTGAACTCCGGCGACGGCGCCGGGGCGTGCTACCTCGCCTTCCGCCTGCGGCGCACCTGAGACGGCGGTGCGGGCGGCCACCGGCCGCCCGCACCCTACGCAGTCCGCGGCGTGGCACCGGCGGACAGCTCGGCGGCATAGGCACGCAGCAGGTGGGGGAGCCGGTACCGGCCGGCCGCCGTCGGCCGGACGAGGTTGGCGCGCACCAAGGTGGTGAGCAGCCGCCGCGCGTGGTCGGCGGTCGTGTGCCCCAACACGGCGGCGGTGGTCACCTCGAAGTCCGCGCCGCGGTGGTGGCCCAGCGCCCGGAACAACCCGGCCGCCTCGGGATCCCGTTCGGCGAGCACGCGGTAGGACCAGGAGAACACCGTGCGCACGTCGGTACGCGGATCGCCGGTCTCCAGCCACCCGAGGCCGTCGCCGGTCGCCGCCCCGCCGAGCGCCGCGATCCGCAGCGCCAGCGGCAGCCGACCGCACCGCAGCGCCAGTTGCGCGCTCATCCGGCCAGCGCCGGCCACGTTCTCCAGCAACACCACCGCGTCCGCCAGCGGGAGCACGTCGAGGTCGACGCGGTGCGCACCGTCACGCGCGACGAGCCCACCCAGGTCGTCGCGGCTGGTGACGACGACCATGCCACCACCAGCGCCGGGCAACATCGGCCGCACCTGTTCGGCGCAGGAAGCGTTGTCCAGCACGACGAGCATCCGCCGGTCGGCGAGCAGCGACCGGTACCGCGCGGCCAGGACCGACGGCTCGGCGGGCAGTTCCGCGCCCGGCGTCACACTGCCGAGCAGGGCGGCGAGCGCGTCGGCCGGCGCGAGCGGCCGGTCGGGACCGTAGCCGCACAGGTCGACGAAGAGGCACCCGTCCGGGAACCGGTCCCGCACCCGGTGCGCGAACCGCACCGCGAGTGCGGTCTTGCCGATGCCGGGGCCACCGGAGACCGCCACCAGCACGACGCCGTCTGTCGCGGTGCCGAGCGACGCCCCGGTCGACGCGGGCGCGCCGGGCGCGGTGACCAGGTCGGTCAGCAGTGCCATCTCCCGTGCGCGGCCGGCGAACCCCCGAACCGGTGCCGGCAGTCCGCAGGGGACCGGTGCCACCGCGGCGTCGGGTTGTCCGTGCACCCGGTACCAGGCCTCGTTCCACTCCCGCTGCTCGACGGGACTCGCCCCGAGCGCGATGACGATCCGGTCGAGCACTGCAGAAGGAGCCACCGTCCGGCCCGTCACGTAGCGGTGCACCGTGGACCGCGGCATCCCCACCCGCCGCGCGAGCTCCTCGAGGGTGACCCTCGCCCGCAGCGTGCCGGCCGTGGCCCTGGCGCGCAACAGGTCCAGCTCCCTGGCCAGATCGCCGAGCCCGCGCACCCGTCGAGGATCCGGACCCGCTCCACCCGCCGGTCGTTCCACCGCCCCGCCCTTCGCCCCGAGCCCTGCCCCGGCCGACGCTAGCGCCGCGTCGTTTGCCCTTCGTTGTGCGCGCGTATATGCGCAGCTCTCGACGTCGGCGGCGAGCCATCGAGCAGTCGGACCAGTGCGCGCATGCCGCTGATGCCGGTTCCCGGCAAGGATTCCCCGTCGGGCGCTACCACGTCCGTCGTCGACGACCCGGATGGCGAGCGTGGACTCGCCACAGGGCAGGCCGTCCAGCGTGGGACGTGCAGGTCCCGGTTCGGCGGTGACGCGGACCGGAGCGAGGCTTCCCGAAGCAGGCCGGCGACGGTGTCGGCCTGGTGGGCGGCCAGGGTGAAGGGCAGCCGGAGCCATCGGTCGGCGGTGCCGTCCACGATGAAGCGGGGACCGGGCGTGATCCGGAGGCCGAGGTCGAGGGCCGTCGAGGCGATGCGGGTCGCGCTGGGGTGGGGGAGTTCGACCCACAGGGCCATACCGGCTCGCGGAGAGGACCACCGCCAATCCGGTAGGAGGGCGCGCAGGGGGCCTGCTCGAGGGCGGCACGGGAACGGCGGAGGTGTTCTCGCCGGTCGGCGAGGATGGCGTCGGCGTCCTGGCGGAGCCGGACGGCGACCACCTTGTCCAGGACCGGGCTGCCGAGGTCGACGGAGCTCGTTCCCGCGTCCGTCTGGGAGGTCACTCGGACGCCCCTCAGCCCAGGGACATCGCGGTACGGACTCCGGCGGCGTACCGCTCCGGGCGCTCCCAGGCCGCGAAGTGCCCACCGCTGGTCTCCTCCACCCAGGACCGGATGTCGAAGAAGCGTGCCGCGAATTCCCGGGGAGCGTTGACGAGGTCCTTGGGAAACATCGTGAACGCCGCCGGTGCGGTGATCGGTTCCCGTGGCCCGGGCCCGACTTCCGCATACGGGGTGAACGACGTTCCGATCGAGCCGTTGACCCAGTACGCCGTGATCCAGGTCAACAGCTCCTCGCGGGTGAACACCGTCGTGACGTCGCCTCCGCAGTCCGTCCACGTGCACAGCTTCTCCAACAGCCAGGCGGCCAGCCCTGCCGGCGAGTCGCCGAGTCCTACCGCCAGGGTGTGCGGCTTGGTCGCCTGCTCCCGCATGTAGCCGCCTTCCTCGGCCTGCCAGCGGCGCCCGTACCGCACGTAGGCCTGCTCGACCGTGGAGAGGTCCTCCGGAGGATCGACCAGGAACCGGTTCTGCGACACATCGGTCAGGTGGAGGGCGGCAACTCTGTCGGGGTAGGCCGCGGCGAGTACCTCGGCGACGTCACAGCCGATGTCACCGGCGGAGACGACGTAGCGGTCATAACCCAGTTCCGCCATCGCGGCTGCCACCGTCTCCGCCATGGCCGCGGCCGACATGCCACCACGGGCCACCGGGGCCGCGAACGGGAAGCCCGGCAGAGCCGGGATGACCACGTTCAGATCCGACAGGAGCGGCAGGACCTTCTCGAACCGCAGTACCGAGTCGGGCCAGCCGTGCAGGAGGAGAACCGGAACGCCCTGAGCCGAGACGCGCTGGTGGATCAGCCGGACGGGGACGCTGGTCAGTACCCACGGCAGCGCACGGATCCGTGCTTCGTGCACCCGCCAGTCGTAGTGTTCGGCCCAGTAGGCGATGAGCTCGGCCAGGAAGTCGCCGTCAACGCCACGCTCCCACCCGAATCCCGGCGGTAGCGCCACCCGGCGGTAGGTCCGCAGCCGGGCGCGCAAGTCCTCCAGCACCGGCACCCGGACGACATCAGGCGCCACATCAGGCATGACGATCTCCGTCCTCAGTGTACTCGCGGGTGGCCAACGGTCACCTCAGTGAGCCGAAGAAGGCGGCGATGTCGTCGGCCAGCAGGTCGGGTTCCTCGTAGGCGGCGAAGTGGCCGCCGCGGGGCATGGTGGTGTAGTGGGTGACCGTGTAGACGCGTTTCGACCCAGGCGCGGGGTTGCCGGCCGCCGATGTCGGCGGGGAACAATGCCAGGGCGGTCGGCACGTCGACACGCTCGACGGGCGGGACGAGCTGGTGATGACGCTCGTAGTACGGGCGGAACGACGTGGAGATCGTGTTGGTGAACCAGTACAGCGATGCCTGGGTCAGGAGGAAGTCGTCGCCGAACCGGTTCGCCAGGACACCGTCGCAGTCGCTCCAGGCCCGGTACTTCTCGAGGATCCAGGCGAGCAGCCCGGAAGGGGAATCCGACAGGCCCTGGGCAAGGGTCAGCGGTCGGGTTCCCTGCTGGTGTGAGTATCCCCGCTCAGCGACGTCCCACGCCTTCTCCGCCGCCAGGTAGGCCCGTTCCTCCTCGCTCAGTCCGGTCACGTCGTATTCGGCGGGGTTCTGGGCCTCCTGGAGGTGGAGTCCGACCAGTGCGTCGGGGTGGGCCTGCGCGAGCCGGCTGACGTCTCCGGCGCCGAGGTCGGAACCGTGCGCGCCGTAGCGGTCGAAGCCCAGCTCATCGGTCATGAGTCGATGCCACATGTCGTAGGTGTGCATGCTTTCGTCGAAGGACGGGCGTTGCGGGGACAGGCCGAAGCCCGGCAGGGACGGGACGATGACGGTGAACGCATCCTGCGGGCTGCGGCCGAAGCGCGACGGGGCCGACAGGCGCTCCGCCAGGCCGACGAGCTCGAGCAACGAGCTGGGCCAGCCGTTGGCCAGCAGGATCGGTAGCGCTCCGTCGCTCTCGGCGGCGAAGTGCAGGTAGTGCACGACGGTGCCGTCGATGTCCGCGAACCGGGACGGCAGGGCGTTGACAGCGGCCTCGTGCTCGCGCCAGTCGTACGCCGAGGCCCAGTAGTCGACCAGTCGGCGGAGCTCTTCGCCGTCCGTGCCCGCCGCCCAGGCGCTGGTCGGCCACGGTCGCGCCCACCGGGTGCGACGTAGGCGCGCTCGCAGGTCGTCCAGATCGGCCTCGGGGACGTCGAGCACCTTGTGCGTGCCGGTCATCGCCTTGCTCCTTTCCGTCCGTACGGGTGACACCAACGAACGCTAACACCGGTGTCGCTGGCGGGCAACACCACTCTCGTGTTACAACGGTGTCGTGGTGTCGCTGCAGGTGGTCGAGGACTTTCTCAACACCGTCGATGAGCGGACGTTCACGCGGCATGGGGAAAGCCATGTCCCCGGGGAGCGGCTGACCTCTCCTCAGGCGTTGGCGGACTGGCTGGCGGTCCGCGACCTCACGTCCGGCGGTACCCCGTTGGGCACGACGGACGTGGCGGCCACCATCGCGCTGCGCACGGCGCTCCGACAGGCGCTCGTCGCCGATGCCGATGCCACGACCCTCGAGGACTATCCACTGCGCCTCGTACTGGACGCTTCGAACGGGCTGCGTCTCGCCGCCACGTCCGGCAGGCCGTGGCTGGACGCCATCGTGGAGACGGTGGCGTCCAGCGTGGCCAACGGCGACTGGTCACGGGTCAAGCTCTGCGCCGCACCGGACTGCCGCTGGGCGTTCTACGACCTCTCGCGCAACGGCCGCGGCCGCTGGTGCGCGATGGAGATCTGCGGCAACCGCCACAAGACCCGTACCTACCGCGAGCGTCGCCACCACGACAAACGTGGTTGAGCAGGCCGAGCAGGTTCGTGCCGGACGGCTTCGATCGGGTGCATCACAAGGTGGGCGTGCGCGCCGCCTCAGCGTAAGTCGTTCGCGTGGTCTTCGGCCCACTTCGCGAACGTGTGGGCGGGACGGCCGGTGACGTCCGCGACGATGGTCATACCGGCGGTGGTGCGGTGGTTCCGGCCTGCCATGCGGCCAGAATCGCGTCGACACCGGTGGGCGGCATGGTCTTGCCGAGTTCGACGCGTGCCTGTTCGACCGAGATCGGCTCGAGGGTGATGTCGCGACCGGTGGCCGCACCGATGTGCCGTACCTGCTGGCGGCTGGACAGTGACTCGGGCCCCCACACGGGGTAGGCGTGGCCGTGGTGACCCGCCTGGGTCAACGCGGTCACCGCGAGCGCCGCCAGGTCCTTCTCGTGAGCGGGCGCTGTCCGCGCGTCGGGGTAGGGCACTCGGACGACGCCCTCGTCGCGGATCGAGTTCCGCCACCACCACAGGGTGTTGGTGGCGAACATCCCCGGTCGGATGAATGTCCACACCAGGCTGGAGTTCTCGAGGGCGGACTCGACGGCGATGTGCCCGGGCGATCGGGTCGCGCGCGGCGTCCGGGTGGATGACAGACCCGGTCGATAGCAGTACCACGTGCCGGACGCCGGCGGATTCGGCTGCCGTCACGAAACCGTCGATTCCTTCCACGCGCTCACGCCGCAGGTGACGCTGCTGATGTCCGTTACGGCCAACGTACGTGTGGTCGAGAGCAGTCGCGACCGGGCCGATGTTGTCAGCACTGCGTCAACCGCACGTACGACGACGTGAACTCAAACCCACCACGTCCGGCCGCGTCCGCGACTCTCGGCACGCGAGACCTTTACAGGCCGAACAGAAGTGGATCACACTGTCGAGGGCACACCAGGCCATCGTCGCTTCGACACGGCAACGGGAGAGCGCGATGACAGCGCACGGTCAACCACCACTGTTCCCGTTCGATGCACCGCCCTCGACAGACCCGCCCGCCGAGGCGATCCGGATGCTGCACACCGACCCGGTGCCCTTGGTCCGGTTGGCCAGCGGGCATGAGGTCCGGTTGGTCACCCGCTATGACGACGTCCAGCGCGCGATGTCCGATCCCAGGATGAGCCGCGCCGCGCTGGCGACACCGGAGGCACCCACCATCGTCCCCGGCCTGCAGTCACCGGAAATGATGCCGAACATGGACCCACCCGATCACACGAGACTTCGTCGTTTGGTGGCCAAGGCGTTCACCATCGGCAACGTGGAACTCCTGCGGCCGAGAGTGGAGACGGTCGCGACCAGCCTGATGAATCAGATGCTGGCCGCCGGACCGCCGGCGGACCTGGTCAGTGCGCTGGCCGAACCGCTGCCCGGCATCGTGATCTGCGAACTGCTCGGCATCGCCCACGACGAGCGCGAACCCCTGCTCGCCTTCATCGAAGCCATGTCCATCACCACCACGTTCGATCAGGAGGCGTTCGCGGTGACCGGCGCCGTCGCCGCGTCGCACCTGCTCGGGTTGATCGAGCGCAAGCGTCACCACCCCGGCGACGACCTGCTCTCCAGACTGGTCCAGGTGCACGACGAGGATGGCGATCGGCTCAGCGAAGCCGAACTGCTGATCACCGTGATGCTACTGATCGGCGCCGGCCAGGAGACCACCATGGCTCAGCTGGCCAAGTCCGTACTGTTGTTGTCCCACCACCCGGACCAGTGGGCACGCCTGGTGGCGGCGCCGGACCTGGTGCCGAACGCGGTCGAGGAACTGCTCCGGGTCGTTGCCCTGGGACACGCCGGGCAGCCACGAATGGCCCGTGAGGACGTGGAATTCTCCGGCCAGACCGTCGAAGCCGGCACCACGGTGTTCCCGGTCGTGAACGCAGCCAACCGGGACCCTGCCGTCTTCCCCGATCCAGACCGGTTCGACGTGGACCGCCGCGAGGCGGCCCACCACCTGTCGTTCGGCCGGGGTGTGCATTTCTGTCTCGGCGCGCCGCTGGCCAGGATGGAACTGCAGGTCGCGTTGCACGCCCTGGTGACCAGGATGCCCGGCCTACGGGTGGCCGAGCGGGACGATGAGTTGGCGTGGCAGCCCGAGAGCCTGACCCGAGGACTGCGGCGGCTCCTGATCACGTGGTGAATCCCGGTTCGTTGTCTGCTCCTTCGGTCCGGACACACTGGTTCAGGACGCGAATCGGTCACGGTTGCCGAACCGGTGGATGTCACCTACGTCGGCCAGCAGCCGCGCGGCGCCGGACGGCCCGATCCCGTGCGGGTCGAGCAGCGTGGAGCCGCGGGTGATCACCAGTTCGCGGAGATCTCTGTCCGCGGCCTCGGTCTTCTTGTCGATGGTCTCCGGCTTCGCGATCAGTTCGACCGAGGACGCACGCCGCCGACGCGACGCCGGGTGGCGATTGCTGTGCAGGGCGGCGGTAGACACCGCGGCGCCCGGCGAGCAGCGCGACGAACGCTGAGACGCGGAGGGCGCCGTAAAGGCGGCCGGCGGCGCAATGACATGACGGTTCAGCTGCGGGTAGACGGCCTTGCCGGTGAGTGCGGTGGTCACCTCTCTGGCACGGCCTGTGTAACGCCGCGGCAAGGAGGTCGCCGCCCACAGTGCTTGCTGGGCCCCAGATACGGGACCTTCGCGAGAACGCTGATCGCGGTCAGGCTAGGGGAGGAGCCTGGCCTCCGCGTCCGCGGCGAGGAGGAGGTAGGCGCTGGCGGTCCAGGTGTAGGCGCGGTCGCGGAGGCCCTCGCCGGTGAGGGCGTCGAAGTTCTCGGCGAAGCCGGACTTCTCGCACGCGGCTCGGAAACGGGTGCTGACCTGGTCGGCGAGGTCGATCGCGCCGCCGCGGCGGAGGCCGTCCTCGACGAGGATGGTGGCGGGGGCCCAGACTGGGCCGCGCCAGTAGCCGTCGGCCTCGTAGTGCGGGGAGTCGGGCCGCTCGGTCGCCAGACCGACAGGGGTCAGGTGGCCGGCCACGGCGGTGGTCATGGCCGTCCGCACGGTGGCGGGCAGGTCGGTGCCCAGGACGATTGGCATGAGGTCCAGGAGGCTCGCCGTCGTGCGGGGGAAGCCGTCGGCCGCGTGGCTGGTGAAGGCCGTGCCCTGCCACAGGGTCGTCAGCAGCGCGGTGTGCATCGCGGCGGCCTCGTGGTCCCAGCGGGCGGCGGCGGCCGCGTTGCCGAGGTCGGTGGCCAGCCGCGACAGCTCCCGCATCTGGAGCACCAGGAACGCGCCGAGGTCCGCGGTCCGCACGGGCCGGTCCTGGTCGAACACGGTGGCGTTGTCCCACCCGCTGTCGTTGCCGTGCTCGTAGTGGGGGAACGGCTGCCCGGCGACCCGGCGGTGGTCGAGCCAGAAGGTCGTCCACGCGGACAGCTGCCGGTAGACGAGCGGCAGGTCCGGCAGCCCGTCCGGGAGCCGCTCACGCAGGCGGGCGACGGCCCAGCCGTGGATCGGCGGCTTGACGAAGTTGTACAGGACCTCGGCGTGGGTGACGGAGTCGGGCAGCGCGCCCTCCTCGGTCTGGTGGTCGAACAGCACCTGCAGCTGGTCCCAGGCGAGGTCGGGGGCGCCGGAGGCGAGCGCCAGCGCGTTGAAGCAGTGGTCCCAGCTCCAGATCTTGTCCATCCAGTGCTTGGACATCAGCACGCCGGGCCGCCCGACGAACCCGCCGGGCGCCACGGTCGCCGACCACAGGACGTAGCAGGCCAGCTCGGCCGCCGGGGTCCGGTCGCCCCGCCACGGCGCGACCGCGTCGGCGAACGCGCCGAAGGCGCGCCCGGCCGCCGCGACCACCTCGTCGAACGGCGTCCGGCCGGTGGCGGCCGCCCGGGTCGTGGTCAGCTCCTCGAGGACCACCTCCCAGTCGCCGCCGTCCGCGCCGAGCACGACCGCGCGGTCGGCGGACCCGAGCGCGGCCGCGCCGGTCACCGACACGGCGCCGGACAGGCTGGTCACGCGGTAGCGGTGGCCGGTCTCGTAGGAGGTGAAGACGTACGCGGACGTGACCGGGTCGGCGACGAGGTAGGTGCCGGAGAACGGTGTCAGGATCGGGGCGGCCGCGTCGACGCGCAGAGCCAGGCCGTGCCCGGCGATCCGCAGCGCCGAGGGGGACTCGAACGCCGCCGCCACCCGTCCCCGGCCAGCCGACCACGTCAGCACCGCCGGGGTCGCCGTCACCTCGGCCGGCACGCGGGCACCGTCCGCCAGGGGCACCAGGCGGAGCACCGCGTGCATGCCGTTGCGGTGCGACACGAGGTGGAGGTCGTCCGCGTAGGTGGCCTGGGCGACCACGGGGGACAGTCCGAACCACGAACCCTTGTGGCTGAACGGTATTTCCCGTACCGAGAACTCGTCCACGACGCCCCTTTCAGTCCCGGACCGCGCCCGCGGTGATGCCGGCCGCGACGAAACGCTGGGCGAGCACGAGCAGGACGGTGGCGGGCACGGACGCGACCACGGCGGTGGCCATGATCGCGTTCCACTCCTGGTTGTTGTTGCCGATGTAGCGGTAGATGCCGAGGGTCAACGGCTGCAGCGCGCCGCCGCCGTCCAGTGTCGTGGCGAACACGAAGTCCGACCACGCCCACAGGAACGAGAACAATGCCGCGGTGACGATCCCGTTGCGGCTGAGGGGAAGCACGATCGACCAGAACGTGCGGAGCGCGCCGGCGCCGTCGATCCGCGCCGCGGCCACCAACTCGTCGGGAACCGACGCCATGAAGGAGGTCAGGATGAGGGCCGCGAACGGGACGGCGATCGTGGCGTCGGCGAAGATCAGGCCCCACACCGTGTTCGTGACGCCGAGGCGGACGTAGACGCTGTAGAGCCCCAACGCCATGATGATGCCGGGGATCATCTGCGCGACGAGCAGCAGGAACTCCAGCACGCGGCGGCCCTTCGGCCGTAGCTTCGCCAGTGCGTACGCCGCGGGCGCGGCCAGTGCCAAGGTCAGGACCACGGTGCCCGACGCGACCAGCAGGCTCGTCGCGAAGTAGGGCAGCTGCTCGGCGAGCACCCGCGCGTACCCGTCGAACGCGGGTGCGGTGGGGAAGAAGTCGGGTGGCGAGATCCGCATCCGGTCCGCCGGTGTGAGCGAGACGTTGACCATCCAGTAGACCGGGAAGAGCATCACGGCCGTGAGCACCAGACCGACGGCGGTGCGCCAGGAGAACCTGCTCATCCCGCCTCCTGCCGGCGCTGGAGGCGAAGGTAGAGCAGGCCGGCGACCACGGCGATCAGGATGAGCACGTTGCCCACCGCGGCGCTCGGGCCGAACCGGGGCAGCATGCTGCCGAAGCCGAGCTCGTAGGACCAGGTGGCGAGCGTGGTGGACGAGCCGTTCGGGCCGCCGCGAGTCATGATCCAGATGATGTCGAACACCTTGAGCGTGTAGACCAGTCCGAGCAGCAGCGTGACCGCGGAAACCGGTCGCAGCATGGGGAAGGTGACGTGGCGGAACGTCTGCCACGCGCCGGCACCGTCCAGTGCGGACGCCTCGTACACCTGCGCCGGGATGTTCTTGAGTCCACTGTGGAGCACGACGAGGTTGAACGGGACGCCGATCCAGATGTTGGCGACGGTGACGGCCACCAGCGACCACCCCGGCGCGGTCAGCCAGTTCACTGGGTCGAGCCCGACCGCCGTGAGGAGCGCGTTGACCAGGCCGGTCTCACTGTTGAGCATCCACGCCCAGGTGGACGCGGACACGATCAGCGGCAGCAGCCACGGCACCAGGAACAGCGCCCGCAGCGTCGCGGACAGCCGGAAGTTGCGGGCGAAGAACACCGCCAGCGCCAGGCCGATGCCGTACTGGAATACCAGCGATGCCACGGTGAACACGGTCGTGTTGAGCAACGCCGTGCCGAACGTGGGGTCGGCGAACACCGTCAGGTAGTTGCCGATCCCGATCAATGGCGCGCCGCCGTGCACGAAGGTGCGGACGGTGTAGTCGCGGACGCTCAGGTCGACGGTGGTCAGCAGCGGGTACGCGTAGCACGCCAGAAGGTAGGCGACGAGCGGGAGAAGAAAGGCCCAGCCAGCGAGCCGGGTACGGAGCACTACTTCGCCTTCGCCGCGGCCGTCTGGGCGTCCGACAGTGCGTCCTTCGGCGACTTCGAGCCGGTCAGTGCCGCCTGCATGGCCTTCCACAACTGCTCGGAGATCCGCGGGTAGCGCGTGCCGAGCCCGTCGCTCGTGCGGCCCCTTGCCGAGCTGACCGCGTCGACCCACACCTTGAAGTCCGCGGCCTTGCTGACCTGTTGCTTCTGCACCGATTCCACCGCGGACACATAGGTCAGCGCGGTGTCGGTGGTCAGCACGTTCTTCGGGGCGGTGAGGCAGTCGGCGATCTTGGCGGCTTTCGCCTCGGCGTCCGAGTTGCCCTGGTCGGGCACGGTGACGAACTCACCGCCGGTCGGGGCAGGCGCGACACCGCCGGTGCGCGACGGGATCGGGATGACGCCGTACTCGAAGCCCGCCTTCTCGGCGTTCTGCAGCTGCCAGGTGCCGTTCTCGGCGAAGGCGTACTCGCCGGTCGCGAACTCCTGCCAGCTCGTGGTCTGCGTGTTGTTGATGACCGAGTTCGGCGCGTACTTCTTGTCCAGCCACGACTTCCACAGCTCGAGTGCGGCAGAGGCGTCGGCGGAGGACAGGTCGGTCAGCTCCGCGCCCGCGCCCCAGAACCACGGCAGGAACTGGAACGTGCCCTCCTCGGTGCCGATCGCGGAGAACGTGATGCCCTTCTTGCCGGCCGCGGTGACCTTGGCCAGCGCCGCGTCGAGGCCGGCCCAGTCCTTGATGGCCGCCGGGTCGACGCCCGCCGCGGTGAGTACCGCCTTGTTGTAGTACAACGCCAGGGTGTTCGCGCCGATCGGGACACCATAGGTCTGGCCACCGGTCTTGGCCGCGGCGACCAGGTTCGGTGCCGCCGATGACGCGTCCAGCCCACTGTCCTTGTTGGACTTCAGCACGCCCGCGCCGGCGAGCGTGGACACGACAGGGTTGTCGACGACGAGCACGTTCGGCGCGGCGCCCTGCTGTGCGGCCAGCAGCACCTTGTTGGTCAGGTCCGTGGTGTCGTAGCCCTGCCGGGTGATCTTCACCCCGGCCTTGGTGCCGCACTGCTCGATCACCTTGACCCAGTCGGAGCTGTTGTCGAACTGTGGGTACGGGTCCCACACCGTGAACGTGCCGTCGTCGGCGGCCGGCGCCCCTGAGCAGGCGGACGCGGTCAGCCCGGCCGCGACGAGTGTCGTGACCAGGCGGCCGGTGATTGGTGAGCGCTTCATCGACACTCCTCGACTACCGTGGTCGAACCGGTTCGACCTAGCCGGACTGCGCCAACATAACCACCTGGCCGGGGTAGCACAAGACGGCGGTCGGCATATCATCGACGGATCGTCGAACCGGTTGGATGGAGCGCGCGGGTGAACATCGGAGAGATCGCCAAGCGTGCCGGCGTGTCCCGCAGCACGGTGTCCTACGCGCTGTCCGGCAAACGGCCGGTGTCGACGGCGACCGCCCGGCGGATCAACGAGGTCATCGCCGAGCTTGGCTACCGGCCCAACGCCAGCGCCCGCGCGCTCGCCGAGGGCCGAACCCGCACCCTTGGCCTGGTGATCCCGCCAGCCAGCAGGCGATTGACCAACGCGCAGCTCGGCTTCGTCGCCTCCGTGGTCGAGGCCGCCGCGACCCACGACCTCGATGTCCTGCTCTCACCCAGCGGGGGAGACCACGACCGGTCGTTCGAGCGGATGGTCACCGGCCGCCGGGTGGACGGCGTGATCCTGATGGAGATCCTCCTGGACGACCCGAGGGTCGTCCGGCTCAGGCAGAGCGCGCTGCCGTTCGTGACCATCGGCCACGTCGAGCACCCCGGCGCGTCGTGGTGGGTGGACGTGGACTACGCGGCCCTGGTCCGGCGCTGCGTGCACCACCTGGCCGACCTCGGTCACGAGCACGTCGTGTTGGTCAGCCGGTCGCCTGAGCTGGTGGCCGCCGGCTACGGCCCCGCGGCACGCGCGACGGACGCCTTCCTGGCGGCGGCCGCGCAGCGCGGCCTGTCCGGGCATGTCGTGTGCTGCGCCGACGAGCCGGCCGCGGGCCTGGCGGGCTTCGAGGAGATCCACACCACGTGGCCGGAGGTGACCGCGGCGGTGACGATCAACGAGGCGGCACTGCCCGGTCTGGAGCGGGCCCTGCACCGCGCCGGCCTCGACGTGCCGTCCGACTTCTCGGTCACCGGGGTCATCGCCGACCGCCTCGCCGAGGACTTCCACCCACCGCTGACCGCCGCCGACGTGCCCGCCGAGGAGATGGCGCGGCTCGCCGTGGAACTGCTGATGGAGCGAATCGCGGATCCGGGCGCCACGCCCCGCCACGCGCTCCTGGAACCGCCGATCTCCCTGCGGTCGAGCACCGGCGCGCTCCGTCGCCCCCAATTCTGACCAACCGGTTCGACTTGGTTACGCGTTGCGTTCAGCAGCGTTCAGCGCGTACGGTGACCAATCAATCGAACCGGTTCGACCCGTGTGCTATCGACCCCGTCCCTGCCTGTCGAAGGAGCCACGCGTGGACATCACACCCGGGTTTCGTCGCGCCCTCGCGACGCTCGTCACCGCCGGCGCGCTGGTCGCCGGGGCCCTCGTGGCTTCCGCCGGCCCCGCTCAGGCGGCGGACGAGTCCATCTCCGCCAACTTCTCCTCAGCCGGCGCCAGTCCGACTTACCGGGCGTCCGGCTGGATCTATGGCATGACCGAGAATGCCGCGGCGCCCGCGGACCATTTCTTCAAGGACGTCAAGTTCCGCTATATGCGTGCGGGTGGCGCCCAGCTGGACAGTCCCGGCGGGTGGGTGTCCGGGAAGTACGACCGCCGATGGAACGCGACTCGCGCTCAGCTGCTGCGTACCCGGTCGCTCGGTGGTGAGTTCATCCTGCTCGTGCACGACCTGTGGGGTGCGGACGGTTACCCGATCTCGCGGTTTCCCGGCGACAACGGCGACTGGACCGACTACGACAACTTCCTGACCCGCCTGATCAGCGACGCGCGCAACACGGGTGCTCCGGTGCAGTGGGACCTGTGGAACGAGCCCAACATCTCGATATTCTGGAACCGGCCGCAGTCCCAGTACTTCGAGCTGTGGCGGCGCACGTACCAGCGTGTGCGGGCCGCGTTCCCGTCGCAGCTGATCGTCGGGCCGAGCCTGGCCGGGGTGCCGACGACCTCGACCGGCTGGTGGACCCAGTACCTGGACTACGTGCGTGCCAACAACGTCGTGCCCGACATCGTCAGCTGGCACAGCCTCCCGAGTGACCCGGTGGCGAACGTGGCGGCGGCGAACTCCTCTCTCAACGCGCGCGGCATCGCGCATCCGCGGCCGTACCAGATCAACGAGTACGCGGCGTCCAACGAGCAGAACCCGGGCGACGGCTCCTGGTACATCGCGCGGCTCGAACGGGCCGGCGCCGACGGTCTGCGCGCCAACTGGGCCGGCGGCGGGAACCTGCACAACGACCTCGCGAGCCTGCTCGTCCGTACCTCGGCCGGACAGCTGCCGAAGGGGGAGTGGTGGGTGTACCGGTTCTACGGTTCGCAGACCGGGCAGATCGCGTCCGTCACACCGAGCCAGAACTACGACGGCTTCGCCACCAAGGACTCCGGCGTCGCCAAGGTCCTGGTCGGCGGGGGCCGCACCACCGGCAACGTCGCGGTCTCCCTGCAACGCCTGGACACCACCAGCGGGATCGTGCAGAACAACCAGGTACGGGTCATCGTGCAACGCGTCCCGTACAGCGGCGGTGACGCCGTGGCGGGGCCGGTCACGGTCCAGAACTCAGTAGTGACCCTGTCCGGCAACGCGACCACGGTGAACGTGCCGCACGCCAACGCGGACGACACCTACACCATCACTCTGCTGCCGCCGTCGCAGAGCAGCTTCCAGTCCGTCGCCGTCGTCCAGCACTCCCAACAGTGCCTTGACAACACGAACCTGTCCACATCGGACGGCAACCAGCAGCAGCAGTTCCCCTGCGAGGGCGGGGACCAACAGCTGTGGAACTTCCAGCCGGTGTCCGGTGTCGCCGACACGTACACCGTGGTCAACCAGCAGTCCGGCAAGTGCCTCAACGTCACCGATGCGTCCACTTCGGACGGTGCCACCGTTGTCCAGCGGAGCTGCGACGGCAGTACCAGCCAGCAGTTCACGCTGCGCAGGGTGACCTACTCGGGCAACGACGCGCACGACTACCAGCTCGTCGCCCGGCACAGCGGCAAGTGCGTCGACGTCAACGGCGTCTCCACCACCGCACGCGCCCCGATCATCCAATGGACCTGCAAGCCGGTCAACCAGAGCAGCCCACTCAACCAGACCTGGCGACTCCTGGGCCGTTGACGAGAAGGGACTCGACCGACATGGGAAGCCGATTCGGCCGACTCACGGCCGCCGTCGCGACGACGTTCGCGTTGGCCTTCGCCGTGGGAACGTCTGTGGTGCCCGAAGCCCAGGCCGCCACGACCGGACCGTGCGACATCTATGCGTCGGGCGGCACGCCGTGCGTGGCCGCGCACAGCACCACCCGCGCGCTGTACGGCTCGTACAACGGCGCGCTTTACCAGGTCAGGCGGTCGTCGGACAACGCGACGCGGGACATCGGCGTGCTCGGCGTGGGCGGTACGGCCAACGCCGCCACCCAGGACTCGTTCTGCTCCGGCACGACGTGCCTCATCACGGTCATCTACGACCAGTCCGGCCGGGGCAACCACCTCACACAAGCGCCCCCGGGCGGCTTCCAGGGCCCCGCTCCCGGCGGGTACGACAACCTCGCCGTCGCGACGGCGGCGCCGGTCACCGTCGGCGGGCAGAAGGCGTACGGCGTCTACATCTCACCTGGCACCGGCTACCGCAACAACAGGACGAACGGCGTCGCGACCGGTGACCAGCCGGAGGGCATCTACGCGGTCGTCGACGGCGTGCACTACAACAACTGGTGCTGTTTCGACTATGGCAACGCGCAGACGACCAACCTGGCCACCGAGCCCGCCATCATGGAGACCGTCTACTTCGGAGCCGACCGGCAGTGGGGTTACGGGGACGGCTCGGGCCCCTGGGTCATGGCCGACCTGGAGTGGGGGCTGTTCTCCGGCGTGAACGCGGGCTACAACCCGAACCCGCCCGTCAACCACCGCTTCGTGACCGCCATCGTCAAGGGCGAGTCGAACCACTGGGCCATTCGGAGCGGGAACGCGCAGTCGGGTGGATTGTCGACCGTGTACGACGGGCGGCGCCCCAACGGCTACCACCCGATGAAGAAGCAGGGGGCGATCCTGCTCGGCATCGGCGGGGACAACAGCATCTCCGGTGCCGGTACCTTCTACGAGGGCGTCCTGACCTCCGGGTACCCGTCGAACGCCACCGAGGAGGCCGTGCAGGCCAACATCACGGCCGCCCGGTACGCGCCGCCCGGCAGCAACCCGCAGCAGAGCGCCCAGATCGTGGGCGGGCAGTCCGGCCGGTGTGTCGAGGTCCCGAACAGCTCCACCGCCAACGGAACCCAGGTGCAGCTGGCGGACTGCCAGAGCGTCGACCGGCAGCGTTGGACCTCCACGGCCGACCGTGGACTGCGGGTGTACGGCAACAAGTGCATCGACGCCAACGGTCAGGGCACCACCAACGGCACCCAGGTGATCATCTGGGACTGCCACAGCCAGGCGAACCAGCAGTGGAACGTCAACTCGAACGGCACCATCACCGGCGTGCAGTCCGGCCTCTGCCTGGACGCCAACGGCGCCGGCGCCGCCAGCGGCACGAAGATCATCCTCTGGTCGTGCAACGGCGGCGCCAACCAACAATGGACCCTACGCAATTGACCATGGGGTCGCTGGACGACCACGGCTGTCGCGATTTCCCGAGGCGGGCACGCCGTGGATGACAGGTGTGCCCGCCGTCGGCCGAAGACGCGGCGCCGGATTTCCCGGCGGTGGTCCTCCAGGGTGTTGTCCAGGTGGACTGCGGCGGCTCGGGCGGCGGCGGCCGCCGGGGCCGCGCCGGTCATGAGATGGAATCAGCGCGTCGTCCGTCGTCGATCCGGATCCAGGCCTGGTGCCGCCGGGCGTGGTGGCGACGCTGTGCGGGGCCGCGCCTGGGTCGGTTCGGTGCTGGTGAACCATTCGGGCGTGGGTCGCGGCCTCCTGTTCGGGCAGGGGCCGAGGTGGCCCTTCACGGCCCTGAGGGTCGAATCAGGTGGAGGTCAGGGGGAAACCCTGATGGCACGGCGTCTGGTCACGGGCAGGCTGGAGTCGTACAGGGAATCCGCAGTTCGAGGAGAGTCATGAGCGAGTCCGAGCCTGAGTACACCCGTTCCGCCGTCGACTCGGTGGTCGACGCCGTGCGCGGGCTGGTCAGCGGGGGCATCAACCGTCGGGTGGTCGTGCGGGACAGCAAGGACGACGTGGTGTTGGAGGTGCCGGTGGCTCTCGGGGTGGTGGCCGCGTTGGCCGCTCCGGTGGCCACGACGATCGGTGCCGGTGTGGCGCTGGTGGGCAAGTGCGAGATCAAGCTCGAGGATCGTCGCAGGCCCGGTGCCCAGCCGGCGACGACGGTCGACGGCGAGCAGGTCTAGGCGGTAGCCGCGGCTGGTGCCGTCGTCCCTGGTGACGACGGCACCGCAGTGAGTATCGGGAATAGGGGCGTGATCGAGTGCGTGGTGAACGCAGACTCGAAGTGGCGGGGCGCGTTCGGTGTACTGGGCGACGACCGGCTCCACGTGAGCTGTGAGCTCCGGCTTGTCCAGCCCGACAGACAGCCGCTGCTGCAGTCGTCGCAGGTTGCTTGCCGTCCTGCGGAACTGGCGACCTCGGCGCGCTTGCCCCACAGGACCCGGCCGGCACCCGTCAGGCATCAACGTGGCCTGAACGCTGAGGTGGTATCGAAATACGCACCACTTATATAGGAAATGGTCTCGGGTCCATTATGTGGGCGGCCGTAGATTTAGGGTTGGGGTCAAGTTCGGCAGTCGCTTTCCTGCCTGTAGAGCCGGGGGGTGTCTATTCTTCGCGGGTGCCGAGGAGAAGGTATATTTGCAGGTTGTTGATTTCGCGAACATTGTCTGGCTGCGCGTCGAAGTCTGTGGCGTAGCCGGTGCGGACGAGTTCCTGGTCCTCACCGATCAGCAGCCGAGTGGTCACGCGTCCCCGGTGATCGGGATCGCGGCGTGTACGCGGAAGCGGCCGTCTGGCTGCTCGCCTGCCGTCAACCCGCCGCCGAGTGTCGTGATCCGCTCGCGTAGTCCCTTCAGGCCTCGCCCGCCCGACGGCCCCGCTGGTGCGCCTGCGGTGACCAGCGCAGGTGCGGTGGTCACCGCCACCTCGATCCGGCCGTCTCGGTAGGTGGTGTGTACTTCGGTGGGTTGTCCGGTGGCGTATTTCACTGCGTTGGTCAGTCCTTCTTGCACCACTCGGTACACCGCGAGTCCCACTTTGGCGGAGAGTGCGGGTGGGTCGCCGTCCTCGATCAGTTTGACGGGTTGTCCGGCCAGCCGGGTTTGTTCGACGAGGTCCCGCACGGTGCGCTGGACCGGGACGCCTGACTCGCCGGTCGCTTCCAGTACGTCGAGTAGGTAGCGCAGTTCGGCGAGTGCCTGTCGTCCGGTTCCGCCCATGGCGTCGAGGGCGTCGATGACGCGGTCCGGGGAGTCGACGAGGAATCGTGTCGCGTCGCTCTGTACGACGATCGCGGTGACGTGGTGGGTGACCACGTCGTGTAGCTCCCGTGCGATCCGCGCCCGTTCGGTGGCGGTCGCGGCTACTGCGGCTAGGCGCCGGCGTTTGGCTTCGTCGGCTCGCCGCTGCCGTACGAACGTGCCGAGCACCCAGAAAAATACGAAGATCGAGTAGAAGAGCAGGAACGCGACCAGCCCGTCCGGCGTTCCGAGCGCGGTCAGCACCAGGCACAACACGACGAACGCGCCGGTCGCCGCGGCGGCGGTCGCGTGCCGGAACCGCTCCTGACGCGCGCCGGCGGAGTACAGCGCGATGTACACGGTCACCGTGCTGAACTGCGGCTGGTAGGCCATCGACTCGTAGACCGCGAAGGACAGGCCGACGAACACCAGGCACACGAGGGGCCACCGGTGGCGCACGGCGAGCGGCAGCGTCGCCGCCAGGACGAGGACGACCGAGAACGCGTCGGCCGGCCGTCTCGGCAGGTCACCGAACTCCGCGCCCATGCGCGACAGCGCCGGCACGAAGGCCAGCACGACGAACAGGGCGGCGAGCCATCGGTCCCACACCGCGGGGTTGTAGGCACGCCACCAGTCACGCACTGTCCGCAACCGTTCGGTGACCCAGGTCGTCGGCATGCGCGGAGCCTAGTGTCCCCCGTCCGAGCTACTTGCCGATGTCCCCTTCATGGTGACTCACGGCAGGGGCCGGTCCTCCTATCTTTCCGTCATCCCCGCGACAGCACGGAAAACCGGAGGGCATTCACCATGTTCACGCGCTGACTGCTCGTCCTCGCCCGAACAGCGGCCACGGCGGCCTGCGCCGAGCCCGCACCTGACCTCCCAGCCGGTCAACGCCCGGCCCGGATCACCTGGGGCGCCTGCCCGGAGTTGGCAGACAACGGCCGAGCTGCCCGAAGGAATGGCGCCGGCGGCTCTCGGCTTGCTAGCGCCGGGATGCCCGGAACGTCTGGCCGTGCGCTTTCTGGTCATGGGAGACCGGGTCTGGGATGTGCGGGGCGCTGGGTTCACGGGTCGGATTTCGTCGGCGTGGACACGGTGGGCACTCATGTGCGGCACGGGTTCGAGGTGCGCGGACGAGGCGACGGTGGCGTTCCTGACGCGGGAACGTCGGCGGCGCGGGACATGTCCTGACCGCGCCCCATGATTCTTGGTTACGAAGAAGGGAAAATCGACATGTCTTGGTTGCGGAGGTGGCGCGTTCCCGTGCTGCTCGTGGCGATGCTGGTCGTGATGGCACTGGCGCAGCAGCTGACGGTGGCGCTGAGCGACACCGGGATCGTGGACCTGGTGGTGGGCGTGGCCGTCTCGGCGGTGACGCTGTTCTGCTACGTGAGGCTGAGCAGGTACGTGGAGCGGCGACAGTCCATTGTGGAGCTACCGAGGGACCGTGCGGTTTCCGGCCTGGTGTGGGGAAGCGTGATGGGAGCGGGCGCGTTCGTCGTCACGATGCTGATCATCCTGGTGTTCGGCGGGTGGCAGGTGTCGGCGGGTACCCCGTGGAAGTTTGTGGCGACGCTGGGGATGATGGCGTGCGCGGCGGTCACGGAGGAGGTGGTGTTCCGGGGAATCGTGTTCCGCATCACGGAGGAGCGGTTCGGGACGTGGATCGCGCTGACGGCGTCGGCGGTGCTGTTCGGGTTGATACACCTCGCTGGCATCTCGGAGGCGAGCACGGGAGCGATGGTGTGGGGCGCCGTGGCGATCATGCTGCAGGGTGGGCTGATGCTGGCGGCGGCGTACGTCGCGACCGGGGCGCTGTGGCTGCCGATCGGCGTCCATTTCGCGTGGAACGTGGCGGAGGCGGGATTCGGCACGGCGGTGTCGGGAAAGACGAGCGAGTTCGGCAGTCTGATCCAGACGACCCTGTCGGGCCCAGCGGCCCTGACGGGAGGCTCGTTCGGCCCGGAGGCGGGAGCGGCCGGCATCGTGTCCAGCCTGGTGGCCGCCACACTCCTGCTCCGGTACTCGATCCGGAAGGGCCGGGTGCTCCGGCGTCCCACAATTGTCCCAACAGGACGGTGAGAGGAGTGTCCTCGGGCTGGCCGGCACCCTCTCGCCCTGGTCCGACCATGGACTCGCCAGCGCCGCCACGCTGGTGACCTCCTTCCATTCCGGTGAGGCGATGATGCGGTCGACACCGGCCCGTCGTCCTAGCTCGCGGGCACGGTGAAGGGGATATCCACAGTGGACTGGTTGCCATCGGTGGCCGTGGCGCTGGTGCGCAACGTGGTGGTGCCGTTGCCGATGGCACTCCAGATCTCCAGCTTGACGCAGCCGCCGGCTAGGTTGGCGGGGGTGCCGGTCTGGGACTGGATGCCGCGGTCCTGGGTGTAGGTCTCCCACCCGGCCACGGGGTCGGTGGCGAAGTAGTGGTAGGTCTCCGATCGGGAGTAGACGCCGGATCCGTTGGCGTCGTAGGAGATCCGGACCTGGACGCCGTTGGCCACGCTGGTGCCGGAGTCGACGCGCAGCGTGAAGCGGGTCGGCCTGCTCGTGTCAAGGGTCGCGGTGATGCCGCAGGCCGTGTAGGCGCGGGCATTGGTGGGGGTGCCGTCGTGGTTCACGCCGCCCGCGCCGGTGATCGTGTCTCCGCGTGCGCCGGTGCCGTCGGCGCTGGTCAGTGAGCTCGGGCTGACCAGCTTGAGAACCGGGCTGGCCACCGGCGGGTCCGTCGTCGGCGGATTGTCGCCGGGGACGGCGTTGCCGCCGGTCCAGGTGTAGGCGCCGGTGGTGGCGGTCTTGCCCGGCGGCACGACCAGGTTGGTGCCGTTCGAGAAGTGCACGGTCAGGTTGGCGTTGCCGAGGTTGGTGGCTACGTAGGTTCGTGCGCCGTTCCTGGTGAACACCGCGTACAGGGGATGGTCGGCGGTGACGCCGGTGTCGACCTGGCCGAGGGCGCTGAGGTTGCGCAGCCAGTGGAACGTGTGTGCCCGGCTTTCGCCCTCTTCGACCGTGTAGCCGGAGTTGGCACGGAACGCGGCCAGCGCGGTGTCGGGTTTGGACAGCGCCTGGAACGACCAGATGATGTCGGCCCACGAGCGTGGGGTGGCACTGCCGGAGTTGCGGACGATCTCGGCGACGTTGCGGTCGACGTAGGCCGGGTCGTGCCCGAGGTAGAGCGAGCCGCCGGTGATGGGCAGCATGTTGATGCCGTGGATCTTCTCCGGGTCCGCGGTGAACCAGGTGGCGTACGCGCCGCCGTCGCCCCAGACCATGCCGACCGTCGAGTGCTCGAAGGCCGCCGGGAAGGCCTCGTCGTCCGGGTCTAGCCAGTAGTTCTGGATGGCGCTGGCCTGTGTGGTGTAGATGTAGAGGCCCGCGTCGCGGACCGCGGTGTCGCCGGTGGCCTGGCCCCACTGGATGAGTGCGTTGGCGAAGTTCATGCCCTCTGACGAGGACTCCTGGTTGTTGCCGGCGAAGAACGCGCCGTGCCCGGCCGCCCAGTCGTGCCCGGCGAAGATGTCGAAGTCACGCAGGAACGGGAAACGGGACTCGCCGCGGTCGTAGTTGTTGGCGTCGCGGATCAGCAGGTCGACCATGCCGCCGTACTGGCTGTCCGACGCCCAGGTCGGGTCGAACTTGGCGAGGGTCGCGGCGGCGGCGATGTAGTAGCCGTAGTGGAAGTGGTGGTCGTTGAGCTCGGCGTCGGAGCCGTAGGAGGCGGGGTAGCCGATCAGCGTGCCCCAGTTGCGGTCGTAGTAGAACACCCGCTGGGACTTGCCCGAGGACGCGGTGAACCAGTCGGTGAGCCGGGTGCGGATCGCGCCGAGCATCTTGTCCCGCACGTCGGCGCGGTTGACCAGGTCGGCGATCTCGGCGAGCCGCGCGGCGCGACCGAGGCCCTTGCCGGTCCAGTACGTGTCGTTGCCGAAGCCGGCGAGCGGGTCGCCCTGCGCGGCCTGGTCGAGATAGCCGTTGAGGGTGGTCGCGTCGCCGCCGGTGATGCCGACGCCCGGCAGTTCGGGCAGCACACCGTTGTAGCGCGTGTTCGTGGTGAACGACGACGCGCCGACGAGGACCTTCATCGGGCCGCGTGGCGAGATGTAGGTCTCGGCGATGGGGGAGCCGCCGCCGAGGTTGTGCCACTGGTGCGGGTAGAGGGCGACGACCGTGCCGGTCTGGCTGCCCTCCATCGCCTGGGTGGTGAAGGCGTAGGTGGCGCGCACGACGCTGGCGGACGCGTCGTAGGCCCAGGACACGCGGGTGCCGGTGATGTGGGCATGCGCGTAGGCGCCGTAGGAGTCGGCCAGGGCGATGCGCCGCGCGTCGGTGGAGCTCGTGGTGGTCGGCAGTACGGCCACCGAGAAGTAGCCCCTGCCCGCCAGGGTGGAGGTGATCGCGGTGCCGGACAACGACCAGCTCGCGCCGGACGGCGCGTAGGCGACGTAGTCGTGCCCGTCGACGCGGAAGCCGACCCGGTTGCCGCTGTTGGTCCACACGGTCGGCGCGCTCGAGAAGGACAGGCGTGCGTCCCCGCCGGTCACCCTGGCGTAGACGAAGGGCGAGCCGTGGCCGATGGTGGTGCGCAGGGTGCGGGTGCCGTCGGACCAGTACGGGCTGACGGTCCAGTCGGTCCAGCCGTCGACCTTGGACTCGGTGGCGTTGAGGCCGGTGACGCCGAGGGTGAAGTCCGCGCCGTACTGGAAGTGGTACTCGCCGACCGTGGTCGGGGTGCCGGTGATGGTCGGGCTGGTGGAGTAGTCGACGCCGAGGCCACCGGCGACCGTGTCGAACGAGAACGGGTGTGCCATCAGGTTGTCCGAGAACGCGCAGTCGGTGCGCTTGTAGACCAGCGACGACCACCAGTCGTTGGTGGGCACCGGGCCGGCGGGGGCGTTCGCGGTCATGTGCCGCCTGGGGTTGGTGGCCAGGTCGCCACACCCCGACGGCAGCGCGGCGCCGGCCGGGAGCGCCGTGGTGTAGCTGCCCGCGCCCACCGGCTCCGCGACCACGGGCGCGGCGTTGAGCAGCAGGGGCGCGACCGTGCCCACCATCGCCATGGCGGAGAACGCGGCGATCGTGCGCAGCCGGGCCAACAGGCGCGCCGGCCGCGGGACAGTGCGGTTTCGCATGAGCGGCTCTCCTTTGAGCAGGGGCGAAACAGGACAGCGAACGACCACAGGTCCAGTCGGCAGAAAAAAATACCGGCGCGCGTGAAAGCGCTCTCACACTTTGTAGCAGGCCGTCGGGTGAGGGGTCAACGATCGACTGTGAAGCCATGACCTGAGCGTTGATGGCCGCCGGGTCGTGTTCCGCCGCCACCAGAGTCGGCGGGGGCGTCTCGCCAAGGTGAGGGTTGATCGTGATGGCCTGACTCGCACCGACAGGGCGCCGTGCCAGCAGGCGATGCTGGCACGGGCCAAGGGCCTGTCAGAGAAGCACACCTGTCATCGCGCCCCAGCCGTGGCTGACCTTGGTCGATGATCGCCAGGTGGCTTCGCCGTTGACCGAGCCGGAGTGTGGGTACAGCAGGAGGTCGCCCGATGCGGTCCGTCCGACCAGGTCCTCCCAGCCGTCGCCGCTCACATCGGCCAACTCGATCGCGGTCATGCCGTCCCAGCCGTGGCCGACCTTGGTCGACGATCGCCAGGTGGCTTCGCCGTTGACCGAACCCGAGTGTGGGTACAGCAGGAGGTCGCCCGATGCGGTCCGTCCCACCAGATCGCTGAGGCCGTCGCCGGTGACGTCACCGAGCAGGATCGCGGTCATCGCGCCCCAGCCGTGGCCGACTTTCGTCGATGACCGCCACGTGGACTCGCCGTTGACCGAACCCGAGTGCTGGTACAACAACAGATCGCCCGACTCGGTCCGGCCGACCAGGTCCGGTCGGCCGTCGCCGGTGACGTCGGACGAGCCGCCGCCTCCGCCACCGCAGTTCCTGCTCACCACGTTGCGCCACTCGCCGCCGGCGCCGGGACCGTAGTTCACGCCGTTGAACCGGGCCGTGACCCGCTCGGCACCCTGGAAACCCCAGCTGGCACTGCCGTCACCGTTGGCGTCGAAGCCCTGCTCGTAGTGCAGGTGGGAGACGCCGTTGGAGGTGGGGCCGGTGTGTCCGACCCGGCCGATCACCTGACCCTGCGCCACCTGTGCGCCGACCGAGACCGAGCGGGACTGCAGGTGGATGTAGGTGGTGAAGTGACCGCCGCCGTGGTTGATCTGGATCATGTTGCCGGCGTTGCTGTGGAAGTACGACTGGTTCACCGTTCCCGCGGCGGGCGCGACGACGATCTGGCCCTCGGTGTTCGCCTGCGGCTCGTGCACCATGTCCAGCGCGGGAGCATGCGCGCTGTCCCACGTGTTCAACCGCCAGGTGTCGTCGCATTGGAACGGTAGTTGGAAGTTCGGCACGGCCGACGCGGTGCCCGGGGTGACGATGACGACCCCGGCCGCCACGCACAGGGCTGCTACCGCGCCGCGGATCGCCGCTGCTGGACGAATGTTGCGAGTCATGCCTCTCCAAGTCGAGGAAATCAATAACGTGAATCCGTTTTGGTGGGTGAAAATTACACCAATCAGGGTGGCCGTCGCCGCTGACGGCTCACTGAACTGACACTGACGGCTACAGTTCGTGCACTGTTCGCGAGATGGGGCGTGATGCGCTTTCAGATACTCGGCCCGCTCCGGGTCGCGACCGGGTCCGGCTGGACGGGCGTGCGTGCACGCCAGCAGCGCCTCGTCCTCGCGATACTGCTGATCGAGTCCGGGAAGGTCGCCAGTACCGACCGGCTGATGTCCGAGCTGTGGGGAGACCGGCCACCGTCATCGGCGTTGAACACCGTGCAGGCCTACGTGATGCGGCTGCGCCGGCTGCTCGGCGACGCCGCCGGCGCGCTGCTCGTCACGGAAGGCAGCGGCTACCGGCTGATGACCACCGACGACGACGTCGACTCACGCGTGTTCACCCAGCTCGTCCGCGCCGGGCAGCAGAGCCTGTCCGCCGGCCGGTTGTCCACGGCGACCGAGCAGCTGGGCCGGGCGGAGACGCTGTGGCGCGGGCCCGCGTTGAGCGAGGTGGCGGACACCCCGGCGGTGGCCGCGGAGGCCGCGCAGCTGGAGCGGCTCCGGCTGGTCGCGGTCGAGACCAGGATGTCGGTCGAGCTCGGTCTCGGCCGGCATGCCGACGTGGTCGGTGAGCTCGCTCGGTGGGTGAACGCCCACCCGCTGGTCGAGGGTCTGCGTGGCCAGCTGATGCTCGCTCTCGCCAGGTGCGGGCGGCGCTCCGAGGCGCTGGCGGCCTACCAGCAGGGGCACACGCTGCTCGACGACGAGCTGGGCATCCCGCCGATGCGTGAGCTCGCCGAGCTGCATCAGACGATCCTGGCGGGCGAACCCGTGCCCGCCAGCACGTTCGAGCGGCGCGTGCCCGCGGTGGTGGCCGTTTCTCCCGCTGTGCGCCCACCCACGCCCAACCAGCTCCCACCGGACATCGTCGACTTCGTCGGTCGTGACGACGAGGTCGCCACGATCACCGACGCACTGACCGCCGGTCCGTCGACCACCGCGATGCCGGTGCTGGCGATGACCGGGCAGGGCGGGGTCGGCAAGACCACTCTCACCGTGCACGTCGCCCATCGGCTTCGAGAGTCCTTTCCGGACGGTCAGCTCTACGCCGACCTGCACGGCATCGAGCCGGACGCGACCGATCCGGCACATGTGCTCGCCCGGTTCCTCACCGCACTGGGCATGGACGGCAGGGCGTTGCCGACCACGGTGGAGGAACGTGCGACCCGCCTGCGCATGCTGCTGGCCGACCGCCGGGTGCTGCTCGTGCTCGACAACGCGGCCGACGAGCGGCAGGTTCGTCCGCTGCTACCCGGCAGCGCGACCTGTGCGGTACTGGTCACCAGCCGCACGACGCTCACCGGGCTGAACGCTCGGCAGTTCCCCTTGCTCCCCCTGGGTCACGAGGCGGCGATCCGGCTGCTGGCCACCATCGCCGGCGAGGAACGGGTGATGGCCGAGCCCGCACTCGCCGAGGTGATCGTGGCCAGGTGTGACCACCTGCCGCTCGCCGTGCGCATCGTGGGCGCACGACTGGCCGCCCGGCCGGCCTGGCCGCTGGCACGACTGGCGGCACGGCTCGACGACGAGGCGCGACGGCTGGACGAGCTGGCCACCGGGGACCTCGCCGTCCGCGCCAGCATCGACGCCATCTACGTCAGGCTCGACCCGGACACCCGGCGGACGTTGCGCATGCTCGCACTGCTGGAGCTGACCGACTCGCCGACGTGGATCGTCGCCGCGCTGCTCGACCTGCCGACAGCACGCACCGACACGCTGCTCGAACGGCTCGTGGACGCCCAGCTGGTGACCGGCACGGCCGCGGGGACGGGGCACCTCCGCTACCGCCTGCACGACCTGGTCGGTCTCTACGCCCGAGAACGGGGGGAGATCGAGGACGGGGAAGAGGAGCGGGTCGCGGCGCTGTCCAGGGCCCTCGGCGCACTGCTCGCCGTGGCCGACGTCGCCGATCGCGCGTTGCATGAGCACGTCGTCTGGGACATACCGGGTGACGCGCCCCGACGGCGTACCGACGACGACCTGACCGCCGAGGTGGCCCGCGACCCACTGGCCTGGTTCGACGCCGAGCGCGGCACGCTCGTCGCCGCGGTCGGTCAGGCAGCGCGCACCGGGCTCGCCGCGCAGGCATGGGAGATCGCGGCACGCGGCGTCGGCTACCACGCCCACTGCGGCTACTACGACGACTGGCTGCTCACCCACCAGCTCGCGTCGCGGGTGTGCGTCGAGGGCGGCGATCGGCTCGGTGCCGCGGTCATCACGCGCAACCTCGGTTACCTGCGGGTGGTCGGTGTCCGGGTCCCGGCCATCGATCTGGACGGTGCCGAGGCGGTCTTCCGCGAGTACGACCAACCGCATGGGGTGGTGGACGTGTGCGGTCTGCGCGCGCTCCTCAGCCTGCGCCGCGGTCGGCTCGCCGAGGCGCGGACCCACGCGCGGGTCGCGATGGAGATGGCGCAGGCGCTCGACTACGACGCAGGCCTTGGCCTGCTGTGGTGTCTGCGCGCGTCGACCAGCCGCCAGCAGGGGCACTACGACGAGGCCACCCGCTGCGGTGAACGCAGCCTGGCGCTGGCCGATGGCAACGGGAACATGTACAACCGAGTGCTCGCGCTCTGGGAGCTCGCCGGCGCATGCCAGAACCGGGACACGGCCGCGGCAGTGCTCAGCCGCCTCGCCGACGCGGTCGAACAGTGCCGTGGCAGGCGAGAGCTGACCCTCGAGGTCTACCTGCTGCTCGCCGAAGCGGAACTGAAGCTGCGACTGGGGCTCGTCGTGCCAAGGCAGACTCTCGAGCGCTGCATGGCCGTGTTCGACCAGCACAGTGTCCTTTGGGGACAGACCATCTGCGTCAGGCTGTTGGGGACAGTCGACACCCTGACCGGCCGCGTGGCGGCCGGCATCGAGCAGCTGACCAGGGCCGTCGAGCTGGCGCGGCGAATGGGCAACGATCTGGAGCAGGCACACGCCCTCACCGCACTGGGCAGAGCCCACCAGACCGACGGCGACTCAACCCTCGCGGCCCACGTGTGGGGGAATGCGCTTGCCCTGTACGACCGCATCGGCAACGAGACCGAGAGCGTGGCAGTGATGGCGTTACTACCCGAACACCGGCACGCCCCGCGCCGGTGAGGTCGCGACCGTGCCACCCGTGCTGCCCCGAAGGCCCTGGCTTCGCGTAGGTGCCAGGGTTGTCTTCGGGGCATGCTTGGGTGGCCCGGAGTTACTCGGTCGGTTTGAGGTCGCCCACGTCCACCTTGATCTGGTTGATGGACTCGTCGTAGGCGATGACGAATCCCTCGTAGACCAACGTGTCCTCGCCGCACTTCACGGTCAGTTTGACCTTGATCTTGGCCTCGCCGTCCTTGACCGGTTGTTCGACGGTCACCTTGTCGTCGCGCAGTTTGCCGTCGGTGGCCTCGACCGACTCGACCTTGCACGCCTTTCCGTCGGTGAACGTGACCACCAGCTTGCCGTCCGCGATCTTGGCGGTGTAGCCGTAGTTCAGGTCCTTGACCTCGGTGCGTGCCGGGCACTTCTTGTCGTCGGCGTTGGTCATCTCGGGGCTGTCGAACGGTACCGACGTCGGCAGCGTGATCGTCGTCGGTTCTGTGATCGTCGTCGGCACCGTGATCGGTGTCGGTTCTGTGATCGGTGTCGGTTCTGTGATCGTCGTCGGGTCGACGGGGGCAACGCAGTCGGCCTCGGGGACCCTCGGGTCGTCCTGCGCCGTCGCCGATCCCACCAGCAGCGGTGTGGTCAGGGCGGCGACCGCCAGTACGCCGACGACGGTGCCGAGCAGCGGCCGTAACGACAATCTCTTCCGCAATTTCATGATGTGCCCTCCGGGGTGGGGATGAGCTGGACGTGGCGAACCGTAGGAACGGGCGATAACACCGCTCTCACACCGTTCTCATGTGTGGCCCCCGGACCGATCCGGACCGAGCCTCGCCACGAAACAGGGGATATGCGGTTGCGGATACTCGGGTCGGTACAGATATGGGACGGCGCCGTCTGGTCGCCGGTGCGGGCGCGGCAGCAGCGGGTGTTGCTGGCGCTGCTGCTGGCCGAGGCCGGACGGGTGGTCACAACAGACCGGCTGGTCGACGAGATCTGGGCGGACCGGCCGCCCAGGACCGCTGTCGGCGCGGTCCACAACAACGTGATGAAGCTGCGCAGGGTGCTCGGCGCCCGGCTCGTCACCCGCGGCAACGGGTACGAGCTGCGGCTCGACGATGACGACCTCGACGCGACCCGGTTCGCCCGGCTCGTCGCCGCTGGGCGGGGCGAGCTGGCCGCCGGCCGGGTGGACGCGGCGGTGGCGCGGTTGTCCGAAGCGCTGGCGCTGTGGCGGGGTCCGGCGATGGTCGACGTGGCTGCCACCCCGACCGTGACGGCGTACGTGGCCGGCCTCGAGCAGTCCCGGCTGGGCGCGCTGGAGGAACGTATGCACGCGGAGCTCGAGCTTGGCCGGCATGCCGGTGTGGTGGACGAGTTGCACCGCCTTGCCGACGAGCACCCGCTGCGCGAGCGGCTGTGGACCCTGCTGATGTTGGCCGCCTACCGGTGCGGCCGGCGGGCGCAGGCACTGGACGCTTATCGCCGTGCCCGCGATGTGCTGGTCGCCGAGCTCGGTGTCGAGCCGAGCACCGAGCTGCGTGACCTGCACCGGGCGATCATCGCCGGTGAGGCCCCGCAGGCCGGCCCGGCCCGGGGGCGCCCGATGCAGTTGCCCGCCGAGATCGCGGCATTCACCGGCCGGGACGGTTACCTGGACCGGCTGGACGCGCTGCTGCCGGCCGGCGGAGCCCCGCGCCGGTCCGTCGTGATCTCGGCGATCGTCGGCACCAGTGGCGTTGGCAAGTCCGCGTTGGCCGTGTACTGGGCACATCGCGTGCGGGACCGCTTTCCCGACGGTCAGCTCTACGTCAACCTGCGCGGCTACGCGGCAGGGCCGCCGCTGCGGCCGATCGAGGTGTTGGCCCGGTTCCTGTTGGTCCTGGGAGTGCCGACCGAAGGCATCCCGGTCGAGCTGGACGCCGCGACCTCGCTGTACCGCAGCCTCCTTGCCGACAAACGGGTTCTGGTCGTGCTGGACAACGCACACCATCCCAACCAGATCCGCCCGCTGTTGCCGGGCAGTGCCGACTGCCTGGTGCTGATCACCAGCAGGGACCGGCTCGACGGCCTGGTCGCCGTCGACGGAGCTGTGCGCGTCCTGCTCGACGTGCTCGACCCCGTCGAGGCCGAAACCCTGCTCACCCGGTTGCTGGGGGTCGAGCGGGCGGGCGCGGAACCGGATGCGGTCGCCACGTTGGCCTGCCTGTGCGACCACCTGCCGCTGGCACTGCGGATCGCCGCGGCCAACCTGACCGCCCGGCCCAAGATCACCATCGCCAGCTACACCGCGGAACTCGCCGGCGGCAACCCGCTGGCCGCCCTCGAGGTCGGTGGTGATCCGCACGTCGCCGTCCGGGCCGCGTTCGACCGCTCCTATCGGACGCTGCCGGCGCCGGCGCGGCGACTGTTCCGGCTGCTCGGCCTGGTTCCCGGCCCGGACATCACCATCCCGGCCGCCGCGGCCCTCGCCAGCCTCTCGCCACCGCGCACCGCCCGGTTGCTCGACAGGCTCGCCGCCGCGCACCTGGTCAACGAGTCCGGGCCCGGCCGGTACAGCTGCCACGACCTGTTACGCCGCTACGCCGCCGAGCGGGCCGCCGCCGAGGACGGCGACGCCACCCGCCGGATCGCGTTCGTCCGCCTGTACGACCACTACCTACGCGGTGCTGACGCCGCCGCTGGCCAGCTCTACCCACAGTTCCTGCGCGCGCCGTTGCCCGGTCCGGCCGTCACCGGCGTGATCGAAACGTTCGGTGACAACACTTCCGCGCTGGCATGGCTCGATGCGGAGCGGCCGAACCTGGTCGCCGCCGTGCTCCGCGCCGCCGAGTGCGGCACGCGCCCGGCGGCATGGCTGCTCGCATGCGCGCTGCGCGGATACCTGTCCATGTGTTGGCATCTGGTGGACTTCGCGACCGTTTCCCATGCGGCCCTCGCCGCGGCCGCCGCGGACGGCGACCCGCGTGCCCGTGCCGCGGCCCACCTCGGCATGGCAACGCTGTGCTTTGCGGGGGGCGAGATTGAGGCGTCCCTCGACCACTACACCGGTGCCCGTGACAACGCCAAGGAGGTGGGCTGGGTCGAGTGTGAGTCGGCCGCCCTCGGCGGACTCGGCAACGTCTACCAGGATCTGGGGCGACCCGAGGAGGCCGCCGAGTGGTACACCCAGGCGCTGGCCATCGAGCGGCGAACCGGTCAGTCGGCCTGGCTGTCCAACCTGGGCCTGGTCGACCTGCGGCTCGGCCGGCTGCACTCCGCGGCGCGCCGCCTGACCGAGGCCGCGGAACTCGACCGGCGGGCCGGCTCCCGCGCGAGTGAGGCAAGGACCCTGGCCGGCCTCGGCGAGGTCTACCACGCCCTTGGCCGCACCGACGACGCCCTGGGCGCGCTTGCTCCCGCGCTGGTAGTTGCCCGCGAGGTCGCCGATCGCAGCAACGAGATCGACATCCTCGACTCGCTCGCGGCCGTCCACCTGCACACAGGCCGGCACGCCGAGGCTCTCGACCTTGCCGGGGAGGCTGTGTCGCTGGCGCGCGACACCCGCAACCGGCGTGGCGAGGCGGTTTCGCTGACGGTGCTCGCCAGCGTCCACGCCCGCCTCGGCGATCATCGGTCAGCGCAGGACACCCTGCTGCGGGCCCGTGAACTCGCCAGGACCATCGGGGATCGGTACACCGAGACCAGGGTGCTGATCGGCCTGGCCACCTGCCATCGCGGGGCGGGTCGTCATGTGGAGGCCACCGCGCTCGCCGCGACGGCGCTGGCCACCGCCCGCGAACGCGGTTACCTCCTGTTGGAGCGCGCCATCCTCGCTGCGATCAACGCGCAGGATCCATGAACTGAGAACGGCACTCATGGCTCCTCGTGTGGTGGTCAGGCTTTGACGAATGCGGTCATCGGTCGTTCAGGGTTCGGACCGTTCTTGGGCGGTAACTTGTGGCGAGGGATCACCGGGGGAACATCGCCGCGGGTATGGCACTCACGACGGACACTGCGATGAGTGCCGCGATTCTCGCCGAAAAGTCCACCTGCGCGTAGATCGTCGGCAGTAAGGAACGCGTCAAGGTTTCCCAGCTATACCCACGCGTCGGCGCGGCGAGGCTGGGGCGGCTGCCAGCCGCTCGGCCGGTCGCGGTCAGGGTGAGCGCAGCCAACAACCTGACGTCACCCTCGTCGCTCCACCTGACACTTTTTACACCTGAAGGCAAAGGCGTTGTTTGCTCGTAGGATCATCGCCGATGATCGGCATCGACCCGTATGGAGAATCGTAGGGAGATGGTCATGATCAGACCAACCCGTTACTCACTGAGATCCGTTCTGGCGATCTTGCTGGCGGTCGGCGGAATCACCCTGTTGCCTGTTTCTTCGGCATCGGCGACGGTGGACCCGGACTGCTCGACACGGCCCGGTGGTCCGTTAATGCTGTGGTGGGGACAAAGCTACACAGGAGCGCACATCTGCCTCCAGGACAACGTGTGGGATATGGCGAACCCGGCGACGTACTTCCCCGACAACGGGACAGGAAGGGGAGAACAAGTGTGGGACAACGTGGCATCCGCCGCTAATGCCGATACGATGTACTGCGCGATAATTTGGTCGGAACCAGGCTGGCAGGGTAGTCGCGCCGACATCAACAAGTCTGGGTTCGAGGGTTCCGCCAGGTGGAACCTGGCTGATGTGACGAACAGGAACTCCTCTCTCTCCTGGTATGGGTGCTGATCTCAATCCTCTCGATCGGAGGTGAGCCGAGGTGTCTGGACTTCGACGGTCAATGCTGTGGTGCGCGGGTATGATCGTGTTCAGCGTCGCCATGGTCGGGTGCTCGTCACCCACGGCCGCACCTGAAACTGACACAGGTGCGCCGATGCTGGCCGACCCGCGCGGCCTGGCATTGCCGGTCCAGGCATACCGGCTTACCGCGGAACAGCGGGCCGTCGTCGACCGTGCCCACGCTCAGCTTGTGGGGGAGTGCATGCGCCGTGCCGGCTTCACGACCGCGCCAGCGCATGCGCGCCCCTCGTTCGACCCGATGTCACGTAGGTACGGCGTCACCGATCCGGCGACAGCCAAGCGGCTGGGTTATCACCTCGAGCCCGACCAGCTGGTTGTCAACCACGCCGATAAAGGGCCACGACCGTCACCCGCGGAAATGAGGGCCCTGACAGGAAACACGGACGGTCGACAGCTACCTCCCGGCCGGGCGGGTGACACCGGTTGTCTCGGCTCGGCGTCCGACGCCCTGGGTATCGACGGCACCGAGGAGACACTGGCCGACCAGATCGATTTCGACGGGTTCGCACGATCGAAGTCCGATCCGCGTGTCATCGAGGTGTTCGCCAGGTGGTCTCGATGTATGACCGAGCGCGGATACGCGTACACCACCCCCCTCGCGGTTGCCGCTGACTTCGACATCACCGCCACGGTCATCTCGCCCGCGGAGATCGAAACCGCACTGGCCGATGTGGCCTGTAAAGCGGCCACCGATGTCGTTGGCGTCTGGTACAGCGTCGAATGCGACTACGAGAACTCCATGATCGAACGCGCGAGGCCGGCGCTCACCGCGATTCAGGAACGCAACACCGTCATCGTCGACAACGCCGTGCACGTACTTGGTTGAGTCAGCTACCCGGTGATGGGCGAGTCCTTCATGGACAGATGTTCTGGTACGGCGCGTCGGGGATGTTCCTGTGCCATTCCGTTTCGTCGATCTGGTCTCCCATGTGCTGGCAGATGCGTCGGATGGCAAGCTGGGGATCCGTCTCCCACAGATTGATGTCATCTCCGGCGGCCGCCAGGTCGTGGCCATCGGGAGCGAACTGGAGTGACCAGATGGCCGTCCCCGATCCCTGCAGGATGGCCAGCGGGTTGAGCCTTCGGTCGTCGCTGACTCGCCACATCCAGGTCTGTCCGATGCCGGCGCCGCCGGCGAGGATGGAGCCATCGGCGTTGAACGCGAGGGCATGGACGATGCCGTCCGGGCCTGTGGTCGTGGGGCCGACGGGATTGGGGTGGCGGGGGTTCTCGATGTCCCACAACATTACGGTGCCGTTCGCGATGCCGACGGCGAGCGTGTGGTCGTTCGGGCTGATCGCGAGGGATCTGGCATCGTCCGGAGCGACGTTGACGGGTGCGCCGAAGGGCTTGGGGTGGTGTGGGTCGCGGATGTCCCACAGCGCGAGAAAGCCGTGCTGTGTCACGGCGGCGAGGATTTCGTCGTCCTGGCTGAAGTCCGCGGCGTAGACGAACCCGACGCCCGGGTCGAGCGTGGCGAGCGCCACCGGGGCCCGCAAGTTGGCCGTGTCCCACAACCGGACCGTGTCGTCGTCGCCCGAGCTGACGAGGAGTTTCCCGTCGTGGCTGAACCGGATCTGTTCGATCAACGCGGTGTGCCCGGTGAGGCCGACCGGATAAGGGCGAGGGTGGCCCGGATCGGTCACGTCCCAGAACAGGATCGAGTTGACGGTGCGCGTCGCGGCGGCGAGGGTGTCGCCGTCCGGGCTCAAGGTGATTTCGCCGGCCATCCGGTCCTGCGGGGCGATCAACGGCTGCCCGAGCGGGGTGGGGTTGTCCCGATTCGTCAGGTCCCAGCGCCGCAGGTCCGTACCGCCGTCGAACAGCACTCGCCGTTTGGGGTGGAAGATCACCTCGGTGATCTGGCGACCCTCCGTGGGTAGGACTGGTCCGGGTACCAGCCAGCGGCGTGCGATGCCATCGGTGCTGTTGGTGTAGAGCACCCGGTCGCCGTCCCGGAAAGCGACCGCTGTGGCGGGTTCGGCGTGGGGAAGATCCACCAGCATCTGCCCGGTCGGCAGATCCCAGACCTGGACCCGGGCGGCCGCGTTCGCGGCGACCAGCTGCTTTCCGTTGGAACTGAAGGCGATCGCGTTGATCCAACCGGTCGTGCCGGTGAGCGTACCGGCCGGCGCCGGCTGGGACGGGTCGGCCATGGTCCACAAGCGAACGATCGCGTCGTTGCTGCCGGCGGCGAGCATCGTGCCGTCCGGACTGAACGCGACGGCGTTGACTCGGCTGGGCACGGTCAGGGGCGAGCCGAGGGGCCGCGGGTGCCGACGGTCGGCGACATTCCAGATCCGGACCGCGTGGTCGGCGTCCGCGACCGCCATGACCGTGCCCCCCGCGGCAAAGGCGATGGACTGGACCGCGCCCGTCGCTCCGGTCAACGCCGGGCCGGTGAGCACCGGGTGCTCACGGTCCCGGACGTCCCAGAGCCGGATGCTCTTGTCGCCACTTCCGACGGCCAGCATGGTGCCGTCCGGGCTGAACTCGACCGCGAGGACACGGTCGAGCGGTCCCGTGAGCGCCCGACCGAGCGGCCGGGGGCGCGCCGGGGTGGAGACGTCCCACAACCGCACGGTGTTGTCGGCTGACCCGGTGGCCAGGATGGTGCCGTCGGGTGAGAACGCGACCGCGTAGATCGCCTTGTCATGACCGGTCAGCGGTGAGTCCAACAGTCTGGGCCCGCGGGAGTCCCGCAGATCCCACAGCAGCACCGCGGGATCGGTGTCTTCGGCGCCGGCGGCCGCGAGCAGGGTGCCCGCGGGGTTGACGGCGACGGCCTGCTGCGCGCGGGTCGGGCGCACCATGCGGCTCACCGCCGGGCGGCTGGCCGCGGCGAGCAGGCTGGAGGTCGCTTCCATGGTTGGCGCGATGCGGTATGCCGTGACCGCCAACTGCGCGGCCAGTGCGGGATCGCTGTCGGCCAGGCGATTGGCGGCGCCGGCGACCTGGCGGGAGATCGCGAGGTTGCGTTCCCTGTCGGCCGTGGCGCGCTGCTGGATCGAGTAGACGGTCGTGGCGACCGACACCAGGAGCAGTGCGCCGAGCGCGGCGGCGAGCCAGCGCAGCCGTCTGGTCCCGCGGCGCTGGCGGAAGCGTGCCGTGCGGTCCGCCTCGACGCTGGCGTCAACGAACTCCCGCTCCAGTTGGTTGAGCTCGTCGCGATGGTCCTGCCTGGTGACCCACTCGACCGCGGCGTCGAGCCGCACACCCCGGTAGAGCGCCCCGGGATCACGGTCGGCTTCCGCCCAGCTCCTCGTCGCCTCGGTCAGCCGACGGTGCAGGCGGAGGCCGGACCGGTCGGTGTCGACCCAGTCATGTAGCCGTGGCCAGGAGTCGAGCAGCGCCTCGTGACTGATTTCCACCCCATCGACATCGGCGGTGATCAGCCTGCGATCCACGTAGCGCCCCAACAGCTCCCTGGTTCTGGCGTCCCTGTCGTCGTCGCGTCCGCCGGTCAGCTCGTCGAGCTGAACGCGCCGGCGAGTGTCGGGGCTGTTGTCGCCGACGTGCACCAACCGCAGGAAGATCTGGCGCGCCAATGCCTGCTCCGACTCGGTGAGACCGGTGAAGACGGCTTCCGCGGTGTTGGCGACGGCACCGTGGATCCTCCCGGTCATCAGGTAGTCCGCGACCGACATCCTGCGGCGGCCGCTCTGTTCCCACGTCGCCAACAACACGTGCGACAACAACGGCAACGCGCCGGTGTCCACTCGTCCGTGGCGGGCACCCGCCGGAGTGAGGTCACGCAGCAACAAGTCGACCAAGCCGCTCTCGATGTCGATCCCCGCGAGCCTCGCGGGTTCCACGATCACCTGCCGCAGCTCGTCATCCGTCATCGGTCCCACGGCGACCTGGTTCTCCTGCAGGGCGGATGCCAGCACGGGCCACCGCAGCGCATCCGGGTAGAAATCCGCACGCATGCCCGCGACCACACGCAGCGCGCCGTTCTCCAACCCGGCCAGTGCGCGCAACGCGCCGAGGAACACGCCCTGCTCGGCGACATCGGCGCTCGTCGCCGTGAAGACCTCTTCCAACTGGTCCACGACAAGGAGCAGCGGAGCCGTGACCAGGTCCCCCACCCGCCGCGCGGCCTGCGCCGGTTCGTCCCGGAGCTCCGCCTCGATCACCTCAGGCGCCACGTCCACCACCATGGCGAGCTGGGTCGCCAACATCGACACCGGACGCGGACCGGGCGTGAACGGCAAACCGTGCCAGCGATGGGCGGCCGGTCCGTTTCCACACAACGCCGGCAGCAGTCCCGCGCGCAGGAGTGACGACTTCCCCGAGCCGGACGAGCCGACGGCCACGACCATCCCCGGTGCACTGGAGGTGACCCGCCGCACCAGTGCCCGTGTCAACCGCGACCGCCCGAAGAACCAGTCGGCGTGCTCCGGCTGAAACGGCTCCAACCCTCGGTAGGGAGTCGGCGCGTCGGTCCGCTGTTGTCCCAACGGCCGCCGCAGTCGCAACCAGCACGCCGACCATTCTTCTTCGGCACCGTGCTCGACTCCGCACGTGGCGAGCAGTCGCAGGAACATGTCTTTCTGTGACAGGGTCGGTAGATGGCGGCCGGTGCACCACCCGCTGACGGTGCCGAGTGGGACGTCCAACTTCCTGGCCAGCTCACGCACCGTGAAGCCGGCGTTTTCCCGCAGCGCGGTCAGTACGAGTCCGAAATCTCTTTTCGTCACCACGGTTGACGGACGGGGGATCTTCTCGCTGCTGTCCACCGGACCTCCGAGTCGGTGTCCTGCGGCGAACATCAATTGCCCTGTCAAGCACTAATGCCCCACGAACTCGACTGTACGGACTTGTGCGGACCTGTCAATCGACCTTCCGCCGCAACCACGAAGATGCTGGACTTGGCGGCACAGGGGGGATGCCGGTCCGCCGACCACCTTCGCGTCGCCGCGTCAGGTGGTCGGCGGGCCGGTGCCAGAGGGAGCTCGTGCGACTGATCACAACTGGGGGACGCATGACGCTGCGCATGGTGTTCGATCGGCAGGATCTGCAGAGGATACGGCTGGCGAGGAAGCCGGATCCGCTGTGGGAGTTGATGCTTGGCCTGCACATGACGCAGGCTCGGCGGCCGCCGGTGCCGCTCGTCGGGTGGCGGCAGGAACTCGAGCGCCGGTTCGCGGGAGCGCATCGGGGTCGGGTCGCGATGGGGCTGCTGCAGTGCCTGGTCCCGCCGAGGGGCCCCTTTCCGGACTTCCTCACCCCGCCAGGTCCCATGAGCGACCTCGACGCCGCGTGCGAGGCAATGCTGTGCACCCCACGGGCATCGCTTACCGCCGACCTGGCCGCCGTGTTCGCACACCGCGGTCCACCGCCTTGGGCACGATCGCTCGCCAGCGGCGACGGCGAGATTCTGGTCCAGGTCGTGCGGGCCGTCCGGGACGCGTACGACCTGTTGGTCGCGCCGCAATGGGCGCAGGTCCGCGACATCGTCAACGCGGATCGCGTCGGCCGCACCCGCCAGCTCGTCGAGCACGGTACCGGCGCGTTGCTGGCGAACCTGCCTGGCGTGCT
>NZ_DASQCC010000233.1:0-18109 GCF_035634895.1 Actinophytocola sp. | reverse complement strand
GAGGCGAGCCTGTGGTTCTCGATCTCGTCGGCCCGCATGCCGAAGATCCACATGAGGGCCGGGGTGGCGAAGAAGACGAGTGCGCTGACGAGGGCGGTGAGCTGGCGCTTGCCGTGCCGGGGCCGGTGGAGCGAGTGCTCGCGGGGCAGCCACGCCTCATGGACCGGCGGTAGGTCGTTCGTCGGGCCAGCGGTCACACGTGCACGTTAGCCAATCTCAGGTTTGGGGGTCGTCAGGTTGGCCGAGCCGGTCCGCCATCGAGTTGCTGACCACGGTGGTCTTGTCGTCGGTGCCCACGATCTGCGTCATCTCCCCGGAGGGCGCCTCCCAGGCCGCGGACACGGGAATAGCCACCTTGTCCCGCCCTGTTTCACCTGATGGCGTCGGTGGTGTCGCGGCCGCTGCCTCCTGGTCCGCCTCGGCGAGGATCGCCTCGCTGTCGGTGCGGTACCGGGCGGTGGTGATCTCGCCGGACACCAGCCGCTCGCCGAGGTCCCTCAGCCGATCCTGCCAACTCATGCCTTTGTTGGTACCACGGCCGGCTGCCGTACGTAGAGTGGAGTTCATGGTGCTGTTCGGACGCGACAAGACCCGCCCGGTGGAGGCCGCCAACGCCCTCCCGGGCCGAGCGACGAAGATGCCGATCCCGTCGGCACATGCCGTGTTCACGGACCGCCCGATCGCCCCACCGTTCCCAGCGGGCATCGAGGTGGCCGTCTTCGGCATGGGCTGCTTCTGGGGCGCCGAACGCCTGTTCTGGCAAACCAACGGCGTCTGGACCACCGCAGTGGGATACGCAGGCGGCTACACCGAAAACCCGACATACGAAGAGGTATGCAGCGGCCAGACCGGCCACGCAGAAGTAGTCCTGGTCGCCTACGACCCCAAAATCGTAACCTACGAAACCCTCCTAAAGGTGTTCTGGGAAGAGCACGACCCCACCCAAGGCAACCGCCAGGGCAACGACGTAGGCACCCAGTACCGCTCCACCCTCTACTACACCTCAGACACCCAAAAAACCACAATCGACCAGAGCCGCACCACCTACCAGTCAGCCCTAACCCAAACAGGCCACACCGAAATCACCACAGAAATAGCCCCCCTAACCACCTTCTACTACGCCGAGGACTACCACCAGCAATACCTCTCCGACACCAAAAACCCAAACGGCTACTGCGGCCTAGCCGGCACCGGCGTAACCTGCCCCACAGGCCTGAACATCGAAAGCAAATAACCCCCAACCCAAAAACAAACAACGCCCCCAGCCAACAAACGCCCCAAGCAACCAGGGCAAGGCTGGGAGCCGAGCAGTCCCGGGGGCGAAGCAACCCCGGCGGAAGCAACCCCGGCGAGGGGTCCGGGGCGGAAGCAATCCCGGCGGAAGCAACCCCGGCGAGGGGTCCGGGGGCGAAGCCCACCGGGCGGGGTTTGGGGGTTGCACCCCCAAAAGATTGGCGAGCGAGAAAGGTGAGCGCCCTCCGCGAACAGAGGGCACCCACTCGCGAGCGGACGACGGGATTCGAACCCGCGACCCTCACCTTGGCAAGGTGATGCGCTACCAGCTGCGCCACGTCCGCAACGGCGCCAAGCCTACCGGATGGCTGGAAGTCCACGGGATAGGGCCGAACATCCGGTCGAGTTGACCCGATTGGCCCACGCCGATCGTCGGTATCGTCTTAACGTTCTTAACGTTTGCCGTGTACGCGAAACCGACTGTGGCATGTTGAGCCACATCCCGTGGCGGTCGGGAGGAGGTGGCGTGACCAGCGAGGCTGTGGAAGCCCCCGAGGACGGGGACCGGACCCTGCTCGAACGGCTCCGTGCCGGTGAGGACGCGGCCTTCGGCGAGCTCTTCTCCCGGCACTCCGCCGCGGTGTTCCGGCTCGCGCTGAACCTGGCGGGCGACCGTGCCGAGGCCGACGACCTCACCGCCGAGGCGTTCTTCCGCGTGCTGCAGGCCATCCGGCGTGGCGCCGGGCCGGTCGACAACGTCCGCGGCTACCTGCTGATCGTCGTGCGGCGGGTGGCCTGGGAGTGGGCCATGCGCCGCCGGGAGATGCCCGTCTCGGACGAGGAGCTGACGCACCGCGCCCCGTCCGATCCGGACACCATGGGCCAGTTCACCGAGCGCAACCTCATCCGCCGTGCGTTCACCAGCCTCCCGGAACGCTGGCGCAAGGTGCTCTGGAAGATGGAGGTCGAGGGCCAGCGCCCGGCGGCCGTGGCCACGAACTTCGGCCTCAGCCCCAACGCGACGGCCGCGCTGGCCCGCCGGGCGAGACAGGGGCTCCGCGCCGCCTACCTGCAGGCCCACCTCGCCGCCGAGCGCAGCGCCACCGGCTGCCGGTCGGTCCTCGAGAAGCTCGGCGCCTACACCGCCGGCACCACCAGCGGCATCGAGCGGCGCCGCATCCGCGCCCACCTCGCGACCTGCGCACCCTGTGCCGCGATGCACGACGAGCTGCGGGACGTCTTCACCGGTCTCCACCCGAACCAGGGCATCGCCGCCGTGCCGGTGCTCGCCGTCGGCGGCTGGCAGGTCGGCGCGGCCGTCAAGGGCCTGTTCGCGAGCACGAAGTTCCAGGCCGTTCTAGCCGCGACGTCCGCGGCCGCGATCGGCGTGCTCGGCTTCGTCCTCACGCCCTGGGCCACCGACAGGCCGGCGCCACTGGACCTCGCCGGCAAGCGGGCCATCGAGATGCAGCTCGAGCCGGTCAGTCCGCTCCAGCCGATCGACGTGCCAGAGGGCTCACGGAACGACACGATCGAGCATCCACGAAAGGCTCGCAAGCAGCGGTCCGCGCCCGCCCCGGTCACCACCACGACCTCGGCGGCGCCGCCCACGACCTCGGCCGCGCCGGGCGCCGTGGACGCGACCACCGACGGCGCCCGTGGCGAGGAAACGCCGACGTCGTCCGGCGCGGCGGTCTACGACGACACCGCGCCGGTCGTCTACAGCGAGACGACCACCGAGACCTACAGCCAGGAGTACGAGGACTACACGCTCGTGCAGGAGACGACCACGGTCACCGAGGTCAACTCGCTGGACCAGACCCGCACGACCACCACGAGCACGAGCCACACGGAGCCGAAACAGGGGCGAGCACACAGCGCCACCACACCAACCACCTGACCGGCGCCTGACAGCGAGCCTCCGATGCGCCATCATTGAAGTTGATGTTGCCTGGCTCGGAGGCAGTCGAATGATGGAGCGCACGGTGCGCGGTCGTGATGACCGTGTGTGGACTTTGCGTAGCACTATGGAGTGGCGTCAGCCGGCCACCGCGGATGACTTCGAGCACGACGTGAGCGTGGGGAACACGTCCGCGTTCGTGCTGCTGACGCTGATCATCGTGCTCACGATCGTGCTGGTGTCGACGATTCCGGAGGACGTCGTCGCGCCGTGGAACGGCAGGATGTTGTGGCTGGGGCTGCTGATCGTGCTCGCGATCCTGTTCTTCCCCGCACGCTGGGCGCTGCGCCGGCCGTGGACGGTCGTCGCGGAGACCGGTGACAACGGCGAGGGCGAGCCGGTCGAGCGCTGGACGGGCACGGTGCGTGGCGTCTTCAACGCCCGCTCGCAGCTCAACCGGATCGCGAAGAGCATCCAGCACGACTCGCAGCCCGGCATCGAGGGACCGCTGCAGCCCGTGGCGTGACGGCGGAAATCGGGCAAGACTGGGGCCGTGCCAGAACTACCCGAGGTCGAGGCGCTCGCCCAGCACATCCGCGAGCACGGTGTCGGTCGCACCGTGGCGCGGCTGGACGTCGCCTCGCTGTCCGTGCTGAAGACCGTGACGCCGCCGTGGACGGAGCTGCACGGCAAGGAGGTGACCGGCGCGGGCCGGCACGGCAAGTTCCTGGACGTCCACGTCGGGGACCTGCACCTGATCATCCACCTGGCCAGGGCGGGCTGGCTGCGCTGGGCGGACAACCTGTCCGCGACGCCGCCGAAGCCGGGCAAGGGGCCGCTCGCACTGCGCGTGCACCTGGGCCCACCCGGTCAGGGCCCCGGCTTCGACCTGACCGAGGCGGGCACGAAGAAGGGCCTGGCGGTCTGGATCGTCCAGGACCCGGCGGAGGTGCCCGGCATCGCCGCGCTGGGCCCGGACGCGCTGGCGGTCACGCGGGACGAGCTGGCGGAGGTCATGGGCGGGCGCACCGAGCGCCTGAAGAACGCCCTGACCACGCAGAGGATCCTCGCGGGGGTGGGCAACGCCTACTCGGACGAGATCCTGCACATGGCGAAGCTGTCTCCGTTCGCGACCGCCGGCAAGCTCACCGACGACCAGCTGGACCAGTTGTACGCGGCGATGCGCGAGATCCTCACCGGCGCGGTCGAGCGGTCCGTCGGCCAGCACGCGGCGCGGCTGAAGGGGGAGAAGCGCTCCGGCCTGCGGGTACACGGCCGGACGGGCATGCCGTGCCCGGTCTGTGGGGATGTCGTACGCGAGGTGTCGTTCGCCGACAAGGCGTTCCAGTACTGCGCGACCTGCCAGACGGGCGGCAAGCCGCTGGCCGACCGCCGGCTGTCCAGGCTGCTGAAATAGCCACCGTGAACTTCGTGCGGCACTGCTCCTCTGTCACCGTCCCTTGCCAGGGGACCCCCTATGGCCGGAGCATTGACGGGTGACCGACCAGTTAACCGAACGCGCCATAGTGGCCGGGATCGTGATACTCGTCGCCGCCACCTTCTTCGTCCTCTGGATTCGCTCCCGTAAGTCGGACAAATCGGTCGACGATGCCGTGCTCGACGCGGTGCAGCGACTGTCCAAGGCGGCGCCGGAGCTGCGTGGCGGACTCACCGAGGAGGCCGCCGACGAGGCGGTCAAGCACCTGCTGGAGATGCTGAAGTGCGTGGCCATCGGCATGACGGACGCCGACGGTCGCCTGCTGTCGTGGGCCGGCGGCGCCAACGAGCACTACCCCGACCTGACCGGCGCCATAGACGTGGCCATCCGCAACGGTCAGCGAGCACACATCCACCACACGAACCTGAGCTGCGCACGACGTGGCCGCTGCCCCATGCGCACGGCGGTGATCGTCCCCCTGATCCCCGACGGGCAGGTGGAGGGCACCCTGATCGTGGTGGGCGGTGTCGACTCGAAGCGACTCATCCGGGCCGCCGACGAGGTCGCCCAGTTCGTCAGCATCCAGCTGGAACTGGCGAAGCTCGACGAGTCGAAGCAGCAGTTGGCGCGGGCCGAGGTCAGGATGCTGCGGGCGCAGATCTCGCCGCACTTCCTGTACAACGCGCTGAACTCGATCAGCTCCCTGATCAGGACGGACCCGGAGCGGGCGCGGGATCTGCTGCAGGAGTTCGCGGACTTCACGAGGTACTCGTTCCGCACCTCCGGCCAGTTCACGACGCTGGCGGAGGAGCTGCGGAACATCGACCGCTACCTGACGATCCAGAGCCAGCGCTACGCGGAACGGTTGAACGTCCGCATCAAGATCGCGCCGGAGGTGCTGTCGGTGGTGGTCCCGTTCCTGGTGCTCCAGCCGCTGGTGGAGAACGCGGTGCAGCATGGGATCTCCCCCAAGCCGGGCGGCGGCACCGTCACGGTGGTGGCCCAGGACAACGGCAACGAGGCCATGATCAGCGTCGAGGACGACGGCGTCGGCATGGACGCCGACCGCCTGTTCGCCGACCTGAGAGACGCCCACAAGACCGGCTCACACGTGGGTATCGGCAACATCAACCAACGAATGCGCTCCGTCTTCGGCGACGAGTACGCCCTGATGGCCGAGACCGCCCCCGGCGCCGGCATGAAGGTGATCCTGCGCGTCCCCAAGTTCTTCCCGGGCGTACGCCCGGACCTCCCCAAGTTCAGCGAGGAGGCCAAGGCAGGCCAGCCGGCGAGCTGACCTTGCTCAGCCGGTGATGATGGTGAGGCCGTCGTACTCGACGAAGTCGACGAAGTCCCTGACGTTGAGCGTGGCCAAGGGAAGCTCGTAGACCACAGCATGCGGCTATCCAGGTGTCGTTGGCCGGCCGCGGTCGGCCCCGTCGGATAGCGGAGGCCGAGATGCGGCCCCATGCGGCGGAGACATCCTCGGTGCCGGGCAGCACGACCGTTCCGGCGAGCCAGGGCGCCAGCCGGGCCCGTCGGGTCGCTCCCCAATCGCGCAGATCGGCCCACTTCGTCAGTTCCGCATGGGTGACAAAGGTGATCAACGGACTGCGGCCGGCAAGGCGCGCGAACAGCGGCACAGGCAGCTCGCCCTTGAAACGGAGCGAAGCCACGTCGGTATCGAGTACGAACGGGTCCACGCCCGGTTACATTACGTCAGCTCAGAGTGACGAGCGGCGTAGGTGTACTCGACGAAATCGTGCAGTTCCTCGTCGGTCTCGAAGATCTCGCGACCGTTCGGATCCTCGGCCGTCAGAATCGGCTGAACATCCTTCTGCCGGAGGAGTTCGTCAACGAGCGCACGCCCGCGCGGCGGCGGCACGTCTTGCGGTCCAACGTGCTCTGCGGTCACGCACCCACCTCCTACGCGGAACCTCACCGAGTGACTCGGTAGTCACGTCGGAGCCAGTGTCTCACGACTACCTCGGGCTCGGGCGGCGCCAGCACACGCGTCCGTCCACGAGGTCGGCGTCCATGCCGACCGAGTACGGGTCCAGGGTCCAGTGCGGCGCGATCTCGGGTGGCTCCGCGCGGTAGACCCCCCGGTCGACCGATCCGAACACCGCCAACCCGGGTCGGGTCCACTCCGCGTACAGGCGCCGCTCCACCCAGGCGCACGCCGCGGAACAGGTGGCGAACTCGGCAACGTCTATCTGGGAGAACCGCGACTCGTCCCCGACACCGAGCCACGCCCGCCAGCGCACTTCCGTCCCCATACAGAACATGAGCGTGCGGACTGCCGAGGGATACGTAGGGTTGTCTCATGAGCGTCACCGACAAGCTCGCCGCGCGACTGCCCATCAGCCGGGGCACGACGAAGCCCGTCGTCGCCGTGGTCAAGTTGCACGGCGTGATCACCCCGAGCCCGTCGCCGCTGGCCGCGCGCGGCACGATCAACATCAACACGGTCGAGCAGGCCCTCGTCAAGGCCTTCGACCACGAGCGGTTGAAGGCGGTCGCGCTCGCCATCAACTCGCCTGGCGGCGCTCCGACGCAGTCGGCGCTGGTCAGTGAGCGGATCCGGGAGCTGGCCGACCGCAAGAAGGTCCCGGTCATCGCCTTCTGCGAGGACGTCGCGGCCTCCGGCGGCTACTGGCTCGCCTGTGCCGCCGACGAGATCTACGCCCACTCCTCCTCGCTCGTCGGCTCGATCGGCGTGGTCACCGCCGGGTTCGGGCTGAACGGCCTGCTTGAACGGTTCGGTGTCGAGCGACGTGTCTACACCGCGGGGCCCCACAAGGTTCGCCTCGACCCGTTCCAGCAGGAGAAGGACGAGGACGTCGAATGGCTCAAGGGCCTGCAGGCACAGCTGCACGAGCAGTTCGTGTCGTGGGTGAAGGCACGCCGTGGAGACCGGCTGGTCGGCGAGGACCTCTTCACCGGCGAGGTGTGGACCGGCGCCAAGGCCAAGGAGATCGGCCTGGTCGACGGAGTCGGCAACCTGCGGGCCGTGCTATCCGCACGTTATCCGGAGGCCGAGATCAGCGTGGCCGAGCCCAAGCGGCCGCTCCTCGCCCGGCTCGGCATCGGCGGCGCGGCGCAGTCACTGCTCACCGCCATCGAGCAACGCGCACTCTGGTCTCGTTACGGTCTTTAGGACAGTCACCCGCAGGGGGTAACACCATGGACAACCCGTCCTGCCAATCGGCAAGATGCACATCACCGTGAGTACTTCAATGAACACCCCTGGTCTCGTCATCCTGGCCGTGGACGACGAGAAGGACGGCATGGACGTGATGGTCGAGCGGCTGGAGGGCAACCGCTACGTGCGGAAGGTCATCAAGGCCTTCGACGCGACCGAGGCCCTGCGGCATCTCGGCAGCGACGACGAGGACCTGGTCGCCCGCCGCAACGCCGGCAAGCCCATCGTCGACGCGGTCTTCTCCGACCTGAAGATGCCCGGCCTGACCGGTATGGAGATGGCCAAGGTGCTGGCCGGGTTCAAGCCGTCGCCGGTCCTGGTCTTCATCACCGGCCACGGCGAGGGCAACGACGCGGTCGAGGCGTTCGACCTCGGCGCGGTCGACTTCATCCCGAAGCCGTGTGACCAGACCCGCATGGACCGGGCCATCCAGCGCGTCATCTCCAAGCTGCGCGGCGACGGTCTCGTCGGCGAGGCGCCGCAGGTGGCGTCCGAGTCGGCCGACGACGAGGTCATCCCGGTCGAGCTCGCCGGCAACACCAAGCTCATCCCACGCTCGTCCGTCCGCTGGGTGGAGGCGCAGGGCGACTACGCCCGCCTGTTCACCACGGACGGCTCCCACCTCGTGCGGATCCCGCTGGCGCAGCTGGAGGAGCGTTGGGAGAAGGCCGGGTTCGTCCGCATCCACCGCTCGTACCTGGTGCCGATCAACCTGATCACCGAGCTGCAGCTCGGCGGCAACGGCTACCACGTGGTCATCGGCGACGACGAGCGTAAGCTTCCCGTCAGCCGCCGGCACACCAGAGAGCTGAAGGACCGGATCGTGCGGCGCGGCGGCTTATGAGTGATGCTTGCGGAGCGAGTCATGCGCACCCCGACCTTCATGCCGAGGTGAGATCGTGAGCAAGCACCTGGCGGGACCGGGTCGTGAGGAGAACGGCCCGCGGACCTACTCGGACCCGCCGACCAAGCCCCGTCGCAAGCGAGTGGTGCTCGCCGACTCCCGTGCCCCCGTCACCCGCCTGCGCACGGTCGTCGAGCTGGAGGAGCAGACCAGCTACGGCGAGGAGCTGGTCCGCCAGCTGATCCGCGCCCAGTTCAAGGCCGCCGCCGGGGCGTGGCTCGTCGTGATGCTGATCCTGGCCGCCCTGCCCGCGCTCTTCTTCTTCCTTCCCCAGCTGACCCAGGTCACCGTCGCGGGCGTCCGCCTGCCGTGGCTGGCTATGGGACTCGCCCCGTTCCCGTTGTTGTTCGCCGCCGGCTACTGGTACAACCACAAGGCCGAACGCCAGGAACGTGACTTCGTGGCGATGGTGGAGAAGTAGCGGCGACGGTTAGTAGGACAGGTGAGCGCAGAGATCTGGGCCCTTTCAGGGGTCCTCGCGGTCACCGCCGCGACCTTCGTGGTCGGCTGGCGCGCGTCCCGGCTGGCCAGCACCACACAGGACTTCCTGGTCGCCCGCCGCACCGTGCGCTCGCGCCGCAACGCGGCCGCGGTCTCCGGGGAGTACCTCTCCGCCGCGTCGTTCCTCGGCGTCGCGGGCCTGGTGCTGAAGGACGGCGCCGACGCACTCTGGTACCCGATCGGCTTCACGGCCGGCTACCTGGCCCTGATGCTGTTCGTCGCCGCGCCGCTGCGCCGGTCCGGTGCCTACACGCTCCCGGACTTCTGCGAGGCACGCCTCGGCTCGCGTGCGCTGCGTGGCCTGGCCGCGGTCTTCGTGGTCTTCATCGGGATCCTGTACGTGGTCCCGCAGCTCCAGGCCGCCGGGCTCGCGCTGGCCCGGATCCTGCCGGTGCAGAACTGGGTCGGCTCGGCGGTCGTGGCGATCATCGTGATCATCAACGTCTTCGGCGGCGGCATGCGTGCCATCACCGTGGTCCAGGCGTTCCAGTACTGGCTGAAGCTGTTCGCCATCGCCGCGCCGACGCTCGTGCTGTGCGTGCTGTTCGTCGGCAACGGCGGTCTCCGCGACGGTGAGATGACGAGCCTGTCCGAGCCGCTGCCGCCGACGTTCACGACCGCCAGCACGATCTCGGTGCAGACACCCGTCATCCTGCAGGTCAAGGACACCGTGAAGTTCGCGGCCCGCGGCACGATCGACGGCGCCGTCGTCAACGGCTCGGTGTACTGGGGACCCGGCAGGCACGAGGTCGAGGCGGGCACGACGATGCACTTCTCGAAGGCCTCGTCCGTGCCGGTGATCGACGGCGCGGTCGCCGACAACGCGAGCTGGTTCGCGCCGGCGTCCACCTCGGAGAGCGTGTTCACCACGTACTCGCTGATGCTCGCGCTGTTCCTGGGCACCATGGGACTGCCGCACGTCCTGGTCCGCTTCTACACCAACCCGGACGGCCGGGCGGCGAGGCGCACGACCCTGCACGTCCTGGTGCTGCTGTCGCTGTTCTACCTGTTCCCGATCATGCTCGGCGTGCTGTCCCGGCTGTACGTGCCGGAGCTGCTGGTGGACGGCAGGACCGACACGGCCGTCCTGGCGTTACCGCTCAAGATCGTGCCGGGCCTCGGCGGCCAGATCCTCGGCGCGATCACCATGGCCGGCGCGTTCGCGGCGTTCCTGTCGACGTCGTCCGGGCTGCTGATGAGCGTGTCGGGCGTGCTGTCGACGGACGTGCTGCGTGGCCGGGTCCGCGACTTCCGGTTCGCGACGGCGGTGGCCGGCGGCGTCCCGCTGGCACTGGCCATCGCCGTGCGGCAGTCGGACATCTCGCTGACCGTCGGCATGTCGTTCGCGCTGGCCGCGTCCACGTTCAGCCCGATCCTGGTGCTCGGCGTGTGGTGGCGGAAGCTGACGTGGGTCGGCGCGATGGCGGGCATGATCGTGGGCGGCGGCCTGGTGCTGGCCGGTCTCGTGATCAGCACGATCAGCAGCCTGACCGGCAACTGGGCGCCCGGCGTGATCACCCAGCCGGCGATCATCACCGTGCCGGCGGCGTTCGTCACCGTGCTGCTGGTGAGCAAGATGACGCCGTCGAAGATCCCGCCGGACGTGGCGCAGGTCCGCCTGCGCATGCATGCCCCGGACGGCCTCGGCCTGACCCGCGACCGCGCGGTGGCGAGCTTCGGCACTGCGGAGGAACGGGCACGTCTGGCGGACGGCCGGCATCGAAAGTAGCCGAATCGCGCAGGGAGCGAACCGGCGAATTCGACACCCGCGCCACTAAACTCCAGGCGGACCCCCGGTCGCGGACGATGGGAGCCTCCTGATGGCGGTGTCGGTGCTGAGCATGGCTCGGCACATCGCCGAGGAGCTCAAGGACGGTCTGTCGGGCGCCGGCGTGCGGTCGGCCGCCCGCGGCATCCGCCGGTTGCTGTCCGTCGACTTCGTCGGCCTGGCGGACCTTTCCGGCCAGGTCGTGTGGGCCCCGGCCGAGCCGCCGTTCTACGCGGACGCGAACGCCCTGGTCGAGAAGGTCCTGCACGGCGAGACCCGCGAGGGCCGCTCCCCACTGGTGGCGGTGCCGCTGCACGTCCACCACGAACTGTCCGGCGTCCTGGTGGTCGCCGGCGCGTCGCACCGCGCCGCGGTCCGCGAGGCGGCGGCCTGGGTAGTGGAGTCGCTGGAGCGCGGCCGGCTGGAGGCGTCGGCCGAGTTGGCCGCACAGGCCGAGCTGCGGGCGTTGCGCGCGGAGATCTCGCCGCACTTCGTCTACAACGCACTGACCGTGATCGCCGCACTGGTCAGCTCCGATCCGGACCGCTCTCGTGAGCTGATGCTGGACTTCGCGGACTACATCCGTTACAGCCTGGCGAAACACGGCGAGTACACGACGGTGGCGGACGAGTTCCACGCGATCGAGACGTACCTGGCGCTGCAGCGGGCGGTGCTGGGGGACCGTCTACAAGTGCAGGTTCGGGTAGCCCCGGAGGTACTTGCGGTAGCGCTGCCGTACCTGGTGCTGCAGCCTCTGGTGGAGAACGCGGTCCGCCACGGCATCGAACCACGTGCCGGCACCGGCCACGTCCAGGTGAGAGGCGAGGCGGAGGCCAACGACTGTGTCATCAGCGTGGAGGACGACGGCGTGGGCATGGACCCGGCGCTGGCCGAGGAGATACTCGCGGGCCGTGGCGGGACGGACAGCGTGGGCCTGGCCAATGTGGACCGGAGGCTCAGAAGTGTCTACGGCCCATGGTACGGCCTGGTGATCGAGACGGCGGTGGGCGAGGGAACCCGCGTGGTCGTCAGGATTCCCCGGTTCCAGCCGGGAGTGATGCCATGACCCTCTCGGTACTGGCGGTGGACGATGTGCCGCCGGCTCTGGCCGAGCTGCGCCGCCTGTTGTCGGCGTCCCCCGAGGTCATGGACGTCGCGACGGCCACCGACGCCCTGTCCGCCCTGCGGATGATCCAGAGCGACCACTACGACGCGGTGTTCCTGGACATCTCCATGCCCGGCCTGGACGGCCTGGAGTTGGCGTCCCTGCTGGCGCGCCTGAACGAGCCACCGGTCATCGTGTTCGTCACGGCGTACGAGCAACACGCCGTGGCGGCGTTCGGCATCGGCGCGGTCGACTACCTGCTGAAACCGGTGCGGGCGGAACGGTTGTCGGAGGCGCTTGCCCGGGTGAACCGGTTACAGGCCCGACCGGCGTCGGACGCCCCAGACACGATGGCGGCGCTGCCGGTCGAGTCGGAGGGCAGGACGAGGTACGTCCGCAGAACGGAAGTGCGGTACGTGGAGGCGCACGGCGACTACGTCCGCCTGCACGCGACGTCCGGCGTCCACGTGGTGCGCATGCCGATCTCGCGGCTCGAGGAGTACTGGGCGCTGGCCGGCTTCGTCCGGGTGCACCGGAGCTTCCTGGTGGCGTTGGACGCCGTCCGCGAGTTACGCAGCGACTCGGTGGGGGGTCTGCTGGCCCACACGGAGTTGGGCGACGTGCCGGTCTCCCGCCGCCACGCGCGGGACCTGCGAGAGAAGTTGTTACTGGCGGCCAAAACCGGCCAACTGGACCACCGCTGATGCCCGGCGGCAGACGAGTGGCGGTGATGAGCCCCCAAACCCGCCTGGCCCACTCCCGGCGGCGAGCGAGGGGCCGCTGGCGCGTCCCCAAACTGGACGCGGCAGGCGAGTCCCGGGCAGCGGACCTGCACCGCCGGCAACTGCGACTGGCGGCAGCCCCACTGGCCCTGTTGTTCGCCGGCATCCTGGGCCTACCACTGCTGTTCGCCGCGTTCCCGGCCCTGGACACGATCCGCCTGCTGGGCATTCCGATCTCGTGGCTGGCCCTGGCCGTCCTCCCGTACCCGGCCCTGACCGCCCTGGCGATCTGGCAACTCCACCGAGCCGAACAAACCGAGGACGACACCCAGTGACCCACCGGCGTGTCCACCCCACCCCCCGCGAGTCCCGCGTTCACCCACACCGAGTCCCGTTTTCGTGCACCACAAGCAATCCACAACTCACGAGTAATCCACAGGCAAGATCAACAACCCCCCACTGTCTCCGCCGGCCGATAGAATGGGACCGGGGCCGGCCCCCGGGTTCGGGTGGGGGCTGCTCAGTCCGTAACTGGGGCTGGAAAACCGCAGGTCAGAGCGTATGATCCTCGCTTTCGCGGTTGCGCCCGTCGTGCTGGTGACGCTGCTCATCGGGTTGCGGGGCGTCGCGGCCATGCGTACGACCTCCGACTTTCTCGTTGCCTCCCGGCGTGTCAGCCCGCTGCTCAACTCGGCCGCCGTCTCCGGTGAGTACCTCTCCGCCGCCTCCTTCCTCGGTGTCGCCGGGCTCGTCGTCAAGGACGGCATCGGTTCGCTCTGGTACCCAGTGGGTTTCACCGCCGGCTACATCGCCATGCTCGTGCTCGTCGCCGCGCCCATGCGGCGGTCCGGTGCGCTCACCGTGCCCGACTTCGCCGAGGCGCGGCTGAACTCGCCGGCACTCAGGCGGGTCACCGCGGGCGTCATCCTCGTCATCGGCGGGCTCTACCTCGTCCCGCAGTTCCGCACCGCCGGGCTCGTCCTCTCCGCCGTCACGCGATCCCCGTACTGGGTCGGTGTCGTGATCGCCGGTGCCGGGGTCGCCATCACGCTCGCCCTCGGCGGAATGCGTGCGGCCACCTACGTCCAGGCGTTCCAGTTCGCACTCAAGCTCGTCCTCTTCATCGTGCCGGCGATCTGGCTGCTCGTTCAGGTCACCCCCCAGACCCGCTACGACGCCGTCAACCCGACCGAGTTCACGCGGTTCACCAAGGACACCTCCATCGAGTTCACCATCGGCACCACTCTCGAGCTGAAGGAGCCCTTTCACGGCAGGACCGGTCGCTGGGAAGTCCCGCAGGGCACCACCGTCACGTTTCCGAAAGGCTCGAAGGTCCCACAGGTCAGCGGCGAGGCCAGGCCCGGCGGCGACGGCTGGTCCCGCCCGCTCCTCGACCTCGCCAACGCGGGACACCCACTCCTCGGCACCTGGGCGCTCGTCGTCGCGCTCGCCCTCGGCACCATGGGGCTCCCGCACGTGATCATGCGCTTCCACACCAGCCCCGACGGCCGCGCCGCACGCAGAACCGCCGCCTTCACCGTCGGGCTGCTCGGCATCTTCTACCTGTTCCCCGGCATCTACGGCGTCCTCGGCCGCGTCCTCGTCCCGCAGCTCTACCTCAACGGCGCCACCGACACCGCCGTCGTCGCGCTTCCGGCGCAGGTGGACCACGGCTGGCCCGGCTCGATGTTCACCGCCCTGCTCACCGGCGGTGCGTTCGCCGCGTTCCTGGCCACCTCGCTCGGCCTGCTGCTCGTCGTCTCCGGCGCCATCTCCTACGACCTGCTCCCCGGCGGCCTCCGGCGACTCCGGTTCACCGCCGTCGCGGCCGCCGCGGTGGTCGTACTCCTTGCGCTGCAAGCGATCCGGCTCGACGCGGGCATCCTCGTGACCTGGGCGTTCACGGTCGCCGCCTCCACGTTCTGCCCGCTGCTCGTGCTCGGCATCTGGTGGTCACGCCTCACGGTCGCCGGCGCGATGTCCGGCGTGCTCGTCGGTCTGGTCACGTCGTCGGGCGCCATCGCCGGCACGCTGGTCGGCGTTCCGGTGACGGGCTGGCTCGCCATCCTGGTCGCCCAACCAGCGCCATGGTCGGTCCCGCTGGCGTTCCTCACGATGGTCGTCGTGTCACTCCGCGGCAGGCCCGCCTCGTGGGCGCGCACCGCGATGCTTCGCCTGCACCTCAACGAGGAGCGCGAACAGACCCCCGCCGACCGGCTGCGCACGCTCCGCGAACGCGCCCAGACCAACCGAGGCTGAGCCCGCCGCCAACGGTCGTCCGTAGCTCTGCGTGACTCGAAATCGCCTGATAGAGGCAGCTGCGTAATCGCCCGATCTGGTAGAACTGCCATTTCAGCGCGTAGCCAAAATGTGACCTACACCACTCGTCGTGCTTATTGCGCCGTTCGTCGACCGCTCGTCGCCACCACGGGACAGTTGATCCTCGATCGATTCACGCAGTGTTAACGCCTCCCTAGGGTCGTAGAACATTGTTCGCATCCCTGGAGGCACAGTGAGCACCACCGATCAGGGCCCGCCAAGCCCCGACTGGGAAACGATCCAGCAGAGTGCTGAGTTCACCCAGCTTCGCCGCCGTCTCCGCGGCTTCGTGTTCCCGATGACCATCGCGTTCCTTGCCTGGTACCTGCTTTACGTGCTGCTTTCCGACTACGCGCATGGCTTCATGGGCACCAAGGTCTTCGGCAACGTCAACATCGGCCTGATCTTCGGGCTGCTTCAGTTCGTCTCCACGTTCCTGATCACCTGGCTCTACGTCCGGCACGCCAACAAGAGCCTCGACCCGGTGTCCGACAAGATCCGCGAGGACATCGAGGGAGGCGAGCGATGAACCTGTCAGCAGGCGTCGAGGGCAGCAACACCGCGCTCAACATCGGCATCTTCGCCGTCTTCGTGATCATCACCCTGTACATCGTGTTCCGCGCGAGCCGGAAGTCGAAGACGGCGGTCGACTACTACGCGGCGGGCCACTCGTTCACCGGCGTGCAGAACGGCGTCGCGATCTCGGGCGACTACCTATCGGCGGCGAGCTTCCTCGGCATCGCGGGTGCGATCGCGGTCAACGGCTACGACGGCTTCCTGTACTCGATCGGCTTCCTCGTGGCGTGGCTGATCGCGTTGCTGCTGGTGGCGGAGCTGCTCCGCAACACCGGCAAGTACACGATGGGCGACGTGCTGAGCTTCCGGATGCAGCAGCGTCCGGTCCGCGCGGCCGCGGCGGTGTCCACGCTCGTCGTGTCGTTCTTCTACCTGCTGGCGCAGATGGCCGGCGCGGGCGGCCTGGTCGCGCTGCTGCTCGGCATCACCAACAAGGCCGGCCAGGCACTGGTGATCGCGGTCGTCGGCGTCATCATGATCGTCTACGTGATCATCGGCGGCATGCGTGGCACGACCTGGGTGCAGATCATCAAGGCCACGCTGCTCATCGCCGGCGCGTTCGTGATGACCATGTGGGTGCTCGGCAAGTCCGGCTTCAACATCTCGCAGCTGCTCGGCGACGCCGTGGCCAAGGTCGGCGAGGGCGGCGAGAAGCTGCTCAACCCGGGCGCCCAGTACGGCAAGACCGGCACGACACAGCTCGACTTCGTGTCGCTCGCGCTCGCACTGGTGCTGGGCACCGCCGGACTCCCGCACGTCCTGATGCGGTTCTACACCGTGCCGACGGCCAAGGAAGCACGCAAGTCCGTGGTCTGGGCCATCGTGCTGATCGGCGTCTTCTACCTGTTCACGCTGGTGCTGGGCTACGGCGCCGGCTGGCTGGTCGGCGCGGACGCGATCAACGCGGCGCCGGGCAAGACGAACTCGGCGGCCCCGCTGCTCGCGTACGCGCTGGGTGGCACGGTCCTGCTGGGCATCATCGCCGCGGTGGCCTTCGCGACGATCCTCGCGGTGGTCGCGGGCCTGACGATCACGGCGTCGGCGTCGTTCGCGCACGACATCTACGCCAACGTGATCAAGAGGGGCACGGTCGACGACAAGACGCAGGAGGTCAAGGTCGCCCGCATCACCGCACTGGTGATCGGGGCCGTGGCCATCCTGGGCGGCATCGTCGCGAACGGCCAGAACATCGCGTTCCTCGTGGCGCTGGCGTTCGCGGTCGCGGCCTCGGCGAACCTGCCGACGATCCTGTACTCGCTGTTCTGGAAGCGGTTCAACACCCAGGGCGCGCTGTGGAGCATCTACGGCGGTCTCACCGTGTGCCTGGTGCTGATCGTGTTCTCACCGGCCGTGTCCGGCAAGCCGATCAAGCCCGACACCGGCAAGAGCGACTCGATGCTGCAGGGCGTCGACTTCCACTGGTTCCCGCTGGACAACCCGGGCATCGTCTCGATCCCGGTGGCGTTCCTGCTGGGCTACCTCGGCACCGTCCTGTCGAAGGAGCGCAACGACGCGAAGTTCGCCGAGATGGAGGTCCGCTCGCTGACCGGCGCACACGCCGAGAAGGCGGTCACGCACTGACGTCCCACTCCGGAACGGCCCCCGACAACGTCGTCGGGGGCCGTTCTTCTGTCACACGGCTTCCGGACCGCGTGCAACCCGCCGTGCGAGGTCCGCGTAGAAGGGGGGACGTGAGGAGGTCGGCGGGGTGCGAGGGCGCGATCAGGAGTTCGCCGAGTTCTTCTCGGCGCGCTTCGACGGGGCTCGGCGGATCGCGTTCGCCATGTGTGGCTCGTGGTCCGATGCCGAGGAGATAGCGCAGTCGGCGTTCGTGAAGGTCTACGCGCGTTGGGCGAAGATCCGGATCGAGACGGTGGACGCCTACCTGCGCACCGTCCTCACCAGGGTCTTCCTGGACACGAAACGCCGTGGCCGGGGCCGTGAGCAGGTCGTCGCCGAGCTGCCGGAGACGGTCGCGCCACCTGACGCCGGGCCGGCCGAACGGCTCGCGCTGCGAGCCGCGCTCATGGCCGTGCCACCCGGGCAACGCGCGGTGCTGGTCCTGCGGTTCGTCGCCGACCTGTCGATCGAGCAGGTCGCGGAGACGCTCGGGTGCACGACGGGCACGGTCAAGAGCCAGACCGCGCGTGGGCTCGCCACGTTGCGGGCGGCCTACCCGAACGACGTCGAGGCGCGAGGTGTGTGACATGTTCGACGACGAGGCGGCGCGCCACGCGCTGCGGACCCTGAACGACGAGCCGGCCCCACCGGCCGGCACGACGCTCGACCGGGTGCTCCGCCGCGGGCGGCGCCGGGTCCTCGCGCGGCGGGCGAGCGCGGTCGCCGGCGTGGTGGCCGTGGTCGCGGCCGCCGGGGTGGGTGCCCTGTCGCTGAGGCCCGCCGACCCGGGTCCGGGTGGGGTGCCGGCCGCCACCACG
>NZ_DASQCC010000232.1:0-8091 GCF_035634895.1 Actinophytocola sp. | reverse complement strand
GGAGCTGGTGCGGCTGAACGGAGTCGGCGACAAGCGGCCGCACGAGCTGTCCGGCGGCATGCGCCAGCGTGTGGCGCTCGCCCGCGCGCTGGCGTCCGCCGTGGACGGTGACGCGAACTCCCTTCTGCTCATGGACGAGCCGTTCTCCGCGCTCGACGCGATCACGCGCGACGTGCTCCAGTTGGAGCTGTTGCGCATCTGGCGGGCCACCGAGACCGCGGTCCTGTTCGTGACGCACGACGTCCGCGAGGCCGTGCGGCTCGGGCAGCGCGTGGTGCTGCTGTCGTCGCGGCCGGGGCGCGTGGTGACCGAGTGGGACGTCGCCGACCTGAACCCGGCGGCGCAGGCGGCCGTCGTGGACGAGATCAACGGGCGCCTGCACGAGGTGATCAGCGACCATGCCTGAGCGCGCGGGCCAGATCGATACCGAGCCGACGGACGCGGTGGTGGAGGACACCGCGTCCGTCGGCGCCGGTCTCGACGCGCTCGACACCCCGGCACAGTCCACATCGGACACCCGGAGCTGGGGCCGCCGGTTCCTCAGCCAGGCGTGGCCGCCGATCCTGGTGCTGGTCGTGGTCGTCGTGATCTGGCAGGCGCTGTGGGCGGCCGCGTTCTGGCCGGAGTACAAGCTGCCCGCGCCGGCCGACGTGTGGGCGGCGATCTGGAAGATCACCTCGAACGGCGACCTCCTCGGCTTCCTGTGGGTTTCCGTGCACCGCGCGGTGATCGGGTTCGTCGTGGCGGTGGTCGTGGCCATCCCGCTCGGCCTGCTCATCGCGAACTTCAGCCTGGTGCGGCGCGGGATCGGGCCGATCGTGTCCGGTCTGCAGAGTCTCCCGTCGGTGGCATGGGTGCCGGCCGCGGTCCTGTGGTTCGGCCTGACCGACGCGTCGATCTACTTCGTCGTGCTGCTCGGCGCGGTGCCCTCGATCGCGAACGGGCTCGTCTCGGGCATGGACCAGATCCCGCCGATCCTGCCGCGGGTCGGGAAGGTGCTCGGCGCGGGCCGGTTGGCGTCCGCGCGGCACATCCTGCTGCCGGCCGCGCTGCCCGGGTTCCTCGGTGGGCTCAAGCAGGGCTGGGCGTTCTCGTGGCGCTCGCTCATGGCGGCCGAGCTGATCGCGACGTCGCCGCAGCTCGGTGTCGGGCTCGGCCAGTTCCTGCACAACGGGATGTCGCTGTCGGACATGCCGATGGTGATGGCGGCGATCATCCTCATCCTGTTCGTGGGCATCGGGATCGAGCTGCTCGTGTTCCGGCCGCTGGAGCGGACCGTGCTCCGTGCCCGCGGGCTGACTGGAGCGGCGTGACTCCTCCCCTCATCGCCGTGGCGCACGGCAGCCGCGACCCACGCTCGGCCGCGACGATCGCCGGGCTGCTGGACGTGGTGCGTGCGCGGCGGCCCTATCTCGACGTCCGCGCCGCGTTCCTGGAGCTGTCCGCGCCTCGGGTGCCCGACGTGCTGGCCGCGGTCGCGGCGGAAGGGCACCGGCACGCGGTGGTCGTGCCGTTGCTGCTCGGGTCGGCGTACCACGCGCGCGTCGACCTACCGGGGTTGGTGACCGAGGCGCACGCCAGGCTGCCTCGGCTGTCGGTGCCGGTGTCCGGGGTGCTCGGCCCGGACGAGCGGCTTTCCACGGTGGCCCTGCGCAGGCTGGCCGCGACGGGTGTGTCGCTCGACGACCCGTCGCTCGGGGTGGTCCTGGCGGGTGCCGGGTCGTCGCACCCGCCGGCCAACGCGGCCGTCGCGGCGGTCGCCAGGTCGTGGGCGCGCCGGTTCCCGGTCGCGGGGGTGCGGGCGGCGTTCGCGTCGCAGGCCTCGCCGTCGGTGCCCCAGGCCGTCGCCGCTCTGCGTGCTCGTGGCGCGCGGCGGATCGCGGTGGCGTCGTGGTTCATCGCGCCGGGCCGGCTGCCGGACAAGGTGGCGGCAGCGGCTGGTCCCGGTGTGGTCGTCGCGTCGCCGCTGGGCCCCGCGCCGGAGCTGGCCGAGCTGGTCGTGGCGCGGTATCTGGCGGCCGCGGCGGAGCGGTCAGTCCAGTACGCCTGACCTGCGGAATGTACTCGGTCGCATACCTTCGGTAACCATTGCCTCTTGACGAGGGTACCTACTCACCGGTAAACAAGTGATTGTCGCGACATCCCCCGGTACCGGAATCTCTTACCCTGCAACGGTTCCGAAGGTGGAGGACAATGAAGTTCGCCCTGCTCAAAGCTGGCACCGCCGTCCTTGGTGCGGCCGCGCTGGCATTGGTGAGCGCCCCACAGGCGCTCGCGGCAACCGACATCAACTACGACTGCCAGGCCAGCACCCCGCTCGGCCCACAGACGAGCGCGCTGACCCAGACGGTCGACGCGACCGCACCGGCGACCGTCGCCCCGGGCGGCTCGTTCGACGTGGTCGTCGACCCGGCCGCGGGCCAGGTCCCGACCTCGGCGGCCGGCTTCACCATCAAGAACGTGAACACCTTCACGCTCAAGGTGCCGGTCCCGGCGAACGCCACGTTCGCGGGCATCGCCCTGGCTGGCGGGTCCAACCTGGGTGGCACCCCGACCGCGACGCAGTCCGGCGGCGTGATCACGATCAAGTTCCCCGGCCCGATCGCGGGAGGCTCGACGTACGAGCTGCCGACGATCACCGCGCACCTGACGGCGGGGCCATCAGGTGTGGTCACGTCCACCCTGGGCGGGACGAGCTACAGCAACCCCGGCCTGACCTTCAACACGGTCGTCTCGACGTTCCTCGGCAACATAACGGCGCCGACGTCGTGCTTCCCGAACCCGAACCCGGTGCTCACGTCGACGACGATCGGCTGAGCGGAAACCGGTATCACACGTGTGGCGTTCCCCCTCAACGGCGCGGGGGAACGCCTCACTTTCTGTCCTAGTTCTGTCAACTAATACCGCAACCCCGTCATTTATGCTTTCCAACGCAACGTCGATCGTGTCGAGGAGAGCGGCGGGGGCGCGGTGACCGACTACGAGTTCGACGTGTTTCTCAGCTATTCCCGCAAAGGCGGTTCACCGGGCTGGGTGCACAACCACTTCTTCCCGCGGCTGCGCGACTGCCTCACCGACGAGATCGGCGACGTGCCGAGGATCTTCGTCGACCAGGACATGAACCCCGGCACCGTGTGGACGGCCGACCTCGAACGTGCGCTGGCCAGGTCCAAGATCCTGGTGTCGGTCTACTCGCCGCAGTACTTCCGGTCCGACTGGTGCGTCGCGGAATGGCAGTCGATGGCGGAGCGGGAGAAGCTGCTCGGCCTCGCCTCCCGCGACCTGACCCGGGGCCTGATCATTCCGGTGCTCTACTCGGACTCGGCCAACTTCCCGGACTACGGCAAAGATCGAATGTGGCACGACATGAAAGGGTTGGACAGCCCGGATCCCATGTTCCAGCAGACGCAGGACTGGCTGAAGTTCCACAACAAAATGCGCATAATCGCGGCCAATCTCGCGGATCTCCTGGAAAAGGTGCCCGTTTGGCGACCGGACTGGCCAATTATTCGTCCGGCCGTGCCCATCCCACCGGCCACGAAGTTCCCGGGATGGTGACATGGACGGCACGGTCATCACGTTCTACTCGTACAAGGGCGGCGTGGGGCGCAGCTTCACGCTGGCGAACGTCGCGATCCTGCTGGCACGCTGGGGACATCGCGTGCTCACGATCGACTGGGACCTGGAGGCTCCCGGGCTGCACCAGTACTTCGCCCCGCTGCTGACCACCCCGCCGGCCACGGGACTCGTCGACCTGGTCGACGACTTCACGACCGGGGCCGTCCGTGCGACCGAGCACTACGTCACCCACCTGAACGCCGCGGACGGCGTCGTCGACCTGATCGCCGCCGGCCGCAAGGACGGCGAGTACGCGCGGCGCGTGCAGAACACCGACTGGACGGCCCTGTACGAGCGGGGCTTCGCCGACGTGCTCGAGGACCTGCGCAAGGACTGGACCACCGACTACGACTTCGTCCTGATCGACAGCCGGACGGGCTGGGCGGACATCGCGAGCATCTGCACCGCGCACCTGCCGGACCGCCTGGTGCTGGTGTTCACGGCGAACGAGCAGAGCATCAGCGGCGCGGTCGACGTCGCGAACCGTGCCAACGAGGTGCGCGACCGGATGCCGTACGACCGGCCGAAGCTGCGCGTGCTGCCGGTGCTGTCCCGGTTCGACAGTCGCGTCGAGTACCGGCGGGCGGAGCAGTGGTACCAGACCTGCACGGACCTGACCACGCCACTGTTCAGCAACTGGCTGGTCAAGCACGTGCCGCCGGCGCTGATGCTGCGGCACCTGACGCTGCCGTACGTGTCGTACTGGAGCTTCGGGGAGCAGCTGCCGGTGCTGGAGGAGGTCATGCCGTCGACCGACCAGATCGCCTACGCGCTGGAGACGGTGGCCGCGATCGTGGCACACCGGTTCGACCGCAGTGACCTGCTGGCGGACAACCGGGACGCGTACGTGGCGGCCGCGCAGGGGCAGGCGCGGACGTTCGAGCTCGACATGCTGGTGAGCAGTCCGCGGTCGGCGGAGCGGGTGGCCGCCGAGCTGGTGACCGCGCTGGAGCGGTGCGGCATGCGGGCGAGGCGCTCCGTGTCCGGCGACATCGACTTCCTTGGCACGAAACGAGACACGGCAAGGCATCTGTGCCTGCTCATCGACGACAAGGTGAGCCGCTGGCAGACCGCCGAGGCCGAGTGGTTCCTGCGGCGCACGCTGGTCGCCGGGGACCGCAGGCTGTTCCCCGTGCTCACCCCGCTGACCAACGCCACGCCGTTACCGGGCTTCCTCCGCAACATCCGCCGCTTCGAGATGAGCAGCCTGCGCAGTCCGACCCGGGTCGCGGAGCAGCTGTGCGACGAGGTCGCGGTGGAGGGCGTCTAGAAAACCGGAGGGGTCATGAACGAGGAGCTGGGGAGCGACCACATCTCGGCGTTGTTCGCGCTGATGGGCGCCGCGCGGGGGATATCGAACAACGAGCTGGAGGAACTGGCCGGGTTCAGGATCGACGGCGAGCTACGCAGGACCCTCAACCGCCGGCACCTGGTGGCGAGCACCCGCGAGGGCAACAAACCGTACGTCCACGAGCTGACCGACGCCGGCTGGAAACGCTGCGAGGCGGAGCTGGCCGGCGGCCGCCTGAGATCGTCGAGGTACCTGCCCGGCGCCCTCTACATGGTCCTCGACGGCCTCGGCCACTACCTGCAGCGCGAACAGAAGCCCCTCGCCCACGTCTTCTGCCAAGAACTGCCGCACGACCACACCGACTCGAAGGTCATCCACCTGCACCGCCGCCGGCGCTGACCGGGAGGTGGCAGCCGCCGAGCACGCCGTTCCGGCCGGGTTCCGGGTCCCCATCCGGTACGCGCCTCGCTAGTCTCACCGGCATGGCTGAGCTGGTGCACTACACGGTCGACAAGGGCGTCGCGACGATCACCCTGGACTCGCCGCACAACCGGAACGCGCTGTCCGCGCAGCTGCGGGGGGAGCTGCGGGACCACCTGTCCACCGCGGCGGACGACGACGCCGTCCGCGTGATCCTCCTCGACCACACCGGGCCGGTGTTCTGCGCCGGGATGGACCTCAAGGAGGCGGGCAGCCCGGACTCCAGCACCGCCGGTGTCAACGAGTTCCCCGAGATCCTCACGCGGATCTGGACCAGCGCCAAGCCTGTCGTCGCCAAGCTCGCCGGGCCCGCCCGCGCGGGTGGTGTCGGCATCGTGGCCGCCGCGGACATCGCGGTCGCCGTCGACAGCGCCACGTTCGCGTTCACCGAGGTGCGGCTCGGGCTCGTGCCGGCCGTGATCTCGGTGACGGTCCTGCCCCGGCTGCTCCCCCGCGCCGCGCACGAGCTGTTCCTGACCGGTGAGTCCTTCGACGCCACCCGGGCCGTGGCGATCGGGCTGCTCAACTCCGCGGTCGCCGCCGCCGACCTGGACGCCGAGGTAGAGCGCTACACCGGTCTGCTGGCGCTCGGCGGCCCGACCGCGCTCGCCGCCACCAAGGAGATGCTGCGCCGGGCGAGGTCCGCGGACCTCGCCGACGACTTCGAGGACATGCTGGAGCTGTCCGCCGGGTTCTTCGCGGGCGCGGAGGGCCAGGAGGGCATCCGCGCGTTCGCCGAGAAGCGGCCGGCCCGCTGGGTTCCTAGGAACGCGTGACGTAGTAGCCGACGAGCACGAGCAGCATCAGCCCGACCAGGGCGAACGTGATGCGTCTGGTGGATCCCATCTACGAGGTGACCGAGTCGACCAGGTCCTCGGCGCGCTCCTCGGTGTCCTCCAGCTCGCCGGCGGGCGCCTCGCCGCCGATCGGCTCCTCGTCACCGGGTGCCGGCCCGAACCAGGTGGACGCGTGGTCGACGGTCCTGTCGATCACCCAGGCCACCCCCACACAGAACGGCCCGAGGAAGACGACGACGAGCGCGAACTGGAGTGGGAAGGCGAGGCCGGCCACCCACAGCTCGACGCCGTTCCACCATTCCGCCATGACATCGAGACTAGACCTGCACCACCTTCCTGGTTCGCGGGATGGCCGAACTGGGTAACTTGGACCTCATGTTCGCCGTATACGCAGCAGAGCCGAACCCCGAGAGTCCCCTGGACGCGTTGCGGGTCGGCGAGCGGCCCGATCCGGACGTGCCGGACGGCTGGGTCGCGGTGTCGGTGCGGGCTGGCAGCCTGAACATGCACGACCTGTGGACGTTGCGCGGGGTCGGCATCAAGGCCGAACAGTTCCCCATGATCCTCGGCTGCGACGGCGCCGGTGTGCTTGCCGACGGCTCCGAGGTCGTGCTGCACAGCGTGATTGGCGACACATCTTTCGGGGACGAGACGCTGGACCCGAGACGGTCACTGCTCACGGAGAAGCACCAGGGCACGTTCGCGGACACGGTGGTCGTGCCGGCCAGGAACGTCCTGCCGAAGCCCCGGTCCCTCTCGTTCGCTGAGGCGGCCTGTATGGGGACCGCGTGGCTGACCGCCTACCGCATGCTGTTCAGCCGTTCTGGCTTGCGACCTGGACAGTCGATGCTGGTGCAGGGTGCGTCCGGCGGGGTGTCGACCGCGCTGGTCGCGCTCGGCAAGGCCGCCGGCATGCGGGTGTGGGTGACGGGCCGGACCGAGGAGAAGCGCGCGCTGGCGGTGTCCCTCGGCGCGGACGACGCGTTCGAGACCGGCGCCCGGCTACCCGAACGGGTGGACGCGGTGTTCGAGACGGTCGGCAAGGCGACCTGGGGTCATTCGATGAAGTCGCTGAAGCCGGGCGGCACGATCGTGGTGTCGGGTTCCACGAGCGGCGCGGATGCCAACGCGGACCTGCAGCGGCTGTTCTTCATGCAGCTGCGCGTGGTCGGCTCGACCATGGGCAACCGCGCCGAGCTGGCCGACCTGCTGGCGTTCTGCGACCTCAAGGGCCTACGCCCGACGATCGGGACGGAGCTGCCCATGGCGGAGGCGAAGGACGGCTTCGAACAGATGCTCGCTGGCGAGACCGCAGGCAAGGTTGTGTTCACACGATGAGGACGTTCACGCTGGACGAGGCCATCCAGGTCGCGCGCAGGGCCCACGAGGGCCAGCTCGACAAGTCGGGCCGCCCGTACATCGGCCACCCGCTGCGGGTCATGGGCTCGCTGCGTGGCGAGCACGAGCGGATGGCCGCGGTCCTGCACGACGTGGTCGAGGACACGTCGGTGACGCTGGCCGACCTGAAGGCGGCGGGCTGCCCGGACGAGGTCCTGGCCGCCGTGGCCGCGATCAGCAAGCAACCGGGCGAGGACCAGGCTGCGTACCTGGCCCGGGTGTCGGCGAACCCGATCGCGCGGGCGGTGAAGCGTGCCGACATCGCGGACAACATGTCCCCGGACCGGCTGGCTCGCCTGGACGCCGCGACACAGGAACGCCTGCGCGCCAAGTACGAGTCGGCCCTGCGGCAGCTGGGCGACTAGCGTCCCGCGCCGGAAATGCGGTGATCAAGTCGGTGGATCCAGGTTTCTGCTGGCAAGACGCCGGTTCGCCCTCGTACTGGGTCGTACTTGGGCGAACCGGCAACGCCGCCAGCGGGAAGCTGGGCCGCCGAATTAGTTGCCT
>NZ_DASQCC010000231.1:0-26552 GCF_035634895.1 Actinophytocola sp. | reverse complement strand
CCGCCTTACACCCGCGAGCCCTCCGACAAGCGTTGCTCCGGGATCTCGGTGGGACTGGCCGGATCCGTGTTCACGGCCGCGACCGCCGACTGCAGCAGCGGTGCCGCGCCCGCCAGCACCTCCCGCGCCTGACGCAGTTGCTCGGCCATCCGCCCCCGGAGGTCCTGGAGCCTGCCGACCTCCTGTCGTGCCGCGGTGATCCGGCGGGACGACTCCTCGCCTGCCGCCGTGACGCGGCGGTTCGCCTCGTTCGTACCGTCGCGCACGAGACCGTCGGCCTTCGCCGTCGCGTTCTGGACCAGACGCTCCGACGCCGCGGTGGCCTCGCGCACGAGCCGCGTCGCCGTGGCCGTCGACTCCTCGACGAGGCGGGTCGACTCCGTGGTGGCCTCCTCGACGAGGCGGGTCGACTCCGTGGTCGCCTCGCCTACCAGGCGCGACGCTTCCTGCTGCGCCGCCACACGATGCTCGGCCACCTCGCGCATGGCCTCCGACCGCCGCCGGGCCATGGCCACCTCGAAGTCGGCCTCCACCCGGGCCCGGCGTTTCGCCGCCTGGGCGTCCAGCTCGGTCCGGTGCCGGTCGGCCTCGGTGGTCATCGTCGCCGCGTCCACCCTGGCCTGCTGCAACAAGGTCTTGTGCTCGACCTCCATCTCGCGGCGGGTGCGGTCCAGCTCGGCCAGCGCGTCGGCGTACCGGGCGCGCAACCGGCCGGCGGCCTCCTCCGCCACGGCCCAGCTGTGCTCGGCCGCCGCCTGCGCGCGGGCGGTGATCTCCGCGGCCTCCTCCTTCGCCATCTCCACCATGCGCCGCAGGCGCGGTGGCACCGCGTCGGGCGTGATGGGCGTGCGCGACATCTGGTCGACCTGGTGGGTAAGGCGCGCGTTGTGTGCACGTAACTGTTCGATCTCCGCGGCGAGGGAATCGGCGAGCGAGGCGTTGGCGTCGCGATCGGCCGTCACCAGCCGCAGTTCCTCCTCGATCGCGCGCACGTACCTGCGTACCTGCCCGCGCCGGTAACCGCGCACGACGACGTCGAAGTCCGTGCGCAACGGCACCAGCTCCTGGACGTCAGTCACCGGCCATCACTTCCTTCCGCCACAGAGCAATCAGGGCGTTCGTCCTTTGTGGACAGTGAGTGGCCGAACACTGTCCGGCTCCACCTTTACCAGCCGTCACCGCAGGCAGTAAAGGCCCTTGGCGGTCGAGATCGATCATTGATCTGTCAGTGGCACGATTGACACCATTGATCCCTCGCGGCGATACCGAACGGCGCTCGACACACGGCACTCGCCGAACTGGCGCGAAATGGACCACTGCACCATCTCGTGCTCCCGACAACCGTGCCCGCGTCGGTGATCACGGGCTAAGCCGAGGCGCGCGCCGCGCTCGCCGACCCGCGGCTGATCAGGGGCGGTCCAGACAAAGCGCCCTATGTCGACCAGCTGGAGCCCGAGACCTCCGCCGGCTGAACCACCACATGCTCCCCGCGGACCCGCCGGTCCACACCCGGCTGCGCAGGCTCGTCTCCATGGCCTTCACCCGGCGCCAGGTCGAGCGACTCGCCCCGGGCATCGAGGCACTCGCCGCGTCGCTGATCACCACGGGTGCGGCGGACCTGATGGGCTCCTTCGCGCACCCGCTGCCGATGACGGTCTTCTGCGATCTGCTCGGCATCCCACCCGAGGCACGCACCGACGTCCGCGGCTGGATCGGTCCGATGCTCGCCGGCGGCGTCGCCCCGTTCGAGGCCTACGCGACCTCGGCACGCACGATGCTGGCGTTCACCCGCGAACTCATCGAGGACAAGCGCCGCACCCCGGCCGACGACCTGCTCTCCGCGCTGATAGAGCCCGCGACGGTGACGACCGCCTGTCCGAGGACGAGCTGACCTCGATGGTGCAGCTGCACGAGCGCGAGCCATCACTGCTTGTCAACAAGCTCCGGACGTTGCCGGTGCGGGTCCCGTAGCACGTCACCGGGTCACGGCGAACCGACAATCGGGCGATATCGCCGCGCCGGCGGCCTTTACATCGTTGGCACAACGTTGTAAAAGCAATACATGGCCACGTTGAAGGATGTCGCGGTACTCGCCGGGGTGTCCGTGAAGACGGTGTCGAACGTGGTCAACGGGTACGCGTTCGTGAAGCCGGAGAACCGGCGCCGTGTCGAGAACGCGCTCGTCGCCACCGGCTACCGGCCCAACATCGGCGCCCGCAACCTGCGCCGCGGCCGCACCGGGTTCATCGCGCTCGTCGTGCCGGAGCTGTCGATCCCCTACTTCGGCGAGCTGGCCGGCGGGGTCATCGCGGCCGCGGCCGAGCGGGACTGGAACGTGCTCATCGAGCAGACCCAGGGCGACCGCGACCGGGAACGCGAGACCATCGCCGCGCTCGGCTCGCACATGGTCGACGGCGCCATCGTGAGCCCGCAGGCCGTCGAGACCGCGGACGTGGCCATGCCCGGCGTGCCCGTGGTGCTGCTCGGTGAGCATCCCCTCGCTCTGCCGCTGGACCACGTCGGCATCGACAACGTCACCGCCGCCTACACCGCCACCCGGCATCTGCTGGACCTCGGCCGCCGCCGGATCGCCGTCATCGGCCAGCACCCGACCCGCGGCACGGCCACCCAGCGGCTCGCCGGCTACCGGCGCGCACTCGCCGAGGCAGGCCTGCCGGAGATCGTCGCCTCCGCCATGCGCTACCACCACCGCGACGGCGCGGAGGCCATGACCGACCTGTTGGCGCTCCCAGACCCACCCGACGCCGTGTTCTGCTTCAACGACATGCTCGCGCTCGGCGCCATCCGCGCGGCCGTCGACCGCGGCTGCCGCGTCCCCGACGACATCGCGGTCGTCGGGTTCGACAACACCGAGCACAGCGCCTACAGCGTGCCCGCGCTCACGACGATCGCCCCGGACAAGGCCGCGCTCGCGAGAGCCGCGGTCGACCTCGTCCACCGCCGCGCCAGCGGCGACACCGACCTCCCGCCACAGGACGTCCAGATCCCGTTCGCCCTGGCGGTCAGGGAGAGCACCACCCCGTAGGACAACCGAATACGCGCCAGGAACCCCCTGCACCTGGAGCAACCATGACAGTACAAAGACGTACGTTCATCGTGGGCAGCGCGCTCGCCGCGACCGCTGCCCTCCTACCGTCGACCGCCGCCGCCCAACCGACCAGGGGCCCGCTCCGGCCGGCCGCCTTCCGCCGGCTCCCCCCGGGCGCGGTGCGCCCACAGGGCTGGCTCGCCACCCAACTCGACAAACAGCTGAACGGCCTGTGCGGCCGCTACCCCGAGGTGTCCGGCTATCTCCGGTTCGACCAGACCGGCTGGGTCCACCCGGACCTCGACGGCTGGGAGGAGCTGCCGTACTGGCTGCGCGGGTACGGCGACCTCGGCTACGTCACCGGCGACACCCGCGTGCTGGCCGACACCCAACGCTGGGTCGACGCGGTCCTCGCGACCGCCGCGTCCGACGGGTTCTTCGGCCCCACCCGCCTGCGCACCGCCGAACGCGGTCACGCCGACCTGTGGCCGCACATGCCGATGCTGCACGCGCTGCGGTCGTGGGCCGAGTACCACGGCGACACCAGGATCGACAACGCCCTCACCCGCTTCTTCCACTTCATGGCCGGTCAGCCGGACGGCGTGTTCGTCGACGGCTGGGGCCACACCCGCTGGGGTGACACGCTCGACGTCGTCTTCTGGCTGTACGAACGCACCGGCGACGCGACACTGCTCGACCTCGCGCAGCGGATCCACCGGCTGTCGGCGAACTGGACCGGCGGCATCGCGAGCCTGCACAACGTGAACATCGCGCAGGGCTTCCGGGAGCCCGCGCAGTTCTGGCGGCTGTCGGGCGACGCCACGCACCGGGACGCCGCCTACCGCAACTACGACACGATCACGGGAACCTACGGCCAGTTCCCCGGCGGCGGGTTCGCGGGCGACGAGAACGCCCGCCCCGGGTACGGCGACCCGCGGCAGGGTTTCGAGACCTGCGGCGTGGTCGAGTTCATGGCGAGCCACGAACTGCTCACCCGCATCACCGGCGACCCCGTGTGGGCCGACCGGACCGAGGAGCTCGCGTTCAACTCGCTGCCCGCGGCCCTGGACCCGGCCGGCCGGGTCACGCACTACGTGACGAGCGCGAACTCGGTGCGGCTCGACAACGCCGCGAAGACCCGCCGCCAGTTCCAGAACGGGTTCGCCATGCAGGCCTACAAGCCCGGTGTGACGGACTACCGCTGCTGCCCGCACAACTACGGGCAGGGCTGGCCGTACTTCGTCGAGGAGATGTGGCTGGGCACGCCGGACGGCGGGCTCGCCGCCGCACTCTACGGGCCGTCGACCGTGACCACGACCGTCGCCGGTACACCCGTGACGATCACCGAGACGACCGGCTACCCGTTCTCCGACACCGTCACGTTGGCGTTCACCATGTCCCGGCCGGCGGCCTTCCCGCTCGCGCTGCGGGTGCCGGGGTGGTGCGCGAACCCGCGGCTCACGGTCAACGGCGCCGCCGTGGCCATCTCGGGCGGCCCGCGGTTCGCATCGGTCGACCGCACCTGGCAGCAGGGCGACGTCGTCGTGCTGACGCTGCCGATGAGCACGCGAACACGGTCGTGGAGCAGCGGTGCGGTGTCGGTGGCATACGGGCCGCTGACGTTCTCGCTGGGCTTCGCGGAGCAGTGGCGCCGGTACGCCGGCACCGACGCGTGGCCCGAGTGGGAGGTCACGTCCGGCACGGCGTGGAACTACGGCCTGACCACCGACCCCCAGCCCGTGGTGACCGCCGGGGGGAACATCGCGGACCCGTTCACCGTGTCGACGGCACCGGTTCGGATCACGGTGTCCGCACAGCGGATTCCCGACTGGACCACCGACAGCGAGAACGTCGTCGGGACGCTGCGGGGCGGTCAGGTCGCGACCGGCACGCCGGTGGAGCGGATCACCCTCGTCCCGATGGGTGCGGCGCGGCTGCGGATCACGACCTTCCCGCGTACCGGCGGCAGCCGCACCTGGGGCACGCCCGGTCCGGCGTGCCGGATCCAGAACAAGAACAGCGGCAAGGTGCTCGCGATCGACCAGATGTCGACGGCCGACTCGGCGCACGTGGTGCAGTTCGCCGACAACGGCACCGCCGACCACCTGTGGCGGCTTGTCGACCTGGGCAACGGCCGGGTCCGGGTGCAGAGCGTGCACTCCGGCAAGGTCCTCGCCGTCGACGGCGCGTCGACCGCCAACTCCGCGCACGCCGTGCAGTTCACGGACAACGGCACAACCGACCACGTGTGGGAGCTGACCGACAACGGCGACGGCTGGTTCCGGCTGCGCAACCGGAACTCGGGCAAGGTGCTCGGCGTGGACGTCATGTCGACGGCCGACTCCGCGCACGTCGTCCAGTACGACGACAACGGCACCGCCGACCACCTGTGGCGGATCATCCCCGACGGTGACGTGCGGATCCAGAACCTCAACTCCACCAAGGTGCTCGCGGTCGACGGAATGTCCACTCAGGACTCGGCACGGGTCGTGCAGTACGCGGACGGTGACACGGTTGGCACACCCGACCACCTGTGGCGGTTCCTGCCGGACGCCGACGGGTACTTCCGCGTCCGCAACGCCAACTCCGGCAAGGTGCTCGGCATCGACCGGATGTCGACCGCGGACTCCGCGATCGCCGTGCAGTTCACCGACAACGGGACGCGAGACCACCTGTGGCGGCTGCGGGCCGACCTCGACGGGCTGTGGCGGCTGCAGAACGCGAACTCCGGCAAGGTGCTCGGCGTGGACGTGATGTCCTACGCCGACTCGGCACAGGTCGTCCAGTTCGCCGACACCGGCACCGCCGACCACGTATGGAGGTTGCTGTGAGAGCGCTGATGATCGTCGCGGTCCTGGTGGCCGCGCTGGTGCCGGCCACGGCCGCGACCGCCGATGTGAGCGTGAACGCCGCGGTGTGCTTCCTGTCCTGTGACACGCTCGACCCGTCGCAGACCCATCAGGAGATCTTCCCGGTGCCGGAGAAGAACCTCAACGGCCGCCGCCTCGTGCTGCACGTGTCCGATGTGGACGGCATGGCGTGGGGCAGCATCGACAACGGGGTGACCGGCGACGCGGTGTGGCTGGACCGGTCATGGGACGGCGGCGCGACGTGGGAAGGCCTGCTGGGCAAGGCAACCATCCCGTCGACGTGGACCGGCACGCGCACGCTCATGTACAACGTCGCCGATCCACGCAACCACCGGCGCGGCCTGATCAGGGCGTGCGGTGACGCGAACGCTGTCGGCTGCACGGACTGGGTGTACCCGACGGTGTGCGACACGCGTTGCGACCGAACGGACGCGAGCCAGGCCAACGGCGACCTCCAGCCGGTGCCGGCCACGACGCTGTCCGGCCGCGTGATCCGCCTGCACGTCGACCAGAACGGGATGGCGTGGGGCAGCATCGAGGCCGGCGCGCAGGGCGACGAGATCTGGCTGGACCGCTCCTGGGACGGCGGCGCGACGTGGCCGGACGGCTCGTCGCTCGGCCGGGTCCCGGTGGCGGCCGGCGCGGTGGGAACGCGCACGACCATGTTCGCGACCCGTGATCCGCGCGGCCGGCTCTACGGCGGCGTCGTCCGTGCCTGCGGGCGGGCCGTCACCGGGCAGAGCGGCAGCTGCACGGCCTGGGCCCGCCCGGCGCCCACCAGGGCACGCGCGGCGGCGGACGCGCTCATGTACTCCTACGACCCCTACCCCGGCTGGTGGCCGAGCAGCTGGTGGAACTCGGCGGCGACGCTCACCACGCTGATCGACCACGGCGACCCGGCCTACGACTGGGTGACGGCGCGAACATTCGACCAGAACAAAGGAGTCTTCGCCGCCGGGGTGCGCGGCACCGACCCCATCGAGGGCAACTTCGTCAGCCGCGCGATCGACGACAGCGCGTGGTGGGGCCTGACGTGGGTCGCGGCCTACGACCGCACCGGCCAGCAGCGCTACCTCGCCATGGCGACCACGATCGCGAACTACGTGCAGCAGTACTGGGACACCGGCACGTGTGGCGGCGGGGTCTGGTGGAACCGGGAACGCACCTACAAGAACGCCGTGACCGCCGGGCTGTACCTACGGCTCGTGGCGTCCGTGCACAACCGCACCCCGGGTGACACCGTGTGGCTGCAACGGGCCCGCACCGCCGCGACCTGGTTCCTCAACAGCGGGATGATCAACTCCGCGGGCCTGGTCAACGACGGGCTCACGGGCGACTGCCGCAACAACGGTCAGACGGTGTGGACCTACAACCAGGGCCTGGCCATCGGCGGGCTCGTCGAGGCGTGGCGCGCCACCGGCGACACCACGCTGCTCGACGCGGCCCGGCGGCTCGGGGACGCGGCACTCACCGGGCTCACCCGCGACGGGGTGCTGACCGAGTCGTGCGACACCGGCCAGAACAGCTGTGACGACAACCAGAAGCAGTTCAAGGGCATCTTCAGCCGATACCTCGCCGACCTCGCGTCGGTGACCGGATCGGCGCAGTACGAGGCGTTCGCGGCACGGCAGGCGGACTCGATCTGGAGCCGTGACCGCGACAACCTCAACCGGATCGGCCAGCGCTGGGCGGGCGGCAGTCCCAACCAGGTCGACTGGCGCACACAGGCGAGCGGCCTCGGCGCGCTCGTCGCCGCGTAAACCCCTGCACCAGGAGTAAACAATGTTCAGACGGATACTGACGGCGACGGCGGGCCTCCTCATCGCCGCGAGCACGGTGTTGGTGATCACCCCCACGGCCGAGGCGGCGACGTGGCAGCCGAAGGCGCCGCCACTCACCACGCCGTGGACGAGCCAGGTCTCCCCCACCAACGCACTGCCCGACTACCCACGCCCGCAGCTGGTCCGCACGGACTGGCAGAACCTCAACGGCGTGTGGGAGTTCACCGGCGCGTCGAACATCAACACGCCGCCGGTCGGGCAGTCGCTGCCGGAGGGCGTGCTCGTGCCGTACCCGATCGAGTCGGGGCTGTCGGGCATCCAGCGCCACGAGGACTACATGTTCTACCGCAGGACGTTCACCGTGCCGTCCACCTGGAGCGGCCGGCGCGTGCTGCTGAACTTCGGCGCGGTCACCTGGGAGACGCGGGTGTGGGTGAACGGCACCCAGGTCGGCACGCACACCGGCGGCTACGACGCGTTCTCGTTCGACATCACCGGTGCGCTCCGGGCCGGCGCCAACGAGATCATCGTGGGCGCGTACTCACCCGTGAACGGCAGCCTGTTCCCGATCGGCAAGCAACGCCGCAGCCCCAGCGGCATCTGGTACACGGCGTCGTCGGGCATCTGGCAGACGGTGTGGCTGGAACCCGTGGCGGCCAACCACGTCACCCGGCTGGACACGACCCCGGACGTCCCGGGCGGCGTGCTCGACCTGGTCGTGCAGGGCACGGCGGGCCAGCAGGTCCGCGCCGAGGTGCTGGCCGGCGGGACCGTGGTGGGCACGGCCACCGGCACCGTCGGCGCACATCTCCGGGTGCCGGTACCGAGTGCGCGGCTGTGGTCGCCGAGCGACCCGTACCTGTACGACCTGCGGGTGACCATGGGCACCGACACGGTGACCGGGTACTTCGGCATGCGCTCGCTCGGCAAGGCCGTGGTCGGCGGGGTGATGCGCCCGCTGCTCAACGGGAGGTTCGTGTTCCAGCTGGGCACCCTCGACCAGGGCTTCTGGCCGGACGGCATCTACACGGCGCCGACGGACGAGGCGCTGCGGTTCGACCTCGAACGCCAGAAGGCGTTGGGGTTCAACATGGTCCGCAAACACATCAAGGTGGAGCCGGCGCGCTGGTACTACTGGGCGGACAGACTCGGCCTGATGGTGTGGCAGGACATGCCGGCACTGGACGCGGTCGACGACACGCCGGCGGCGAGCCACGCGAACTACGAGTCCGAGCTGCAGCGGATCGTCAACCAGCTCAAGGCAACCACGTCGATCGTGCAGTGGATCCCGTTCAACGAGGGCTGGGGCGAGTACGACAACGCACGGATAGTCGACCTGGTCCGGTCGATCGACTCGACCAGGCTGATCAACCACAACTCCGGCTCGAACTGCTGCGTGTCGGACCCCAGCCCCACCAACGGCGACGTGATCGATGACCACGGCTACCAGATGTCCAGCGGCACCCGCCTACCGGACACGACACACGTGGCGGTGCTGGGTGAGTACGGTGGCCTTGGCCGGCGGGTGACCGGCAGCGAGTGGTCGCCGGGCAACGGTTTCGCCTACGGTGACCTGTACACCGACGAGAACTCGCTGACCACCCGGTACGAGACGATCACGTCGGAGGTGGCGCGCTTCGTGCAGACACGGGGACTGTCCGCGTCCGTCTACACGGAACCGTACGATGTGGAGAACGAGGTCAACGGTTTCTACACCTACGACCGCCGGGTGCTGAAGATGACGGCGTCCCGGGTGCTGGCGGTGAACCAGCGCGTGCTCGGCGCCGCGGCGGGCACCGACGTGTCCCGGGGCGAGCTGGTGTCGTTGCGGGTCACGACTCCCGGTTACACCAACCGGTACCTGCGCCACCAGAGCGGCCTGGCGAGGACGGACGTCGACAACGGCGACCAGTTGAAGCAGGACGCGACGTTCTGGGTGCGGCCGGGCCTGGCGAGCGCGTCGTGCGTCTCGTTCGAGTCGAGGAACTTCCCGGGCCGCTACCTGCGCAACGCCAGCCTGCGCATCCGCGTCGATCCCACCGACGGCACAACGGCTTTCGCGGCCGACGCGACGTTCTGCCCGAGGGCGGGCTGGGGCGCGACCGCGCTGGAGTCGTACAACAACCCGGGCGCGTTCATCAGGCACTACAACGAGTCGGTGTACCTGGCGAGACAGGGCGGCACCAACCCGTGGGACACGGCGTCCACGTTCACGGAGGACACGACGTGGGCGGCGACGATTGCGCTGTGGCGCAGCGGTGCGGACCTGCCGAGGGACCAGGCGGTGTCGTTCCGGGTGACGACACCGGGTTTCACGGATCGCTACCTGAGGCATCGCGACAGCCTGGCCAGGACCGACGTCATCACGTCGACGAGCGACGCGGTGTCCAAACAGGACGCGACGTTCGTGGTACGTGCCGGTCTGGCGGACCCCAGCTGCTACTCGCTGGAGTCCCGCAACTTCCCCAACAGCTACCTCCGCCACCAGAACTTCCGGTTGCGCCTGTCGGCGAACGAGAACACCGACCTGTTCCGCCGAGACGCGACGTTCTGCGCACAACCAGGCACCGGCGGCGTGCGGCTGGCGTCGATCAACGAGTTGGGGACGAACGTCCGGCACTACGCGGAGGAGGTGTGGGTGGCGTCGAACAGCGGCACTCACGCGTATGACAACCCGTCGTCGTACGGACAGGATGTGAGCTGGGCCGTCAGCGCCCCATTGTCCTGACAAAGTCCCGCGGCGGCCGCCTCCCCCAGGCGGCCGCCGCAGGTCTCCCCCCACTAGTTGGCCACCCGTCGAGCAATGTCGACGCGAGACCGCACCCCCAGCTTGGCAAGAATGTGCGAGACGTGAGACTCGACGGTGCGGGTCGACAGTACGAGCCGCCCAGCGATCTCCCGGTTGGACAACCCTTCGGCAACCAGTTCGGCGACCCTCGCCTCACTGGGCGTGAGACTGTCCCAACCGGACAGTACCTGCCGATGCCTGGTCCGCGGACCTCGGCGGATCCCGTACTGCCGGAACCCGGCCCGCAGCCTGGCGAGGTCCCACGCCGCACCCAGCTCGTCGTAGATGTCGTCGGCTCGCAGGAAGGCCGACCGGGCCGCCCCTCGGTCGCCTTGCCCGGCAAGGTTGAGCGCCGCCGCCTCCAAGGCTCGGGCCTGAAGCAGCGGCCGCCCAGCCTCCCCGTACCGCTCCCCAGCAAGGAGCAACAACGAGGAACTTCCTTCCAGCAACCCCTGACAGTAAGCCATGGCACCGATCTGGTGCGGCACTCGCGACCGCTGTGCGAGCGCAGAGGTCTGGGCCACAACGTGTTTCAGCACATCGTTCGCACCGATCAAAGCCCCGAGCCGTGCAGCCTCCGGTAGAAGGTCCTCGACCTCGTCAAGCTCTTCAGGGCCGGCAAGACACGCGTTCAGTACTGCCAGGGCCTGTTCTGGAGCACCCGCCACTTCGTGATCGAGACAACGGGCCAGCACCAAGGAAGACACCACTCGGGTACCTATCTGGCCGGCACACGCCTCAGCCAAGCCAATGTTGCTTCTCCCAGCCGCGATGTCACCTCGATGGAACATGATCTTCGCGGCCAATCCTCGATCACAACAGGTGGTGGCCGGATCTTTCATGTCGTCGGTTATCGCGGCCACTTCGCTGAGCGTGTCATCCCAGTGACCGACCTTGAACAACAACTGCCCCAGGGCACTCCGCGCCTGCGCCAACCGAACCAGGCTTCCGCTGTGATCCGCCTGTTCACGCACTCGCATCGCCGCACTCACCGCATCGTCGTTTCGATCGAGATTGCCCAACGCGACGGACTTGTTGAGTTGCAACAACAGACTTAGATCAGTGAGTGCGGCATCGTCCCCGACCACGTCGAGAGCACGCTCGAACAGCGGCAAGGCGCCAGCAACGTCCCCACTCATTATCGAGACGACGATCTTCACATGTAGCGACCAGGCCAACGCCCAGTTGTCGCCCGCCGCTTCGGCGGCACACAGGGCCTTGGTAGCGATTTCTCCTGCTGCCGCAACCTCTCCCAGATCTCGGTGTGCTCGTGCGGCCAGCACCAACAACCGGGCGTGCTGCCGTTGGGAAATTCCGGGTAACGCGATTGCTTCGTCCACGGACTCGATCGACTCGTCCGCGCGTCCCGCAAATGCCCGGCACTGCGCCGCCGTCCAGTGTAGATCGACAAGGAGATCTGGGTCAGAAACCACTACCATTGCTTGTCTGGCAATCCGTTCGCCTTCCGTTGAATCCCCCAATCGGTAGTGGGCCTCGGCGAGTCGGGCCGCCAGCCAGGCTCCGCGATGGGTCTGAACCGGCGACCGGCGGTATGCCTCTCGTAGCAGGCCGATCGCGCTGCGTGGTGACTGCGCGACGAGTGTGGACGCCGCACCTGCCAGCCAATCCAGCAGCACCTCATCCAACGGGCCTGCGTCCGGCGTCGTGACAGCCTGCAGGAGTTGTCCGGCCACTCGATCGACCGGCGCGCCTGCCTGCGCCAGTGCTCTCGCCGCGTCACGGTGCCATGCCGATCGCACCGGGGCGGCGATCTCGTCGTACAGGGCCGAGCGGATCAACGGGTGCCGGAACGATAGTTTCTCCCCCGCATCGCCCAGCACACCGGCCGCGCGGGCCTGGTCGATCGAGCCGACGAGGTCGGCCACCCGACAGTTCTGAACGATCGCAAGGTCGGCGACCAGGAACTCGGTGCCCAGCAGCGCGGCCGCGTGCAGCACTTCCCGAACGTCGCGTTCCAGGAAGTCGAGGCGGTTGGCGATCGCGCCGAAGAGCGAGCCGGGCACCGGGCCGGAGGACACCTCGACGACCCCGGCATCGCTCAGCTCAAGGCGGCGCGAACGACTGAGTGCGGCAACCAACTCCGTCAGGTACAACGGATTGCCGGCCGCGTCAGCGGCGACGCGCAGCAGGCTTCTCCCCGGTTGCGCCCGAGACAGGGCGGCCACGAGTCGCTCGACTGCGGTGTCGGGCAGGGCGTTGAGTCTCATGATCCTGTGGTCACCCACCACGCGCCGCATGGCCGTCAACTCGGCACGTCGGGGCACTGGCCGCTGGAGGCCGATCAACAACAGGCGCAGCCGACCGACTGATCGCGCGAGCCTTTCCCAAACGCTGATCGTCGTCAGATCGGCCCATTGCAGATCATCGATGATCAGAACGGTTGGAGCCGCGCCGCACAGCTCCGACACCAACGCGAACATCTGCTCTGCCGCAACGGCGGCCGCGTCCATCGTGTTGTCGGACTCGCCACGGAGCAGCCGCAGGACTGTCGCCAACCTCGGCTGCCTGTCCGGTTCCAGCGAACCGAGAGCGTCCAGCATCGGTCGCAACGGCAGTGCCTGTCCCAGTTCCTCGGCGGCGGCCAGATGGACGTCGCAACCCCGTTGCCGGGCCGCGGCGGCGACCGCTCGGGCCGTCGAGGATTTTCCTATTCCCGGTTCGCCCTCGATCAACAGGGCTCTACCGGTTCCCCTGACGACATCGTCCACGAACTCGCTGAGCAAGGTGAGCTCGGCATCTCTGCCTACGAGCTCGCTGGTGTCCGGCACGCTCACCCGCTCCTCGTCACGACCTTGCCGGGGCGTCAAAACCCTCACGGTATTTCCTGTCCGTGGATTTCGACAGAGCACCTGGACCCAGTCCTTCATCATTCCGTGCGATGTCGGCCGTTCGTGCATGGCGGTTACTCTGGTAAACGCACGAAGCCGAGACATCAGTGGTTCCACTGAACCGAAACGACGGGCTCGTTGACGTGCCCGGGCGGACGCCGCGCGACGATGTCGTCGCGGCCTCGCCCTCAGTCCACTGGGCCGAAAGGCGGTAGCTCCCTTTGTGGCCGTTCGCTAGCGTCCGTCCGGGGTCGGACTGGACAAACTGGGGGGCATCCGTCGTGCGTCGGGTGGGGGTCGTCGGCGTGACGATGGTGCTGGTCGCCGGTGTTCCGCTCGCCGGCAACCCGGCGAGCGGGGAGCCGGCCGCCGATCCAGCAATGTCCACGTTCACACCTCGCTCGCCGGTACGGGTGCTCGACACCAGGATCGGCACGGGAACGGGCGGGTCCACCAGCCCCGTCGGCGCGGGCACGGCCATCACCCTGGATCTCGCGGCCCAGGTGCCGGTCACCGCTACCGCCGTGGTTCTCAACGTCACCGCGGTGACGCCGACCGCGGCCACCTTCATCACGGTCTACCCCGGTGGGACCAGCCGGCCGGCCGCGTCCAGCCTCAACCTGCCCGGTGGCGACATCAGGGCCAACCAGGTCACCGTCGCGCTCGGTGCGGACCGGACGCTGCGCCTGTACAACCACCTTGGGAACGTGCACATCGTCGCCGACCTCGCCGGTCACTACGCGACGGGCGCCGGCGGCCGGTTCACGGCCCTGCCGCCCAGCCGGGTGCTCGACACCCGGGGCTCCACCCCGCTCGGCCCCGGCGGGTCCCGGGTGCTCGACCTCACCGGCCGGGTGCCGGCGTCCGCGACGGCCGTGACCGTCAACCTCACGGCCACCAACCCGACCGCCAGCACGGTCATCACCGCCTGGCCCGCCGGCCTGAACCGGCCCGTCTCCTCGAATGTGAACGTTCCCGCGGGCGACACCCGGCCCAACCTCGTCACGGTGGCCCTCGGCGCGGACCGCAAGGTCGGTCTCTTCAACAACGCCGGCACGGTCGACGTGATCGTGGACCTGACCGGCTTCTACTCCCCCGACTACGGCGCCTCCTTCCTCCCGCGGGCCCCGACCCGGGTGCTGGACACCAGGAACGGCGCCGGCCCGGTCGGCGCCGGCGGGACGATCGACGTGCCCCTCGCGGACGGCCTGCCCCTGACCGCTACCGGTGTGGTCCTCAACATCACCGGCATCGACGCCACCGCTGGGACCTTTCTCAGCGCGTGGGCCTCGAACGCCGACCGGCCGGAAGCCTCGACGCTCAACCTGTCCGCCGGGCAGACCGCCGCCAACGCCGCCGCGGTCGCCTTCGGGCCGGTGCGCGGGATCCAGCTCTACAACCTCGCTGGGAACGTGCACATCGTCGCCGACCTGGCCGGGGTGTTCGCCGTGGTCGGCGAGCCGCCCTGTACGGCCGACTGCGCCCACGCCTGGGGCGACAACTCGGGCCGGGCGCTCGGCACGGCCGAGGCCGTGTTCGCCTCGCCGACGCCGACCCCGGTGGCCGGCCTGGCCGGCGTGCGGGCGGTCGACGGCGGCAGCGGGTCGAACGGGTACGCCCTGCGCACCGACGGCACCGTCCGGGCCTGGGGCGACAACGGACGCGGGCAGCTGGGCAACGGCTGGACGGGCGGCGGTTCCGCGGTGCCCGTTCCGGTGGTGGGCCTGACCGGCGTCACCGCGATCGCCGGCAGCGGGGACGGCGCCTACGCACTCCGCGCCGACGGCACGGTCTGGGCCTGGGGCGCCGGCTGGGCCGGCCGGCTCGGCACCGGCGGACTCGACGACGCCAGCACGCCACGCCAGGTGTCGGCGCTGGCGGACGTCGTCGCGATCGCCGGCGGCTGGGGCACCGGGTACGCCCTCCGCGCGGACGGCACGGTGTGGGCCTGGGGCCACAACGGCACCGGCGCGCTCGGCAGCGGATCGGACGTCGAGTTCTCGCCCGTACCCGTCCAGGTCGCGGGCCTCACCGGCGTCACCGGCATCACCGGACGCGACAACGGCGCCTTCGCTCTCCGTGCCGACGGCACCGTCTGGGCCTGGGGCGACAACGGCGCGGGGCAGCTCGGCGACGGCACGGCCTGCCCGCCGAGCCCTGCCGGCTGCGTGTCGCGGGTGCCGGTCCAGGTCTCCGGGCTGACCGGGGTGATCGAGGTCGCCGGCAACGTCAACAACGGCTACGCGCGCCGGACCGACGGCAGTGTCTGGGCCTGGGGCGGGAACTTCCTCGGCGCGCTCGGTAACGGGGTCGAGTGCGACCCGACCGCCGGGCCGTGCGGGTCCCGGGTGCCGGTCCCGCTGCCGGGCCTCTCCGGCGTCGCACAGGTCGCCGCCTTCGACTTCGGCGCCTACGCGCTGCTGACCGACGGATCCGTGCGGGCCTGGGGAGCCAACTCGCGCTCCGCGCTCGGCAACGCCGCCGTGCCCGACCACTCGACGGTGCCCGTTCCGGTCGCCGCCCTGAGCGGCGTCAGCGCCGTCGGCGGCGGCTCGGCGGCGGGCTACGCGATCGTCCCGAGCCCGGGGCACTGACATGCGGCCGGCCGCCTTCCCGCGACCGTGCTGGACAACCACAATGGGAGCGTGCACATCGTCGCCGATACCGCCGGGGTGTGGTCATCCGCGTCCTGGCGTGGGGCGACGCCACCTGCCGGCGACTCGGCCGCCGGCGGATGGCGGTCCGGCCACGCGACTGTGCCGAACCTGGGAGGTTGAGATGCGTCGAATGCTGTGTGGTGCGCTGACAACGGTCGTCGCCGCGGGGTTGCTCCTCGCCGGCTCGCCGGCGCAGGCGAAGCCGGCGGCGGCGCTGGCGGACGCGGCCCCGTCGACCTTCACGTCGCTGTCCCCCGTCCGGGTCCTGGACACCCGGAACGGCAACGGCCCGGTCATCGGCGGCACCAGCGTCGCGGTGAACCTGTCGGCCCAGGTGCCGGCGAACGCGACGGCCGTGGTCCTCAACGTGACCGGCGTTCTCCCCAACTCGGCGACGTTCGTGACCGTCTTCCCGGCCGGGACGACCAGGCCAGGAAGCTCGACGCTGAACATGGCCCCCGGGGACATCCGCGCCAACCAGGTCACGGTCACGCTCGGCACGAACCGTTCGGTCAACCTGTACAACCACGTCGGCGCCATCGACCTGGTCGCCGACCTGGCCGGCTACTACGCGACGGGCGCGGGGGCCAGGTTCACCTCGCTGCCGCCGAACCGCGCACTCGACACCCGCGGGGCCGGCGGCCCGCTCGGCCCCGGCGGTATCCGTACCCTCGACCTCGTCAACCGGATCCCGGCGTCGGCGACCGCGGTGACGTTCAACCTCACCGCCACCAACCCGACCGCCGACACGGTCGTCACCGCGTGGCCGGCGGGCACGAACCGGCCCACCGTCTCGAATGTGAACGTTCCCCCCGGCGACACCCGGCCGAACCTGGTGACGGTCGCCGTCGGCGCGGACCGGAAGGTGAGCCTGCACAACAACGCCGGCACGGTCGATCTGATCGCGGACCTCACCGGCTTCTACACGCCCGACTACGGCGCCATGTTCGTGCCGATGGGCCCGACACGGGTCCTCGACACCCGGGACGGCACGGGCGCCCCTGCCGGCCCGCTCGGGCCGCGGGAGATCAGGGGGCTCGACCTCTCCGCCCGGGGGCTGCCTCCGACCACGACGGGGGTGGTCCTCAACATCACCGGCGTGGACGCCAGCGCACCGACGTTCGTGACCGCGTGGTCGGAGGACCAGAGCTATCCCCCGCCGGACGGCTCGAACCTCAACCTGTCCGCCGGCCAGACCACGTCGAACGCCGCGGTGGTGGAGGTGAACCGGTCCATCGGCGTGCAGTTCTTCAACTTCTCCGGCAATGTTCAGCTGATCGCCGACCTCGCGGGCGTGTTCGCCGCGCTCGACCCGGTCTGCACGAGCGAGTGTGTCTACTCCTGGGGCGACAACGTCAACCGGAAGCTGGGCACCGCGCAGACCGTGCCGGACTCGCCGTCGCCGGCACGGGTGGCAGGGCTGACCGGGGTGCGCGCGGTCGCCGGCGGCGGCTCGTCGAACGGCTATGCCCTGCGTGCCAACGGAACGGTGTGGGCGTGGGGGGAGAACGTGTCCGGGCAGCTCGGCAACGGCTGGGCGACGGCCTACTCGGCGGGAGGCGGGTCGGCGCTGCCGGCACCGGTGGTCGGGCTGACCGGGGTCACCGCGATCGCCGCGGCCAACGAGACCGGGTACGCGCTGCGCAACGACGGAACCGTCTGGTCATGGGGTTTCGGCTCGTACGGCCAGCTCGGCAACGGCGCCACGGCGAACTCCACCGTGCCGGTGCAGGTGTCCGGGATGACCGGCGTCGTGGCGATCGCGGCCGCCGGGTACACCGCGTACGCCGTGCGCTCGAACGGCACGGTCTTCGCCTGGGGCTACAACGGAAACGGTCAGCTCGGCAACGGCTCGGACGCCCAGCTCTCGGCGGTGCCCGTGCCGGTGAGCGGGCTGGCGACGGTCACGGCGGTGGCGAGCGGCGGCGACGCCTCCTACGCGCGGCGGGCCGACGGCACCGTGTGGGCGTGGGGCTACAACGGGTCCGGGCAGCTCGGCAACGGCCAGGCGTGCGGCTCGGGCGCACCGTGCCTGTCGCGCGTGCCGGTGCGGGTGTCGACGCTGACCGGGGTGACCAGCATCGCGGGCGGCGCCGAGAACGGGTACGCGGTGCGTGGTGACGGCACCGCGTGGTCGTGGGGGTCGAACGCGTCCGGCGAGCTGGGCAACGGCGCCGACTGCCCCTCGTTCCCCTGTGAGTCCCGGGTTCCCGTGCAGGTGAGCGTCGCGGACGTCACGCAGGTCGCGAGCTTCGACGCCGGCGGCTACGCGCTGCGCAGCGACGGCGAGGTGTGGGCCTGGGGCTACAACGGTTTCGGCTCGCTCGGCGAGGACCCGAGCGAGCAGACCGCGCAGCCGGTGCGGGTGCTCGGCCTGCCGGACGCCACCGGCGTCGCGGGCAGGTCCTACTCCGGCTACGCGATCGTGCCCACCAGCTGACCTCCGTCAGCGGCAACGGTGTGCTGGCCGGCGCGACCTCACGCGCCGGCACACGTCAGCCGCGGCGCGACCCACTCCGAGTGGTCGTAGTTGTTGTTGTCCGGGCCGACGCCGGCGACCAGCACCAGCTCGGTCACGCCGGTGACGTCCACGTCCACCGGCACCGCGGCCTGGCCGCCGGTCACCACACCGGTGTCGGCCAGCACCTTCCCGTCACCGAGCACGGTGAACGTGACGGAGCCGCGGCCGCCGGTCTCGTCGTCGATACCGGCGCCTGCGGTGAACCGCGAGCAGTGCGTGCCCAGGTAGTACTTCATCTCCGACGCCGCGTGCGGCGCGATGCCCTTGGCGTAGGTGACCCCGGCGATCGTCAGGGTGTGGCCGTCCACGCTCCGGTCGACGCCGAGGGAGCCCCAGCCGACCTGCGCGCTCACCGGGGTGAGGTCCGAAAGCCACGGTGTGCCAACGGGTCTGGTCGCGATCGACACCGCGCCGTACCCGGGCAGCCGGCCGCCGCGGTGGCGGACGTCGGCGGTGAGGGCGTGGGTGCCGTTCTCGGCCGTGGCCGGCGTGGTGATCGTGAACCGCACCGTCGCGGTCCGTCCCGGCCACAGCACGGGCACCCGGGTGCGGCCGTCGGCGCGCACGGTCCACCCTTCCGGCGCGGCGAGCGCGACCCGCACGTCCGTCACCGGCAGCAGCCCGTCGTCGGCCACCCGTACGCTGGCGCTGAACGTCTCGCCCGGCTCTGCGTAGCCGCCGGTGTCGTCGACGACATCCGTTGCCACCGCGGGACTCCCGAGTCTGCCCGGCCGCACGACGAACATCCGCGCGCCGTGCGGCGGCACCGAGGCCCGCACCCGTGACCGCGTGACGACCGTCGTGTCCGCCCACAGGTCACGCATCGCGTAGGACGGCCTCGCGGGCAACCCGAGCGCGGCGGCCGTCGTCGCGACCTGCGCGCCGGCCACACCGCGGTTGAACAGCACGACCGCGGCGCCGCCGTTCGACATGGGCTTCGCCCAGACCTCGAGGTCGCCCCTGTCGGCGATCTTGTGGCCCTGTACGCCGGCCCAGTCCTGGTTGACCGCGATCACGTCCCGGTCGGTGAGCAGCGCGCGGGTCTGCGCGTCCATCGAACGCAGGTCGTTGCCGGCGATCAGCGGCGCGTTGAGGATGCTCCACAGGCTCATGTGCGCCCGGTACTCGTCGGTGGTCATGCCGCCGTTGCCGACCTCCAGCATGTCCGGGTCGTTCCACGCGTTCGGCCCCGAGTACGACTCCAGCCCGACCTGCTGGTCCAGGATGGACACCATGCTCCCCCACCGGTCGGAGATGTCGCCGGTGGTGCGCCAGTAGTGCCCGCCGACCTGTGCGGCCCACTCCCACGGCTTGTTCTGGCCCCACTCGCAGATCGAGTAGACGATGGGCCGCCCGGTCGCCGCGAGCGCGTCGGCCATCGCCGTGTACCGCGCGAGGGCGGGCCGGCCCTGGTTGTTGCAGTTGTCGTACTTGAGCAGGTCGACGCCCCACTCGGCGAAGCTCGCGGCGTCGGTCGTCTCGTGGTCGAGGCTCGCCGGCAGGCCCTGGCAGGTCTTCGTGCCGGCCGAGGAGTAGATGCCGAGCTTCAGCCCGCGTGCGTGCACGTAGTCGGCGACCGCCCGGATACCGCCGGGAAAGCGCACCGGGTCGGCCTGCAGGCGGCCCTCCGCGTCGCGTTGCGGAGCCATCCAGCAGTCGTCGATGTTCACGTACTCGTAGCCGGCGGCCTTCATGCCGGACGACACCATCGCGTCGGCGGTCTCGCGGATGAGCTCCTCGTCGATGTCACACTGGAACTTGTTCCAGCTGTTCCACCCCATCGGCGGGGTCGGCGCGAGCGGCGGTCCCTCCACTGTGGACGATGCGGCCGCCTGTGGCCCCACCACGACGAGCGCGGCAACCAGTACGTGGCGCAGTCCTGGGAACATGGTCAGGGCCTCTTCTCGTGGTCGACCGGAACGTGTGCCGTCCAGCTGTGCACGCTCACCTGGCCGTCACCCCCGAAGATCGGATGTGTTCGCAGCGTAAACCGGAGGCGCTCCCAGGAAAAGGCTTACCTGTCGACACGCCGGACGACTATGCTTCCGAGCCCACGGCCTCGCGTCACCCTCCGCCGTCCGCCGGAGCCGGAGTCCACAGTGGACCAACTGTGAGAGCAGCGTGATTCCACAAAGGACAGACGCCGATCCTCCTCAGGGACGCGGCGACATAAGGCTCCGACGAAGAACTTTTACGGCCTGACCTGCTGAAACTTTCGGAGTTGTTTCATATCGTTGGGCTTGACCAGAGCCAGATCGAGTCTTAACGTTCCCCTCGCGATACCGACAAATCCCCGAAATTTTCGGTCATGTTCCCGCCGTCGTCGTCGAGGAGCTCCGCATGAAGGTGTCCCGTGTCGCCACAGCCGCCAGCTTCCTCGCCGGCGCCCTGGTCATCGCCTCACTACTCCCGGCCGCTGGCTCACCCGCTCCGGCGGCCGGGACCGCTTCCTCCCCCGACCGGCCGTTACGCGAGCTCGCCGGCCGGCAGCTCCTGATCGGCACCGCGGTCGACCACGCGGCGTTCACCTCGGACGCGACCTACCGCGACCGGATCGGGACCGAGTTCAGCTCGATCACCGCGGAGAACGTCATGAAGTGGGAGGTGGTCGAACCGCAACGGGGCCAGCTCGACTTCTCCGCCGCCGACGAGCTGCTCGCCGCCGCGCGGCGCAACGGCCAGCAGGTTCGCGGTCACACCCTCGTGTGGCACAACCAGCTCCCGGCCTGGCTGACCCAGGGCGTGGACTCCGGTGAGATCGACGCGACCGAGCTGCGTGCCATCCTGCGCAAGCACATCACCGACGAGGTGCGCCACTTCCGCGGCCGCATCTACCAGTGGGACGTCGTCAACGAGGTCATCGACGACAACGCCCAGCTACGGGACACCATCTGGCTGCGTGAGCTCGGCCCCGGCTACATCGCCGACGCGTTCCGCTGGGCGCACCAGGCCGACCCCAAGGCCAAGCTGTTCCTCAACGACTACAACGTCGAGGGCGTCAGCGCGAAGAGCGATGCCTACCTGGCGCTCGCGAAAAGCCTGCTGGCACAGGGTGTTCCGGTGCAGGGCTTCGGCGCGCAGGGACACTACGGGGTGCAGTTCGGCTTCCACACCGCCAGCGGTGTCGCCGCGAACTTCGCCCGCTTCGAGAAGCTCGGCCTGGAGACCGCGGTCACCGAGGCGGACGTGCGCATGATCATGCCCACCGACAACCCGAAGCTCCAGGCGCAGGCGCAGGGTTACAGCGTCCTGCTGCAGGGCTGCCTGCTGGCCAAGCGCTGCAACTCGTTCACGGTGTGGGGTTTCACGGACAAGTACTCGTGGGTGCCCGGCTTCTTCGACGGGGAGGGCGCGGCCAACCTGCTGGACGAGAACTTCGCCGCCAAGCCCGGCTACAGCGAGCTACAGGCGGTCCTCACCCTGGCCGGAAGGCACTGACCTCACCAACGGTCGTGCACGTACTGACGGATCTGCTCGTCGTAGATGCCCTCGACAGCGGCGAGGGTGTCGGCGGCGAGCGGATCCAGTTCGGCGGCCGCGGCGTTGGCCTTGGCCTGGCCGGCGTTGCGCGCACCAGGGATGACGACGCTGACCCCCGGCTGGTCGACGACCCAGCGCAACGCCAGCGCGGCCGTGTCGACCCCGAGCCCGGTCGCCACCTCGGCGAGTGACCGCGCCGCCGTCACGCCCACCTCGTAGGGCACGCCGGAGAAGGTCTCGCCCACATCGAACGACTCGCCGTGCCGGTTGTACGTGCGGTGGTCGTCGGCGGCGAAGATCGTGTGCTCGTCGTACTTGCCGGACAGCAGACCGCTGGCCAGCGGCACGCGGGCGATGATGCCGACACCGGCCTCGCGGGCGGCGGGCAGCACCCGCTCCAGCGGCTTGCGGCGGAAGGCGTTGAGGATGATCTGCACGCTGGCCACTCCCGGCCGGGCGATCGCGGTGAGTGCCTCGTCGCAGGTCTCGACCGACACGCCGTACGCGGCGAGGAGCCCCTCGGCGACCAGGGCGTCGAGGGCGTCGAACACCTCGTCGTCGGCGAGGACGGGCGTCGGCGGGCAGTGGAGCTGTACGAGGTCCAGCCGTTCGACGCCGAGGTTCGCGCGGCTGCGGTCGATCCACGCGCGGAGGTTCGCGGGCGTGAAGGCCGCCGGCACGTGCGGGTCGGCGCGCCGACCGCACTTCGTGGCGACCATGACCTCCCCCGGCCGCTCCGCGAGGAACCGACTGATCAGCTGCTCGCTGCGGCCGTCCCCGTACACGTCGGCCGTGTCCAGGAAGGTGACCCCGGAGTCGACGGCGGCATGCAGGACGGCCAGCGCGTCGGCGTCGTCCACGTGTCCCCAGTCAGCGCCGAGCTGCCAGCAACCCAGGCCGACCACCGACACGTTCCGACCGGTCCGGCCAAGCACTCGATCTTCCACGGACCCCAGCGTAGTGCCCCGTGGATCTTTGCGCCCCGCCGCCGACGACGACCACGAGGACGGACAGGTCCACCACGGTCACGGCGAGTCCGGCGTGCCGTCCGGCGGCGCCGACGACTCGACCGGCGGGGCGCTGGACTCCACCGAGGGCTGGGAGGACGGCGGCACGCTCGAACTCGGCGGCTCGGGCACGGACACCGGCACCGACGGGCTGCCGCTGGGGTCGCGGCCGCTGCCGGGCAGTGACGACTCCACGGTGACCTGACTACTCGACGGCGAAGTCGACGGCTGGCCTTCTATCTGGGCGGTCCGGTCGACGCCGGTCGTGGGCGTGGGGGTCAGCGACTCGGGGCTCGCGTCCGCCGGCTGCGCGCCCGGCCGGGTCGGCCCCGGTGGGGTTGTCCTCTTGTACGGCTCCCCCGTCCACGGGTCGTCGTTCTCCCGCGGGTTGCCGATCGGCGACCTGTCCACGACCTCGCGCGGCCGGTCGCCCGTGTCCGCCGCGGCGCCGTGGTGGGGAAGAAGGTCCGGTCCCAACGCACTCGCCGTCGCTATCAGCGCCGCGAGGCACGCCGCGATCCCCGTCCCCACGATCAGGCCGCGCTTGGACCACCGGCGCGGCACGGCCGGCCCGATGACCGTCGCCGAGGGCAGAGACAACGGCAGCGGCGCGACGGTCACGGGCGCGATCGACAGCGCGGCCCCGCTCGCCACCACGGCCTTCGGATCGGCGTCCACGGTGACCGGACGATCCAGCGCGGCCGACACCTGTTGGGCCACCAGCGGAATCCGTGACGACCCACCGGCCAGCAGGACCGCGGCGAGGTCCCCGGGACGCAGGCCGGCCGACGCACAGGCTCGCCGCATGGCCTCGACCGTCTCCGCGATCGCCGGCGCCACCAGCTGTTCCAGCTCGGTGCGCACCATCCGCACCCGGGTGCTCACGCCGGGCAACATCACGGGGATCGTCACCTCGGTGTCGGCGGACAGCGCCTCCTTCGCCTCCGTGCACTCGCGACGCAACGTGGCGACCGCGGTCCGCACCAGGGGGTCGTCGAAGTCCAGCGACGTCCACTGTGGACCGACGGCGGCGCGGACGTGCGCGAACACGGCGTCGTCGAAGCCCACGCCACCGAGCGACTCGATCCCTTCGGGACGGCCCGCGAGCTCGAACCCGCCGTCGTCGAGGCGGCGCACGACGGCCGCGTCGAACGTGCCGCCACCCAGGTCGTACACGCCGACCGCGGCACCCGGCCGGACCTCCCGCGTGGCCGCGTACGCGAACGCGGCCGCCGCCGGCTCAGGCACCAGCCTGGTCGCACCGATGCCTTGCGCCACAAGGGCTTCCATCATCAAGGCGCGCTTGTGCCGGTCCCAGGACGCGGGGTGGGTCAACGCCAGGCCCTCGGGTGGCTGCCCCTCGCGCTCGCTGACCCGGTCGACGACCCAGCGCACGAAGCAGGCCGCGAGCGTGTGCGCCTCGATCGGCGCGCCCGCGACCAGTAGCGGCGTCTCGTCGCCGATCCGGCGCTTGACGTCGCGGACCACCCGGCCGGGGTCCGTCACGGACCGTCTGGCCGCGGCGTCACCCATGACCAGCCCGCCGTCGGACGCGACGAACACAACGGACGGCACCGAGGCCCTGTTGTCCCCCAACGGAACGAGCTCGGCCGCCTGCTCACCGTCGCGGTGTACCGCCGCCGCGGTGAACGTGGAGCCGAAGTCGATTCCGACCCGGTAACTCATGCTCGCCTCCAAGCGAAACGTTGCTAGGGAAGACGCGTCCGGGCCCGAGAACGTTACAGAAAATTCGATAGGACGAGAAATGACAAGGCGGAGGGAAGTCTCGTGATTGTTCGCCTGCTGGTCACCGCGGCAGCAGTGCTCTCGGTGGCCGGTTGCGGCGCCGGCGAGCCGGCACCGGAGCCCACCGTGCCACCGGTCGAGTCGCCGAAGGGACTCGTCGGCATCGACCCCTGCGCCTTTCTGGACGACACCGCCCGCACCACGCTGGGCCTCGACACGGGTGTGCCCGGACAGGACGAGCTCGGCGCGAACTGCCGCTGGACCGGCTCGAACGCCTCATCCGCACAGGTCACCGCGTTCACCAGTGGGAAAGGACTGTCCGATCTCACCAGGAACCGCGACTCGACGACCAGCCAGGTGCGACTGCTCGGCTACCCCGCCCTCGAGACGTTCACGGCACGCGGCAAGTTCTGCCGCTATGACGTCGGCGTCGCCGCGGACCAGGCGTTGGTGGCGACAATGCACGACGGCGAGCCCGACTCGTGCGCCGCGCTGCAGGAGCTGCTGACGGTCGTGATCACACGACTTCCCGCGGCGGGCTGATGTGTTCACCGCCGTCCGCGGAACGCTCCGTGCGTTCGTCCAAAGAGGAGCGTGACCGCCGGCTGACCGAGAGTGCACGAAGGTCGTGACGTGGTACCGCGACGCGCCCGTCCCGGCCGTGCAGTCCTATCCGGACAGTGGAGCACCGGAGCCCTTGCCGACCGCTGGCGTTGCCCCTCCCCGGACGTTCGAGTGTGAGTAGCGATGGCGCGGACCCTCACCACGATCAGGGCACTGGCCGACAACCACTTGTTGTGCGCCCGGTTGTTTGATCACCGGCGCGCCGGTGGGTTTGATCGACCCCGTGGATCGGGACTTCAGCCGGCTCTGGGCGGCCTACGCCGTCAGCACCGCGGGCACGTGGCTCGCACTCGACGCCTTCCCCATCATCGCCGTCCTCACGCTGGCCGCGGGCCCGGCCGAGGTGTCGCTCCTCGCCGCGGCCGGCCCGGCCGCGGGCGCGCTGATCGCCCTGCCGCTCGGCCCGTGGGTCGAGGGCAGGCGCAGGCGGCCGGTCATGATCGCGATGGACCTCCTGCGGTTCGCGGCGCTGATGTCCGTGCCGGCGGTCTACGCGCTCGGGTTGTCGACACTCGCGCAACTGGTCTGCGTCTCGGTCGTCGTGGCCGCGGCCAACATCGTGTTCACCGCCGCGAGCGGTGCCTTCCTCAAGACGCTGGTGCGGTCCGAGGACCTGCTCACCGCCAACGCCCGGTTCGAGACCACCATGTGGACCGCCACCGCGCTGGGCCCACCGCTCGGCGGCGCCGCGATCGGGCTGCTGGGCCCGGTGACGACCGTGGTGGCCGACGCCGTCAGCTATCTGGGCTCGGCGCTCACCCTCCGTTCCATAGCCCATGAGGAGCCGCCGCCGGCTCGGCGCACCGAACGGCCGGCGGTCCGCGACGGGTGGCGCCACATCCTCCGCCATCCCGGCCTGCGGGCGCTGTTCCTCAACACCGCGCTCGTCAACGGGCTGATCCTGGCGACCGCGCCGCTGCTGGCCGTGCTGCTCCTCGGTGAGCTCGGCTTCACGACGTGGCAGTACGGGCTCGCGCTCGGTGTGCCGTGCCTCGGCGGCCTGGCGGGTGCCCGGCTGTCCCGGCCACTCGCCGCGCGGTTCGGCCAGCACCGGGTGCTGGTGGTGAGCGGCACCGTCCGCGCCCTCTGGGTGGTCTGGCTGGCCTTCGTCCCGGCCGGCGCCGCCGGGCTGCCGGTGATCATGCTGATCGAGGCGGGCATGATCACGAGCGCGGCGGTG
>NZ_DASQCC010000230.1:0-88979 GCF_035634895.1 Actinophytocola sp. | reverse complement strand
CCGCGAGGGCCAGGTGTTCGCCCGGCGCCTGCGTCCCGCGCCCGTCGAGGCGGCGGCCGGCGACTGGACGCCGGCCGGCACCGTGCTGATCACGGGTGGGTCGGGCGCGCTCGGCACGCGGATGGCGCGCTGGGTGGTCGGCCGCGGCGCCGGGCACGTGGTGCTGGCGAGCCGGACCGGCGCCGCCGCACCGGGAGCCGCCGCGCTGGTCGCGGAGCTCACCGGCGCGGGAGCGCGGGTCACGGTGGCGGCGTGCGACATCGCCGACCGCGAGGCGCTCGCCGCGCTCCTCGCCGAGCTGGCCGGCGCCGGGGACCCCGTGCGCGCGGTCGTGCACACCGCCGGGGTGGTCGACTTCGCCGCGCTGGCCGAGCTCACCGACGCATCCCTCGCCGCCACCGCCGCCGCGAAGGTCACCGGCGCCCGGAACCTGCACGAGCTGCTCGGCGACACCGTGGACGCCTTCGTGCTGTTCTCGTCGGTCGCCGGCACGTGGGGGAGTGGCGGCCAGGCCGCGTACTCCGCGGCCAACGCCTACCTCGACGCGCTCGCCGAGCACCGCCGCGGCACGGGCATGGCCGCCCTGTCGGTCGCGTGGGGCTCCTGGGACGGCGGCGGCATGGTCGACGAGGAACGAGGCCGCGTGCTGGCCAGGACCGGGTTGCCCGCCATGGCGCCCGATGTCGCCGTCGCCGCACTGGAACGGGCACTCGGCGGCGCGGACCCGACGCTGGTGGTGGCCGACGTCGACTGGGCGCGGTTCTTCCCGGCGTTCACCCTGCGCCGGCCGAGCCCGCTGCTGCGCGACCTCCCCGCCGTGCGGGCACTGGGCGAGAACGGGGAGGACACCACGGAGCGGGATGCGGACGACGCCGCCGGCTGGTCGCGCGAGCTGGCCGCGCTGCCGGGCCCGGCCCGGGCGGCCGAGGTCCTGCGGCGGGTGCGGACCGAGGTGGCCGTGGTGCTCGGCCACGCGTCCGCCGACGCCGTGGCACCCGACCGCGCGTTCCGCGAGACCGGCTTCGACTCGCTCACCGCGGTCGAGCTGCGCAACCGCCTTCGCCGGGCCACCGGGCTGCCGCTGCCGGCGACGATCGTGTTCGACGAGCCGACGCCTCGCGCGCTGGCCGCGTACCTGCTCGCCGCGCTGGACGGCGACGGCGCGGCGCCGGTCGAGGCCGCACTGTCCGAACTGGACCGGCTGGAGCCCGTCCTGCTGTCCGCGGGCGGCGGCGCCCCGGACCGGGAGCGGCTCGTGACCCGGATGCGGTCACTGCTGGCCAGGCTGTCGCCGGACACCGAGGACACCGACGACACCGACGACACCGACGACGCGGCGGAGCTGGACCACGCGTCCGACGACGAGCTGTTCGCCTTCATCAACACCGAACTCGGCAGGTCGAGCGAAGGGATGCCTGGTGGCCACTGACGAGACCGGCGCCGAGGCCGCCAGGCTGCGCGACTACCTCAAGTGGGTCACCACCGACCTGGTCGCGGCCCGCAGACAGGTGCGCGAGCTGGAGTCCCGGCAGGCGGAGCCGATCGCGATCGTCGGCATGGCCTGCCGCTACCCGGGTGGCGCCGACACCCCGGAGCGGCTGTGGGACCTCGTCGCGGCTGGCCGGGACGTGATCGGCGAGTTCCCCACCGACCGCGGCTGGAACCTCGCGGCCCTGCGGGGCGACCCCGACCGGTGGGGCACGGTCTCCACGCGGCAGGGCGGCTTCGTCGACGGCGTCGCCGAGTTCGACGCGGCCTTCTTCGGCATCTCGCCACGCGAGGCGCTGGCCCTCGACCCGCAGCAGCGGCTGCTGCTGGAGACGTCGTGGGAGGCGTTCGAGCGGGCCGGCATCGATCCGGAGTCGTTGCGTGGCAGCCGAACCGGCGTGTACGTCGGGTCGAGCATGCAGGACTACGGCACCCTGCTGACCGCGGGACCGGTCGGCCTGGAGGGCTACCTGCTCACCGCGAACGTCGGCAGCGTCGTGTCCGGCCGGCTCTCCTACACCTTCGGGTTCGCCGGGCCCACGCTCACCGTCGACACGGCGTGCTCCTCGTCGCTGGTGGCACTGCATCTCGCCGCGGCGGCGCTGCGGGCGGGCGAGTGCACGCTGGCGCTGGCCGGGGGCGCCACCGTGATGGCCACACCGGGGATGCTGCAGGTGTTCAGCCGCCAGCGCGGGCTGTCGCCGGACGGGCGCTGCCGGTCGTTCTCGGCCGACGCCGACGGCACCGGCTTCGCCGACGGGGTCGGCGTCCTGGTGCTGGAGCGCCTCGCCGACGCGCGGCGACAGGGACATCCGGTGCTGGCGGTCGTGCGTGGCTCCGCCGTCGGCTCCGACGGCGCCTCCAACGGGTTGACCGCACCCAGCGGCCCCGCCCAGCGCCGGGTCATCCGCGACGCCCTGGCCGCCGCTGGACTGGCCGCGAGCGACGTCGACGCCGTCGAGGCACATGGCACCGGCACCCGGCTCGGCGACCCGATCGAGGCGCAGGCACTGCTCGCGACCTACGGCCAGGACCGTGCCGAACCGCTGTGGCTCGGTTCGGTGAAGTCGAACATCGGGCACACCCAGGCCGCCGCGGGCGTCGCCGGAGTGATCAAGGTGGTGCAGGCGCTGCGGCACAGGCTGCTCCCGAGGACGCTCCACGCGGACGAGCCCACCCCGCAGGTCGACTGGTCGGCAGGCGACGTGCGGCTGCTGTCGAACGAGCGGCCCTGGCCGCCCGGGGACGTGCCGCGGCGGGCGGGCGTCTCGTCGTTCGGCGCCAGCGGGACGAACGCACACGTGATCCTGGAGGAGGCCCCCGCCGCCCCAGCGGAGCCCGCCGCGAACGGCGTGCCACCCACCGCCCAGGCCTGGGTGCTGTCGGCCAGGTCGTCCGCCGCACTGCGCGCGCAGGCCGTCCGGCTCGGCGAACGGGTCCGGGCGGACCCCACGCTGCGGGCGGGCGACGTCGGCTGGTCGCTCGCCAGGACCAGGTCGGCCCTGCCCCACCGCGCGGTGGTCCTCGGCGCCGACCGCGACGAGCTGTTGGCCGCGCTCGATGCCGTGGCCGAGGAGCGACCGACCCCGCACGTCGTCACCGGCGTGGTCGCACCCGGCGCGCTCGGCGCCCTGTTCAGCGGTCAGGGCGCGCAGCGACCCGGGATGGGCCGGGAGCTGCACGGTGCCCATCCCGTGTTCGCCGAGGCGTTCGACGAGGTCTGTGCCGCGTTCGACCCGCTGCTGCCGGCACCGCTGCGCGAGGTGGTGTTCGGCGGGTCCGCCGAGCGGCTGGACCGCACCGGCTGGGCGCAGCCGGCGCTGTTCGCCGTGGAGGTGGCGCTGTACCGGCTGCTGGCGCACTGGGGCGTGGCACCGGACTTCGTCGCGGGACACTCACTGGGCGAGCTGACCGCGGCGCATGTCGCGGGCGTGTGGTCGCTGCCGGACGCGGCGCGCGTGGTGGCCGCCAGGGCACTGCTGATGCAGGACCTCCCCGCGGGCGGCGCGATGGTGGCGATCCGCGCGACGGAGTCCGAAGTGGACGAGCTGCTGGCGGTGGCGGACGGGGCGGCCCTGGCCGCGATCAACGGACCCGAGTCCGTCGTGGTCTCCGGCGAGACCGGCGACGTGCTGGCGATCGCCGAGCACTTCCGGGACCGGGGCCGCAGGGTCAGGCGGCTCGCCGTGAGCCACGCCTTCCACTCCCCGCTGGTGGCCCCGGCCCTCGCCGGCTTCCGCGCTGTGCTCGCGGACGTTGCCGCGGCCGAGCCGTCGATCCCGTTGGTGTCCAACGTGACCGGCCGGCTGGTGACCGCGCGGGAGATGGCGGACCCGGACTACTGGGTCCGCCACGCCCGCCGGCCGGTCCGCTTCCACGACGGGATCCGCACCCTGGCGGAACTGGGCGTGACGACGTTCGTCGAACTGGGCCCGGACGGCGTGCTCACGCCGCTGGTGCGGGACTGCGTCGCCGGCGACACCGCGGTCTTCTCCGTGCTGCGCCGCGACCGGCCGGAGCACACGGCATTCCTGGCCGGCCTCGCCCGGCTGAACACCCGAGGCGCCACGGTGGACTGGCGCCCGGCGTTCGCCGGCGCACACCGTGTCGACCTGCCGACCTACCCCTTCCAGCGCCGCCGGTACTGGCTGGACGTCCCGGCGCCACCCGTGAGCACCACACGCGCCCGCACCGACTCCCGGCCCAGCCCCGGCGAGGAGGTGTTGGCCGGCCGTGGCGGGGAGGAGTTCGCAGGCCTCGGCGAGGGGGTGTTGGACGGGCTCGGCGAGGCGTCCGTGCCCGCACTGCGCAGGGCGCTGGCAGGCCGCCCGCCCGAGGATCGCGAGACGATCCTCCTCGACGGCGTGCGCGGCGAGGTCGCCGCTGTCCTTGGATACGAGGACATCGAGCCGGACCACGCCTTCACCGAGCTGGGTTTCGACTCGCTGACCCTGGTGGAACTGGCCGACCGCCTCGCCGCGGCCACCGGTCTGGCGCTGCCCGCCACGCTGGTGCTCGACCATCCGACCCCGCGCGTCCTGGCCAAGTTCCTCCTGACGGAACTACCCGACACGGAAACCGCAGCCGCATCCGCCAGCCTCACCGGCGTTCTCGCCGGACCCGCCGGCCCTGCCGCTGCTTCCACCGACCCGGGCGGCGCGTCCGCTGCGCCTACCGCCGTATCGGGTGCGCCTGCCGCCAGATCTGTTGGATCCGCCGGCCCTGCCGCCACATCCGCCGCACCTGCCACCGGAACGGTCAGATCCGGCGGCCGTGCCGGCGTGGCCGCCGGCCGTGCCGGCGTGGCGAACGGATCTGCCGCCGGCCCCGCGGCCTCCACCACGTCCGCATCGGATCCCAGTCCCGCGCCGGACAGCAGGCCCACGCCGGATGCCAGGCCAATATCACCCGTCCCTGGACGAACCACCCACCTGCTCCCCGTCTTCCGCGAAGCCTGTGCGAGCGGTCAGGTGCGTGAGGGCTTCGCCGTGCTGGCCGCGGCAGCGCGGCTACGCAGCGGCGCCGAACCCGCCCCGACAAACAAGATGGTGTTCGCCCGTGGCCCCCGGCAACCGGCGCTGCTCTGCCTTCCGTCGGTGGTGGCGCCGTCGAACGCCTTCCAGTTCGCCCGCTTCGCCGCCGCCTTCCGGGACGAGCGGTCGCTGTCGGTACTCCCGTACCCGGGCTTCGCCGCGGATGAGCGGTTGCCGGCCACGAGAGACGAGATCGTCGCCGAGCGGGTGGCCGCCGTGCGGCGGGCCGCGGCGGGTGCGCCGTTCGTCCTTGCCGGCTACTCCTCCGGTGGCTGGATCGCGAACGCGGTAGCCGCGGCGCTCGACACCGACGGCACGCCCGCCGCCGGTGTCGTCCTGCTCGACTCGCACCTGCCCGACAGCCCGGGGCTCGCCGGCATCCAGTCGACGCTGCTCGGCCGGATCTACGGCGCCCACGAGCTGGTCGCCGAGGTGACCGACGCCGAGCTGACCGCGATGGCCCGCTACCTGGAGCTGTTCGAGGACTGGCGGCCGGCGCCGGTCGGCGTGCCGACGCTGCTGGTCGCCGCGACGCGGTCGGTCACCGGTGACGGCGCCGCGCCGGCTGTCGACTGGCCGCACGACCACACCACCGGCGTGCTTGACGCCGACCACCTTTCCCTGATCGAGGACATGGCCAGACCGGCGGCCGAGCTGGTCCGGAACTGGCTGCGTGAGGAGATGCCGTGACCGGAACGACCACACCGGACCTGCTGAGCCCGGAGTTCACACAGGACCCCTATCCGGTGTACCGGGACCTGCGCGAAAGCGGCCCGGCACACCGGACGATCGTCAAGACGCTGACCGTCGAGCTGCACGCGTGGGTGATCACCGGCTATGACCAGGCCCGCGCGCTGCTGGCCGACCAGCGCCTGTCCAAGGACGCGAGCGGACTGCCCGGGATCGTAGAGCGGCACAAGGTCCGGCAGGAACCGGTGGCGCTGGCGAACTTCGCGAGCATGCTGTTCAGCGACCCGCCCGACCACACGCGGCTGCGCCGGATCATCGGCCGGGCGTTCACCATGCGCCGGGTCCAGCAGCTGCGGCCGTGGATCGAGCAGGCGACCGCACGCCTGCTCGACCGGATCGAGACCGGCGCGGTGACCGACGCGGTCGACGCCGTCGCCCTGCCGCTGCCGATCTCCGTGATCGGCGCGCTGCTCGGTGTCCCACCCGAACGGCACGACGACTTCCGCGGCTGGAACGCGACCTTCACCAGCGTCGACGCCACGATGGCCGACAAGCAGCGCGCGCACGTCGCGGCCACCGCCTACCTGAAGGGTCTCATCGAGCACAAGCGCGCCGAGCCGGCCGACGACATGGTGAGCGCGCTCGCCCACCCGTCCGGTGACGAGCCCGCGCTCGACGACACCGAGCTGCTGTCCACGATCTTCCTGGTCATGAACGCCGGGTACGAGACGACGGCCAGCATGATCGGCAACGCCATCCACGCGCTGGTCGACGACCCCGGGCTGCGCCACGAGCTCCGCGCGGCGCCGGAGCGGCTCCCGCGTGCCGTCGAGGAGTTCCTGCGGCACGAGAGCCCGCTCAACCTCGCGACGGTGCGGTACACGCTCGAACCGGTGCCGGTCGGCGACGTGGTGATCCCGGCCGGCGAGATCGTGTTCGTCTCCCTCGCCGCGGCCAACCGGGACGGCGGCCGGTTCGCCGAACCGGACCGGCTCGACGTCGGGCGCGCCGAGAACTCGCACCTCTCGTTCGGGCATGGCATCCACCACTGCGTCGGCGCGCCGCTCGCGCGGTTGGAAGGCGAGATCGCGTTGCGGGGCCTGCTCGAACGGTTCGCGCACTGGGAGCTGGCGGTGTCCAAATCGGACCTGCGGTGGCGGAACAGCCTGCAGTTCCGGTCACTGGAGCGCCTGCCGGTGCGGTTCACCTGAAGTTTGTCCGAATACCGGAGGAATGGAGACAGTAGATGGGCAAGAGCGTGGTGCACGACTTCTTCGAGCTGGGCGCCAAGGAGGACATCGACGGGGCGTGGGACTGCTTCGCCGACGACGGCGTCTGGATCGCGGCGGAGGGCACCGGCCCCGGTACGACCTACACCAAGCCGGAGATCCGCGACCTGTTGGTCAAGATGAACGACCTCGGCAAGGAGGTGCGTGCCCAGGGCATGGACGGCAGGTTCGAGGAGCCCGTGTTCCTCGTGAACGACACCCAGGCCGTGGTGGAGTGGTCGCTGCGCAAGGACGACGGCACCGTCATCGACCGCGGCATCGACCTCTTCACCTTGCGGGACGGCAAGATCACCTGCAAGGACGTCTTCCGCAAGGCGTGACCGGAGTTTCTTAGGGGTTGCCGCACACCGGGCAGCCGATAGCGTCCTCGGTGAGGGCAAGCGCAGAAATTGCCGACACAGCAAGGGAAAGCGAATTCATGACGACTTCTGAGGCGGTGCAGACGCCGACCGTCGAGCCCGCGTTCATCTTCGGCTTCACCGCGCCAGGGCCGCTTCTGGACTGGGCGTGGGCGAACGAGCGGCTGACCGCGGCCCGCAACTTCTGGCTGGCGACCCCCGGGGCCGGCGGCATGCCGCACTGCCGGCCGATGTGGGGCTTCTGGCGGGAGAACGGGCTCTGGTTCTCCACGGTGAACCGGATGGTCGACCATCTCAAGAACGACGGCCGGCTCGTGGTGCACACCGAGAGCGCGGACGAGACCGTCATCATCGAAGGGCGTGTCGAGCAGCTGTTCGGCAAGGAGAACCTGCAGGTCATCTCCGACGGGTACGCGGAGAAGTACGGCCACCAGACGAACGCGACCGACGAAGGGGTCTTCACCCCGGAGGGTTACGGCGGACCGGGGTTCCGGCTCCAGCCGGAACGGGTCCTCGGCTGGGTCGCACCGCAGTTCAACACCGCCACCCGGTGGGTCTTCTCCTCCTGAACCCGGCCTGGAAGAACCGCTGGCGCGGCAGGTTCACCGCCGCGCCAGCGGTTCTTTCGTGTGACGGCGCCCTGCTTGCCGCCACGTACAAGGGTCCCCACAAAAGGAAGGTCCTCGCCGGGTGGGGGAGGGCCCGGCGAGGACCTGACGTGGACGAGAGGGGATCAGCTCGTCACACGCGTTCGGGGTGCGGCGACCACGGTGACCGAGGCGGGTCCCAGGGTCATCAGGGTCAGTGGCCGCAACGGCGTGCTCTCCTCGGTGAGCGCCAACTCCCACCGCTGGGCGATCGTGCCGAGCGCGATGCACGCCTCCATGATCGCGAACCCGTCACCGATGCACTTGTGGACGCCGGCGCCGAAGGGGATGACCGCGGTGCGCGGGATGTTCGGCTGCCTCGTCCGGCGGTCCGGGTCGAACCGCGCCGGCTCGTCGAACACGCGGCTGTCCCGCTGCAGCGCGTACGGGCTCACCCCGAACTGCGTGCCGGCCGGGAAATCGTGACCGCCGATGCGCACCTGCTCGATGGCCTCCCGGGTCATCGTCCACAGTGGAGGATAGAGGCGCAGCGTCTCGTCCAGCACCGACCGGGTGTAGGTCAGCTCCCGCACGTCGACCTCGCAGGCGGGCCGGTCACCGACCACGGAGTCGATCTCCGCGTGGAATTTCTCACGGACCTCCGGGTGCGCGGCGAGCAGGCCGAGTGCCCAGGCGATGGTGTTGGCGGTGGTGTCGATCCCCGCCGCCAGGAACGTGATCACCTGGTCGTGCAGCTCCTCGTCGGTGAAGCTGGTCCCGGTCTCCGGGTCCTTCGCCGACATGAGCAGCCCCAGCACGTCGGAGCGCTCCTCGTTCCCGCGCTGGGCGGCGATGATCTTGTCGACGGCGCGGTGGAAACGTTCCACGTACTCGCGGTACCGGCGGTTGGCCTTCGTGGGGAGCTTCGCCATCGCGGCGATCGGCGCGGTCATCTGCCGGTACATGCCGCCGATCAGCCCGTCGAGCGCCGCCGCGGCCTCGGACACGATCTCGAGGGACTCGGTGTCCTCGGTGTCCGCGGAGAAGAAGCAGCGCAACGTGACCCGGGTGGTCAGGTCGTGCACGGCCTGGAGGATGTCGATCCGTTGCCCCGGCTGCCAACCGCCGACGAGGGCGTCCACCTCCGCCTGCATCGCCGCGCCGTAGGTGTGGATGTGGTTGTTGTGGAAGGCGGGTTGGGTCAACCTGCGCTGGCGCCGGTGCTCTGCCCCACGGGCCGTGGCGAGGCCGTTGCCCATGATCGTGCGGGACCGCTCGAAGAACGGACCGCCCCTGCGGAACTCCTTCGCGCGTTCCACGAGGAGATGATGCGCGTAGTCGTGCCGGGTGAGCATGTGGACCGGTGACGGTCCGAACTTCACCACGACGATGTCTCCGTGGTCGCTCAGGGAACCGAGGAAGCCGAGCGGGTCGCTCCGCAGCTGGCGGGAGTGACCCAGCAACGGGACGGCACCGGGTGCCACTGCAAGTCGCCAGGTGCTGTCCGCGGCGGTCGTCGTCATGTCGCTCGTCGTCTCCTCTGTTCGAAGGGGGACCAGGGGCCGGTCGCCGTCAGCTCGCACGATGTCCGCCGATGCGGGTTGCTGTCATGACACCAGCAGCCGCCGGAAAAGGAAATACCGGGAACTTAGGGGTGGAGTATCGGCGACGGCGTTCCGTGCAGGGGATTCTTAGGGGCGGTCCGCCGTGTTTGCGCACATTATCGTCGGGCCTCGACGTTTTTCACGCAAATCTCGGAGGAACGCCGATGACCGACACCAAACCCGACACCAAACCCGTCAACACCCCCGCGGCCGCTGCCACCGGTGGTACCAACCCGGGAGGGCACCTGCGCTCGCTGACGAGCCTCCGCTTCCTCGCGGCGTTCCTCGTCTTCGGCACCCACGCCGGCCTGGAGTCCCTGTTCTCCGACCAGGGCGTCGGCACCGCGGTCAACGAGTTCTTCGGCCCCGGCGGCCGGTACGGCGTCTCGTTCTTCTTCGTGCTGAGCGGTTTCGTGCTGACCTGGACGGCCCGTCCCGGCCAGACGGCGCGCCGGTTCTGGCGGGCCCGCGCGGCGAAGATCTATCCGGTGCACCTGGTCACCGCGCTCGTCGCGGCGGTGCTGCTGGTCACCGTGGCCAAGGCCGCGCTCGACCCGACGGTCGTCGCCACGAACCTGTTGCTGCTGCACGGCTGGGTGCCCCGGGTCGACATCATGGTCAGCCTGAACACGCCGTCCTGGTCGTTGTCCTGTGAGGCGTTCTTCTACCTGCTGTTCCCCGTGCTGCTGTTCGCGGCCCGGCGCATCCGGCCGAGCCTGCTGTGGTTGGCCGCCCTCGCGTCGATGGCGGTCGTGGCGGTCACCCCGCTGCTCAGCGAGATCCTCGTGCCGACGGAGCCGCGGCTGCCCGGCTACGGGGTGTCGCTCGAACAGACCTGGTTCCTCAAGTGGTTCCCGCCCTCGCACCTGTTCGAGTTCGTCACCGGCATCCTGGTCGCGCGGATCATCATGTCCGGCAAGTGGATCCGCTTCGGGTTCGCGCCCGCCGTCGTGCTCGCGGCCGTCGGCTACGCGCTCATCACGATGCTGCCGTTCAGCTACACCTTCGGCGCCGTCACGGTCCTGCCGACCGCGTTGCTGATCGGCGCCGCCGCGCACGCGGACATCACGGGCGCGTCCACCTGGGGCCTGCGTGCCCGGGTGCCGGTCTGGCTCGGGCAGATCTCGTTCGCGTTCTACATGGTGCACTGGCTCGTGCTCTCCTTCGGACACCGGTGGGTCGGCCCGGGACCGTGGGGCGTGCCCGGCGCGCTCGGCCTGATCGCGGCGGGGCTGGCCGTCTCCATCGTGCTGTCGTGGGCGCTGCACGCCGCGGTGGAGCGGCCCTTCGTCCGGGCGTTCGGCCGTTCCAAGCGCGCCGCGCCGCACCTGGAATCGGAGGCGAACTGGTCGCACAAGAACTGTGAGTGACCTTTCAGGTAATGGTCCAAAACAGACGATCGACGCGATACGCGGCATTTCCTGGCCGTAACTCTGCACGCGTTACGGCGCGAGACGTCTCAAAAGGGGGGTAGTGACTTACTGCCCGTTCGGGCAACGATGGCGTTACGGGTTGCCGTGCGACGCAGCCGGCTTCCGACCCGGAACCCGCGGCCGACCAGCTGTCCGCAGAACGGACGGCTACCACGTCGTGCGCGGGATATCCGTTCGCGATCGAACCCGAGGGCGAGGAACTGCTGTGGGGCTACTGGAGCGAGAAGCCGAACGCGCGTTGATGGATTCGTTGCTCGAGGAACTCGTGAACGGACGGGGCGGTGTCGTCGTCGTGTCCGGTCCAGCCGGATCGGGACGAACCGCCCTTTTGTCCGCATTTGCCGAAATGGCCTGTGTGGCCGGTGTTCTGGTTGTCGCGAGAGGATTCTCGCCGTTCGAGTCCGGGGTGGACATCGACTTACTCGGGCGGGTCGACGACAAACCGGTCCTGGTGTGCGTCGATGACGTGCACCAGGCCGACGACGAATCGACGACCCGCCTGATGAGGCTCGCCTCGACGGCCCGATCGATGCCGATCCTGCTGGTGCTGGGCATGCGGCCCGGGGTGCGGCAGACCGAGCTGGCGGCCATGTCCTACCTGCGTGACCGGGTCCAGGCACACCGGATCGAGCTGTGCGGCCTGTCCCTGGCGGCCGTGCGCGAGCTGGCCGCAGAGCAGGGCTTCGACGTCGACGAGCACACCGCCCGCCGGATGTCCGATGTGGCCGCGGGGAACCTCACCCTGCTGAAGGCGATCATCGCCGACTTCGGCCGCGGGGTGCGGGAGGTCTCCCCGTCCGACCGGCTCGCCCGCATGGTCGGCCCGGTCTACCGACGCACCGTGCTGGAGTGCCTGCACCGGCTCTCGCCACCGGGTCGCGCGGTCGCCAGGACGATCGCCGTTCTGCGCGAGTTCGCCACCCCGCGGGCGATCGCCGAGGTCGTCGAGCTGCCGGTGCCGGTCGTCGACGGCGCCGTCGGCGAGCTGTGGGCGGCTGGCGTACTGGCGAACGGCCGGTTCCGCCACCACGCGGTCGAGTCCGCCGTGCTCGACGCGCTGCCCATCCAGGAGTCCGCGGCGCTGCACCGGCGGGCCGCGGCGGCCATGCGGGAGATGGGCGTGTCCGCTGTGGAGGTGGCCAGGCGGCTGATCGTCGCCGACCAGGCCGACGAGTCGTGGACGGCGTACCTGGTGGACGAGGTGGTGGTCCAGGCGCTCGCGATGGACGACCGTGCACTCGCGACGGACGCGCTGCGGCTCGCGTTGCGGGCGGCCACCGACGACCGGGCCAGGGCCGACATCCTGGTGCGGTTCGCCGTCGGGTACGAGGCGACCGACTCGGACCTGTGCTGTCAGTACTTCCACGAGGCGACCGTGCTCGTGCCGGAGGCCCAGCTGTGGCCGCGGTTCTCGAGTGTGCTGAGTGGACAGATGGTCCGCCGGGGCCGCGGCCGCGAGGCGCTGAGCAGGCTGGCGGCGGCCGGTGCCGCCGCGCCGCCGGCCGACCAGCTCCGCATGGCTGCGGACCGCCTGCTCGTCTGCGGTGACTATCCCGCACTGCTCGACGCCGCGGGCCCGGCGCGGCTCGCGACCGTGCCGGACGGCGCGGGCGACCAGGCCGCCCGCTACGAGGCGGCCCGGTTCCTGGTCTCCGTTCTGTCCACACCGGAACCCGACGCGGACGACGTCCACGCGGCGGAGGACGCCTTCTACGGTTGCACGTTCGCCGAGCACACGGCGGCGACGTCGCTGGCCGCGCTCACCGGACTGCTGTACGCCCGCGAGTTCGAGCTGGTCCGCTCGCTGGCCACCGAGCTGGCCAGAGGGGCGCGGCGGCGGTGCGCACCGGTGTGGCAGGCCAGGTTCCTCGCGTTGCGTGCGGAGGCCATGGTCCGCGGCGGCGGCTACGCGGAGGCCGTCGCGGACGCCGAACAGGCCCTGTCGCTGCTGCCGCAGCCCGCCTGGGGCGTGTGGATCGGCGGACCGGTGTCCAGCCTGGTGCTGGCGGCGACGATGACGGACGACCAGGCGCCGTCGCACCACCACCTCGCCGGCACCGTGCCCGCCGCCATGTACGAGACCCGGTACGGCGCGCACTACCTGTACGGCCGAGGGCACCTGCATCTCCGCGAAGGCCGCGCGCACGCGGCCTTCGCGGACTTCGCCAGCTGCGGGCGGCTGCTCGCCGGCTGGAACATCGACCACGAGCACGTCCTGCCGTGGCGGCTGGCGGCGGCCGGCGCGTTGCTCGCCATCGGCGACCAGGACGAGGCCGTGGACCTGATCGACGAGCGCGTCCGGCGGGCGCGCCGCGTACCGTTGCCGGGCAGCCGGGGCGTCACCTGCGTCGACGAGCACCGGACGCCCCGCGAGCGGGTGTTCGACGCGCTCGCGGGCGCGGCGGGAGACGGCGGGCTGGTCGAGGCGATCCGCCGCGTGCTGGCCACCGACGGCGAACCGGCGCAGCAGAGCGCGGCGCGGTACCGGATCGAGGACCGGTACTCCCGCTACCTCGACAAGCTGACCGCCTCCGAGCAGCAGGTGGCCATCCTGGCCGCGAGGGGCCGCAGCAACCGCGTCATCGCGCGGACCCTGTCGGTCACCGTCAGCACCGTGGAGCAGCACCTGACCCGGACGTACCGCAAGCTGGACGTCACCGGCCGCCAGGAGCTGCGGGCACGGCTCGGCTGAGAGCCGGCTACCGCAGGGTGGTCCGGGCCCAGGCCGCCACCTGGGCCCGGCTCTGCAGGCGTAGCGCGGCCCGCAGCGCCGCCAGCTGCGCGGCCACCGTCCTGGCGGACACGCCGACCCGGTTCGCGATCTGGCTGTTCGTCAGGCCCTGGGCGACCAGCACGGCGATCACGCGCTGCCGCGTGGAAAGCTCGGCCGTGGCGAACTGGTGCTCCCCGAGCCCGGTGCCGGACACACCGAGCGCGTACGCGCGGGCCGCGGCGGGGGACAGGTTCTCGGCGGCCGCCCGCACGAGGCTGACCTCGCCGGCGTCCACCCACTCCGCGGGGAGGTCCGTCGTCCGGCCCGCGGCACCGAGACCCGCCAGCCCGCTGCGGCCCAGCAACGCGCGCGCGGCCTCGGTGAGCCGCACCGCGCGACCGCGGTCGCCACGCATCGTCTCGACCACCGCGAGCTTGTTCAACGGCTCCGGCAGCAGGGCGGGCTCGGCGGGACAGATGCGCAGGGCCTCCAGCGTGTGCCCGCGTGCCACCGCCGGCAGCCCGCGGGCGAGCGCGACGTCCGCCGCGGTGCACAACGCCCGTACCTGGGTCCACTCGTCCGCGCCGCGGGCGGCCCGCAGCGCCGCGTCGGCGGCCGCCTCCGCCAGGTCGAGCTCGGCCGCCGCGAGCCGGCTGGTGGCCAGGCGCTCCAGGCAGCGGCTGACCCCGGCGGACGGGTCCGCCCCCTCGGCGACGGCCAGCGCGGCCTCCACGTTCGCGGTCGCCCCCGCGTGGTCGCCCACCTCGCGGCGGCACGCGGCCAGCTCCAGCAACGCCCTCGGGAGGATGGCGGCCGTGCTGGCCCGGCGGGCCTCCGCGACGGCCAGCTCGGCCAGCTCGACGGCCTCGGCGCCGCGCCCGGCGGCCCGGCGGGCGACGGCGACCTCGGCCAGCAGCAACGCCCGGTCCACGCTCTCGGCCGGCGCCATCCGCAACGCGTGCCGCACCAGGTGCTCGGTCCGGTGGACCAGCGCCTTGCCGCGACGGCCACGCATGAGGCCCCAGACCAGCAGCACGATCCGCGGGTCGTCGTGCTTCGCCGTGCACTCGGCCGCCTGCTCCAGGTACGGATCCAGCTCCGGCAGCCGCAGCAGCAGCGCGCCGGGCGTGGCGACCGAGTGCCGCATCCGGCCCAGCTGCCCGTGGAGCCAGGCGATGAGGCGCCGCTGCGTGGCCTGCCGCTCGCTCGCCTCGTCCAGCCGTTGCGCGGCGTACCGGCGGACGCAGCGCAGCAGCCGGAACGCGCCCGCGCCCCGCTCGTCCTCCTCGGTGGCGACGAGCGACTTGGCGAGCAGGCCGGACAGCACGTCGGCCAGCCCGGACTCCGGGTGGTCCGCGTCGCAGCACACGGCGGCCGCGAGGTCGAGGCGGAACCTGCCGGACAGCACCGAAAGCCGCCGGAACACGACGCGCTCGTCCGTGCTGAGCGTGGCGTGGCTCGTGTCGAACGCCGCGAAGATGCTGCTGTGCCGTGCCGTCGCGGTCCTGTTGCCGACCGTGAGCACGTTCTCCTGGCGGCGCAGGCGGTCCAGCAGGTCGGTGACGGTGAACATGCCGATCCGCCGCGCCGCGAACTCCAACGCCAGTGGCAGCCCGTCCAGCTCGGCACACAGGCCGGCGACGGCGGGCGCGGTCACCTCGCCGAGGGTGAAGTCCGGGTTGGACGCCGAAGCCCGTTCCACGAAGAGCTGGACCGCGTCCGCGCGCAGGACCGTCGAGGGATCGGCCTCGGCGCCCGTCGCGTCGGGCAGCGGAAGCGGGCCGACGTCGATCACGACCTCGCTCGGGATGCGCAGGATCTCCCGGCTCGTCGTGAGGATGCGCAGGCGGGGGCACCCGGCGGCGAGTGTCTGTACCAGCAGCGCGCACCCGTCCAGCAGGCTCTCGGCGTTGTCGAGCACCAGCAGGCCGTCCCGGTCCCGCAGCTCGGCGGCGAGGTCCGCCGCCGAGGACGCCGGCACGCCGAGGAGCTCGGCGGTGGTGGCGGCGACCTCGTCGTCCGAGCGGACCCTGTCCAGGTCGAGCCAGCCCAGCACGGTGTCGTCGGCGAGCAGCAGCTCGGCGAACCGCGCGGCGAGCCGGCTCTTCCCGGTGCCGGGCGCCCCGGTGAGCGTGACCACCTGGGTCTCCCGGTGGGCACGGAGCCAGCCCAGCTCCTCACGCCGGCCGACGAACCGGTCGAGGTAGGCCGGGAAACCGGCCGGCGCCGCGGCCGGGTGCGCGGGTTGGAGGGCGGCGCCGCGCGGATCGCCGCGACCGCCCCCGCGTGCCGCCATCCGGCTTCGGTACGCCCGCTGGCGGCAGGCGTTCGAGCAGTACTGCTGCTTGGTTCCCGCGCGCTGGCGCCCAGCCCTGATCGGGATCCGGGAACCGCAGATCACACAGTTCAGCGGCGACATCGCCTCGTGCTACCCCTATCACCCTGACCCGCCGAGCCGTGCGCCCGGCCGCGGTCCGTAAGCCTCCGGCTAGTGCGGTCGTGACGTCGTGACGAGGTCGGTCTGCGGGGGGTCGCTCGTCCGGTCGTCCTGGTGTTCCGTGGCGGCCACCCACGCGGCCAGCTGGGTGCGGGAGCGGATCATCAGCTTGGTGTAGATGTGCTTGATGTGTGAGGAAACCGTGCTGCCCGCGATGCGCAGATGCTCGGCGACCTCACGGTTCGCCATGCCCGCGGCCACGAGCCGGGCGATCTCGAACTCCCGGCGCGTCAGCTCCGAGGACCCCGGCTCGGCCAGCATGTCGCTCTCGCCGAGCAGGTAGGACAGCAGCTGCGGGCGGGTGAGCGACTCCGCCGTCCTGCGTACCCGTTTGGCCTCACCGTCGGGTAACAGCTGTGCCGCGGCGCGCTCGGCGCCCACGAGCCGCCCATGCCACCAGCCGGGCGTCCGGGCCGACGCCGGCGCGGTGGCCCGCATCAGCGCGGCGGCGGTGAGCAGCGCGAGGCAGCGCCTGGCCTGGTCGGTGTGCAGCGCCACCAGCGCCAGTGCCTCGACGACGTAGGGCAGGCTCGGGTCGTTCTCCCGGAAGACGGCGACCGCGTCGCGCAGCCCCTGCTCGGCGGCGGCCACCTGCCCGGCGTTGAGCTCCGCGAGGCTGCGCACGAACAGGTAACTGCCGAGCTGGTGCGGGTTGGCCTGTTCCGGGAACGTCACCGGGGTGGCCGCGACCGCCGCCGCTGCCTCGTCCCCTCGGCCCTGGCCCATCAGGAACCACGCGTAGATGTGCAGGCACAGCGCCAGGCCGAACTCGTCGTCGAGCCTGCTCGTGGTGCTGATCGCCTCCTCGTAGTGCCGGTTCGCGGCCTCGGCGTCGCCCACGAGGGAGCACGCGGTGGCGAGCGTGTTGAGCGCCCGGGTCAGCGCCCACTGGTTGCCGCCGGCCCGCGCGCTCGCGACCGCCTCACCGAGCAGCCGGATGGCCTGCTCCGGCGCGAAGTCCAGTTCGGACAGCCAGACCGTCCACGTGAGCAGGTCGCTGCGGTAGGCGGACGCCGGGTCGCGGTCGAGCGCGCGCCGGATCAGGGCCTGGCCCTTCTCCGGCTCGCCGTTGTGCAGGTAGAAGTACGCCAGCAGCACGGCGAGCAGGTCATGCCGGTCGTCGTCGCCGGCCGACCAGGTCCGGTCGACGGCGACGGCGAGGTAGGAGACCCGCTCGTGCAGCCACTGGCTCTCCGCGTGCGAGAGCATGTACATCTGGGTGAGCACACGTACCCGCTGCCACAGCCAGTCCACGAGCCGGTCGTAGCAGGCCCGCACCTCGCCCGCGTCGGTCAGCAGCGCCATGGCGTAGCGCGACGCCGCGGTGCGCAGCCGGAAGCGGTGCTGCTCGGAGTCGCTGTCCGCGCGCTGCACCAGCGAGCTCGACTCGAGCCGCATGAGCACCTCGAAGACGATCTCCGGTGCGACACCGGCGCCGGTCACGACGGCCGCGGCCTCCGCGTCGAAGTCGGCGGGCAGCACCGCGAGCGCGCGGAACACGGCCCGCTCACGGGCCGCCAGCGCCTGGTAGGCCCGCGTCAGCGGCGCCCTGGCGTCGTCGGGCGCCTGCCGCCTGCCCGACGGACCGGGTGGCGTCTGCGCGGACGACTCCCGCGCGAAAACCCCTGGTGTTTGCGCATGCAATATGACTACCCCCAACTCACTCACTGTCTCGATCTCGCCCTTGACATGCCCGCCGCGGACGTCCCTTTCCGCGTGGGGCGCCTACTTCCCTGTGTGTTGCTGGATCCCCTTCGGCCCTCAACCGCCGGGTCGATCACCCGGCCCGGCCGGGCTTCGTCTGCGCAGTCCGGAGACGAGCAGGTCGAGCAGCCGTGCGGCGTGTGCCACGCCCTGCTCGGAGTGCCCGGCCACCAGAGCGATGGTGTGGGCGAAGGCCATCAGGTCGCTGACGGCGAGATCCTCTCGGAAGGAGCCCTCGTCCTGTGCCCGGCGCAGCAGCGGCGCGGCGGCCCGCTCCAGCGCCTCGCGGCAGGCGGCGAACAACGCCGACGCGTCGTCCTGCCTGCCGGCTGTCAGTGCCTGCGCCAGCCCCCGCTGCATCGTGAGCTCGATCAGCTTGCCCAGCCAGGTCGTGAGCGCCACGTCCGCCGACGGCCCGTTGAGGAGCCGTTCGGCCTCGGCGCACTGTTCCTCGACACGTCCCCAGAACACGGCCGTCATCAGTGCGTTCCGCGTGGGGAAGTGCCGGTACAGGGTGCCGGAGCCGACACCCGCGTTGCGGGCTATCTCGTCGAAGGACACGTCAGTGCCCTGCTCGGCGAACAACGCGTCGGCCGTCGCGACGAGACGGTCGAAGTTGCGGCGAGCGTCCGCCCTCGTGGGACGGACGATCCGCACTGGCGGTGCCGGTTTCTGCACGTCGTCATTCCTCCTGCTTGCGAAACGGAGAGTAGTCCCCGTATTCTCCTCCGCGAGACGGGGAGCTGTCTCCGTTTCTCTGGGTCCACGCTTACCAGGTCGGGCGGCGGCGCTCAACCGTGTTAGGCCCATTCAAAACGATGAGCAATGCGAGCGGGGCTCGCTGAAGGGGGCGACACGATGTCCGGCAGTTCGGGTACGTCCGCACCGGCCGCCAGCGCCGAGGCGGCGACCGCGTCCCGAGGGGCGATCCTCACCACGATCCTGGCTGTTCAGCTGCTGAACACCATCGACATCACGGTCATGAACATGGCGCTGCCGCAGATCCGGCAGAGCCTCGACATGTCGCCGACCGCCCTGTCCTGGGTGATCAACTCCTACGCGCTCGCGTACGGCGGGCTGTTGCTGCTCGGCGGTCGCACGGGGGACATCCTCGGACACCGGCGAGCGCTGATGATCGGCGTCTCGGTCTTCACGCTCGCGTCGCTGCTCGGCGGGCTCGCGCAGGCGCCGTGGTGGCTGCTGACCGCCCGGACGCTGCAGGGCATGGGCGCCGCCCTCGCCGCGCCGACGACGATGGCACTGATCGTCCGCATCTTCACGGACGCGACCGAACGCACGAAGGCGCTCGGGATCTCGGTCATGGCGTCCGGCATCGGCTCGGCGGGCGGCCTGCTGCTCGGCGGCCTGCTCACCGACGCGGGTTCGTGGCGGTGGGTGCTGTTCATCAACGTGCCCGTCGGCGTCGCGATCCTGCTCGTCGCCCCGCGCGTGATCCCGCCGTCGGCCAAGCTCGGCGGCCGGTTCGACCTCGGCGGCGCGCTGTCGGCGTCCCTGGGCATGACGGCGCTGGTCTACGGGTTCGTGCGCGCGGCCGAGTCCGGCTGGACCGACCCGATGACGGTCGTCGCGTTCGCCGTCGGCGTGCTCCTGCTGGCCTCGCTCGTGCTGATCGAGTCGAAGCACGCACAGCCGATCGTGCGGCTGGGCCTGTTCGCCGACCGGAACCGCAGCGGCGGGTTCGCGGTGTTCGTGTGCTCGGGTGCCGCCATGTTCGGCATGTACTTCTTCTTCACCCAGTACGTGCAGGACGTGCTGGGCATGAGCCCGCTGGTGGCCGGCCTCGCGTTCCTGCCCATGGCGCTGCCCATGATCGTCGTTCCCCGCACGCTGACGCCGAAGCTCGTGAACATGATCGGCGCGAAACCGACCATGCTGATCGGTCTCGCCGCCGTCGCCACCTCGATGCTGTGGCTGTCCCGCCTGTCGCCCACCTCGACCTACTTCGAGGTGGTCTTCGGCCCGATGGCCATCGCGGGTGCCGGCGTCGGCCTGCTGAACGCCCCACTGGCGGCGACCATCCTGGCGGCCGTGGCCCCGAAGGACGCGGGCGGCGCCTCCGGCCTGCTGCAGACGGTGGGCATGATCGGCGGCTCGACGGGCACCGCCATCCTGGTGACGATCTTCGGCACGACCGTCCGCGACGACCCCCGGTCCGCCACACTGGGCCCGACCTCCAACGAGGTCCTCTCCCACGGCATCGCCGCCGCCTGCCTGGGCGGCCTCACCTTCGCGATCGTCGGGTTCCTGATCGTGCTGGTCGTGCTGCGCCCCGCCCCCCGCAAGCGGGCCGAGGCCACGAGCTGACCCACCCCGGCGGGGCCGACGGGCTCGTCGGCGTCACCAGCGGTGACGCCGGTCGACGACGAAGTCCTTGAGCCCGACCCGAAGCAGCCGGTACTTGACGTCGGCCTCCCCGCCGTCGGTCGTGGCCCTGACCCAGGCCGCGACCGCGGCGATGGCCGGGTCGTGGCCCTGCGCCCGGAGCGCCGCGACGAGCTCCGTGACCTCCTTGCGGCCCGCGCCGGCCAGCGCCCTGCGCAGCAGGACCCGGACGGCACGGGACTGCCCGGCGTCGCACAGGGACGCGAGGTACGCCGCGATGTCGTGCACGCGTCGCGCCGACGCGGCCGTCTCGCCGAGCAGGGCGTCGGCATAGTGTTCGAGCCCCGCCTCGCTCAGTCCCTTGACGACCCCGACGTTGCTCTCCACCGAGGGCAACCCCTCGAGCGTCTCGTAGTCCGACACGCCGACGAGCACGGCGCGAGAGGTGCCGCGGTCGGGCAGGCCCGCGCGTGGCGCGTTCACGTCAGCTCGCGTCCTTCTCCTCGTCCTCGGGCCGGTTGAGTTGGTCGAGGGCTTTCCGCAGCTCGTCGGTCAACGGGCCGGTGACGGTGAAAGTCAGCGTGGGGGGATTCTTCCGCGCCTTGCGCCAGTTCGCATACGTTATCGCCAGGCTCGCCAACCCGGTCGCGTTGGAAACCGTCATGCAGATGGTTTCCAACGCCCCCATGTGCCCGGCGCCGCTCACGCCGACCCGGATGATGGTGGCCGACTGGACGACCACGCGCGGCCGTGGCCGGACCATTGACGAACGGACTGATCGCGTCCAGTGTGTGCCGATCTCGATGATGTTGCCGCCGTAGGCGAGCCGGTCGACGATGGCCCGCGCCCAAGCGCGGGTCGGTGAAGGTCTTGGTCCATCCATCTTGAGAAGGATTCGTTGGAGGCGATCGCGACGCTGGTGCGTTCTTCGCGCTCGGTCAGGACCTGGACGAGGCCACATCAAGCCGTGAGGCTGGCTTGTCGGTGCTCGGATCTAGGCTGCGGAGCATGACGCGGTATGTAGAGGAGGATCTGCACGGTGCGGAGTTCCGCGAGTGCGATCTGACCGGGGCACGCTTGATCGGCGTCGTCATGCAGGATGCCGTGATCGACGGGCTGATCACCAACCTCGTGGTCAACGGTGTCGAGGTCAGCGGGTACGTCGAGGCAGAGCTCGACCGGCGGCATCCGGTGCGGGTGCTGATCCGCTCCGCGGACCCTGCCGATCTGCGCGAGGCGTCGCGTCAGCTGCATGCCGGCTGGGCCGCCACGATCGAGCGAATCCGTCGTAGGCCCGGCGTCGAGCGCCGCAGCGTGAATGATGAGTGGTCGGCGGTGCAGACGATGCGCCACCTGGTCTTCGTCCACGACTCGTGGTTTCGCCGCTGCTGCCTGGGCTCCACGGAGCTGTTCACGCCGATGGGCATCGGGCCGACTGTCGAGCCCTACCGTGATGCGCACGGGCTTGACCTCGCGCTCGATCCGGCCCTCGAGGAGATCGTGAGCGTGCGTGAGGCACAGGCTGCCGAGCTCGAGGCCTGGCTCGACGAGGTCACCGCCGCGCAGCTCGCAGCGCGAGCGCCGGTGCCCGACGACGACGTCTGGCCGCCCTACGCCCGGGGCCGCTCGGTGCGGCAGTGCCTCGGCACGGTGCTCAACGAGACCTTCGCCCACCACGGCTTCTGCGTCCGCGACCTCGACCTGATCCAGGCACAGGACGCTGAGTAGGGCTTACATCAAGCCGATCTTGCTGAGATCACCTCAATGAATGAAGCTGAAAGAAGCTGAATGAAGCCGGGAGCCACCCGGTCTGTGGGCGGCTCCCGGCGACCCCCGGCCGCGCCCGGATGGTCCGACCGCCCTCGGCACAGGCGCCCGGAGCACTGGGGGAGGCAGCCGCCGTGCTCCCCTCGCGGCGAGTGCCCTTGCGCTCTCTCACCGTAGTGACCGGGGATGGACGGCGGTCTGTACTCCGCCGCGTGTTCGGGTTCGGCGCGCCGACCTGCGGTGATGGCCGTGTGGTGGATCTGACGGTGGCCTACGGGCGGCATTTTCGAGAAGCTGGACGGGCATGTCGGGAGGTGCCGGTGGACGAGAGGCTGCGAGAACGCCGACTACTCGTCGGGTTGACCCAGGCGCAGCTGGCCGAACGAGCCGGTGTCAGCCTGCGGGCGGTGCGCAACGCCGAGCGCGGCCACGTGCGCAGTTCGCGAGCCGAGACCACCCGCCGCCTGCTGGCGGTGCTCGCCGTGGCGGACCCGGTCGGCGCACTGCGCATCGGGGTGCTCGGCCCGCTGGTGGTCCACCAGGCGGGCGAGCCGGTCGAGCTGGGCGCCGACAAGCAGCGGCGGCTGCTGGCGCTGCTCGCCCTGCGGCCGAACCGGCCGGTGCGGCGGGAGGAGATCGTCGACGCGCTGTGGGGCGACGACCCGCCGTCCTCGTGCCTGGGGCTGCTGCACACCTACGTCGCGCGGCTGCGCAAGGCGCTCGAGCCACGTCGCGTGCGCCAGGAGCCGGCCCGGGTGGTCATCACGGTCGACGGGGGATACCTGCTGTCGGTCGACGAGGAGCAGCTGGACCTGCTGCGGTTCGACGCCGCGGTGCGGCGGGCGGAACAGGCGGCGAGCGCGGGGGATCCCGCCGCCGCGGAACAGCACTGGCTCGACGCGCTCGGCGCCTGGCGCGGTCCCGTGCTGGCCGGGCTGGACGGCTTCTCCCACGACCCGATGTGCCACGCGCTCACCGCACGCCGCTCGGCCGCGGTCCTCTCCTACGCCGAGGCCGCCGGCGCGCGGGGGCACCACGACGACGCCGTCACGCAGCTGCGGGCGCTGGTCGCCGCCGAACCGCTGCACGAGATCGCGCACGCCCGGCTGATGCTCGCGCTCGCTGGGTCCGGCCGGCAGGCCGCGGCGCTGGAGGTGTTCGACGACATCCGGCGCAGGCTGTCCGACGAGCTGGGCATCGATCCGGGAGCCGAGCTCTCGGCGGCACACGAACGGGTGCTGCGGCCGGACACGCCCGACCTCCGGCACCGCCCGGCGCAGCTGCCCGCCGACGTCAGCGGGTTCACCGGCCGTGCCCCGCAGCTGGCATCGCTCGGCCACCTGCTGCCGGACGACGGCACGGACGTGCGGATCGCGGTGGTCACGGGCACGGCCGGGGTGGGCAAGACCGCCCTCGCGGTGCACTGGGCACATCGATGGCGCGACAGGTTCCCGGACGGTCAGCTCTACCTCGACCTGCGTGGCTACGGTCCGGAGCGCCGGGTCGAACCAGGCGACGCGCTCGCCGGTTTCCTGCGCGCGCTGGGCGTCGCAAGGGCGGAGATCCCGGCCGAGGAGGACCAGCGCGCGGCACGGTTCCGCACCGAGCTGGACGACCGGCAGCTGTTGCTGGTACTGGACAACGCCGGCTCGGTCGAGCAGGTCCGGCCGCTGCTGCCGGGTTCCGCGGGCTGCTCGGTGCTGGTGACCAGCCGAGCGACACTGCCCGCGCTGATCGCCCGGCACGGCGCGCACCGGGTCCTGCTGGACCTGCTGACGCAGGGGGAGTCGATGGACCTGCTGCGCACCCTGCTCGGCGCGCGTGTCGCCGCCGAGCGGGTGGCGGCCGAGGCGCTCGTCGAGTACTGCGTGCGGCTGCCGCTCGCGCTGCGGCTGGCCGTCGAGCTGGCGCTGGCGCGGCCGGACGTGTCGCTGGCGGAGCTGGCCACGGAGCTGGCCGACGAACGCCGCCGGCTGGACCTGCTCGACGGCGGCGGCGACCCGCACACCGAGGTCCGCGCGGTGTTCTCGTGGTCCTACCGGCACCTGCCGGTCGATGCCGCCCGGATGTTCCGGTTGTGGGGCCTGCACCCCGGCCGCACCCTGTCCGTCGACGCGGCCGCCGCGCTCGCCGCGGTCGAGCTGGCCGAGGCGCGGCGGCTGATCGACGTGCTCGTCCGCGCGCACGTCGCCGAGGAGCTCCGGCCCGGCCGGTACCAGCTGCACGACCTGCTGCGGGTCTACGCCGCCGAGCTGGCCGGTGCGGACCGCGCCGCGCTGACCCGGTTGTTCGACCACTACGTCGCGGCGGCCGCGCTGGCGATGGACCTCCATGTCCCGCAGGAGCGGCATCTGCGGCCGGCCCCGCCGCCGTCGCGGTTCCCGGACTGGCGGCCGGCCAACCCGCAGGAGTGGCTGGAGACCGAACGCCACAACCTGCTCGCCGTCGCCTCGCACGCCACGCGCAACGGCTGGCCGGAGCACATCCGGCTGCTGTCCGGGATTCTGTGGAAGTACCTGGACCTCGGCGGCTACCACGAGGACGCGCTGATGCTGCACACGCACGCGTCGGCGTTCGCCGATCCCGGGGACAAGACGAACCCGCTGACGCTCATCGGGCTCGGGTACTGGCGGGTCGGGCGGTCCCGGGAGGCGTTGAGCTACCTGGAGGAAGCACTCGACGGGGCGCGCGAGAGCGGCAACCGCAACACCGAGAGCTACGTGCTCAACGCCCTCGGCCTGGTGTGCCGGGCGCTCGGCCGGTTCGCCGACGCGCTGTCCTACCTGGAACAGGCACTGGAGCTGGCCAGGGAGACCGGCGACCGCAACAGCGAGGGGCTGGTGCTGGTGGTGCTGGGCACGGCCTGCCGCGGCATGGGCCGGTACGCCGACGCCGTGCGCTACCTGGAACTCGCGCTGGTGACCGCGCGCGAGACCGGCGACCGCACCAGCGAGGGCTATGTCCGGGTCAACCTCGGTGACGTGTTGTCGGCGCGGGGAATGCACGAGGCGGCGGTGTCCTCCGTGGAGGAAGGACTGGCGTTGTTCGCCGAGACCGGCACACGGGCCAGCGAGGGCTACGCGCTGGGCATCCTCGGCGGCGCGCTCCGCTCGCTGGGCCGGTACGACGAGGCGCTGGCGCGGCTGGCGCAGGCGTTGGCGGTGTCCCGCGAGACCGGCGGGCGCACCAACGAGGGCGTCGCGCTGAAGCATCTCGGCGACGTCCACCGGGAGCTGGGCCGGTACGACGAGGCCTCGCGCGAGCTGACCGAGGCACTGATGATCGCGCGGGAGTGCGCCGATCGTGGGGTGGAGTCGCGCGTGCTGGCGTCGCTGGGTTCACTGGCCCGCGCACGCGGGAGAACGACCGAGGCGGCCGGCTTCTTCCGCGACGCACTGGACATCGCGATCGAGACCAACTGCATCGGCGACCAGGCTTGCGCTCACCGAGGGCTGGGCGAGGCCACCGGCGAGCACGAACACTGGCAGCGCGCGCTGGCGCTGTACGCGGAGATGGGCGTGCCGGAGGCGGACGAGGTGCGCGCGCGGCTCAACCGGGTCCGGGTCTGACCACCGAGCACGAGCGACCCTGCCACGGAAGGCGAACGGACTCGGTGCGGCATCAGGGTTCCGCGGCCGGTGTCACTCCAGGCCGTCGCCTTTTCCGGATCTCCCCGTTGTGCCCGACCGGGACGGCACCGCCCAGGTACATCCAGGCGAACTCGGTCATGCCAGGGTCGGACACGGAGTTGGCCATAAGCTCGACCGCCCCGCCAGTGGATGCGGAGCCACTGCGGTCCGGCCCGCCCGTCAGCTCCCCCTTCGGGTGGCCCCGGGTGGGGCGAACCCCGGCTGCACCCTGCGGCGGCAGGTGAGCAACCCGGCCAGGATATCCGTGACCAGTGCACTGATCATCCTCGCGCAGCCGCGGTGGAACTGCGGGGATCGGCCGTAGGGGTCGGGGATCCCGTCGGCTTCGGTGGGGACCGGGGGGCTCACGCCTCGGGCGGCCGCGGCGGCCTCGACCATGGTGTGCATGCCCGGCACCGGCCCGTGCGGGTCGACGACCGACAGCAGGCGGTGGAACTCCGTCAGGCAGAACGTTCTGCGTAACCCCTTTGGGTACATTCTGGCCACGTGTGCGCGGTGGGTGCGTTCGGCGGTGAGGACGAGGTCGGCGCCGACCAGCATGCCCGTCTCGACCTGGCGGGCGGTGTGTGTCGCGATGATCGGGCCGGGGACGTCCCACCTGGCCAGCTCCGCGCCGGTGTGCGGGTCGACGCCGTGGCCGCGCAGTGCGTGACAACCGGCGCTGCCCACGGTGATGCGCGTGGCGTCGGGTGGGAGGAGCAGGTCGTCGAGCAGTCGGCGGGTGAGCAGTTCGGCGAAGGGCGAGCGGCAGACGTTGCCCGTGCAGACGAACAGGATGTGGAACTCACCGGGGACTTCCACCTAGGGTGTCGCCCCCGTTCAGTGCCAGATAGCCGTGGACCGTGTCGTGTTCGACCGCGTCCCACAGCAGGGGCGCCCGCACCTTGTCGAGGTAGACGACCGACTGGTCGCCCTCGTAGCCGGTGCCCGTCACCGGCGCGGTCATGAACGTGACGTCACTCGGCCGCAGCGAACGCATGTTGGCCGCGAGCGACAGGAGGTCGTCGTCGCTGAGCGTGTCGTCGACGCCGACGAACCTCGTGACGGCGCTCAGCAGCTGGTACAGCTGGGCCGGGTCACCGAGCAGGCCGCTGGACACCGTCTTGTCCATCAGCGCCCGCAACGCACTCTGCTGGCGCTGCACCCGGTCGAGGTCGCCGCGCGGGAGTCCCTTGCGCTGGCGGACGTACGCGAGCGCGCGCCTGCCGTCGAGATGGTTGATCCCGGGGGTGAACACCACCGGGCCGAAGGTCGTGCGTGCCGCGACGGTGACGTCGATGCCGTCGACGGCGTCCACAATGGCCCGGAAGCCGGCGAAGTCGATCGTGGCGAAGTGGTCGACCCGGACACCGGTGAGTCGCTCGATGGTCTGGACCAGCAGGGTCGGGCCGCCGTACGCGTAGGCGGCGTTGATCTTGGTCGTTCCGTGCCCCGGGACGGGAACCCAGCTGTCCCGGGGGATCGACACCACGGTCGCTTCGGGGTGGGTCGTGTTGAGCCGCACGAGCATGATCGCGTCGCTGCGCTGTGCTCCCGGCTGGAACAGCCGGTCCTCGCCGCTGGTTCCGGTGGTCGGCTCGCCGGCGAGCGAGTCGCTCCCGGCGAGCAGGAACGTGGTGCCCTGACTGGCCTGCCCCGCCGGCCTGGCCGGCCGCTGGTCGGGGTCCAGCGAGGCGAACACCGAGGGAATGCGCTCGATGTTGCCCATGAGCCGGTCGCTGAGCACGTAGAGCCCGCCGACGGCGACCAGCACGAGGGAGCACAGCATCCCGGCGGTGATGGCGAGCGCCCGCCGCCACAGGCGCCGTCGTGACGGGGCGGGGGCGGCGTCGGCCAGTTCGTCCATCAGGCCGTCCGGCGCCGCGCCCTCTTCCTGTTCTGGCGGAGTCATCGCTCGTTCCTCTTCCTGGCGGGCGTGGCTCCCGCGGCCACGCCGACATGCGGTCGCTCGGTCCGCGCCACACCGCCGTCGGAGTACCGGCGCAGCGGCAACCGCCACCAGGGCAGGGAGTCGCGTGGCCGGGGCGGGGTCGACACGTAGGAGTAGTGGTAGTAGTCGGTGTCGCGCTTGCCGGTGGACTTCGGCGTCATCGTGAGCACCGCGCCGAGCACGTTCGCGGACACCGCCGAGAGCGCCGCCATCGCGGCCTTCACCTGCGACCTGGTGGTCCTGCCGTGCCGGACGACCACCAGTGCTCCGTCGTAGCGACCGGCGAGCAGCGCCGCGTCGGTGACCGGCAGCAGCGGCGGCGTGTCGATCAGGACGAAGTCGAACGACTGCGAGAGCTCGTCGAGCACCTTCGCCATGTGCTGGGTGGTCAGCAGCTCGCTGGGGTTGGGCGGCACGGGTCCGCTCGTCAGTACGGCGACGCCCTCCCTGCCCCACGACTGCAGCACGTCGTCGAGCCGGGCCTCGCCGATCAGCACGCTGGTGAGGCCTGCCGCGCCCTCCAGCCCCAGCAGCTCCGCGATCTGCGGCCTGCGCAGGTCCGCGTCCACGACGGCCACCCGGTTGCCCGACTGCGCGAGCGCGATGGCCAGGTTGCACGTCGTGGTCGTCTTGCCCTCCGACGGCAGTGGGCTCGAGACCACCACCACCCGCGGCGGGTGATCGACGTCGACGAACTGGAGGTTGGTCCGGATGTGCCGGTAGGACTCCGCACGTGGGGTGCCGGCCGGTTCGTGCACGATCAGCGGGCGGGTCGCCACGTCCGGCGAGTAGGCGACCGTGCCGAGTGACGGTGCGCCGATGAGGTCCTCCATGGCCCGGGCCGACTTCACGGTGTTGTCCGTCGCGTTGCGGGCGATGGCGCCGAGCAGGCCGGCGACGACGCCGAGCAACGCGCCGAGGACCAGGTTGACGACCGGCCGGGGCGCCACCGGGGAGTCCGGCAGGCCGGCGGGTTCGACGATCCGGACCACGACGTTCGGCGGGGTGCCGTCGGCCGGTTGTTCGAGCTCGGCGACCAGCGCCGGGAAGACCTTCCCCACCGCGTCGGCCAGCCTGCGTGCCCTGGCCGGCGACGGGTCGGTGGCGGTCGCGGTCAGCAGAACCGTGTCCGGCTTGGTGGAGGCGGTGATCGCGTCGGGCGCCACGGTCATGCCGGTGCGGCCGGCCACCTCCTCCCGCAACCGGCCGCTCATCAGCAGCTCCACATAGGACTTCACCTTCTGCTGCGACATGAGGCTGCCCTGGTACGCCCCACTCGCGTCGCCCTGCTGCTCCTGGGCCGACACGAACATCACCACGGTCGAGGCGTAGCTGGGCGTCGTGCTCCACGTGATCACCGCGGCGACCCAGACCCCGAGCAGCATCCCGACGCATACCACCCGCCAGCGTTCCCGCAGCACCCGAAGAAATTCTGACAGCGACACCTGGTCCTCCTGTTTCGACGTTGCCATGATTCGGATCGGGGCGGACGGCCGCAACATCGGCACCGCTGGGAAAATACACCGGAACAAGCTATGTCCAGGGGGAGAAACGTTCTGCCCGCTCGGATTCCGCAGGAAACGGCGTCGCGGGCGGCGTAGTCGGCGCGACGACATGTCACCCGAACGAGTCGCGAGCTCGTCGGCGGGTCGCCGTGCACCGATGGGTGAACGCCTGTCCAGATGCGCGGCTCGGTTCGGCGAGTCGCATGTGGACGAATACCGGTCCGCTTATATTGCTGTCGTGTCGATATGGCTGAATGTGTTGATCTTGACGTCGTGTCGCTCTGACGGGTGTCATCCCATTGCGTTCAGCAAACCGGCTTGCGTCGTTCGCCATCCCCGTCAAGATGTGTCTGTCCGCCATTTGATTCGCACGGAGGTGCTTACGAAGTGTCGCGAAAGGACGTTTCGACTCCTGCCAGAGGCCGGCGCCGGCGAGCACTGGTCCTGGCCGCTCTCGACAGCGCCGCCTGGCTGGCGATGGTCCCGGTGGCCGCGTGGCTGAGGTTCGACATGGACGTCACACAGCTGTTCGCGGCGGGGCTCGCGAAGAGTCTGGCGATCGTCCTGCTGGGACAGTTGACTCTCGGCACGGCATGCCGGCTCTACCAGGGCCGGTACGCGGTCGGCAGCATCGAGGAGTCGGTGCGGCTGGCCGCGGTGGTGCTGGCCACCGGCGGGATGTTCCTGGTCGTCGACTTCGTGAGCCCGTTCCTGCCGCGTTCGGTGCCGGTCACCGCGGCGCTGAGCACCCTGGTGCTGTGCCTGGTGGTGCGCGCGGAACTGTGCCGGCGGCGGCAGCGGCGCAGTAGACCGGACTCCGACGCCCGGCGGGTCGTGGTCGTCGGCGCGGGCGTCAGAGGCGAACGGCTCGTGCGGGGGATGCTGAGCGACCCCGCCAGCGGCTACCTCCCCGTCGCCATGGTCGACGACAACCCGGACAAACGCGGGACGCGGCTCTGCGGGATCCCCGTCCGCGGCACGCGTCGCGAGCTGGCCACGCTGATCGCCGGCACCCGCGCGGACGCCGTGATGATCGCGGTGCACGACGCCGGCGACGGCCTGCTCCGGGACGTCTCCCGGGTGGCCGTCGCGCAGGGCGTCGGCGTCTTACTCGCGCCCCCGCTCAGCGACCTGTTCCAGCCGAGGATGGCGGTCGACCGGGTTTCCCTGCTCGATCCGGCGGACCTGCTCGGCCGGCGTCAGGTCGACATGGACCTGACGCTCGTCGGCGACTCACTGGCCGGCCGACGGGTGCTCGTGACCGGGGCGGGCGGTTCGATCGGGTCGGAGCTGTGCAGACAGGTGCTGCGCCTCGGCACCGCCGCGCTGTTCATGCTCGACCGCGACGAGTCCGCACTGCACGCGGTGCGACTGTCCACCCACGGCAGCGCGCTGCTCGACTCCCCGGACCTGATACTCGCCGACATCCGCGACCCCGAGGCGGTGCGTGCCGCGGTGGCCGGCTGCCGCCCCGACGTGGTGTTCCACGCCGCCGCCCTCAAGCACGTGCCGATGCTCGAGCGGTTCCCCCTCGAGGCGTGGCAGACCAACGTGCTCGGCACGCTCAACGTGCTCGACGCCGCGACGGCCGCCGGTGTCGAGACGTTCGTCAACATCTCCACCGACAAGGCCGCCAACCCCCTCAGCGTGCTCGGCCGGTCCAAGCGCATCGGCGAGCGGCTCGTCGCGCACGCCGGCGGCCAGGCGGGTGGCCGGTACCTGTCGGTGCGGTTCGGCAACGTCCTCGGCAGCCGCGGTTCGATGTTGGTCACCTTCGCCGAGCAACTCGCCCGCGGCGGTCCACTCACCCTCACCGATCCCGAGGCGACGCGGTACTTCATGACCATCCCGGAGGCCGCCCGGCTCGTGCTGCACGCCGCGGCGATCGGCAGGCCGGGCGAGGCGCTCGTGCTCGACATGGGCGCCCCCGTGTGCGTCGCGGACATCGCGAGCCAGCTCATGCACCTGGCCGGCCGCACCGCCCCGGTCGTCTACACCGGACTGCGGCCGGGGGAGAAGCTCCACGAGGAGCTGTTCGGCGAGGGCGAGTGGGGCGACCGCCCGCTGCACCCGGACATCTCCCACGTCGCCGTGCCACCGATGGATCCCGCGTGGCTCGCCGAGCTCGCCATGCGGGAAGGAGAGGTGGCGGCCATGGTGGCGGCCACCCGCGAGCAGGGGCTGGCGCCGGCCCCGGAACTGGGGAAGACCACATGAGGATCACCGTGACGGGTGGGGCTGGTTTCGTCGGCGCGAACCTGTGCCGGTTGCTGACCGGCCGCGGCCACGACGTGGTCGTGCTCGACGACCTCAGCACGAGTCTGCTGTCCAACATGGACGATCTGGAGGTGGAGCTGCGGGTGGGCTCGGTGCTCGACCCCGCCGCGCTCGGCGCCGCCTGCCGGGACGCGGACTCGATCGTGCACCTCGCCGCCGTGCCCTCGGTGACCCGTTCGCTGGAGAACCCCCGCCGCAGCCACGACACGAACGTCACCGGCACGCTGTGCGTGCTCGAGGCGGCCCGGCGTACCGGCGCCCATCTCGTCGTCGCGTCCTCGAGCTCGGTCTACGGCGCCAACCCGGTCCTGCCCCGCGCGGAGGACCTCGTCTGCATGCCGGGGAGCCCGTACGCGGCCGGCAAGCTCGCCGCCGAGTCCTACGCGCTCGCGTACGGCACCTCCTTCGGGCTGGGGTGCCTCGCGCTGCGGTTGTTCAACGTGTTCGGCCCGTTGCAGCGCTCCGACCACGCCTACGCGGCCGTGGTTCCCAAGTTCATCCGCGCCGCGCTGTTCGGCGAGCCGCTGCGGGTGCAGGGCGACGGCGAGCAGAGCCGGGACTTCACCTACGTCGACACCGCGGTGGAGATCCTGGCCGACAGCGTGGAACGGCGGATCACGAGCGAGCGTCCGGTGAACCTCGCGTTCGGCACCGCCACCTCCGTCAACGAGCTCGTGGCGCTGCTGGGTGAGCTGCTCGGCCGGACGCTGCCCGTCGTCACCGACCCGCCGCGACCGGGGGACGTGCGCCACTCACGCGCGCGGTGTGACTCGCTGCGCGCGCTGTTTCCCGCGATCGAACCGGTGCCGCTGGAGGTCGGGCTGCGGCGCACGATCGACTGGATGTCCGCGCTCGGCGAACCCGCGTTCACCGGCACCGGACGACCGGCATGAGCGCGTCGGCGGAGCGGATCGCGGTCATCGGACAGGGTTTCGTCGGGCTGCCCATCGCCATGCGTGCCGTGCGCAACGGCTTCTCGGTGGTCGGTGTCGACCTCGACGAGTGCCGGGCGGACGCGCTCGCGGCCGGCGAGTCCTATGTGGCGGACGTGGCCGACGCGGAGCTGGCCGCCGCGCTCGCGACCGGTCGTTACCGGCCGACGGCGAGCTACGCGGACGTGGCCGGGTTCGACGCGGCGATCATCACCGTGCCGACCCCGCTGGCCGAATGCCGCCCGGACCTGTCCCACATCGAGGCCGCGGGTCGGGCGCTCGCGTGCCACATCCGGCCCGGCACGACAGTCGTGCTGGAGTCGACGACCTACCCCGGCACGACCGAGGAGCTGCTCGTCCCGTTGCTGGAGGAGGGCAGCGGCCTGCGGGCCGGTCCCGACTTCGCCGTCGGGTACAGCCCGGAGCGGATCGACCCCGGCAACCCGGAGTGGAGCTTCGCGAACACGCCCAAGCTCGTCTCGGCCATCGACGAGCCGTCGCTGTCGGCCGTGCGGGCGCTCTACGACCGGCTGGTGGAGACCACCGTCGTGGTGGCGAGCCCCAAGGAGGCCGAGCTCGCCAAGCTGCTGGAGAACACCTACCGGCACGTGAACATCGCACTGGTCAACGAGATCGCCATGTTCGCGAAGGACCTCGGCGTGGACGTGTGGGCCGCCATCGACGCCGCGTCCACGAAACCGTTCGGCTACCAGCGGTTCACGCCGGGGCCGGGAGTGGGCGGGCACTGCCTGCCGATCGACCCGACCTACCTCTCCTGGCAGGTCCGCCGCCAGCTGCACCGCAGCTTCCGGTTCGTCGAGCTGGCCAACGACGTCAACGACCACATGCCGGAGTACGTCGTGCACCGGCTCGCCGCGCTGCTCAACCGGCGGCGGAAGTGCGTCGCGGGCAGCCGCGTCCTCGTGCTGGGCCTGGCCTACAAGCCCAACACGGGCGACGTCCGCGAGTCGCCGGCGCGCCGGGTCGTCGAGCTGCTGCTCGAGCTGGGCGCGGTCGTCGACGTCGTCGACCCACATGTCCAACCGCACCAGTGCCCGCCGGGGGTGAAGATCGTCGAGCTCACCGAGGACGGGGTGCGGCTGGCGGACGCGGTGGTGCTGCTCACCGACCACGCCGCCCTCGACTACGGTCTGGTCGAGCGGACCGCGGACCTGGTACTCGACACGCGGCACCGGCTGGTGGCCGGGCACGTGGAGTACCTGTGAGCGTCCGCCGGGCACGGGTGGTGCTCGTGCTGAAGTCGAGTCGCTGCGCGCCGTGGGTCGTGCCGCAGGTCGACGCGCTTCGCGCGCGTGGGCACGAGATCGTCGCCCTGCTTCCACCCGGCGACGGACCGGTCCGCGCGGCACTGCGCCAGCGCGGCGTGGCGGTCGTGGACAGTGCGACGGACTTCGCGCTGCGCCCCGGTCCGTCCACTGTGGCCGGTCTCGTGCGGATGCGCGGCCAGTTGCGGGCACTGGCCCCGGACGTGCTGGTCTACCACCTCTACGCCGCCGCGCTGGCGACGCGGCTCGCCACGCTGGGGCTGCGGGTGCCGCGGGTGCACATGGTCCCCGGTCCGCTGTACCTGGACTCGCCGCTGATCCGCGCCGCGGAGCGGGCCCTGGCGCGGCTCGACACGGTCACGATCGGCGGCAGCGAGTACACCGCGGCCCGGTACCGGGCGCTCGGCCGGCCCGTCGCGCGTACCCCGGCGATCCCGTACGGGGTGGACACCGGCCGGTTCCACCCGGCCACCGACCTGGGCCGGCAGGAGGTCCGCGCCGCGCTCGGCGTCGAGCATGACGCCTTCCTCGCGATCATGGTCGCGTACGTCTACGCGCCCAAGCGCCTCGTCCACCGCGGGCGCGGCATCAAGGGCCACGCCGACCTGCTGTCCGCGTGGCGCCGGTTCGCCGCCGAGCACCCCGCCGGCAGGCTCCTGATCGTCGGCGGCGGTTTCGACGAGGCGGGGGAGCGGCACCGCCGCGACCTCGCCGAGCTGTACGAGGCCGAGCGGCACGGGGTGATCTGGCTGGACACCGTCTCGGACGTGCGGCCGTACTACGCCGCCGCCGACGTGAGCGTCTCACCGTCCCTCTCGGACAACCACGGGGCCGCGCTAGAGGCGGGCGCGATGGGTGTGCCGAGCATCGTCAGCGACGCCGGCGCGCTGCCCGAGACCGTCGGTCCCGGCTGCGGCTGGGTCTTCCCGGCGGGCGACCACGACGCGCTGGCGGCGGCGCTGGCCCAGGCGCATGCCGCGCACCCGGCGGGCGGGCTGGCCGCCCGCGGCGCACGGGCCAGGGAGTGGGTGGCCGACCGGTTCGACGCGGACCGGGCCGCCGGGGCGGTCGCCGACGTCGTGGAGTCGACCCTGCCCACCCGGTCCGCGACGGCGACGCCGGTCATCACGCTGTGCACCGAGGCCCGGTTCGGCCGCGACGGCACCGGCCGCTGGGCGGCCGCCGACGCCGTGCTCGGCGCGGCCGCCTGGTCGCGTTACCTCGCCGACGGGGCCCGGTTGCGGATCGTCGCGCGCGCCGACACCCGGCTGGGCGCCGGGACCCACCCACTGCCCGACGGGGTCGAGGTCGTGGCCCTGCCGTCCTACGCCGGCCTCGCGGGTCTGGTGCGGGCGCTGCCCAGGCTGGTCGTGGCGGTGGGCCGGGCCGTGGCACGGGCCGACGTACTGGTCGTGCGCGTGCCCGGCGCGGTGGGGACCCTCGCCGCGCTGGCCGCGGCCGTGCTGCGGCGCCGGTACGCGGCCGAGGTCGTCGGCGACCCGTACGACGTGCTCGCCGCCGATGTGCTCGGCGCTGCCGGACGGTCGGGCGCGGGCACGGCCCGGACGGTGATGCGCCGGGTCGTGCGGGGCGCCGCGGCGGTGCAGTACGTCACCGAGCGGGTCCTGCAGGAGGTGTACCCGCCCGCCGCAGGCGTGCCGGTGGTGGCCGTGTCCAACGTCCGGCTCCCGGCGTCGGCGATCGTGGCGAGCCCGCGGACGAGCCAGCCCGTCTCGCCGCGGGTGCTGACCGTCGGCAGCCAGGCGCAGCGGTACAAGGGCCACGACGTGCTGTTGCGGGCACTGCGCGTGCTTGCCGACGACGGGCTGCCGGTGTGCGCGGTGATCGTCGGTGGCGGCAGGTGGCACGGCGAGCTGGCGGCGCTGGTCGACTCGCTGGGCCTTGCCGACCGGGTCGTGCTGACCGGAGCCGTCCACGACCGGGACCGGCTCACCGCGCTGTTCGACTCGGCGTCGGTGTTCGCGATGCCGTCCAGGACCGAGGGCCTGCCCCGTGCCCTGCTGGAGGCGATGGCCCGCGCGCTGCCGGCCGTCGGCTCCGCCGTGGGCGGGATCCCGGAGCTGCTGGACCCCCGGTGCCTGGTGCCCGTCGACGACCACCGGGCACTGGCCGCCGCGCTGTCCGGCCTGCTGCTCGACAACGCGGCGTGGGCCGAGCAGTCCGCGCGGAACCTGGAGACGGCCCGGCGTTACGAGCTGTGGCGGCTCGAGGAGCGGTTCCACAAGTGGCTGCTGGAGCTCCCGAGGACACGCCGGTGAGCGCGCTCGCCAGTCCGAGCCGTGCCGACGTCTCCCTGCTCGCCTCGGCCGGACTGCTCCAGGTGGGGGCGAACGCCGCGGCGGCCGTCGTGGCGACGATCGTGCTCGGCCCGGCCGGGCGGGGCGAGATGGTCCTCGGCACCACCATCGGCAGCGTGTGCGCGCTGCTCGGCGGCCTGGGCACCGGCCAGGCACTGCGCTCGGCCCTGCCGGTCGCCGGGCCGCCCGACCGCGAGCGGGTGCTGCGCTCGTACGCCTGGTGCACGGCGGGGGGCGCCGCGGTCGCGGCCGGGCTCGCCGCCGGCGGGTGTGCGGTGTCCTCGTCGCTGACCGGTCTTTCGCTGTCGTCGGTGGGGTTCCTGGTCGCCGTCGCGGCGGCCACCGCGGTGCAGGTGGTCGCGGCGCAGGCGAGCGAGGCCTGGTACGCCGACGGCCTGTTCCGGCCCGGCGGGCTGTGGTCGGCGGCCTGTGCCGCGGGCGGGCTCGTCACCGTGACGGTCGCCGCGGTGGCCGGCGGCGCCGGCGCCGCCGGGCTGCTGGCGGCGCAGGCGGCCGGGACGGCGGTGGTCTGCCTGGTCCAGCTGCACGGCCTCGGCAGGATCGGACTGCTCGGCGCCGGCCGGCCCGAGGGCGCCGCGGTCCGGCTGCTGGTCGGCCGCGGCGCCCCGGCGCTGGGGCTGACCCTCGGCCTGGCCGTCGCGTTGCGGTCCGACCGCTACGTGCTCGGCGCGGTCGCCGGCCCCGCCGCCGTCGGCGTGTACTCGGTCGCGGCGACGCTCTCGGAGGTGTCCAGGGTGGTGCCGCAGGCCGTCGGCCAGTTCTTCGTCCGGCACGTCGCACTCGGCGGCAGCGGGCGCCTCAACGTCTGGGTGTCGCGGGCGGCGTTGTTCTCCGCGCTCGGCGGCGTCGTGGTCGCCACCGCGGGCTGGGTGCTGGTCGTGCCGGTCTTCGGGATGCCGTTCGCGCACGCGCGCGAGCTGCTGCTGGTGCTCGTGGTCGCGGAGACCTGCCTCGCGCCGTACGTCGTGGCCAGCCGCGGTCTGGTCGGCGGCGGCCGGACGCGCGTGGCCGGCGCGTTCGGGCTCGCGGCCGGCGTGGCGTCGGTCGGCTGCTACGTGCTGGGCGTCAAGCTCGGCGGCAGCATGGGGCTCGCGGTGAGCTGCGTGGCGCTGTACTGCGGACTGTCCGCGGTCGCGGTCGCGCTGTTCCGCGGCCGGGAGCCGCGATGACCAGGCTCGCGATCGACGGCGGCCGCCCGGTGCGCTCGACACCGCTGCCCGGCTGGCCCGCCTACGGTCCGGAGGACATCGAGGCGGCGGGCCAGGTGCTGGCCTCCGGACGGGTGAACTACTGGACCGGTGTGCACGGCCGGGCGTTCGAGGACGAGCTCGCGGCGGCGGTGGGCACCCGGTACGCCGTGGCGGTCGCCAACGGCACGGTCGCCCTGGAGCTGGCGCTCCACGCGGTCGGGACCGGCCCCGGCGACGAGGTGATCGTGCCGGCCGCCACCTTCGTGGCCACCGCCAGCGCGGTCGTGGCCTGCGGCGCGCGCCCGGTCGTCGTGGACGTCGACGCGGACACGATGACCATGACCGCGCGGACCGCGGCCCCGGCGATCACCGGCCGCACGGCCGCGATCGTGGTCGTCCACCTCGCCGGGCACCCCGCCGACCTCGAACCGCTGCGGGCACTGGCCGACGATCACCACCTCCCGCTGGTCGAGGACTGCGCCCAGGCGCACGGCGCGAGCTACCGGGGCCGGCCGGTCGGCGGGCTCGGCGACATCGGCGCGTGGTCGTTCTGCCAGGACAAGATCATCTCCACCGCGGGCGAGGGCGGTGCCGTGACCACCTCGGACCCCGAGCTGTGGCGACGGTGCTGGGAACGCAAGGACCACGGCAAGAGCTGGGCCGCGGTGCACGAGCCGCCCGGACCCGGGTTTCACTGGGTCCACCACGACTTCGGGACGAACGGGCGGATGACGGAGATCCAGGCCGCGGTCGGGCGCAACCAGCTCCGCAAGCTCTCGGCCTGGACCAAGCAGCGCACCGCGAACGCGGCCGTGCTCATCGACACGATGCGTGCCGAGCCCGCGGTGCACGTCCCCGAGCCCGCGGAAGGGGCCGGACACGCCTACTACCGCTTCTACGCCAGGGTGCGCCCGCGGCGGCTCGCCCGCGGTTGGGACCGCGACCGGCTGGTGGCCGCCGTCGCGGCGGAAGGGATTCCCGCCCGGCAGGGCGGGTGCATGGAGGTCTACCGGGAGCGCGCCTTCCGCCGGTTCCCCGACGCGCCAAGGATCCTGCCCATCGCCGCGGAGCTCGGCAGGACCTGTTTCTCCCTGCCCGTGCACCCCACGCTCGAACCGTCCGACGTGGACGACATGGCGGCCGCGGTGGTGAAGGTGCTCCGGGAGGCGACGGCATGACCGCACCCCGCGACGGCCGCGCACGGCGGGTGTGCGACGTCGTCGTGTCCGCGTTCGCCATGGTGGTGGTGTCGCCGCTGGCGCTGGTGATCATGCTGGCGATCCTCGTGACCATGGGCGGTCCCGTGCTGTTCCGTCAGCGCCGCTCCGGCCGGCACGGCCGGGAGTTCGTGATCCTCAAGTTCCGCACCCTGCGCTCGCCCGACCATCCTGGCGAGCCCGACCGGAGCCGGCGGACCGGTGTCGGCGCCGTGCTGCGCTGGACGAGCCTCGACGAGCTACCGCAACTGGTCAACATCCTGAAGGGCGACATGAGCATCATCGGTCCCCGTCCCACGCTGCCGGAACAGGTCCGGTACTACTCCGCGCGCCAGCGCGGGCGCCTCGCCGTGCGGCCGGGCCTCACCGGCTGGGCGCAGGTGTGCGGCCGCAACGCGCTGAGCTGGCCGGAACGCATCGAGCTCGACCTGTGGTACATCGAGCGGCGCGGGTGGCGCCTCGACCTGCGGATCGTGTTGCGCACCATAGGGATACTGCTGCGGCCGCGCGGCGTGGTCGGCGACGGCGGCGTCAACCCCGGCTTCGGCCCGGACCAGGAAGGACACCCGCGACATGTCGCCTGACGGCGCCCCCCTGTACATCGTCGGCGCGGGCGGCGCCGGCCGCGAGGCACACGACATCGCGACGGCGTCGGGGCGGGACGTCATCGCCTTCCTCGACGACTTCCGCGCGGGGGACAAGGTGCGTGAACGCATGGTGCTGCCGCCCGCCGAGGCGTTGCCCGGCACGGCGTACGTGGTGGCGATCGCGGAGGCGCGGGTCCGCGAGCGGCTCGCCGGCATCCTGGACCGGGCGGGCCTGGCGGCCACGACCCTCGTGCACCCGACCACGGTCATCAGCCCGGCGACCACGCCGGGCCCGGGATTCCTGGCCCACGCCAACGTCCTGGTGTCGGGAGAGGTGACCACCGGCGAGCACTGCCAGGTGCACTACAACGCGACGATCGGTCACGACTGCGTGCTCGGGGACCGCGTGACCGTGCTGCCGGGCGCGAACGTCTCCGGCTCGGTCGTGCTCGGCAGCGGCGTGCTCGTCGGCGCCGGCGCGGTGATCCTCCAGGGCCGGACTGTCGGGGCCGGTGCGGTCGTCGGCGCGGGCGCGGTGGTGACCAGGGACGTGGCGCCCGGCGCGGTGGTCGTCGGTTCGCCGGCACGGTCTCGGTGAGCACGGCCGTCGTCGCCCCGGCGCGGTGCGCGGTCTTCAACTACCCCAGGTGATTCCTGGTCGGTGCCGTGCCACGTACCGGGTGATTTCCCTGGTTTCTCCGGTCATCGACCGGTCGGGTTGGTAGCGTGGTCGCTGTCCGGCCCAGTCCCAGCCATTCCATGGACGTGGATGACCCGAGGGCCGGTCCTCATCGGATGCCACGGCGCGTTCGTCGATGCCGTGCCAGCCCGCGACCGGCACCGAGAACCGACTCTAGGTGAGGAATCCCATGACAGATGGGAAGAAGCTGCTCGTAGTCGACGACGACCCGGACGTGCTCGAGATCCTGCGCCTCTCGTTGGACGGGTTCGACGGCTGGTCGGTGTGCACGGTGACGGGCTGTGCGGATGTCGTGCGGCAGCTCGACACGCACACCCACGACGCCGTACTGCTCGACATCTGGATGTCCGACACGGACGAACGCGCCGTCCTCTCCGACATACGCGCCCGTCAGACGGACGTGCCGGTCATCGTCCTCACAGAGGATCCCGATCCGGCCCTCACCGACCGGCTGCGTGCGCAGGGCGCCAGCGCGGTGCTGCACAAGCCGTTCGACCCACTGAGCATCGGCGCCGACATCGCGTCCGTACTGGGTTGGTGGACCTGAGTTCCTTCCTCGGTACAGCCGCCCAGCGGCGCCCTGAGCGGGACGGAGAACAGCGCGCGCGACGGGTTGAGTCCGGAATCTCCTGGTTGCCGGAACGGCCTTGTACGCGCCGTTCCGGGGCCACGTGCACAGTCCTGGCGCGTGTGCGCCGGAGCTTTCCCGCGATGGGCCTGGAGTATCCGGTGGGGACTCGGGGATCGGTCAGGCACTCAGCCGGTCAGCCGGCCGGTCAGGCGATGTCGGCGACCGGTGGGTCGAGGAGCAGGAACAGACGCGAGCACTGGCAGTCGCCGTCCACCCGCGACCGCGCTCCGGTGCCGAGCTGTTCATCGTGACGACACTGGCGTTCCGACCACGTATCGGCCTGATGCTCGAAGGCCTCGGCCGCCGACAGCACCGCGGCCGTGAGCCACCACGGAAGCGTGGTGTCAGCGCCCAACGCGCGCCATGCCATCGCGACCGCCCGGGACGTGTCCGCGATGTTCGCGGCACTCGCGTCCTCGTAGGTCCGGTAGGCGTCCTCCCAGTTGACTGCCAACTGTGCGATCTCCACCCTTATGGTTCCTTTCCCGAATTCATCGCGCGCAGTGCGCGTCCCCGACAACTCGCAGCAGGGCACCCCAGGGATCTTTCGTGAGGGGGCGAACCAGTGTCTTCATCCTGGGCGGGTGAGTGCTCGCCCTGAACCGGTGACGGTCGACGATCAGAGGAGCCCGCGCCCGCGGGCGGTCGCGACGGCCTCGCGGCGCGACCGCACACCGAGCTTGTGGTAGATGTGTCGCAAATGTGTCTTCACAGTGTTGACCGACACGTAGCGCGAAGCGGCGATCTCCTCGACGGTCGCGAGCGAGGGAAGTTCGCGCAGCAGCTCGACCTCTCGTGGGGTCAGAGCGACGATGTCCTTGTCACTGGCGGAGAACGCGTCGCGCAGACTGGCGACGAAGTCGTTCAACCTGCCCATCCGGCCCGCCTGTGCGACCGCCAGCTCGCGGATCTCGTCGCCTCCGTCGACGAAGGAACGCAGTGCCCGCCGGGGTTCGGCGATCTCCACGGCCGCGGTGAACTCCCGCTCCGCCCGGGCGTGGTCGTCGGCCCGCAGCGCGAGGGTCGCGGACAGCAGGTGGGCGTCGATGAGCGTGGTGACCACCACGGACCGGACGGTCTTGCGGTTCACACGGTCGAGTAGCGCGCGCGCCGCGCCGACCTGGCCGTGATGCACGTGCATGCGCGCCTGCATGAGCAGTACGTCGCCGGACTGGCCCAGCCAGGCCGCCGCTCGCCGCGGAGTCTCCGCCGCCCAGTCCGCACGCCCGAGCCGCAGGGCCATGCGCTGTTCGATGGCGGCCTCGTAGGCGATGAGCGACGGTTGGACCGGGTCGGCGGTCACGAGTCCGTTCCAGTGGGCACGCAGGCGCACCATGGCGGCGTACGGGTCCGTGCCCCGTTCGTACTCGATGAACTCCTTGAGGGACAACACGATCGTCTCGACGATCCGGTCACCCGTCTGGTCCACGGCGGCCAGGGCCAGGTCCATCGCGGGCAGCGCGCGCTCCCAGTCCATGGACTGGTACGCGGCCCAGACCTCGCAGGCGTAGGCGAAACAGCACGCGGACCGGAGCGACCTGTCCTTGGCGAACTCGATTGCCCGTTCGGCGGTCTCCCGCATCTGTGGGAAGTCTCCCTCGGCCGACGCGATCCCGCCGAGATAGCTGAGGCTGTGCAGCACGGCGTAGTCGTAGTCCTGCTTGGTCGCGGTGGCGAGCGTCCGTTCGAGATCATCCCGGGCGGCCGCGTAGTCGCCGAGCCAGAAGGAGATGGTGCCCCGGTTCAGCAGCGCGAGCGTGGGCAGCCACTGGCCGCCGGCCGCCGGCACCAGCGCGTCGAGGGCGTTCTTCTCGGCCACGACACGGTCGATCTTACGTGTCCAGTGGGTCCTGACGATCGTCTCCAGGGCCGCCGTGCGGGAGTTCTTGTTGTGGGACAACGCCTCCGCGAGCCCGGCGAGCCGCAGCTCCGCGCCGGTGCGGTCGCCGGTCATGATCTCCGCCAGTGCCACGATGAGCCCGATCTCCGGTCGTGCGAGCGACTCCGGTGGCAGGCGGCCCGCGACGTCGCGGATCAGGCTCATCTTGCCGCGGAGCAACAGTTCCGGTCCGTACAGGGCGAGGATGCCGGCGGACAGGTCGGTGTCGCCGCTCGCCCTGGCGTGTTCGGCCGCCGAGACGAGCTGACCCTTGCCGATGAACCAGCGGGCCGCGCGTTCGTGCCGTTGCTCCAGCAGCTTGGGGAACCGCCAGCGTTGCCACGCCAGCAGGTGCGCCCGGACGAAGCGATGCTGGCGATAGGTGTGGCCGCCGTCGTGCCGGATCAGGAAGCCGGTTCGCGCGAGGTCGGCGAGCAGCGCCGGTGCGTCCTTCAGACCGCTGAGCGCGGTGGCGAGTCCCGCGTCGAACTCGTCCGGGACGCAGGTGCACAGCAGGAGGTGGAGCTGTTTCGCCGTGAGGTCGTCGAGCACCTCGATGGTCACGTAGTCGGTGACCGCGCGGTCGACGCCGAGCCGGTTCCCCAGCTCCGCGACGGTACCCGACGAGTTCGAGAGAATGATCGCCGCGAGGCGGATGCCAGCGGGCCAGCCCTCGGTGAGATTCATCAGCCTGGCCGTCTGCCCCGCGTCGAGGCACAGTCCGTGTCTTCGGAGGAACGGCGTCGTCTCGGCCGCGGTCAGGGTGAGGTCGTCAGCCTCGACACGGATGTGCGACAGGTCGGCGAGCCGGTCGGCCAGCCGGTCGGCCAGCTCGGTCGGACGTGTGCAGACGACCACCCGAAGGCGCTCGGGTATCCGGGCCAGCAGCTCCTCCAGCACGCGAAGCGACTCCGCCGAACGCAGCCGTTCCACGGAGTCCAGCACCAGCCACGTCCGTCTCGGGCGGTCCGCCGTCAGCTCGGCGATCTTCTCGGTCAGCCGGCGGGCGGCCGGGCCCTGCTCGGCCGCGGTCTCCTCACCGCCCAGGGCATCCGCCACCGCGGCGAGGATGTGGTCGCTCAGCACGTCGCCGTCGTCGTCGGCGCGGTCGATGCTCACCCACGCCACCGGTTCGCCATGAGCCGGCCGGCACCGCATCCAGTTCGCGACCAGTGTCGTCTTCCCGTAGCCCGCCGGCGCGCGGAAGACGGCCGCGGCCGCTGCTCGGTCGCGGAGCTTCGTGAGTGCCGCGATGCCCCCGCGTGTGGCGATGAGATCGCGCGACGCCACCGGGACGACGAGCTTCGGGCTCCACAAGGTTGGGCATCCCACAGACGTACCCCTTAAACGCATCGCGCGACGCGTTGGTGAATGCATACAGAATTGGTCGTCGACTTAGCTAGGTGGGATCCGAACTTCTACCCGAACAGGTGACTTCGATTAGGCGAGCGTAATTTTGATGGAACCACACTGGGTATACGCGGCAGACGTCGATCGTCTTGGTCATACCGTGGTCGGCGCTTCCCGCCGAAAGCCGGATCACCCACAGTGGATGAAGCGGACGAGCCGACCGCTCCGGGACAATCACCGCGTGGAGCCAAGTGGTGATCCGGTGGGCATGTCCCGCCCGATCCACCTGTGACGCCGGCGGTGGTCATCACCCAGACACCGGTCGCCGGTCGTCGTGACCCGAGTTCGCACGGCACCCCGGAAGGAGTGCCTTCCTGCCCGCGAGCTCCTTCGTCTCCGCCGCGGCCTGGCCCGGTCCCCACCGCCAGGTTCACCGCGCAACCGGTGCGCGCCCGTGTTCGGCGACGACGCGACCGGTGATACGAAGGGATGAGTCATGGCGTTGGTCTTCGAGTACGTCTGGGTGGGTGCGTTCGGCGTGCTCGTCCTGTGCCCGTTGGTGTTGTTGGCGGGATGTGCGCTGCAGCGGGCCACTCGGCGGATCAACACGGTGCTCGCGCAGAGATTGGTCACCCGGACGCGCGGCAGCCAGTCGGCGGACGACAGTCCCGCCGTGGGTGAACAGCTCGACGCTTGTGAGCTACACAACGTGGTGCCCGAGCATGGTTAACCCCCCATTCCGGTGATCAGGAGAGGTTCGATGATCATTCACTGGCGGATTGTGTAGTCTGTCAGCATTCCGGCCCGGTCCCAGCCAGTTGTGGATGTGGACGTCGAGGTCCTGGCCGGAGGTAGTACTTATGTCACTGTGTGGTTTTCCTCGTGCGGTGCGGAAGATCCGGTGAGTCAGATGAGTTCCCGTTTCCGGATCCTGTTCGTCTGCTCCGACAACATCTGCCGGTCGCCACTGGCCGAGATTCTCACGAGAAGAGGCCTCATCGACCGTCTCGGTCCCGGCGCGGCGAGCTTCACGGTGGCCAGCGCGGGCACCATCGCCGTGCCGGGCACGCTCATAGACATCCGCACGCGCCATCTGCTGGGCCAATACCAGCTGGAGAACGCCGTGTCCGCGTTTCGGGCCACGGCACTGGAGCGCGGCGTCGTCGCCGACGCGGACCTGGTGTTGACCGCGGAGCAGAGCCACCGCGCCGTAGCGATCGAGATGTACCCACAGGCGCTCGGGAAGACGTTCTGCCTGCTCGAGTTCACCCATCTGCTGGCGCCGCCCATCGCCGCCCCACTGCCGGTGAACCTGGTGCAGCGGGCCCGGACGGCGGTGCTGGTGGCCAGGCGCAGGCGTGGCACCGGGCCGTTCAGCCTCTCCGGCGCACACGACATCCCGGAGCCCACCGGGCGGCCGGCGCCCATGTACCGGCAGACCATCGACGTCGTCGGCAGGGCCGTCGAGGACCTGGTCGACCTGCTCGCCGGCACGCGTGTCACCCGATCCCGAGAGTCTCTGGTGGTCGGCCGGCAGACCGGCCGCTGACCACACGCCACCTTCGCGCCGCCTCCTGGACCACGACGCAGGCGAGAACGCCACGTCGACCGCGCGCGCAACGCGCGCAGTACTCGAGGAGAGCGCCAGCGATGACAGCGATTCACCCCGCGCCGAGCCAACCCGCGACGGGAAGGACGCGGATCCTCGTGACCGGTGGTGCCGAGTGAAGGTCCTGGTCACCGGCGGCGCGGGGTTCATCGGCACCAACCTGTGCCGCGCACTCGTCCGTGACCACTACGTGGTCGTTCTCGACGACCTGAGCACGGGCCGGGTCGACAACCTCTCGGGGGTCGACGTCGACCTGATGTTCGGCTCGGTGCTCGACCGCCACGACGTCCGGGCCGCGGCCAGGGGCGTCGGCGCGATCGTCCACCTCGCCGCGGTGCCGCCCGTTCCGTGCTCGGTCGAGGACCCGTTCGTCAGCCACAACGTGAACGCCACGGGCGCACTCGTCGTGCTCGAGGTGGCCAGGGAGGCCGGCGCCCACGTCGTGCTCGCCTCGTCCGGCTCGGTGTACGGCGACATCGGCGACAGCGGCGACACCCGGGCCGAGAGCGGCGCGTGCCGTCCCGCCAGCCCGCACGGCGTGAGCAAGCTCGCCGCCGAGTCCTACGCGAGCGCCTACGCCTCCTCCTTCGGGCTCGACACGATCTCGTTCCGCCTGTTCAACGTCTTCGGCCCGCGGCAGGTCCCGGACGCCCCCAACGCCGCGGTCGTGCCGGCCTTCGCGGTCGCCGCGCTGCGGGGCGAGGCGCTCGTCGTGCATGGCGACGGGGAACAGTCTCGGGACTTCACGTTCGTCGACTCGGTCGTCGACGTGCTCGTCGACGCGGTCGGGTCCCGGCGGGTCAGCCCGTACCCCGTCGACCTCGCGTTCGGTACCGGAACGACCGTCAACGCGCTCGCACGCCTGGTGGGCGAGCTGGTCGGCCGGGACCTCGACGTCCGGCGCGTCGCGCCGCGCCCGGGTGACATCCGGCATTCGCGGGCCTGCCCGGAGGGGTTGCGCGAACTGTTTCCCGCCGCACGCCCGGTCCCGCTGCGGACCGGGCTGTCCAGGACGCTCGCATGGTTGTCGAACCACGCGGAGGAGTTCGGCATTCCGACGGAAGCGCGGCTGTGACCGCGCCCGAGCGGCTGGTCGTCGTCGGGCAGGGCCACGTCGGCCTGCCGATCGCGATGAGCGCGGTCGACGCCGGCTTCTCGGTGGTGGGCCTGGACACCGACGCGGCCCGCATCTGGGCGCTGCAGGACGGGCAGTCCCATGTGGAGGAGGTGTGTGCGGACCGGTTGCGGCGTGCGCTCTCGAGTGGCCGCTACCTGCCCACCGGGCACTACGTCGACGCCGACCGGTTCGACCACGCGATCATCACGGTGCCGACGCCGTTCACCGGCGGGCTGACGGACCTGTCCCACGTGACGGAGGCGGTGTGCGGCCTCGCGCTGCACCTGCGTCCCGGTGCGACCGTGGTGCTGGAGTCGACCACCTATCCCGGCACCACGGAGGAGCTGGTCGCGCCGCTGCTCGAGGTGGGCAGCGGCCTCGTCGCCGGTCGCGACTTCTCGGTGGGGTACAGCCCGGCACGCGCCGAACCGGGCAACCGGCACTGGCGGTTCGAGAACACACCCAAGGTGGTCTCCGGCACGGACGAGTCGTCGCTGTCCGCCGTGCGGGCACTGTACGACCGGCTCGTCGAGACCACCGTGCCGGTCGCCGGGACCAGGGAGGCCGAGCTGGCCAAGCTGATCGAGGACGCCTTCCGGCACGTGAACATCGCGCTGATCAACGAGATGGCGATGTTCGCCCGGGAGCTGGGGGTGGACGTCTGGCAGGCGGTCGAGGCCGCCGCGACGAAGCCGTTCAGCTTCTGCCGGTTCACGCCCGGCCCCGGTCCTGGCGGGGAGTGCCTGCCGGTTGGCGCCCGGTACCTGTCCGCCCGCCTGGGCCGCGACCCCAACCGCGACAGCCGTCTGGTCACGCTGGCGAACGACATCAACGACCACATGCCGGACTACGTGGTGCACCGGTTGGCGACCGCGCTGAACAGGAACCGGAAATCGTTGGGGGACAGTGTGGTCCTGCTCCTCGGGTTGTCGTGCGCCGCGGACACCGGTGATGTCCGGGAGTCCGCCGCGATGCGCGTCGTGGAGCTGCTCAACGGGCACGGCGCGGTGACGTGGGCGGTCGACGCCCACGTCGAGCCGCACCGCTGCCCACCGTCGGTCAAGCTCGTCGAGCTCGCGGAGTCCGTGCTGCGGGAGGCGGACGCGGTCGTGCTCCTGACCGATCACGACGACCTCGACTACGATCTGGTCGAGCGGCATGCCAGGTTGTTGCTGGACACCCGACACCGAGTCTGCGGACCTCGGGTGGAGTACCTGTGACGGGCACCGGCGCGGCCAGGCACCCATCCGTTGCCGGCGGCATCGGTGCTGGCTCACCGGACGGACACCGTCACCACTGCTCGGTACCTCACCCGCAGCAGGCGATTGGAGTCATTTCGGCCTGAACACTTCGCTGCCTGCCGTGATAGTGGGACCAGAGGAGGGATGACCAAGAGTGACAACGAACATCGCGCGCCGGGAGGACGAAATCGTCGCCGCCGTCAGCGATCTGTCGAACATGGATCGCGGCCCGGTCGGTGAGGCGCGGTACATGGACAGGCTCGCGCGCCGTTCGGTCGCGTTGTCCTCCGCCGAGGCGGCCGCGGTCATGCTCGTCGGTGAGGACGGCAAGCCGGTCAGGGTCGCCGCGACCAGCGAGGCCGCCCAGCTGCCACTCGACGTGTCGGACAACGACCTCCGGCTGGCCGCGAACGACGCGGGTTTCCCTGCCATGCGGATAATTCCGCTGCGACAGGGCGTCGAGACGCTCGGTGCGCTCGTCCTCTTCGGCCGTCGGCCCGAGCGGTTCGCGGACGACCTCGTCATCCCGCGGGCGATCGCCGCGCTGGCCGCTAACGTGCTGGTGGAGCATCGCGCCCTCCTCGGTGCCGAACGGCTCGCTCGCCAGCTGCAGACGGCGCTGCGCTCGCGGATCATGATCGAGCAGGCGAAGGGCATCCTCGCCGAGCGGCACGGGCTCGCCCTGGGTAGCGCGTTCGAGATGATGCGCCGGTTCGCCCGGCACGACCGGATCCGGCTCGACCACGTCGCCAAGGCGATCATCGAGAACTCGCCGATGGTCGCCGAGATCGCCATGCCGTTCCAGACCGGGCCGAGGGAGCGGAGTGGATGACCGCGCCTGCCTCGGCGACGGCCGAGCTGATAAGCGAGCACATTCCTCTGGTGCACCAACACGTTCAGGAACTGCCGGACGCCAGCTCGCAGTCCGTGGAATGGGACGAGCTGGTGTCCACCGGTCTTCTCGCCCTCGTGTGCGCGGCCCGCGCGTTCGACCCGACGGGGCGTGAGCCGTTCGACCAGTACGCCTCGGCCCGGATACGCGGTGCCCTGATGAACGAGGTGCGAGCCGTGGAGGGGCCCAGCCGGACCGCTCGCCGGCGCCTCAACCTCATGCGTACCGGCCACACGGAGCTGGTCGCCGCGCTGGGCCGCCCCCCGACCATGATCGAGCTCGGGTTGTTCGTCGGCCTCTCGCCGAAGCAGATGGCCACCGCGGTCCAGATCGCGCGCTGCGGCAACCCGGTCCACCTGCAGGACATCGGCCTGGACACGGTGGCGAACCTGCTGCCCGACAGCGAACCCGGCCCGGAGGAACACGTGCTGCGGCGCGAGTTCGCCGACAAGCTGTGGGACGGGATCAACGCACTGCCCCGATCCATGCGGACCGTCGTGGTCGAGTACTTCGTGTGCGAGCGGCCCATGGCGCGTATCGCGGTCGACCTCGGGGTCACCCCCTCCCGTATCTCCCAGCTGCGTGGCCAGGCCGTCGACCGGCTTCGCAGACGGCTCGCGCTGCTGGTGGAGTCCTGAAGGAAAAGGTTGGACAGTGCTCGAACATCGCGCCCCCTCCGTGGTTGACGCCATCCGCGCGGCCCTGGCGGAACTGGCCATGACCGGCAACGGTGACGCGATGGCGAACCAACTGGCGTACCTGTCGAGGATGCTCCGGCGTTATCCACCCGCGGTACCCAGCCATCTCGCGCAGACCTACCGGTGGCTCATCGCCAAGATCGACGTACTGCACGAGCTGATCGTGGTCCGCTCGTCGCCGCGGTTGGTCCGGCTGGTCAACGAGCTGGCGCGGGAGCTGCTCCTCGGCCTCGACGGTGCGCCGCGGCACGCGCTGCGCCACGTCGACCCGGACGGCGGTAATGTGGGGGAACCCTTGGCATGGCCCCAACCGACCTGGCCGGTGCGGATGCCGTCACCGGAGTCCCCACGGTTGCGAGCCGGTGCCGAGCACTGGCGTCCGGCATGAGACGTCACCGTCTCCGGGGTACTGCCTCCACCCGGGGACGGTGACCCCGCACGAGCCATGGCCGGCGAGCGTGTACTCACCCGAAACGTGTGAGCCGTCGCCAGATCCCGTCCTCCCGGCGAATGTGTCGGTAAACTCCCAGTTCAACATGTCGAAATCAGCCCCTTCGCCACCTCGCCGTGATTGACGAGCCGATATCCAGCCGTGCCATCGAACGGCTGCCGACGTTGCCGGACGACGAGATACTCGTGACCGTGGTGTCCGCGCCTGCCGGTTTCGGCAAGACGACCACGGTCGCGGAATGGGCGCGGCGACGGCGGGCGGCAGAGGTGTGGCCGACCGTGGCCTGGCTCAGTCTCGAGCCCGCCGACGACGACCCCGCGGTGCTTCGGCGGGAGATGGACGCGGCGGTTCGCCGCGTCGCGGGGAGTGATCCCGCGGCCGGCCCGCGGCACGGCGGCCGCGTGACCACGGTCGAGGACCTGGCGGGCGACGGCCAGCCGGTCTGGCTGGTGCTCGACAACCTCGACCACCTTCGCAGACCGGAGACGCTCGGCGCGCTAGAGCAGTTGGTCACCTGGCAGCCTCGCGGTCTGCGGCTGGTCCTGTGCACCCGCGCCGAGCGGGTACTCGGCCTGCACCGCCTGCGGGTCAGCGGTCTGCTCCGGGAGATCGGGGCGGCCGACCTCGCCCTCACCAAGGACGAGACCGCGCAGCTCGCCCTCGCGCTCGGCGTGACGGCCACCAGGGACCAGATGGACACGCTGTTCCGCCTGACCGAAGGATGGCCGGTGGCGGTGCGGATGGCGGCGACGGCGATCAGCGACGTCCGTGACCCCGACACGGTGCTGGCGAACGTCCCGGGCGCGCTCCGCACGGTTGGTGACTACCTCGAGAACGAGGTGCTCGACGTGCTGACCGCCGAGCAGCGGCAGCTGCTGCGCTGCACCAGCGTGGCGGAGCGGTTCGACGCCGACCTGGCGGGCAGGCTGACGGACAACGCCAACGCTCCCGAACTGCTCGCCGAACTGGCACGCAGCGACCTGCTGGTGATCCGCGCCGAAGGACTGAGCTACCGCCAGCATCCGTTTGTGCGCGCACACCTGCTGAACGTGATGCGCCAGGTACCGCAGAAGCTCCACAGGCTCCACCGGATCACCGCCCGGTGGTCGGCCGAGGGCGACAACGACCTCGCCGCGGCGGCCTGGCACGCCGTCCGCAGCAGGAACCTCGGGCTCATCACCCGCATGGTCGTCAGGTACGGACCGGAACTGGTGCTGCGGGGTGAGCTCGCGATCGTGCGGGAGCTCATCGAGGCGCTGCCCGCCGAACCGGCTGGCACTCCCGAGGTCAGGCTTGTCGGCGTCCTCGCGGAGCTGGTGGGCGGCGACTGCGTCGCGGGTAGGAGACAGCTGCCCGGACTCGCCGACGCGGTCGCGGGCGGAACGCAGGCCGTGCGTGATCTGGAGACCGTCGCGCGGACGTTCCTGCAGGGGTTCAGCCCGGCGTCGGTGTACGAGCTGAACCGGCTCCGGGCGCGGATCGCCGCCATGTCCGGTTGGGCGCTGCCTTCGCTGACGTTGCTCAACAGCGGCACGGCGTCCTTCTGGCTCGGTCTGCCCGACGCGGAGCGTTACCTCCGGCAGGCGGAGAGCATTGCCGTCAAGAGCCGGCACCGCGTCGCGCTCGTGCACTGCTGGAGCTATCTCGGCGGGGTGGCGTTCTTCCGCGGCGACCTGCCGACCGCCCAGCGGCTCGCCAGGGACGCGATCGAACAGGCCGAGAAGCTGCCGGACGTGCACGGCCGTGCGTTCGGGTACTGCCTCGCGGGTTGGGTGGCCTACCACCTCGTGGACCACGTGGAGGCGAGGCGGTGCGTGTCGCGCGCGTTGGCCGCCTTCCCGAAGGCCGGCTACCCGGCCGCGGAACTGTGGACGATGGCGCTGGCGGCGGCGGTCGACGTCGACACGGGTGGCGACGTGGCCGCCGCACTGGACCGGCTGCGTGGCCACCGCAAGCGGTTGAGCCACGGCAACGGCCTGCCGCCGGTGGTGGTGGCGCACGAGGCACTGCTGGAACACGACCTGGCGTTGCGTGTCGGTCGCCTCGGCTGGGCGGCGGAGATCTTCCGCGTGGCCGTCGCGTCGCTCGGCACCGTGGGGGAGAGCCTGTTGTTGCGGGTGCACGACCGTCTCCAGCACGACCAGGTTCGCGTCGCCCAGCCGCTGCTGGAGCAGATCACCAACCAGGCCGTGCGGTCCTACTTCGCCACGACGATCATCGAGGCGTGGTTGCTCAGTGCCGTGCTCGCGGCACGGGCCGGTGACCAGGAGCAGGCCGCGACACAGCTGCGTGCCGCCGCGGAGATCGCGGAACCGGGCCGGACGGTCCGGCCGTTCCGCAACGGCGGCGTGGAGCTGCGGCGGCTGATCCTGGCCCAGGTGGGCAGGTCGGGACGGTTGGACGGCTTTCTCGAGGAGCTGCTCACGCTCGTCGCCCAGCCGCCGGGCGGCACGCTGGAACTGACGGAGCGGGAGGTGGAGCTCCTCCGCGAGCTGCCCACCCTCGCCACCGTCGAGGAGATCGCGGTCCAGCTGTCCGTGTCGCCGAACACGGTGAAGACCCACCTACGCCACCTCTACCGCAAGCTCGACGTCAGGTCCCGCCGCGCCGCCGTCGCGGCGGGACGGCAGTACGGGCTGATCTGACTGATCCGACCGGCCGGGCCGGCGTCCCGCGACGGGACCGCTTCCCGGTACACGCGGCGTCGCGGGGAGGTCCGAAGGCGACACTCCCCGCGACGTCCCTACGGGGCGGTCAGAGTGCGTTCTGACCGGAGGCCAGCAGGTTGATCCAGCCACCGAGGGATGCCCAGCCGGACCAGCCGTTGTTGGGCCTGGTCTGCCAGATGTGCCAGAGGGCCTGGTTGCTGCCGCGGGCGAAGACCTCCAGCCGGCCGTCCGCGTTCCGGTTGACGTTCAGCCGGTCGATCCAGCCGCCCAGCGACGCCCAGCCCGACCAGCCGTTGTTGGGCCTGGTCTGCCAGATGTGCCACAGCGCCTGGTTGCTGCCGCGGGCGAACACCTCGAGCCGGCCGTCCTGGTTGCTGCCGACGTCGACCAGGTCGATCCAGCCGCCCAGCGATGCCCAGTTCGACCAGCCGTTGTTGGGCCTGGTCTGCCAGATGTGCCAGAGGGCCTGGTTGCTGCCGCGGGCGAACACCTCCAGGCGGCCGTCCTGGTTGCTGCCGACCGCGACGCGGTCGATCCAGCCGCCGAGGGATGCCCAGTTCGACCAGCCGTTGTTGGGCCTGGTCTGCCAGATGTGCCACAGGGCACGGTCCCTGCCGCGGGCGAAGACCTCCAGCCGGCCGTCCTGGTTGCTGCCGACGTCGATCAGGTCGACCCAGCCGCCCAGCGACGCCCAGTTCGACCAGCCGCCGTTGGGCCTGGTCTGCCAGATGTGCCAGAGGGCGCCGTCCGTGCCGCGCGCGAAGACCTCCAGCCGGCCGTCCTGGTTGCTGCCGACGTCGAGGCGGTCGATCCGGCCGCCCAGCGACGCCCAGTTCGACCAGCCGCCGTTGGGCCTGGTCTGCCAGATGTGCCAGAGGGCGCCGTCCGTGCCGCGCGCGAACGCCTCCAGGCGGCCGTCCTCGTTGCGACCGACCGCGAGCAGGTCGATCCGGCCGCCCAGGGACGCCCAGCCGGACCAGCCGTTGTTGGGTCTGGTCTGCCAGATGTGCCACAGCGCGCTGTCGCTGCCGGTGACGAACGCCTCCAGCCTGCCGGGGGGCGGAGCCGCTCCCGGCGCCGTCGTTTCGGCGGTCGCCGAGTTGGTCGTCGTGAGGATCGCTGCGAACAGGGTGAACACTAACGTCGCGGCGAGTATTCGAAGCCGCCTGCGGACACAGCTGAATGCCGTCATTTCTCCAGCCTCGATTCTTTACTGCTGACAAACTCGTAAAGCCGATAGTCTGCAAATGTCTCCGCCGGCGAAACCGTGCTGGCGGACCATCATGCGTCCCGCGCTACGAGTTTTTCCCGCTGTTCATGGATTTGTGAAACGCATCCCATGCTTGCCGGCCGCGGTGTTTGCGCGCAATCCCCGTACCGGGTCGTGAATCGCTAACCGAGTGAGCGATATATGCACGTTGTTTCGCAGTTGTTTCCCTGGATGTAAAACCGCGATCTGGGTGAGATTGGGACCGCGATAGTTCGATCGGGTGAACCCCGCCGTGGGGCTCGCGCGGCTCGTGTCGGCGAACCGGGTCCGATCAGGCCGGGTGGCCGACCGGCCCTTGTCCGGAAGGACCTTGGTCCCTGTCCGCGCGGCCGTTTCGGCACTGACCGGGCAAGATCGCGCGGCCGCATGCTGGCAACCGACAACGGACACATCTGTACCGGGGAGACCGGATGGACGGCTTGGACATCGCGCGGTGGCAGTTCGGCATCACCACCGTGTATCACTTCATCTTCGTGCCGTTGACGATCGGCCTGTCGTTCCTGGTCGCCGGTATGCAGACCGCGTGGGTGCGGACCGGGAACGAGCGGTACCGGCGGATGACGAGGTTCTGGGGCAAGCTGTTCCTCATCAACTTCGCGATGGGCGTGGTCACCGGGATCGTCCAGGAGTTCCAGTTCGGCATGAACTGGAGTGACTACAGCCGGTTCGTGGGGGACATCTTCGGCGCGCCGCTCGCGATCGAGGGGTTGCTGGCGTTCTTCCTTGAGTCCACGTTCCTCGGGCTGTGGATCTTCGGCTGGGACCGGCTGCCGAAGAGGGTGCATCTGGCCACGATCTGGCTCGCCGCGATCGGCACGCTGCTGTCCGCGTACTTCATCCTCGCGGCGAACTCGTGGATGCAGCACCCGGTCGGCTACCGGGTCAACGGCACCACCGGCCGCGCGGAGCTCACCGACTTCGGTGCCGTGCTGACCAACTCGACCGCGGTCGGCGCGTTCTTCCACACGATCACCGCGTGTTTCGTCATCGCCGGGATCTTCGTGGTCGGGATCAGCGCGTGGCAGCTGCGCCGCGGCACCGCCGACGAGGTGTTCCGTCCCTCGCTGAGGACGGCGCTGGTCACGGTGCTCGTCGCGAGCGTCGGCGTGGTGGTCAGCGGCGACCTGCAGGCGCGGCTGATGACCGAGCAGCAGCCGATGAAGATGGCGGCCGCGGAGGCGTTGTGGGACACGGTGAGCCCGGCCTCGTTCTCGTTGTTCACCATCGGCACGCTCGACGGGTCGAAGGAGGTGTGGAGCCTGCGGGTGCCCGGTGTGCTGTCGTTCATGGCGACCGGTCACTTCGACGGCACGGTCGAGGGCATCAACGACATCCAGGCCGCCGAGGAGAAGGCGTACGGCCCGGGGGACTACCGGCCGAACATCCCGGTCACCTACTGGACGTTCCGGCTGATGATCGGGTTCGGCCTGCTGATGGGCCTGCTGTCACTGGCCGGGTTGTGGGTACTGCGCCGAAGGACCATGCCCCGCTGGTTCGCCGTCGCCGCGGTCGCCTCGCTCGCGCTGCCGGTGCTGGCCAACAGCATGGGGTGGATCTTCACCGAGATGGGACGCCAGCCCTGGGCGGTGTTCGGGCTGATGACCACGGCCGACGGCGTGTCGCCCACGGTCTCCGCCGCCACGGTGCTGACCTCGCTGATCGTGTTCACCGTCCTCTACGGCGTGCTCGCGGTGATCGACGGCCTGCTGATGTACCGGTACGCCAAGGCAGGGCCCCCCGACCCGGCACCGGAGTCCGATGCGGACGCGCAAGAGCCCGCCCCCGTGTTCGCGTACTGACCCAGGAGATCTCGATGGCACTCACCGACATCTGGTTCCTGCTGATCGCCGTGCTCTGGACGGGTTACCTCGTGCTGGAGGGCTTCGACTTCGGCGTCGGCATGCTGCTGCGCGTCCTGTCCCGCGACAACACCGACCGCCGCGTCATGATCAACACCATCGGCCCGGTCTGGGACGGCAACGAGGTGTGGCTGCTCGTCGCCGGCGGCGCGACGTTCGCCGCGTTCCCGCTCTGGTACGCCAGCCTGTTCTCCGGCTTCTACCTGGCACTGCTGGTGATCCTCGTCGCGCTCATCGTGCGCGGCGTCGCGTTCGAGTTCCGCGGCAAGATCGACAGCGACCGCTGGCGGCGCGGCTGGGACATCGCGATCATGACCGGCTCCGCGGTGCCCGCACTCCTGTGGGGCGTCGCGTTCGCCAACATCGTCCAGGGCGTGCCGCTCGACGCCGACCACAACTACACCGGCACCTTCCTCACCCTGCTCAACCCGTACGCGCTGCTCGGCGGCCTGACGACCCTGTCGGTGTTCGCCTTCCACGGCGCGGTGTTCGTCGCGCTGAAGACCGAGGGCGAGGTCCGCGCGCGCGCCAAGGCACTCGCCATGCCACTCGGCGGCGCGGCGATCGTGCTGGGCGCGACCTTCCTGGTGTGGACCCAGCTCGCCCACGGCGCCGGCTGGACCTGGGCACCGGTCGCGGTCGCCGCCATCGCCCTGGTCGCCGCGGTCGCCGCCGCCCGGCTCGGCCGTGAGGGCTGGGCGTTCGCCGGCACCGTGCTGACGATCGTGGCCACGGTGATCGTGCTGTTCGGGTCGCTGTACCCGGACGTGCTGCCCGCCAGCAACGACGCCGCGAACAGCCTGACCACGACCAACGCGTCCTCGACGCCGTACACCCTGGAGATCATGACCTGGGTCGCGGTGATCTTCACCCCGGTCGTGCTGGCCTACCAGGCATGGACCTACTGGGTGTTCCGCAAGCGCGTGAGCCGGGCGCACATCCCGGCGGCACAAGGGCTGCCGGCGGGCCGGTCGTGAGGCCGCTCGACCCCCGGCTGCTCCGGCACGCGGCCGCGGCCCGCCCGTTCGTCCTCGGGTGCGCGCTGCTCGGCCTGGTGACCGCGGGACTCGTGGTGGCACAGGCGGACCTGCTCGCGGGAGTCATCACCGACGCGTTCCTCGGCGGCGCGGGCGCCACCGCGCTGACCGTCCCCCTCGGACTGGTCGCCGCCGTCGTGCTGGCCCGCGCCGCGGTGGCGTGGCTCGCCGAGTCCGCCGCACACCGCGCGTCCGCCACCGTGCTCGGCCAGCTCCGCGCGGCCGTGGTCGACAAGGCGCTCGCGCTCGGCCACGGCCGCCGGGCCGACCGCTCCCCGGCCGAGCTGGCCACCCTCGCCACCCGCGGTGTCGACCGGCTCGAAGGCTACTTCGCCCGCTACCTGCCGCAGCTGCTGATCGCGGCCATCGTGCCGGCGGTGATCGCGCTCCGGATCCTGCTCGCCGACTGGGTCGCCGCGCTCGCCGTCGGGCTCACCATCCCGCTGATCCCCCTGTTCATGATCCTCATCGGCCGCTACACCGAGCGCGGCGTGCGGCGGCAGTGGCGGACGCTTTCCGTGCTGGGCAACCACTTCGTCGACCTCGTCGCCGGCCTGGCGGTGCTCACCGCGTTCGGCCGGGCCAAGGCGCAGCGCCGCACCCTCGCCGAGATCACCCGCACCTACCGGCGGCAGTCCATGCGCACCCTGCGGGTCGCGTTCCTGTCCGCGCTCGTGCTCGAAGTGCTCGCCACCCTGTCCGTGGCGGTGGTCGCGGTGTCCGTCGGGCTGCGGCTCGTCGCCGGCGACCTCGACCTGCACACCGCGCTCGTCGTGCTGGTCCTCGCACCCGAGGTGTACCTGCCGCTGCGCGCGGTCGGCGCCCGCTTTCACGACAGCGCGGAGGGCGTGGCCGCCGCCGAGGAGATCGTGGCGCTGCTGGCCGAGCCCGGCAAGGCCACCGGCACCCGGACTCCCGCACCCGACCCGTCCCGCGTGCCACTGCGGGTGCGCGAGGTCACCGTGGCCGGCCGGTCCGGCCCCGTGCTCGACAGGTTCTCCATGACCGTGGCGCCCGGCGAGGTCGTCGGGGTGACCGGGCCGAGCGGCGCCGGCAAGTCGACGCTGCTCGACCTGCTGCTCGGCTGGTACCCGCCGGACGGCGGGCACGTGTACGTGGACGGCGTCGACCTCGCCGACCTCGACCGGGACGCCTGGCAGGCCCGCGTCGCCTGGGTGCCGCAACGGCCGAGGCTCGTGACCGGCACGGTCGCCGACAACATCCGCCTCGGCGCGCCGACGGCGTCCGACGGGGAGGTCGCCGCCGCCGCGGAGGCGGTGGCGCTGGACGTGCCGCTGTCCACCTCGGTCGGTGAGCTGGGTGCCGGCCTGTCGACGGGGCAGCGCCGCCGGGTCGCGCTGGCCCGCGCGGTCCTGCTCGACCGCCCGCTGCTGGTCCTCGACGAACCCACCGAGGGCGTCGACGCCGAGACCGAGCGGGCGATCCTCGACCGGCTGCCGGCCCTGCTCACCGGCCGCACCGTGGTCCTCGTGACACACCGGGACCGGCTGCTGGACCTGTGTGACCGAGTCGTGCGGCTGGCCGCCGCCCCGATGCCGGCACCGGCCGCACCGGCCGGCCGGGTGGTCTCCGCCCGGACCACCCGGCCGGTGCCGGCCGCCGCCCCCGTCGCCGAGGACACGGCGACCGACCGCGTGCCCGACCGCGTGCCCGGCGGCGCGACCGACCGCACGACCATCCGCGTGCCCGGCGGCGTGTGGCGGTGGTTGCGCACGGCCGTACGTCCACATCGGACCCGGCTGGCGCTGGCGTGCCTGGCGGGTGCCGCGGCACTCGGCAGCGGCGTCGCGCTCACCGCGACGTCGGCGTGGCTCATCTCGGCCGCCGCACTGCACCCGCCGGTGCTGACGCTGATGGTCGCGATCGTCGCCGTCCGCGCGTTCGGCCTCGCGAAGGGCGTGCTCCGGTACGCCGAACGGCTGCTCTCGCACGACGTCGCGCTGCGCGCACTCGCCGACCTGCGGGTGCGGGTGTGGACCACGCTGGTCCGCCTCGGCCCGGCGGTCACCGCCCGCCACCGCCGCGGCGACCTCCTCGACCGCCTGGTGTCCGATGTGGACAACCAGCAGGACGTCCTCGTCCGCGGCGTCGTCCCCGCCGTGTCGGCGATCCTCGTCGCCGCCGGGACCGCCGTGGGCATCGGATTCCTGCTGCCGTCCGCCGGGCTGGCCGTCGCGACCGGGCTGGCGCTGGCCGGCGTGCTGGCGCCACTGGTGTCGCTCACCGCGGCACGCAGGTCCGAGCGGCGGACGACGGCCCTGCGGGCGGGTGTCACGGCCGGCACGGTCGAGCTGCTCACCGCCGCGCCGGACCTGCTGGCGTTCGGCGCGGCCAACCCACGGCACGCGCTCCTGCGCGCGGCGGACGACGAGCTGACCGGCGCACGCCGCCGCGGCGCGCTGGCCCGCGGCGCCGGCTTCGCGATCAGCACGCTGTCGCTGGGCCTCACGACCGTTGCGTGCCTCGTCCTGGGCGTCGCGGCGCTGCGGTCCGGCGTCCTGCGGGGGCCCGAGCTGGCCGTGCTGGCACTGACCCCGCTGGCGGCGGCCGAGCTGGTCGCCGGCCTCCCGGAGGCCGCGACCCGGCTCCTCGGCGCGACCCACAGCGCACGCCGGCTGTCCGAGCTGGACACGATGCCGACCCCGACCACCGAACCAGCCGTGCCGGCGACGCTGCCGGCCGCGACCAGCCTGACCGCCACCGGCGTGTCGGTCCGCTGGCCGGCCGCGGACCACGACGCGGTGACCGGCGCACACGTGCACCTCGGCGAGCGTCGGGCGGCACTGCTCACCGGCCCGTCCGGCGCCGGCAAGAGCACGCTGCTGGCCGCCGTCATGCGTGACCTGGACCCGTCCGCCGGCCGCATCACGATCGACGGCACGGACACCCGCACCGTCACCGCCGACGACGTCCACGCCCGGATCGCCTGGTGCGGCCCGGAAACCCACCTCTTCGACAGCTCACTGCGCCAGAACCTGTCGCTGGCCCGGCCGTCCGCGACCGACGAGGACCTGACCGAGGCACTGCGCACCGCCAACCTGGGCTCCTGGCTGGCGGCTCTGCCCGACGGCCTGGACACCGCGCTCGGCGCACACGGCACCGACGTCTCGGGTGGTGAACGGCAGCGCCTCGGCGTCGCCCGCGCCCTGCTCGCCGACCGCCCCCTGCTCCTGCTGGACGAGCCGACCGCCCACCTCGACCACGCCACGGCGACCGCCCTCGCCGCGGACCTCCGCGAGGTGGCCGCCGGCCGGACCGCGTTGATCGTCACCCACCGCCCCGACGAGTTCCCCGGCCTGCCGGCCTACACGATGCCCCGGGTTGACCGGGCGCCGCGCAACGACGGCGCGCGGGTCGTGGCGGTCGCACCCGAACCGCGCTAGACATCCCGCGCCGGGATTCTGGTTCGGCGGGCCGGCGGCGTTGCCAGGGCGAACCGTTGCCTTGCCAGCGGACCTGGATCCACCGAGCAACCCACCGCATCCCGGCGCAGGCCACCAGCCGCGGGATGCGGTGGATCGTGCACTCGGGCTCAGGACAGGAAGACCGCGGGTCAGGAGAGGACCGACCGGACCTGCCGGGCGATCTCGACGTCCTCGCGGGCCGGTATGACCAACGTGCGGACGGCGGCGCCGTCGGCGGAGATCTCGGTCTCGCCGGCGTTGTTGGCCCGCGCGGACACCTGGACGCCGAGGAACGCGAGTCCGTCCGTGGCCGCCGCGCGCACCGCGGGTTGGTGCTCGCCGACGCCACCGGTGAAGACGAGCACGTCGAGGCCGTTCATGGCGGCGGCCATGGCGGCGATCTCGCGCCGCAGCCGGTGCAGGTACACGGCGAGCGCGAGGTCGCCGGCCTCGATGTCCCGCAGGTCGCCGCTCCCGCCGGTGAGGCCGGCGAGGCCGCTGCGGTGCTCCAGCACGTCGGACAGCTCGCCGGCGTCGACTCCGCCGTGGTGCAGCAGCCACAGGACCAGCCCGGGGTCGACGTCTCCGGACCGGGTGGCCATCACCAGGCCGGCGAGTGGCGTGAACCCCATGGTGGTGTCGACCGACCGCATGCCCTCGACGGCGGCGAGCGAGGCGCCCGAGCCGAGGTGGCAGCTGACGATCCGCCGCCCCGGCCCGACCAGCTCGGCCACCCGCCGCGCGACGTGGGCGTGGGACAGGCCGTGGAAGCCGTACCTGCGCAGGTCCCACTGCTGGTTCCAGTCCCGCGGCAGGGCGTAGGTCGCCGCGGCGGCCGGCAGGTCGTGGTGGAAGGCGGTGTCGAAACACGCCACCGCCGGCAGGCCCGGTGCGACGGCGCGCACGGCGTCGACACCGGCGACCCCGCGTGGTTGGTGCAGGGGCGCCAGCTCCGCCAGGCCGGCGATCGCGTCCCGTACCTCGTCGTCGATCCGGACCGGGCCGGTGAAGCGGGCGCCGCCGTGGACGATCCGGTGGCCGACCGCGTCCACCCCGGGGAGCCGGTCGACGAACGTCCCGATGTCGTCGGTCTCGTCGTCGCCGGACCACCGGTCGAGGGTGATCGCGTCGACGACCTCGTCGGTCTCATTGAGCAACGCCAACTTGAGGCTGGACGAGCCGGCGTTGACGACGAGGACACGCATCAGAACGGCCAGCTCCAGTCGCGGACCTCGGGCAGGTCCTCGCCGTGGGTGCGGGTCCAGGTGTGGTGGCGGGCCCGGGTGTCCTGCATCCGCTGGCGCAGCAGCGCGGTGCGCGTGCCGAGGCCGGGGACGCGGTCGAGCACGTCGATGACGAGCCGGTACCGGTCCATGTCGTTGATGACCAGCATGTCGAACGGGGTGGTCGTGGTGCCTTCCTCCTTGTAGCCGCGCACATGGATGTTGTGGTGGTTGGCCCGGCGGTAGGTGAGGCGGTGGATCAGCCACGGGTAGCCGTGGTAGGCGAAGAGCACCGGCTTGTCCGTGGTGAACAGGGCGTCGAACTCCGCGTCCGGCATGCCGTGCGGGTGTTCGGTGTCCGGCTGCAGGCGCATCAGGTCGACCACGTTGACCACCCGCACCTTCAGCTCGGGCAGCTGCTCGCGCAGGATCGCCGTGGCGGCCATGACCTCCAGCGTGGGTGCGTCCCCGGCGCAGGCGAGCACGACGTCCGGTTCGGTGCCGTCCTCGTTGCCGGCCCAGTCCCAGATGCCGGCGCCGCGTGTGGCGTGCAGGACGGCTTCGTCCATGGGCAGCCAGTCGGGGGTGTCGTTCTTGCCGGCGACGACGACGTTGACGTAGTCGCGGCTGCGCAGGCAGTGGTCGGCGACCGAGAGCAGGGTGTTGGTGTCCGGCGGCAGGTAGACCCGGGTGACCTCGGCCTTCTTGTTCATGACATGGTCGATGAAGCCGGGGTCCTGGTGGGAGAAGCCGTTGTGGTCCTGCCGCCACACGTGCGAGGTCAGCAGGTAGTTCAGCGACGCCACCGGTAGCCGCCACGGCAGCCGCTTGCTGGTCTTGAGCCATTTGGCGTGCTGGTTGAACATCGAGTCGATGATGTGGATGAACGCCTCGTAGCAGGAGAACAGGCCGTGGCGGCCGGTGAGCAGGTAGCCCTCCAGCCAGCCCTGGCACAGGTGCTCCGAGAGCACCTCGACCACCCGGCCCTCGGGTCCGAGGTGCTCGTCGACCGGCAGGATCTCGCCCTGCCACTGCTTGTCGGTGACCTCGTAGACCGCGTCGAGCCGGTTGGACGCCGTCTCGTCCGGGCCGAAGATTCGGAAGTTGGTGGGGTTGTCCCGGACCACGTCGCGGAGGAACCGGCCGAGGACGCGGGTCGGTTCGGACGTGCTGTCGCCGTGCCGGTCGACCGGGGCCGCGTAGTCGCGGAAGTCGGGCAGCTCCAGCGGGCGCAGCAGCAGGCCGCCGTTGGCGTGCGGGTTGGCACCCATCCTCGCGTCGTTCTCCGGCACCTGGTCCAGCAGTTCGGGCACGGGCCGGCCCTGGGCGTCGAACAGTTCTTCCGGGCGGTAGGAACGCAGCCACTGTTCGAGGAGCGCGAGGTGCTCGGGGACGTCCCGTACCCCGGACAGCGGCACCTGGTGCGCACGCCACGTGCCGGTCACCGCAACCCCGTCGACCTCGGCCGGACCGGTCCAGCCCTTGGGGGAGCGGAGCACGATCATCGGCCAGCGCGGCCGTTCGACCTCACCCGCGCGGGCGCGCCGCCGGATGGCGGCGATCTCGTCGAACACGGTGTCGAGCGTGGCGGCCATGTCGTTGTGCATATGCTCCGGGTCCGACCCCGTGACGTAGTGGGGGGTGTAGCCGTAGCCGCGCAGCAGCGCGTCGAGCTCGTCCTGGGGGATGCGGGCCAGCACGGTCGGGTTGGCGATCTTGTAGCCGTTGAGGTGCAGGATCGGCAGGACCACGCCGTCCCTGGCGGGGTTGGCGAACTTGTTGGCGTGCCAGCTGGTCGCGAGCGGCCCGGTCTCCGCCTCGCCATCCCCGACCACGCACGCGACCACCAGGTCCGGGTTGTCGAACGCCGCGCCGTAGGCGTGGGCGAGGGAGTAACCCAGCTCGCCGCCCTCGTGGATCGAGCCGGGGATCTCCGGTGCGACGTGGCTGGGCACGCCGCCGGGGAAGGAGAACTGGCGGAACAGCTCCCGCATGCCCTTCTCGTCGCGGGGCACACCCGGGTTCGCGTCGGTGTAGCTGCCTTCGAGCCAGGTGTTGGCGAGCATCGCCGTGCCGCCGTGACCGGGGCCGATCACGTACATCATGTCCAGGTCGCGGGCCCGGATCACCCGGTTCAGGTGAGCGTAGAGGAAGTTCAGGCCGGGCGTCGTTCCCCAGTGGCCGAGCAGCCGCGGTTTGATGTGCTCACGCCGCAGCGGCTCCCGCAGCAGTGGGTTGTCCAGCAGGTAGATCTGGCCGACGGACAGGTAGTTCGCCGCCCGCCAGTACGCGTCCAGCACCCGCAGCTCGTCCTGGTCCAGCGGCGCGGTCATGGTCTCGGTCACCGGTCTTCTCCCTGGTTCGGGTCTGCTCGCGGCTGCGCCGGCCACCGTCGTCGGTGGCCGGCGGAACCGGACGGGTCTGCTGGGAGCCTGCCTCCCCTTTTCTTCTCGGGGTCAGTCTTGCCGGGTGCGTGGGCGTGCTCTGGAGTCCAAGGTCCTTGGTCTCGTCAGCCTTGGTCCCTCTCCGGGGTGCCCACGCACGGGTCGGTTACGCCGCGACGCGGTCGAAGCCGACGCGGAACAGCTGGCCGGTGCGGTCGGTGACCGCGTACAGCTCGCCGGACCGGTCGGCCACGAACGACGTGACCTGCGGTGGGAACTGGCCGATCGAGCCGGTTTCGTGCTCGCCGTGGCGGCCCTCGCGGACGGCCCACGCGGTGCCCGAGCAGTAGTCGGTGGCCACGTAGGTGCCGTAGGCGAGCCGGGCGTACCGCTTCCCGCGGTAGACGTGGCCGCCGATCACGGCGCAGCCCTCGACGCCGGTCTGGTAGTGGAACACCGGCGCGGTGTAGTGGGCGCCTTCGTCGCAGCGCTCGGCCTTGAACACCGCGGGGCCCTCCATGCAGGACCAGCCGAAGTTGACCCCGCCGCGGCTGTTGCCGACGTGGTTGACCTCCTCGAACGCGCCCTGGCCGACGTCGGCCAGCCACAGCGAGCCGTCCGTGTCGAAGGAGAACCGCCACGGGTTGCGCAGGCCGTAGGCCCAGATCTCCGGCCGTGCGCCCGGCGTGTGCACGAACGGGTTCCCGCGTGGCACGCAGTAGGGCAGGTCGCCGCAGCGGTGGTTCACGTCCAGGCGGAGGACCTTGCCGAGGAGCGTGCCCAGGTTCTGCGCGTTGGCGTTCGGGTCGCCGGCGCTGCCGCCGTCACCGAGGCTCCAGTACAGGTAGCCGTCCCTGCCGAACGCGAGCTGCCCGCCGTTGTGGTTGGAGAACTGCGCGTGGTCCTGGGTGAGCAGGACCTGTTCTCCCGCCGGGTCACCGAGCGGGACGCGCGACAGCGTCAGCGCCCCGTCCGGCAGGCGGGAGTAGGCGACGAACACGTCTCCGGTACGCCGGAAGTCGGGTGCCGGCACGATGCCGAGCAGCCCGCGCTCGTTCGCGACGCTGTTCACCCGGTCGCTGATGTCCAGCACCGGGTCGGCGGCGAGGCCGGTCCTCGGGTGGAAGACCCGGACCGTGCCGCGCTTCTCGGCGATCAGCACCCGGCCGCTGCGGTCGGTGGCGGCGACCATGGCGACCGGCCGCGTCAGTCCCGCCGCGACCTCGGTGGTGACCACCGTCAGCCGGTCCAAGGGCACACCATGCCCATGGCGGGAGTCGGCCGTGGCCGGCGAGATCGTGGCGGGCAGCAGGGCGGCCGTCGCGAGCACGAGACCAGTCCGTCTGAGTCCGAACATTCATCACTCCTCAACACGGGGATTCCGGCGCGGAGTCATACGCGCACGGAGAGTCATAGGTTCAGGCGAAGCGGAACCAACCGGATGAACCCGGCGCCGTCAGGTCTGCTCCTCCGGGATGGCCTCGGAGAAGACGAACACCCGGATCGCGGTGCCCGTGGTCGGATGGACCTGGGCGAGGTAGGCGCTCGCCGGGCTGCCGACGATGCCCTCGACCGCCTCGAGGAAGTCGGCCCGGGTGGCCTCGTGCAGGGCCTCGTGGTGGCGGATCACCGCCTCGCGGTGGCCGCGCTCGCCGAGTACCGCGTCGGCCACGGTGAGGCTGTCGATGGAGAGGACGATCAGGCTGACCGGCTCGTCGTCGGAGACCGACACCTGCACGCTGCGTGGCCCCCGGCCGTAGAAGGTCCGCTCCAGGCTCGTGATCTTCTCGGCGATCGCGCTGCGCTGTGCTCTCGTGATCCGCACGCGCGTCCCCTCCGTCCGGTCGCCAGAGCCGACCGGAGCATTGTGTTCCGGTTCGGCCGCCGGATATCCTGCGAAGCGGGCACATCGCTCACCCACCGGGAAACCATAGTGGCTGATCGGGTCGTGCCGCAGTGCGCGCGCCGAAAGTGGGCGTGTCGCGCGGCGGAACGACTCGAGCGAGATATCACTCGTGGTGGCCTTGAGCGAAGGTCGATGCCGACCGGCGGGCGAGGACACCACGGTGCCAAGCGAAAGGGCTTGTCTCGTGGATCTGCGTTCTCATTTCCGCGCGCCTTCCGACTCGTCCGGCTATTCGCCGGAAGAACTGCGCGTGATCGTTCGGGAAATCGCCGCGACACCATCGGAATGGTCGGACTCCGTGCGGTTCGACCTGTACGAGCGTGTCTTCTCCCGGCTGTACCTCGACGCGGCGGTCGAGGTGTGGCTCATCTGTTGGGACATCGGGCAGGACACGCTGCTGCACGACCACGGCGGCAGCGTCGGCGCGTTCTCCGTGGCGCGCGGGTCGCTGCTCGAGGACCACGGCGCGGTGCACCGGACCGGGCTGTCCACGCGCCGGCACACCGCCGGTGACGCGGTCGGCTTCGGCGCCGGCTACCTGCACAACCTGGTGAACGTGGGCACCGAGCCGATGGTGTCCGTGCACGCGTACTCACCCCCGCTGCGCGCGATGAACTTCTACTGCTGGCTGCCGACCGGGATGCACCACCTGCGGGAGATCCCGTGCGACATGCCGGAGCCGGACGTCACCGCGTTGGAGGCCGCGGCGGTCGTGCTGCGGGAGGCCGTCTCGTGACCGACCAGGTTTCCGTGTTGCTCCACCACGCACGGGCCCGCATCACCCGCCACTCACCGCACGAGGCCGCCGACGCGATGCGGCGCGGCGCGCTCCTGGTGGACCTGCGGCCGACCGAGTACCGGTGGCGGTTCGGCGAGGTGCCCGGCGCGATTGCGGTGTCCCGGCACGTGCTGGAGTGGCGGCTCGACGTGACCAGCGAGCACCGGCTCAAGGAGCTCCGGGCGGGCGACCGCGACCAGGAGATCGTCCTGATGTGCAACGAGGGGTACACGTCGAGCCTGGCGGCCTACCAGGTCATGAGCCAGCTCGGCCTGACCCGGGTCGCCGACGTGACCGGCGGGTTCACCGCGTGGCGAGCCGCCGGGCTGCCGACAGTGTCCCGCCTCTCGGCGGGGTGAGCGCCGCCGGCGTGCCCTTCGGCCGACGGGGTCACCCCTGGTCGAGGGGCCGCGTCGTGGCGTCGTGGTCGTACACCCAGTCGTAGCGTTCCTTCACGCGCTGCTCCGACCACTGCCGCGTGACGTAGCGGTCGGCCTCGTCCGGGTCGGCGAGCGACTGGTCGTGGAAGCGGGACTTGTTGCCCGAGGAGGCGAGCACCACCCGCGAGGTGCGGTCGACGCGCGCGTCCTGGTAGCGGCGCAGCGCCTGCTCCGGATCGTCCGGCCAGGCCGACAGGCAGCGCGCCAGCGTGGCGGCGTCCTCGAGCGCCATGTTGGCGCCCTGGGCCATGAACGGCAACATCGGGTGGGCGGCGTCGCCCAGGAGCGTGGCCGCGCCGAAGGACCATCGCCGGATCGGCGCCCGGTCGAACAGGGCCCACCGGTACGGGGTCGTCGCGTTGCCGATGATCTGGTGGATGTCCTCGTGCCAGCCGGGAAAGTCGGCCAGGCACTCCTCGACGGTGCCCGGCTCGGTCCAGGACTCCACCGCCCAGTCGTCCCGTTCGACGATCCCGACGAAGTTCAGCAGTCCGGGCCGGATGAGGTAGTGGACGACATGGCCGCCGGGGCCGACCCAGTTCACGGCCACCGGCTCGGCGACGTGCGGGTCGAGCCTGGCGGTCGGCACCACACACCGCCAGGCCACACAGCCGGTGAAGCTCGGGTGGTCGTCGCCGACGAGCTGCCGGCGGATCACCGAATGGATGCCGTCGGCCCCGACCAGCACCTCGCCGGCGACCGGCGGGGCACCCTCCCGCTCCACCCGGATCCCGGCACCGTCGGTCGTGAAGCCGGTGACGGGCGTGCCGGTCTCGATCGCCCCGGGGTCGTTCGCCCGCACCCCGGCCAGCAGGGCGGCGTGGAGGTCGGCCCGGTGCAGCGTGTAGTAGGGCGCGCCGTAGCGGGGGACCGCCACGGTGGCCAGGTCGAACAGCGGCCACCGCCGGCCGGAGTCCCAGATGCGCAGTTCCTTGCCGGCCGCCTCGATCCGCGACCCGGCCAGGGCGCCGTCCAGGCCCAACGCCCGGACCACACGCGATCCGTTGGGCGACAGCTGGACCCCGGCGCCGATCTCCCCGAGCGTGCGTGCCCGCTCGATCACCCGCACCTCGAACCCGGCCTGTTGGAGTGCGAGCGCCGCCGCCAGCCCGCCGATCCCGGCACCGACGACCACCACCCGCGGCAACGCGCTCACCACGCCACCGCCCCGGCCCTCGTCCCGCCGTGGATCACGAACGGAGTCACCGTCTCCACCATCACCGGCTTCCGCGTGCCTGGCTGCCCGAAGGCCCGTTCCCTGGCGGGTGCGGTGATGCGGCGCCGACAGCTGGGTAGCTGGACGAGGTCACCTTCGAGCACCTGCCACACGTTAGCCTCCTGGCACGCCACGGAACGCCCCGGACCCGCGACGCGGCCGGGTGTTGGGTCATCCGGGGTGCGGCCGGCCGCCGTCGTGGCGGGTCAACACGATCAGCGCGCTGGCGTAGTCGCCGGTCAGGGCCGGGCGCAGGCCGTGGCCGGTCAGGTATGCGCCGGTGTAGGACTTGTTCGCCTCGTCCTCGTAGCGGGACTCCGGGGGAAGGCCGCGGAGGCGGATCGGGGGAGCCGGGTGGCTCTGGCGCACGGTGTGGGCGAAGACGAACACGGCCACCTGGCTGCCGTCCTCGGACACGTGACACACCGCGGTGCGGTCGGGGTCGGTGCGCAGGCGATACCGCCGTCCCAACTGGACCGTCTCGCGGATCTCCTTGTATCTCGCCACGTGCTCGCCGACCTCGGCCAGGTCGGCCGGGGGCCAGTCGGGTAGCCGGCCGCCGATGCCCAGGACACCGGTCATCGCCACGTGGCAGCGGAACGCCAGCGGCACCGGGCGTCCGGTCAGGTAGCCGGGCGAGTCCGTCACCCAGCAGGACATCGTCTGTGGACTGTGGACGAACGCGTACCCGTCCTGGATGGACAGGCGTTCGTACGCGTCGGTGTTGTCGCTCGGCCAGGCCAGCTCGAAGCGGGACAGCGTCGCCAGGTCGGCCCGGCCGCCGCCGGACGCGCACGTCTCCAGCCACAGGTCCGGGTGTGCCGCGCGGAGGCGGTCGACCACCGCGCGGAAGCCGGCCTCGTGCCGGAGGGCGGCCGCGGCGGGCGCGTCCGTGAGTGAGCGGTTGAGGTCCCATTTCAGGTAGTCGACGTGGCGGGCCACCGCGTGCAGTGTCTCGAATGCCCACTCCCGCACCGACGGGTTGCCGAAGTCCAGGCCGTAGCTGTGCCGCAGCGCGGTCGGTTCGCGGTCGGGCCACCGGTACACCCACTCGGGATGGTCGCGGTACAGGGCGGTGCCGGGGTTGACCGACTCCGGCTCCACCCACAGCCCGAACCGCATGCCGAGCGCGTGCACCTCCTCTGCCAGCGCGACCACCCCACCCGGCAGCTTGGCCGGGTCGGCGCGCCAGTCGCCGAGGCCGCCGTGGTCGTCGTCGCGGTCGGTGAACCAGCCGTCGTCGACGACGAACAGCTCCACGCCGAGGTCGCGTGCCTGCCTGGCGAGGGCGACCTGGTCGTCGTGGCCGACGGCGAAGAACGTGGACTCCCACGAGTTGTAGAGCACGGGCCGGACCGCCCGCGGGCGGGGGAGCACGTGGCCGCGCTCGTAGTCGTGCCAGCGGTGGGTGAGACCGGCACGTCCGGCCGAGGAGTACACCCCGACGGTGTCGGGGAGGCTGAGCCGGGCACCCGGGGCGAGGTGCCGGACCGCGTCGCCCGCGCCGGCGGTCAGATGCACGTGCCCGTCCCCGGACCGTTCGGCCGCGATCCGCCACGAACCGCCGTGGGCCACCGCGACGCTCCACAGCTCGCCGTGTCCCTCGCCCGCGTCGTCGTCGATCGCCAGCCACGGCTGGAAGGCGTGGCCGGGGATGCCGCGCCGCGACTCCAGCACGAGCCTGCCGGGACCCAGCGGGACGCGCCGCACGTTGGTCTCCGCCGCGTAACCGCCGCCGAGGGTCGTCGCGTGGTAGCCGACCTGCCACGGTACCGGCCAGGTCGCCGAGGCCGTGCGAACGAGGGTGACCGGTTCGTCGCCCGTGTTGTGCAGCTCGAGTCCGCGAACCAGCGCCGGACCGCGGACCTCGTACCGCAGTGTGAGGGCCAGGGCGCCGTCGGCCAGCCGGATCGTGAGCCGCTCGCCGTCCACCTCGGACTCGACGAACCGTGGGTCGAGCGGTGCCTCGGCCAGTGCGAGGGCGCACTCGTCGAACCGGGCACCGCCCGCGGTCACCAGCTCCTCGGTGTGGGCACGCGGTCGCGACCACGTGTTGGAGCCGATGCGTGCCGTGCCCGCGTCGTCGAGCGACCGCGCCAGGTCGCCCGGGTCGAGCGGCGCGCCCCAGTGCAGGTGCCGGGGCGGGCCGTCCGGTGCGACGGCGAGCGCGTAGCCGAACCCGTCGCCGGTGAGCAGGTACGCGCCGGACGACCCGTCCCCGTGGATCACCGGGTCACCGCACCCAGTAGGAGTAGAGGTCCGCCCCCGCCAGCGCGAAGCGGAACCTGACCTGCCTGCCGGCCAGCGTGGACAGCCGCACGTGGCCGGTCCACCGCACGTCCGCGCCGTACTGGTCGCCGGTGACCGGTCTCGACGTGAACCCCGGGATCACCTGGCCGGTCGCCGCGTCGAGGACCTCGACCGCCAGTGCGCCTCCCCGGTGCACGACGGTGTTCACGGTCAGAGTGGATCCCTTGAACACCAACGGTTTCGTGACGACGAAGCCGGGGTCGCCGCTGTGCGGGCGGGAGGCGTTGGTCAGCGACACGAACCCGTCGCGCCGCCAGGTCGCCATGCCGCTCTGGCCGAGGTAGCCCACGTGGTCGGGGTCGGTCAGGTCCGGGCCGCCGTGGTCGGCGTTGAACGCGCCGTAGTACATGGTGACCGTGCGGTCGGTGACCAGCGCGTTGGACGCGGTGTACAGGGCGCCGTCGTCCCACGCGCCCGGCTGACCGGGCGTCAGCACCGGATCGCGCACCGGGCGGCTCCAGTTGACGAGGTCACGCGAGGACGCGACCTCCGGCAGGACCGGGCCGGCGCCCGCGCCGGACTGCGACCCCACGGTGTAGTTCGTGATCAGGAACACCCAGGGCAGGCCGATGTTCGTGCTCTCGTAGGGCAGCACCGGCATGCCGTAGATCTGGCCCTCCAGTCCGCCGAGTGCCTGTGCCGCACCGGTGTCGGCGTGGTCGCCGCTGACCGCGAGCACCGGCGCGCTCCAGCTCAGGAAGTCCCTGCTGGTGGACAGGAACGCGGACCGGTTGTAGATGCCGGGCGTGCCGGAGGTGAACATCCGCTTCTTGATCGTCGCGATGTACTGCTGGGTGCGCGGGTCCCACGTCACGTTGGACACGTCGCCGTCCAGCAGCACCGGCCGGTCGCTGCCGGCGGTCCAGGTGTAGCCGTCCGGGGAGAAGTAGACGTAGTACCCGAGGGTGTCGTTGACGAGGCCGGAGTGGAACTGCATCAACGCGTACCGGCGGTCCGGTGCGGCGCCCGGGTTGTACGCGATGGTGCCGCCGCCGGCGATGACCAGGTTCGTCCTCGATGCCGGGATGTCCTTGTAGCCCACGTTTCCGCGCCCGAGCGGCTTGGTCCAGTGCACGCCGTCGCGGCTCTCCGCGTAGCAGAGGTAGTAGCCGGGGGAGACGTCGTTGTTGCAGTCGTACCACATCCGGTACACGTCGCCGATCCGGAAGACCGAGCCGTAGACGTAGGCCGACGACTCCCACGGCTTGTCCGGCGAGATGACCGGGTCGGGCAGCTTCTCCGCCGGGTGGACGACCCGGCCGACGTCCTTCGTGGACTCGATGCGGTAGTCGTCGAGGAACAGCTCCCGCGCGGTGCCCAGGTTCGGGTCGTAGGGCGCGGGCGCCTTCCGGAGCGTGACCTGGTCCCAGTAGTACTGGCCGACCTGGTCGGGAGTGGCCCCGATGCGCACGGACACGGTGGCGGTGCCGGCCGGCGCGACACCGGTGACGGTGACCGTCTGCCAGTCCAGGTTCGCCGCGGGGCTCACCGCCCGGGTGTCCAGCACCGTGTTCTCGAAGCTCGTGAACACGAGCGACACCGTCGGCGGGTTGCCACCGCGTCCTTTCAGCCGGCCCGTCAGCGTGAACTCGTTGCCCGGCGCGGCGACGACGCGCTGGCTGGTGACGGTCACGTTGCCACCGGCCGTGTTCGTGGTCTGCAGCGAGCCAAGGCCCGCGGTGCGGTAGGCGGACAGGTTGACGATCGTGGCCCCGGCGGCGTTGCCGTCCACGGCCCACGCGACGGGATGGCCCGACCGGTCGCCGAGGTCGAAGCCGCCGTTCGGCAGCAGTCCGGTGGTGGTGTCCACGGTGGCCGGTGGCGTCTGGCCGGACGCCGACGCGGGCACGACGGCGGTCGCGGCAATGACGATCAGCGTTGCCAGCATGGGTTTGCGTAGTCTCATCGGCCCTCCAACAGGGACGGCGGGGATGTCGCCAGCCTGTATGGAACGCCGTTTCATGTCAATGCTACCCGGGATTTCCTCGATGCGGCTGGTGTCCCGGTGAGATGGTGCCCGCCTTTCGTAGCTCGCCCAGCACGTCGCGGGCCGCCTCCAGGGTGCGCTCGACGTCCTCCGCGGTGTGCGCGCCGGAGATGTGGTTGCGCTTCAACGCCATCGGCAGCATGAGGAAGCCGCGGTCGGTCATGCCGCGGTGGAACGCGACGTAGGCCTCGTCGTTGTTGCGCATGAGGTCCCGGTAGCCCAGCGCGGGCGGCTTCGCGAAGTACAGGACGAACACGCCGCCGAACCCGGCGACGGTCGCGTCGATGTTCAGCTCGGTCACGATCTCGGCCAGCCCGGTGCGCATCCGCTCGCCGAGTGCGAACGTGCGCTCGTAGAAGTCCGGGTGTTCCTGCAGGTAGCCGATGGTGGCGAGCGCGGCGGCGCAGCCGATCGGGTTGCCGTTGAACGTGCCGGCCAGCAGGACGTCACCCGTCTGCCCGTTGAAGTGTTCCATCAGGTCGCGGCGGCCCGCCACGCCGCCGGACGGGAACCCGTTGCCCAGCCCCTTGCCGAACGTCGTGAGGTCGGGGGTGACGCCGATGACCTGCTGGTAGCCGCCAAGCGAGTGCCGCAGGCCGGTGATCACCTCGTCGAAGATCAGCAGCGCGTCGTTGACCTCGGTGAGCTTGCGCAGCCCGGAGACGAACTCGCTCGTCGGCACCAGCGCGCCGACGTTGTGGGGGATGGGCTCCATGATCACCGCGGCGACCCGGTCCGGGAACCGGTCGAACAGCGCGGTGACCGAGTCGAGGTCGTTGAACTCCGCGATCAGCGTCGAGTCGACGGCCTGGGCCAGGATGCCGCCGGACAGCGGGTCGCGGCCGTACGCCCGGTCCGGCGCGGAGATCACGTTGCGGGCCACCGCGTCGGACCAGCCGTGGAAGCCGCCCTGGAACTTCACCACGAGATCGCGGCCGGTCACCGCGCGGGCCAGCCGGATCGCCTGTGCGACCGCCTCCGAGCCGCTCATCGTGGCGATCATCGACTCGGCCGACGGGATGATCTCGACCACCCGCTGTGCCAGCGCCACCTCGGCCTCGGTCACGCCGAGACCGACGAGGTCGACCCCGCCGAGCGTGGCCCGCACCGCGTCGTTGACCACGGGTTCGTTGTGGCCCAACAGGATCGCGCCGAACGCGGCGTGGTAGTCGAGGTAGCGGTTGCCGTCGGCGTCGACGACGTGGGCACCGTCCGCCGCGGTGAAGGCGTACGGGGCCCCGATGTAGCGGGTCGACGAGTTGACGCCACCGGGGATCACGCGTGCCGCGGCGTCCGCGATCGCCTGGCCGCGCGGATGTGCAGAGCTTGGCATACCGGCGACGCTAGATGAGCGCCGAACGACATGGCAAGGTGTTCCATGTTTTCCCCCGCGCACGTGCGGCACCCTGTTGCTTCTTGACATGACCGCCGGCCGAACTCAGGATGTCCGACATGGAACAACGTTCCGTGCCGAGCAGGATCGGCACACTGCTCGTCGGTGCCGGGTTCATCGCCGAGGTGCACGCCGCCGCCGTCACCGCGAGCGACCGCGCGCACCTGGTCGGGATCGTCGACACCGACCCCGGCCGCGCCGCGGCCTTCTCCCGGTCGCACGGCGCGATCCCGCACACCGACGACCTGGCCGAGGCGCTCGCCTGGCCGGACGTCGACGCCGTCGTGGCCTGCACGCCCAACCACACCCACCTCGGTGTCGGCGCCGCCGTCGCGGCCGCCGGCAAGCACCTGCTCGTCGAGAAACCGCTCGCCACGACGGTCGCCGACGCACAGGCCCTCGCCGCCGCGTTCGCCGCGGCGGGCCGGGTGCTCATGGCGGCGCACTCACATCGCCACCACGGCTACGGCCGCACCGTCAAGGACGCCATCGACGCGGGCGTGATCGGCAGCCCCGCCCACGTCCGGCTGTCCATCCTGGGCGGCTGGATCTGGACCGGCTGGGACGCGTGGGCCGCCGACCCGGTCGCGTCCGGCGGTCACGCGCTGCACAACGGTGTGCACGTTCTCGACCTCGCCACCTGGTGGCTGTCCGCCGACCCCGTCCGCGTGTACGCCCGCGGCCGGCACCAGACCGCCGCCGAGCTCCGCATCAACGACTACCTGGAGATGGTCGTCGAGTACGCGGGCGGCGAGGTCGCGGTGCTGGAGATGAGCAGGGCGCACCGGCCCGGCTCGTTCGGCCTGCGTGACCTGCGGGTGGTCGGGTCCGCCGGGATGATCAGCGAGGACTGGGCCGACGAGGCCGCGTTCCTGTTCACCGAGGGCGGCACCGGCCTCGTGGCGGCGGCTGGTGTCGACGGGTTCGGCGCCCAGTTCGAGTCCTGGTTGGACACGATCGGCGGCGCGCCACCCGCCATGCCGGTGAGCGACGCGGTCCGCGCGGTCGAGCTGGCGGTGGCCGTCGAGGAGTCGGTCTCGACCGGGCGCCCGGTCGAGCTGGGGGTCGCCGCGTGATCACGGTCTACCTGGAGGGCGCCGCCGGGATCGGCACCCAGGACCACCAGAACGCCATGTACCGCCCGGCCTTCGAGGCGCACCCGGACTTCCAGATCGTCGACGACCTCGCCAAGGCCGAGGTGGTGAGCGTCGCCGTGCCGCTCGACGAGCGGGCCGAGGCCATCGGCAGGCTGGTCCGCGCCGGCAAGCACGTGCTCGCCGACAAGCCGATGGCCGCGACCGTCGAGGACTGCGAGAACATCGCCCGCCTGGCCCGCGAGCACGGGGTGCTGGTCGTGCCGGCACACCACCAGCGCCTCGGCGCCGCACTGCGGTCCGCGACCGCGGCGGTACGGGGTGGCCGGGTCGGCCTGCCGTGGAACGTCCAGTGCGACTTCCTCGTCGCGGGCGGAGACCCGGCGCCCACCGGCGAGCTGGTGAACCTCGCGCTCTACCCGATCGACGCCGTGCACGCCCTGCTGGGGCTGGCGGTCCGCCGCGTGCACGCGGTCGGCGGCGCCGACCTCGTCACGCTGCTGCTCGACCACGACCACGGCGCCACCAGCACGATCCTCTGTGGACGGGTCGCGGGGCTCGCCGACGTCCGCCCGGCCGGGCTCGCCGTGCACCGCTACCGGATCAGCGGCTCACACGGCGTGCTGGCCGTCGACGCCACCAAACCGGGCGTCCTGGTGCGCACGGTCGGCGGCACGACCAGCGCGTGGACCGGACCGAACACGGTGGCCGCGCTGCTCGACGTGCTGTCCGCCGGCGTGCGCACCGGTCGCGCCGAACTCGGGGTGGCGGACGCGATCCACGCGCAGCGTGTGGTCGAGGCGGCCGCCAGGTCGCTGAACTCCGGACAGCCGATCACCTTGGGAGAGGCCGACTGATGCGTCTCGTCACCTACCGCCGCGCGGGGGCCGTGCGGCACGGCAGGCTCACCACCGGCGATCGGGTGGTGGAGCTGGGCGACGGCGACCTCGCCGGCCTGCTGGACGCCGTGTTCCCCCTGACCGAGGACGCCCTGCCGGCCGCGGCGGGGGAGTACGATCTCGCCGCGGTGGAGCTGCTGGCGCCCGTCCTGCGGCCCGGTAAACTCCTGGCCGCCGCCGCGAACTACCAGGACCACGTCACCGAGTCCGGTGCGCCGCCGCTCGACAAGTCCCGCATCTCACCCCGGCTGTTCCTCAAGCCACCCACCTCGATCGTCGGCCCCGGTGCGGAGATCCCGCTGCCCGGCGTCAGCAGGGAGGTGGACTGGGAGGCGGAGCTGGCCGTGGTCATCGGCAGGCGTGCCCGTGACGTCCCGGTCGAGGCGGCCCTCGGCGTGGTCGCCGGCTACCTGACCTCCAACGACGTGTCCGCCCGGTCGATCGACCTCGGCTACGAGCGGGACACCGACGACCGGCAGGTCTGGTTCTTCGACTGGCTCGCCGGCAAGTGGTGCGACGGGTTCGCGCCGCTCGGGCCGTGGCTGGTCTCGGCCGACGAGGTGCCCGACCCGCAGGCACTGTCCGTCGAGCTGGCCGTCAACGGCGTCACCAAACAAAACGGGTCCACAAAGGACATGATCTTCACGGTCGCCGAGCTGGTCGCCCACGCCTCCCGGCTGATGACCCTCGAACCAGGTGACGTCATCCAGACCGGCACCCCCTCCGGTGTCGGCGCCGCCACCGGCGAGTACCTGGCCACCGGCGACGAGCTGACCGTCGTCGTCGGCGGGCTCGGCACCCTGCGCAACACCGTCGCCTAGGCTCCCTTCCCCACCAGAGAGGCATTCCCATGCGTCGAAAGTTCGTCGCCGCGCTGGCGATCGCCGCGCTCGCCGTCGCGGGCTGTGCGGGGCCGCGGCCCAGCAGCGGCGGCTCCGGCTCCTCCCTGAACGTCTACCTGTACCAGGAACCCGCCGGCCTGTTCGGTCCGCTCGCCCCGAGCAGCGGCCCGGACAACCAGGTGATGTCGTTCCTGTACGAGGGACTCCTCGGTGTCGACCCCGACTACAGGCTCCAGCCGAGGCTGGCCGAGAGCTACGAGGTGTCCTCGGACGCCACCACGTTCACCTTCAAGCTCCGCAAGGGTCTCAGGTGGAGCGACGGCAAGCCGTTCACCTCGAAGGACGTGCTGTACACCTACAAGCTGCTCGCCGACCCCAAGTCGGGCAGCGCCACGGCGGGGCTCTACACCGCGGTCGCCGGCGTCGCGGACTTCGTGGCGGGCAGGGCGACCGACATCGCCGGCTTCGAGGCGCCGGACGACGACACGTTCGTCATCAGGGCCACGTCGCCGAACTTCGGTCTCGTCTCGCAGATCGGCATCGCCTACATCCTGCCGGCGCACGTCCTGTCCGGCACGCCGTCCGCCGACATCGCGAAGAACGACTTCTTCCACGAGCCGAAGGTGACCATCGGGCCGTACAGGTTCGTCGAGTACCGGGCGAACCAGTACGTGCACGTGACCGCGAACCCGAACTACCGCAGCCCGGCCAAGATCAAGGACGTGTACCTCAAGCCGATGACCTCCGACGCCGCCACCGCGCAGCTGGGCAACGGCGGCATCGACATCGCGTCCTACTCGCCGACCGACATCGACACCGTCGCCGGGTTCGACGGAGTGTCCACACAGGAGAAGGTGGGCGCCGGGTTCGTGCGCATCGCGCTGAACCAGGCCAAGGACTACTTCGCCGACGTGCGGGTGCGGCAGGCCTTCCTGTACGCCATCGACCGCGAGCAGATCGTGAAGACCGTACTGGCCGGCAAGGCCGACGTCCGGCTCTCGGACTTCGCCAAGGACAACGAGCCGAGCGGGCTCGACGAGTACTCCTACGACCCGGCCAAGGCCAGGCAGCTGCTCGCCCAGGCCGGGTGGGACCCCAACCGCGCCATCAACCTGCAGTGGGTGCAGGGCCAGCGTGACCGCGACGCGACGTCGACGATCGTGCAGAACCAGCTCGCCGCCGTCGGGGTGAAGGTGAACCTGGTCAACGTCCAGGCCGCGCAGATCTCCAAGAGCTACCAGGACAAGTCGTACGACATGACGCTCTACGGCGGCGGCAACTACGCGATCGACTCGTCGAGCGTCATCTACATCACCGCCTGCGCGCAGCGGTTCCCCGCGGGTGGCAACATCAACCAGTTCTGCGACCCGACGCTGGACGACCTGATGAGCCGCGCCAACGCGACCGTCGACGACAAGGAGCGCAAGTCGCTCTACGACCAGGCCGCCAAGGAGGAGAACAAGCAGGCGGACCTGATGTGGCTGTACTCGCCCAACGGGTTGTGGGGCGTGCGCGACAAGGTCAAGGGCTTCAGGGCGCCCGGCTCCCAGGACTCCGGGTTCTACGACCCGGCGAGCTGGAGCATCGCGGGTTGAACCACGAGGGTGGCGGGCACGGTGCCCGCCACCCGTCCACCCCGAGTGAGCGAAGGGAGGCGAGATGGGCGCATACCTGGTGCGGCGGCTGGCGACCAACGTGCTGGTGTTCTTCCTGATCACCGTCGCGATCTTCTGGCTGGTGCACAAGGCGCCCGGCGATCCGATCGCGATGCGGATCCCGGCCGACCAGCTCAACTCCGGCAGCGCCGAGTACATCGCGGAGCAGCGGCACGCGCTCGGCCTGGACCGGCCGGTGTTCGTGCAGTACTGGTTCTGGCTGACGAGTGCCCTCCAGGGCGACCTCGGCTACTCCCTGCTCAACGGGCGTCCCGTCACCGAGCTGCTCGGGGAGCGGATCGGCCCGACCGTGGAGCTGATGCTCATCGGCCTGGTGATCTCGCTGCTCGTCGCGTTCCCGCTCGGCATCCTGGCCGCGCGGCGGAGGAACTCGGTCTGGGACTACGGCACCGCGGTGGTGAGCCTCGGGTCGGTGTCCATCCCGGTGTTCTTCATCGGCCTGCTCGCGATCTACGTGTGCACGCTGCGGTTCCAGTGGCTGCCGTCGGCCGGTATCGCCGACCCGGCCAACCCCGGCCTCCTCGACTCGATCCGGCATCTGGTGCTGCCCGCGGTGGTGCTCGGCATCGCCAACACCGGGACCTACCTGCGCTACATCCGTGGCAGCATGATCACCGAGCTGGGTGCGGACTACGTGCGCACGGCCGAGGCCAAGGGCGCCTCGCCGCGCCGGGTCGTGTACCGGCACGCGCTGCGCAACTCGCTGATCCCGGTGCTGACCGTGATCGCGTCCAACATGGGGCAGCTGCTCGCGGGCGCGGTCGTCATCGAGCAGGTGTTCGCGTGGCCCGGCATGGGCCAGCTCGCGGTCAGCTCGGTCCGGCAGCAGGACTACTCGGTGATCATCGGTTTCGCGTTGTTGGTCGCGATCCTGGTGCTGCTGTTCAACCTCCTGGCCGACGTCCTCTACACCGTCGTGGACCCGAGGGTGAGGCTGCGATGACCGACATCCCCGCCGGCCTGCCGGCCGAGCCCACAGCGTCGTCCACCGTGGGTGCGCGGACGCCGTGGCGGACCGGGTTGCGTAGGTTCCGCCGGCATCCGCTCGCGCCGGCCAGCGTGGTGTTCCTGCTGCTGGTGATCGTCGGCGCCGTGTTCGCCGGGGTGATCTCCGGGCATGATCCCAATGCGATCGACCTGGTGCACGCGCGTGCGGCGCCGTCCGGCGCGCACTGGCTCGGCACCGACCCGACCGGCCGTGACGTGTTCTCCCGGCTCCTGCACGCCGCCCGGGTCTCCCTCGGTGTCGGGCTCTCCGCCGCGGCGCTCGCGGTCGTGCTGGGCGCGGTGCTCGGCAGCCTCGCCGGTCTGCTCGGCCGCTGGGTGGACACGGCGGTGATGCGGCTGGCCGACATCTTCATGTCGTTCCCGAGCCTGGTCGTCATCGTGGTTGTGGCCGGCGTGCTCGGGCCCAGCGTGCCGACCCTGGTCATCGCGATCGGGGCGTTCCAGTGGCCGACGTGCGGCCGGATCGTCCGCGGCGTGACGCTGTCGCTGCGTGAGCACGAGTACCTGCTCGCCGCGCGGGCCGCGGGCGCCGGGCAGGGCTGGCTCATGGCCCGGCACGTCATTCCGGCCGCGCTGCCGCCGATCTGCGTGGCCGCCACGTTCGCCACCGCGCAGGCGGTCGGGATGGAGGCCACGTTCTCGTTCCTCGGCCTCGGCATCCAGCCACCGACGGCCAGCTGGGGGAACATGCTCACCGACGCGCAGAGCCTGACCGTGATCGCGAGCCAGCCCTGGCTGTGGCTCTCGCCGGGCATCGCGGTCGCCCTCACCGTCCTGGCCGTCAACTTCATCGGCGACGGCCTCCGCGACGCCGTGGATCCGAGGCAGGCATGACCGAGCCACTTCTGCGGATCGACGCCCTGACGGTGGACTTCCCGACCGACGACGGGGTGGTGCACGCGGTCGACGGAGTCTCGTTCGACGTGTTCCCCGGTGAGATCGTCGCCGTGGTGGGGGAGTCGGGGTCCGGCAAGAGCGTCACAGCCATGTCCGTGCTGCGGCTGCTGCGGGAGCCACCGGCGCGGGTGAGCGCCGGCGCGCTGACCTTCCGCGACCGCGACCTGCGGGCCATGTCGCGTGCCGAGCTGCGGAAGGTCCGTGGCGGGCCGGTCGGCATGATCTTCCAGGACCCGATGACCGCGCTGAACCCGGTGATGACCATCGGCGACCAGATCGCCGAGGCCGTGCTCCTGCACCAGTCCACCCGCGACCGGAAGGCCGCGCGCCGCCGCGCCGTCGAGCTGCTGCGGCTCGTGGGCGTGCCGGACGCCGAACAGCGGGCCAGGCAGTACCCGCACGAGTTCTCCGGCGGCATGCGGCAGCGCGCGATGATCGCGATGGCCATCGCCAACGACCCGGACCTGATCATCGCCGACGAGCCGACCACCGCTCTCGACGTGACGATCCAGGCACAGGTGCTGGAGCTGGTCCGCAAGGCACAGCGCGAGTCCGGCGCCGCGACCGTCCTGATCACCCACGACCTGGGCGTGGTCGCCGAGCTGGCCGACCGGGTGGTGGTCATGTACGCGGGCCGGGTGGCCGAGACCGCCACGGTCGAGGACCTGTTCGCGTCGCCGAGGCACCCCTACACGGTGGGGCTGCTGAAGAGCCTGCCCAGAGTGGACACCGCGACGGACGAGCTGTACGCCATCCCCGGCAACCCGCCGAACATGATCGCCCCGCCGGCCGGGTGCCCGTTCCACCCACGCTGCCCGCTGGCGCGGGACCGCTGCGTGACGGACCGCCCCGAACTACGCGAGGTGGGGGACGGCCGCCAGAGTGCCTGTCACTACGCCGAGGAGGTGGGCCCGTGACTCTTCTCAGGGTCGAGGGCCTGTCCAAGCACTTCCCCATCCGCAGGGGAGTCCTGCGCCGCACGGTCGGCCACCTCCGGGCCGTCGACGGCGTGGACCTCGAACTGGACGCCGGCGAGACGCTGTCGCTGGTGGGGGAGTCGGGCTGCGGGAAGTCCACCACCGGCCGGCTGCTCGTCCGGCTGATGGAGCCGACCGCGGGCCGCATCGAGTTCGACGGGGACGACCTGTCCACCCTGTCCCAGAAGCAGTTGCGCCCGCGGCGGCGGGACATCCAGATCATGTTCCAGGACCCCTACGCCTCGCTGAGCCCGCGGATGACCGTCCACGACATCATCGCCGAACCACTCCGCGTGCAGGGGCGCTACCGGGACGGCGGTTCCGACCGTGTCACGGAGCTGCTCGACATGGTCGGCCTGCGCCCCGAGCACGCACGCCGCTACGCACACGAGTTCTCCGGCGGGCAGCGCCAGCGCGTCGGGCTCGCCAGGGCGCTCGCACTGGACCCGAAGCTGATCGTGCTGGACGAGCCGGTCAGCGCGCTGGACGTCAGCGTCCAGGCACAGGTGATCAACCAGCTCCGCGCACTGCAGCAGCGGCTCGGCCTCGCGTACCTGTTCATCTCCCACAACCTGTCGGTGGTCCGGCACATCTCCCACCGCGTCGCCGTGATGTACCTCGGCGGCATCGTGGAGACCGGCACGCGGGCGGACATCTTCACGCGCCCGACCCACCCGTACACGCAGGCCCTGCTCTCCGCGATCCCAGTGCCCGACCCGGTGGGCAGGGCGGGCCGGGAGCGGATCACCCTGACCGGTGACGTGCCGAGCCCGAGCAACCCGCCGAGCGGGTGTCGCTTCCGGACGCGGTGCTGGAAGGCGCAGGATGTCTGCGCGCAGGAGGCGCCCGCGCTCGCCGACCGGCTCGGCGTCGGGCACCCGAGTGCGTGCCACTTCCCCGAAGTCACTCCACCTAGGAGCGTGTGATGGCCCGTACGACCCGACAGGTGTCGGTCGACGACTCGAAACCCGCGTCGGCGAACTACCACGCCAACGCGCTCGCCCGTGGCCTCGCGCTGCTCGAGATGCTGGCCGCGGCGTCGGAACCGTTGACACTCAGCGACTTCAGCGACGCCACGGCGTTGCCCAAGAGCACCCTCGTGCGCCTGCTGGCCGTGCTGACCGAGATGGAGTACATCGTCCGCATCGACGAGCGGCCGTCCTACCGGCTCGGCCACAAGGTGCACCGGCTCGCCAGCTCGTACGTGTCCACACTGGATCTCACGGTCGTGGCGCAGGAGTACCTCAGGCCGGTCGCCGCCGGCACCGGGCAGACCGCGAACCTCGGCGTGCTCGACGGCGACCAGGTGCTGCACATCGGCGTCGCGGAGCCGGACCGGCCGCTGCGGTTCACCACCGCGCTCGGCTCCCGCGACCACACGTACTGCACCGGGCTGGGCAAGGTCCTGCTGTCCGGCCTGACCGAGGAGCAGGTGGCGCGCACCGTGCCGGCCGAGCCGTTCGCGGCGTTCACCGAGCACACCATCACGTCCATCGAGGACCTGTACCGCGACCTGCGCAGGACCACCCGCCGCGGCTACGCGCTCGACGACAACGAGCGCAGCAGCGGCCTGCGGTGCGTCGCGGTGCCGGTACGGGTCGGCGGGGACTGCCTGGCCGCGCTGTCGGTGTCCGGGCCGGCCGGCGAGTTCGGCACCACCAAGCAGCACGAGTACGTCGCGGCACTGGCCGAGGTGGTCGAGAAGATGGCGGTCGACCCGGACTTCACGACGGCGTTGCGGATCGTGCACCGGTCGCTGCGGTCGGCCGGCGCGTGACCCGGGGAACCGTTCGACCATGACGACACGGAGCCGCGATCCAGGTCTCGCGTTGACCGGGGGGCTGGTCGTCGACGGCACCGGCACGCCCGGCCGGTACGCCTCGGTCCTGGTGCGGGACGGCCGGATCGCGGCCGTCGGCGACGCCGTGCCCCCGGACGTCCCGCACGTCGACGTGTCCGGCCGGGTCGTCTGCCCCGGGTTCGTCGACATCCACACCCACTCCGACCTGACGCTGCTGTCCGACCCGCGTGCGCTCAGCAAGGTGCGCCAGGGCGTCACCACCGAGGTGGTCGGCAACTGCGGGCTCGGCGTCGCGGCGCCGGCGGAGCACGACCTGCGCGCGGCCGTCGGCTACCTCGACCTGGACCCGTCCGTGGCCTGGACGTGGTCGGACCTGGCGGGCTACCTCGACGCGGTCGCCGCGGCCGGGCCGGGCGTGAACGTGGCGGCGCTGGCCGGTCACCTGCCGCTGCACGCGCGGGTGTGCGGGTTCGGCGACACCCCCGCCACCGCGGCCGAGCTGGACACGATGCGCGGGCTGCTGCGTGACGCGTTGGACGCGGGCGCGGTCGGGCTGTCGACCGGCCTGGTCTACGCGCCGCTGCCGTTCGTGGCCGACGACGAGCTGGTCGCGCTGGCCGAGGTCACGGCGGCGGCCGGCAAGGTCTTCGCGTGGCACGTGCGCAGCTACGACGACGGCTTGGTCGACTCGGTCACCCAGGCGGTCTCGGTCGCCCGCCGGACGGGGTGCCGCACGCAGATCTCGCACCTCGCCGCGGTGGGCAGGCGAAACTGGGGCGCGGTGCGGCACGCGCTCGACCTGGTCGACGCGGCCAACGCGGACGGCTGCTCGGTCGGCGTCGACATCTACCCGTACCTGCACGGCAACGCGCCACTGGCCCAGCTCCTGCCGGCCTGGGCACAGGAGGGCGGCGCCGACGCGTGGCCGTCCCGCCTCCTCGACCAGGACGTGCGTGCGCGCATCCGTGCCGAGTGGCGGACGCGTCCCACCACCTGGGACGAGATCACCATCAGCTGGACGGCCAGGCCGGTGCCCGCGCTGGGCCGCACCGTCGCGGAGCTGGGTGGCGACGAGGCCGCTCTCGATCTGCTCGCCTCGCTCGGCGCCGGCGTGATGATGACCGCCGGCGGCCGCAGCGACGACGACCTGCGGACGGTCCTCGCGCATCCGAGCGCCGTCGTCGCCTCGGACGGGCAGGCGCTCGACCCGGACGGCGTCACCGGCGCCGGCGTGCCGCACCCACGCAGCTACGGCTGCTTCCCCCGCTACCTGACCCGGTACGCCGCGGACCTGCCCGACGCCATCCGCCGCTGCACGTCCGCGCCCGCCGCGCGGGTCGGGCTCACCGACCGCGGCGTCCTGTCCGCCGGCGCGCCGGCGGACGTCGTCGTGTTCGACCCGGCCCGGCTCGCCGACACGGCGACGTTCACCGCCCCGCACTCCTTCGCCGCCGGCATCGACCTGGTCCTCGTGAACGGCGCGGTCGCCGTCGACGGCGGCGGGCACACCGGCACGCGGGCCGGCCGAGTACTCCGAGGAGCCGCATGCTGATCGACGTGCACACCCACTGTCACCTCAGCGCGCACTGGGGCTGCGAGTGGCACCGGAACTGGCGGCCGGTCTACGGCACGGACTACCCGGACAACACGCCGGCGCAGTACGACGAGGCGATGGCGGCGGCCGGCGTCGACCTCGCGTTCGTGTTCGGCATGCGGGCGACCCGCGCCGGGGTGATCACCCCGAACGAGTTCGTCGAGAGGTTCTGCGCCGAGACGGCCACGAACACGGTCGGTTTCATGGCGCTGGACCTGTCCGACGCCGACGTGCTGGACCAGCTCGCCGACGGCATCGCCCGCGGCCTCGGCGGGATCAAGCTGTACCCGGTGCTCGCGCACTTCGACCCGCGCGACCCCGCCCACGACCCGTTCTTCCGCGCCGCCACCGAGGCGGGCCTGATCGTGCTGTGGCACATGGGCGCCACCCCCAGCCCCGAGGGCCGCCTGGACCTGTCCGAGCCGCTGCTGGTCGACGACGTGGCGCGGCGGCACCCGGGCCTGCGGCAGATCATCGCGCACCTCGGGCATCCGTGGCAGCGCGAGACGATCGTCGTGCTCCGCAAGAACCGCAACGTGTTCGGCGACGTGTCGGCCGCGTGGGCCCGCCCGCTCGACGGGTTCCTCGCGCTGGTGCGTGCCCAGGAGTGGGACGTCGTGCCGAAGCTGCTGTTCGGCTCCGACTATCCGATGTGGACACCGGCCGAGGCGGTGACCGGGCTGCGGGAGCTGGCCACCATGCGGCCGTCCGGCTACCCCGCGGTCCGGCCCGAGACCGTCGAGTGGCTGGTGGACGGCGACCCACGCGCGGCATTGGGGCTGGCCTGATGGACCTGCGCGAGCTGGCCACCCCGGCACTGCTGGTCGACGTCGACCGCCTGGACGCCAACGTCGCGGCCATGGCGGCGTCGTTCGCCGGCTCCGGGGTGGCGTTGCGGCCACACGTGAAGACGTCCAAGTGCTGGGAGGTCGTCCGCAGGCAGCTCGCCGCGGGTGCCGCCGGGGTGACCTGCTCGACCCCCGCCGAGGTGGCGTGGCTGAGTGGCCGAGGCGTGCGGAACCTGTTGTGGGCCAACGTTCCGGTTGGTCCCGGCCGGGTGGCGCTCGCCGTCGCGACCCCGGGGCTGACGGTCACGCTCGACTCGGTCGAGGCGGCGCGCCCGCTGTCCGCCGCGGCGGCCGCGGCCGGGGTGACGGTCCCGTTCCTGCTGGAGGTGAACACCGGGCACGCGCGGCTGGGCGTGGAACCGGAGCGGGCCGCCGGGACGGCCGCGGAGCTCGCCGCCCTGCCCGGGTTGCGGCTGCGTGGCGTGCTGACCCACGAGGGCCACCTCGCGGCGTCCCCGGACCGGCCGGCGCTGGAGAAGGCGGGCACCGCGGCGGGGGAGCGGCTCGTGGCCGTCGCCGCCGCGCTGCGGGCCGCGGGCCACACCGTCGACGTCGTGTCGGTCGGGTCGACGCCCGGCGCCACGTCGGCGCCGTTCGTCGCGGGCGTCACCGAGGCCCGGCCAGGGACGTACGTGTACTACGACGCCAACCAGGTGCGGCTGGGCAGCACCACCATCGACCGGTGCGCGCTGACCGTGCTCGCGCGGGTCGTCTCGGTCCAGCGCGACGGGCGGGCGATCATCGACGCCGGCGTCAAGGCGATGAGCTCCGACGCGGTCGCCGCGGCGGGCTCCGTCGGCGTCGTCGTCGGCCCCGGCGGCGAGCCGTTGCCCGACGTCACCTTCGCCGAGGCCAACGAGGAACACGGATTCCTGTGCCACGACGGCGGGTTCGCGGTCGGCGACGTCGTCCGCGTGGTGCCGAACCACGCCTGTGGCACCACGAACATGTGGAGCCACGCCCATGCCGTGCGCGGCACGACGGTGCTCGACGAGTGGCCGATCTCCGCGCGCTATTGACATGGAACGCCGTTTCACGTGTGCTCGACCCATGCGTGTTCCGAACGCCCGCCGGTTGGTCCAGGCCGCCGGCCGTGGCGGCACCCTCGCGCGGGCCACCCGTCCCTGACCAGCCGTGGGGGTGCCGTGCTGAGGATCGTCTTCACGCCCGACGACCTGGCGAGAACCAGGCTGAGCGCCGCCCCGCTGCCGATGTGGGAGCTGGTGCTGAGCCTGCACCGCCTGCGAAGACGCGACGGCGGGCCCTTCTTCGCGGACTGGTGGCGGTCGGTTCCGGTCGAGGTGCCGGCGGGCACGCGGCTGCTCACCGACCTGGTGCCGGCGGCCGGCTACTACGCCGACTTCCTCACCCCGAACGGCACGTCCCTGGCCGCGGGGCTGGCGACGCTGACGAGCACGCCGAAACGGCGGCTGCGCACGGACCTGGCGGTGCTCGCCGCCGAGCGGCCGCCGCCGTCCTGGACCGCGGGCCTCGCCGACGGCCGGCCGGACGTGCTGCGCCTGCTCGGTGACGCCGCCGGCCGGTACTTCGCGGCCTGCCTGGCGCCTTACTGGCCGCGAGTGCGGACGGCCGTGGCGCGGCAACGCGAGCTCCAGGCGTCGCTGCTCGCGAGCGGGGGAGTGGAGCGCCTGCTGCGGGAGCTGCACCCGACCGCGCGGTGGGCGTACCCGGTGCTGGAGCTGGCCTATCCGGTGGCCCGTGAGCTGCGGCTGGACGGCCGCGGCCTGCTGCTGGTGCCGTCGTTCTTCTGCTGGGGAGCACCGACGACGTTCCGCGACGACACGTTGGCCCCGACGCTCGTCTACCCGATCCGGCGTGCCCTGCCGGTCTCGGCTAACGCGCGCCGACCACTGTCCGACCTGGTCGGCCCGACCAGGTCGCGGGTGCTGGCGGCGATCCGGGAGAGCCCGTGCAACACCAAGGACCTGGCCACGCGGATCGGGGCCACGCCGCCGACCGCGAGCCGGCAGGTGTCGGTGCTGCGGTCGGCCGGGTTGGTCAGCAGCTGCCGCGCCGGCCAGTCGGTGCTCCACTCGCTCACGCCACAGGGGCGCGCGCTGCTGGCCGAATGAGGCAACTATTTCGCCTGGGGGGCAATGGCTTCCGGCGTCCGGCCCGCCGGCCCTAACGTCATGCCGCACTCGTGAGTGAGGAGTGGACATGGGACGATCTCGTTTGCTCGGATCCGCGCTGGCCGGTGGTCTGGTGGCCGGTGTCCTCATCTCGCCGGCCGAGCCCTCCGTCCGGCCCCTGGCCGACTGGACCGCTGCCCGGCTCGTGGCCAACGCCGGCTTCGAGGCCTCCGCGTCGGCCGTGAGCCAGTGGGACGTCACGGGATCCGGTGGCACCGCGATGGTCACCGCCGGCCCGGTGCACGGCGGGTCGGCGGCGTTGAAGGTCACCGACACCTCCGCCGGCACCGGCGGCAGCGTGTCGGTCCGCAGCCGGCCCGTCGCGGTCGTCCCGGGTGAGACGCTCACCGCGCACGCCTTCGCGCAACGTGTCGACCAAACTGCCGGGTCCCTGTACCTGGAGTACTGGCGCCCCGACGGCTCCCGCATCGACGGGGCCGTGGTGGCCACCGACGTCACCGGCGCGACCGGCTGGCAGGCCCTCACCGTCGGCGCGGTCGCGCCGGACGACGCCACGACCGCGACGGTTCTCGTCTACAGCAAGGAGTCCGCGCTCGGCACCACCGTGTGGGACGACGTCACGCTCGACTCGGCGCCGCCGCCGGCACGCAAGGTGCCCAACAGCTCGTTCGAGGACCTGCACGACTCGCCGCTGCCCTCGCCGTGGAGCGTCACCGGCAGCGCGCAGCTCGTCTCGTCCCCGGTCCACACCGGCGACCGCGCGCTGCGCATGGTGGACGGCAGCGGCACTACCGGCGTGACGGCACTGAGCAAGGCGATTCCCGTGACGGGCGGCGAGACGCTCACCGCGACCGCCTGGTACCAGCTCACCAGCGGGCTCACCGGCTCGCTGTACCTGGAGTACCGCAAGGCCGACGGGTCCTCCTCGGACCCGTACAAGGCGCACGTGGACGTCACGGCCGGCTCCGGTTGGCGGCGGCTGACCGTGTCGAAGACGGCGCCGTCGGACGCGACCTCGGTGACGCTGCGGCTCTACAGCGAGAACGCGGACACCGGCACCACGGTGTGGGACGACGTGACCCTTCGATCCAGTGTGGACAGTCGGTACGCCGAGGCGGTCGGCACCGGGAGCGTGCTGTTCATCGGCGACCAACGCGTGGAGTCCTATACCGGCATGACCCGCGTGGTCGTCCGGGGCACGCCCAAAGGCGACACGTCGCTCACCGACGGCGCGACCGGGGTGGTGCTGGGCGGCGGGACGTGGGACGCCAACCCGCGGTTCGGCGGCGCCGTACTGAGGGAAACCGACGGCACGTACCGGATGTGGTACAACAGCGCCGCCGGGACGGGCCTCGCGACCAGCGCCGACGGTGTGCACTGGACGCGGTTCGGCACCGGCCCGGTCTCCGCGCACGGACCGGGCGGGATCGCGGAGAACCCCCGGTACGACCCGGGAAACGCGTCGAGCATGCGGTACTACACGCTCTACCCGAAGAACGGGCTGTACTCGGCGATGGCCTCGCGTGACGGCGTCACCTGGACCGATCTCAACGGTGGCAACACCGTCCTGCCCGGGTTCGACGTCGTGAACGTCGGCTGGGACCCGACGAACGGCGGCCGCTTCGTGGCGCTGAGCAAGCAGTACCCGACCGGCTCGCCCTACGGCGCACGGACCGTGTACACGTCGTTCAGCACGGACTTCGTGCACTGGACCGCGCCGCGGTTCGCGCTGGCGTCGGACGCCCTCGACCACGAGAAGGTGGCCGCCCGGTACCCGTCCCGCGCGGGCGCGTCGTCGGAGATCTACGGCATGGCCGGCATGCGCTACGGCGAGCAGTTCATCG
>NZ_DASQCC010000229.1:0-6681 GCF_035634895.1 Actinophytocola sp. | reverse complement strand
CCGACCACCCCGACACGGCGTCCGATCCGGCAACAACGGCTCCAGCCGCGCCCACTCCACATCCGTCAAATCATGACGATCAAACATACGCCAGGTTCTACCCGACCCATCCCACAAGATCCACAGGACACGCCCTAGTGCGGTGTCCACCAATGTTGGTGGGTCTATCGGTGGATCCAGGTTTCCGCTGGCAAGGCGCCGATTCGCCCTCGTACTGGACCCGTACTTGGGCGGATCGGCAACGCCGCCAGCGGAAAGCTGGGCCGCCGAGAGACCCGGCGAACGTCGGTGGACACCGCACTAGTCGCTGAGTACGGCCGCGCACTCCTTCAGTTGCTCCTGCGTCAGCGGGCCGTGGGCCAGCGCGCCCGCGTTGTCCTCGGCCTGGGTGACGTTGCGGAAGCCCGGGATCGGGACGGTCCGCTCGCTTCGGGCCCACACCCAGGCGATGGCGCCCTGTGCGAGGGTGCGGCCGCCACTGGTCAGGATCTCGCGCAGGCTCTCGACCCGGCGCGACCACTCCGGCGTCGGCACGCCCTTCTCGAAGAACCGCAGCCACTCCGGGGCGGCGGTGCGGATGTCCGCCCCCGTCGCGGGCCGGCTGGTGCTGCGGCCGCCCAGCAGGCCCATGGCCAGCACCGTGCGGTTGATGCTCGCGAGGCCGTGCCGGTCGCAGATGTCCAGGATCTCCGGCGAGTCGTGCAGGACCGACAGCTCGTGCTGCACGGCGACGCAGCCCGGCCGGTCCGCCCATGCCGCGGCGTGTTCGGGGTTGTCCGTGCTCCACGCGTAGCCGCGGATCAGGCCCTCCTCGACCAGCTCCTCGGCGGTGTCGGCCAGTGCCTCGGCCTGTTCGACCGGCGGCGCGGGGTGGAGCTGGTAGAGGTCCAGGTAGTCCGTGCCGAGCCTGGTCAGCGTGGCGCGGATGGCGGTGCGCATGTACTCCGGGGTGACGTCGACGGACGTCTTGACCTTCGTCCGCTCGTCGAAGACGTTGCCCCACTTGCTGGCGATGACCACCTCGTCACGGTGGCCAGCGACGGCCCGGCCGAGCACGCGCTCGCTGTGGCCCGCGCCGTAGACGTCGGCGGTGTCGAAGAACGTGACGCCCAGGTCCATGGCCCGGCGGATCGCGGCGATCGACTCGTCGTCGTCGACCTCGCCCCAGCCGAGCGGGTTGCCCTCGGTGTCGGAGAAGGGGCCGCCGATGGCCCAGCAGCCGAACCCCAGTGCGCTTACCCGTCGGTCTCCGATGACTCGTTGTTCCATGGCTACCCATCGTGGTACGTGGAGCGCGCTCCAGGTCCAGGGCTATTTTGGGAAGATGCGTAGTGAGGTGAGCCCCAAGCGGGTGCGGGTGTACGCCGGCGGGCAGCTCGTGGCCGACAGTCGCGCGCCGGTGCTGGTCTGGGAGATCCCGTACTACCCGACCTACTACCTGCCGGCCGCGGACGTGCTCGCCAAGCTCGAGCCCGCCGCGGACGACACCTACGACGTGGTGGCCGGCGCCACGGTCGTGCCGGGCGCGGCGCGGCTGTCCGACGACCTCGTCCGGCTGGAGTTCGGCGCCATGGACGAGTGGCTGGAGGAGGACGAGCCGATCTACGTCCATCCGCGCGACCCGTACAAGCGGGTGGACATCCTGGCCAGCTCGCGGCACGTCGAGGTGCGGGTGGACGGGCAGGTGGTCGCGTCGTCGACCCAGCCGCGGATCCTGTTCGAGACGGGCCTGCCGCCGCGGTACTACCTGCCGCTGTCCGACGTCCGGATGGACCTGCTGCGCCCGTCGACGACGCGGACCTCCTGCCCGTACAAGGGCACGGCGGAGTACTGGAGTGTCGGCGAGCACGAGGACATCGTGTGGATCTACCGGACACCGCTGCCCGAGAGCCAGAAGATCGCCGGCCTCGCCTGCTTCTACAACGAGAAGGTGGACCTCTTCGTCGACGGTGAGCCGCAGGAACGGCCCGAGTCCCCGTTCAGCTGATGAGAGAGCTGATCTACCTCTCGGAACGGAAGCTGAGCGAGTTCCGGCAGGAACGTCGCCGCGGGTTCCGCGTGCGGGAGATCGGTGTCCCGGGTGTCGGGCAGGTGGGCATCGAGCAGCAGGGGGACGCACACCTCGACGACGTCATCGACCACCTCGGCGGCATCGCACGCTGGTTCGCGGAGGACGGGCTGGCACCCGGCGAATGGGTGCGGTTCGACGCGACGATGAGCTATCTCGTGCTCGAGCCGCCGAGCGCCTCGGCCGTCCTGCTGTTCGCCGACGAGCCCGGCGGGCGGCGGCTGCTCCTGCACGGGTCGCCGGACCACCTGATCGGGACTCCGCCGGGCGCACGGCTCCCCGCCCCCAGCGTGTCCCTGGGACCCGTCCTGAGCCGGATGCTCGCCGCCTATGTGGACAACCCGGGCGCACGGCCGCTGCTAGGTCGCCTGCTCGACCACGTGGCGGACCCGTACGACCCGGAGCTCGCCGCGCGGATGACCGGCTTCGCGCGGGTCACCGCCGTCGGTGACGGTGGAGTGGTGGCGTCGCCGCTGTTCGTGGCGTACGCGCGTCAGTAGCCGAGTGCCTCGTCTATAACGCGGTAGATGCGTTTCTCCGAGACGGGGTAGGCGGTCTTCAGGGTCTGGGCGAAGTAGCTGACCCGCAGCTCCTCGATCATCCAGCGGACCTCGGTCAGCCGGGGATCGTCGCCGAGCTGGCCGCGGGCCTCCTCGTACGCCTCCCACACGCCCTGTACCGCGTGGGTCCAGTCCGCGTCGCGGGCGGGTCGTTCGGCGAGCTTGTCCAGGCGGCGCGACATGGCCGTCAGGTAACGCTCCACATCGGACAGTCGCGCGTAACCGGTCGCGGTCACAAAACCGTTGAACACCAGGCGGTTCCGTTGGGCACGCAGGTCGTCCACGGATGCCGCGAAGACCGCGCCGGTCATGCGGGCGAGCGCCGCGTCCAGTGACGCGTGGGCGGTCAGCACGCCCCGGGTACGCGCCAGCACGTCGTACAGCACGTCATGCAGGTCGGCGCGAACCTTGTCACACAACGACCTGAAGTCCGCGGCCGTCCACACCGGACCGCCGGCCCGGCCGACGAGGTGGTCCGCCGCGCAGTTGAGGCAGTCCTCCAGCAGGCCGGGGACGCTCCCGTGCGGGTTCGCCGACAGCGCGAGCTTCGCGGCGTTGTCGAGCCGGCGCACCACGTGCTTCACCGGTGTCGGCACGGTCAGCAGCACGAGCCGCCGGGTGCCGCGGGCCATTTCCCGTTGCTGCTCGGCGGGATTGTCGAACAGCCGGATCGCGACCGAGGTGCCGTTGTCCACCAGCGCCGGGTACGCCGTCACCTGCTGGCCGGCCCGCCGCAGCGACACCGAGCGAGGCAGCTCCTCGAAGTCCCAGGACGTCAGGCCGTCGCGGGTGATGCCGTCCGCGCCGTCCTGGAGCGACTCGCGGACTCGGTCGGCCAGCTCTCGTTTGAGCGCCCCGAGATCCTTGCCCTGGACGATCGGCTTCGCGGAGTCCTCCTCCACGACCTGGAACGTCGTACGCAGGTGCTCGGGCACCTGGTCCAGCTGCCACGCGTCGGGCGGCACGACGACCCCGGTCAGCTCCCGGAGGATGTCGGACACGTCGTCGACCGTCGGTTCGGCCACCGAGGACAGCCGGTCCAGCACCGCCGCCACGTGGTCGGGCACCGGCACGAAGTTGCGGCGTACCGGTTTCGGCAGCGAGCGGATCAGCGCGGTCACCAGCTCGGTCCGCATGCCGGGCACCTGCCACGGCAGACCGTCCGCGCTCACCCGGTTCAGCAGCGGCAGCGGCACCTGGACGGTCACCCCGTCGCTCGCCTCGCCCGGCTCGAACCGGTAGGTCAGCGGCAGCTGGATCTCGTTGTGCCGCACGGCATCCGGGAAGTCCTGCGGGCTCACCCCGATTTCCGGGTTCACCAGCAGGTCACGCGTGAACGTCAGCAGGTCCGGTCGCGACTGGCGGATGTCCTTCCACCACGTGTCGAAGTGCCGGCCGGACACGACCTCCTGACCGACGCGCTCGTCGTAGAACTGGAACAGCGTCTCCTCGTCGACGACGATGTCCCGCCGCCGCGCCTTGTGCTCCAGCTCCTCGACCTCTTCGAGCAACGCGGCGTTGTGGGTCAGGAACGTGTGCCGGCTCTCCCATTCCCGCTGTACCAACGCATGCCGGATGAACAGCTCGCGGGACACCTGCGGGTCGATGCGACCGTAGTTCACCGCACGGTCCACGACGATCGGCACGCCTAGCAGCGTGACGCGCTCGGTCGCCATCACCGCACCGCGCTTCTTCTCCCAGCGTGGCTCGGAGTACGTGCGGCGCACCAGGTGCCCGGCGAGCGGCTCGATCCAGTCCGGCTCGATGCGGGCCACGATCCGGCCCCACAGCCGGGTGGTCTCGACCAGTTCGGCGACCATCACCCACCGCGGCTGCTTCTTGAACAACGCCGAACCGGGGAAGATGCCGAACCGGGCGTTGCGGGCGCCGAGGTAGTCGTGCTTCGCGGCGTCCTTCAGTCCGACGTGCGACAGCAGGCCGGCGAGCAGCGACCGGTGTACCGCGTCGGGCTTCGCGGGGGTCTCGTTCGGCACCACGTCGAGGCTTCTGGTCATCTGCTTGAGCTGCCCGGCGACGTCCTGCCACTCCCGCACCCGGAGGTAGTTCAGGTACTCGGACCGGCACAGCCTGCGGAACCGGTTGGCGGACAGGTCGCGCTTCTGCTCGGTCAGGTACTCCCAGAGCTTCAGGTAGGACATGAAGTCCGAGTCTGGGTCACGGAAGCGGGCGTGCTGCTGGTCGGCCTGCGCCTGCTTGTCCGCCGGCCGCTCCCGCGGGTCCTGGATGGACAGTGCGGCGGCGATGACCGTGACCTCGGTGACACAGCCGTTCTTGTCCGCCTCCAGCACCATGCGGGCCAGCCGCGGGTCGACCGGGAGGCGGGCCAGCCTGCGTCCCAGCACGGTCAGCCGCGGCAAGGTGTCCTTCGTGGAGGTCTCCAGCGCGCCGAGCTCGTGCAGCAGGTTCATGCCGTCGGTGATGTGCCGGCGGTCCGGCGGCTCGACGAACGGGAACTCCGCGATGTCGCCGAGGTCGGCCGCGGCCATCTGGAGGATGACCGACGCGAGGTTCGTGCGCAGGATCTCCGGGTCGGTGAACTCGGGACGCGCGTCGAAGTCGTCCTCGGCGTAGAGCCGGACGCAGATGCCGTCCGAGGTGCGGCCGCAGCGGCCCTTGCGCTGGTTCGCCGACGCCTGCGAGATCTTCTCGATCGGCAGCCGCTGGACCTTCAACCGGTTGCTGTACCGGGAGACGCGGGCGAAGCCGGGGTCGATGACGTACTTGATGCCGGGCACCGTCAGTGAGGTCTCCGCGACGTTCGTGGCCAGCACGACGCGGCGGCCGCGGTGTCGCTGGAACACCCGGCGCTGCTCCCCCGCCGAGAGCCGCGCGTACAGCGGCAGGATCTCCAGGCCCGGTTTCTCCAGCGCGACCAGTGCGTCGGCGGTGTCACGGATCTCCCGCTCACCGGAGAGGAACACGAGGACGTCGCCGGGGCCCTCGGCGGCCAGCTCGTCGACCGCGTCGAGGATGGCCTGCGTCTGGTCACGCTCCGAGTCGGCGTCCGGGTCGTCGGGGTCCACGATCGGGCGGTATCGCACCTCTACCGGGTACGTCCGGCCCGAGACCTCCACGATCGGGGCGTCGTCGAAGTGCCGGGAGAAGCGTTCGGGGTCGATGGTCGCCGAGGTGATGATCACCTTGAGGTCGGGCCGGCGCGGCAGCAGCCGCTTGAGGTAGCCCAGGATGAAGTCGATGTTGAGGCTGCGCTCGTGCGCCTCGTCGATGATCAGCGTGTCGTACTGGCGCAGCATGCGGTCCGACTGCAGCTCGGCGAGCAGGATGCCGTCGGTCATGAGCTTGACGTACGTGCGGTCGCTGACGTCGTCGGTGAACCGGACCTTCCACCCGACGGCGTCGCCGAGCTTCACGTCCAGCTCGTCGGAGATCCGCTCGGCCACCGTCCGCGCGGCGATCCGGCGCGGCTGCGTGTGGCCGATCATCCCGCGCACGCCACGGCCCAGCTCGAGACAGATCTTCGGCAGCTGGGTGGTCTTGCCGGAGCCGGTCTCGCCTGCGACGATCACGACCTGGTGGCCGGCGATGGCCTCCGCGATGTCGGCCCGGCGCTGGCTGATCGGCAGCTCGTCCGGATAGGTGACCGCCGGCACCGCCGCCGCCCGGCCGGCCACCCGACTGGCCGCCTTCTCGACGTCGACCGCGATCTCCTCGAGCCGCCCCTGCCTGACCTCGGCATTCTTGATCTTCCGCAGCCCGTCGAGGCGACGACTCAGCCGACGCTCGTCACGCAGCGTCAGATCTGGGAGGCGGGCACGCAGGCTGGAGGGTGTACTCATGGCAGTACCGAGCCTAACGGCGCGCACGACCGACTTATTTCCCCAGCCCGCGAGTCCCGCGTTCAAACACAGCGAGTCCCGCGTTCAAACACCCTGAGTCGCGGTTTCGTGCACGCGACCCGCCCGACACCGCGACTCGGTATGGGTGAACGCGGGACTCGATGTGCGCGAACGCGGGACTCGGTATGGGCGAACGCGGGACTCGCGACGTGCACGAACACGGGACTCGCGATGT
>NZ_DASQCC010000228.1:0-30833 GCF_035634895.1 Actinophytocola sp. | reverse complement strand
CACGAGACACCCGGTCGACCGCATCGCGGGTGAGGTCGGCTTCGGTTCGCCGACGGCGTTCCGCGAGCGGTTCAAACGGGTCGTGGGCACCAGCCCGCACGCCTACCGTGCGACGTTCCAGGGCTGACCCGGCGGTCGTGAGCCGTCCCGCCGGCCGGGACTCGCAACGAACGACCGGTCCTGTCGGCGATCGCGCAATGATTCGGCGTTCGACGCAATGGTCTGCGGATGAAACCGCCGGTCATCGGGCTTAACCTGTTCACATGTCGATGACTGCCGCAGACTTCATCGCGCTCGACGAACAGTGGAGCACGCACAACTACCACCCGCTACCCGTGGTGATCGCGGAGGCGGACGGCGCGTGGGTCACCGATGTCGAGGGGAAGCGCTACCTGGACTTCCTCGCCGGCTACTCGGCGCTGAACTTCGGCCACCGGAACCCCTCGCTGGTGGCCGCGGCGGTCGCGCAGCTGGGGCGGGTGACGCTGACCAGCCGCGCGTTCCACCACGACCAGCTCGGCCTGTTCTGCCAGGAGCTGGCGGAGCTGACCGGCACCGAGATGGTGCTGCCGATGAACTCCGGCGCCGAGGCGGTCGAGTCGGCGCTGAAGGTCGCGCGCAAGTGGGCCTACCAGGTCAAGGGCGTCCCGGACGGCACCGCGGAGATCATCGTGGCCGGGTCGAACTTCCACGGCCGCACCACCACGATCATCTCGTTCTCGACCGACGACGACGCGCGGGCGGACTTCGGCCCGTACACCCCGGGCTTCCGGGTGGTGAAGTTCGGCGACGCGGGGGCGCTGGCCGACGCGATCACGCCGCGCACGGCCGCCGTGCTGATCGAGCCGGTGCAGGGTGAGGCCGGGGTGCTGACACCGCCGGCCGGCTACCTGCGGGACGTGCGGCAGCTGTGCACGGACAACGACGTGCTACTGATCGCGGACGAGATCCAGGCCGGGCTCGGGCGGACGGGCACGCTGTTCGCCTGCGAGCACGAGGGCGTCGTCGCCGACCTGTACACGCTGGGCAAGGCGCTGGGCGGCGGGATCATGCCGGTGTCGGCGGTGGTCGGCCGGCGGGACGTGCTCGGGGTGCTGCGCCCCGGCGAGCACGGCTCCACGTTCGGTGGCAACCCGTTGGCGTGCGCGGTCGGCCGCGCCGTGCTCCGGCTGCTGCGCGACGGTGACTACCTGTCGCGGTCGGCTTCGCTCGGTGCTCACCTGCACTCACGACTGGGTGAGCTGGTCGGGCACGGGGTCGCGGAGGTGCGCGGGCGTGGGCTGTGGGCCGGCGTCGAGATCGCGCCCGGTGGCCGGACCGCGCGGGAGGCGAGCGAGGAGCTGATGCGCCGGGGCGTGCTGTGCAAGGAGACGCACGACACGACGCTGCGGGTCGCGCCGCCGCTGATGATCTCGCGGGAGGACCTGGACCTGGGCATCGACACGATCGCCGCGGTGCTGTTCAGCTGAAAGGCCTTGCGGCTCCTTACGCAAGACGGGCGCCTGCGTCGACGATCTGGACATCCGCGCCGGGCGCTGGCCGAGGTCTCGCGTGAACGCGCTGGTTTACAGCCGCATCCTCACGAGCTAGCCTGCAAGAAGTTGCAGAAACTTACGCAAGGCTCAACGAGGAGAACCAGCATGAGGCGACTGCTCCTGCCCGCGCTCGTCCTGTCGGTCGCGGCGTCCCTCTGCACCGGTGGTCTCGGCACGCACACCGCGAGCGCGGACACCGGAGTCCCCAACGGCGACGTGATCGCCAACCTGTGGTCCTGGAACTGGCACTCGGTCGCCGCCGAGTGCGTCAACCAGCTCGACCCGGCCGGGTACGGCGCGGTCTGGGTCGCCCCGCCCGCCGAGTCGCTCAAGCAGCCGAGCGGCGTGTGGTGGGACATCTACCAGCCCTACAGCTACAAGCTGAACTCCCGGTTCGGCACGCAGTCCGACTTCGTGGCGATGATCAACGCGTGCCACGGCGTCGGCATCAGGGTCTACACGGACGCGGTCGTCAACCACACGGCCGCGCAGACCGGCACCGGCTACGACGGCACGGTGCTCACCGACAAGTACGACCCGGTGATGTACGACCGCGGCGAGTACAACGTGGACGTCTGCGACCACGACATCGCGAACTGGGGCGATGTGTGGGAGGTGCAGAACTGCGAGCTGGTCGACCTGCCGGACCTCAAGACCAGCCTGGAAAGCGTCCGCGGCAAGCTCGCCGGCTACCTGAACTCGCAGGTCGCGCTGGGAGTCGACGGTTTCCGCGTCGACGCGGCGAAGCACATCCCGGCGGCGGACCTGTCGAACATCGTGGGGCGCCTGCGGAACACGACGTCCGGCGCGCGGCCGTACGTGTTCCTGGAGATCGCCGGCGGTCAGCCGCCCGCGCCCTCGGACTACCACAGCACGGGTGATGTGCTGGACTTCGGCTACGGTGACAAGCTGAAGTCGGCCTTCCAGGGTGACATCTCGTCGCTGTCCTCGTTCTCGCAGGGCTTGTTGCCCGCGGCGAACGCGGTTTCCTTCGTCACGAACCACGACACCGAGCGCAGCGGCCAGCACCTGTCTTACAAGGACGGCGCGACGGCCGTGCTGGCGAACGTGTTCCAGCTGGCGTACAAGGACACGACACCGACCGTGTACGCGGGTTTCCAGTACGGCAACAACGACCAGGCGCCACCGAACTCCAACGGTTTCGTCACGGACACGAACTGCGGCAGCGGTTGGTACTGCCTCGACCGGGACACGTCCGTGCGCGGCATGGTGGCGTTCCACAACGCGGTCGGCAGCGCGGCGGTCGCGAACTGGCAGTCGCCGTCGTCGAACGTGATCGGCTTCGGTCGCGGCTCGGCGGGTTTCGTCGCGATCAACAACAGCGGCGGGGCGTACACCGGCTCGTTCACCGTCGGGATGGCGGACGGCACGTACTGCAACGTGATCACCGCCTGCGCCAACGGGGTCACGGTGTCGGGCGGCCGCGCGACGCTGACGGTCCCGGCGAAGTCGGCGGTCGCGTTCCACAGCGGCGGCACACAGACCCCACCGACCACGATCTCGGCGACGTACACCGTGCAGGCGGAGACGGTGTGGGGGCAGAACGTCTACGTCGTGGGTAACGTGCCGGCACTCGGCAACTGGGACCCGGCAGCGGCGGTCCCGCTCACGACGGGGACCGGGACGTACCCGAGGTGGACGGGCAGCGGCACCCTGCCGCCGAACACCGACATCGAGTACAAGTTCGTCATCAGACAGGACGGTCAGCCGGTGCTCTGGGAAACCGGCGCGAACCGTACCCTCCGCACCCCGTCCACCGGCGCGGTGACCGTGGACGGGGGCACGTTCCGGCGCTGACCGGAACCCGTGGGGGCGGCCGAGCCACTTCCTCGGCCGCCCCACGGTCACATCTTCACCCGGCACACGAGTGTCCCTTTCGCTCGCACTCACCGGGTGAAAGCTATCCACACCCCCCGCTGACCAGCGGTTTTGTCGGTCCCAGCCGGTACAATGGGACCGGGGCAGGCCCCCTGGGTCGGGTGGGGGACTGAGTGTTTTTCATTCTGGTCTGGATGTGTTGGCGGTTAAGGGGTTGTAGGTCAGGGTTGCTGGACAGGCCAGGTGGTCGTTGGTGTGTCGGTGCTGGGAACGTAGTGAAGCCCTTGGTAGGACAGCGATCGACCAAGATCCATGTCCACACGACACCAGGGGGCTTCGGATGCTGTTCTACCGTGCGGTGTTGCCGTTGTCACGTCAGACACTGACCTTCGTGTCCGGGCTGGTTCGCACCCATCGCCGGAAGGTCGGCTCGCCATGGCGGGCGTTCAACCCCGGGGCCCCAGGCCCTGTTGGTGCTGGTGCACCTGCGTAAGGGCGAGCTGTTTGTCGAGGTCGGGGCCGGGTTCGGGGTCTCGACCACGACGTGCTGGCGGTATGTCAACGAGACCGTGGAGCTGCTCGCCGTGCGGGCGCCGAAGCTGCGGGCCGTACTGCGCAAGGCGAAGCGGGAGGGGATGGCCTGTGTGATCATCGACGGCACGGTGATCCCGATCGACCGGATCGCCCTCGACCGGCCGTTCTATTCGGGCGAGCACAAAATGCCATGGAGTGAACCTGCAGGTGATCGCGTCCCCGGACGGGACGATCCTGTGGGTGTCAGGTGAGTTACCGGGCAGCACCCATGACACGGCGGCCGCCCGTATTTGGCAGATCTTGGCCGCGCTTGAACAGGCCGGGTTGATCGCGTGGGGTGACAAGGGCTACCACGGCTATGACCAGGACCGGGAACGGGTGATCACCCCGTACGAAGGCAAGAACAAACCCGAGTCGCTGAAGGACGCCAACCGTGTCCATGCCCGGCTCCGCGGCCCGGGTGAACGCGCCAACGCCCAGCTCAACTACTGGCGCATCCCGCACAAGGTCCGAGTCAGCCCCCGCCGCGTCGGCCGACTCACCAAAGCCATCCACGTACTACAGAACTACGAGGTCACCGCCGGATGAAAAACACTCACTGCCCACGCAACCACCTGCGTTCGCGTTGATCAAGAAATGAGGCGGAGTCGCCGCCGCTGGCCCTCAGGTTCCGTGCCGTGCAAGGCCGAGAACGCTCCCATGCCCTGAAGCCCCTTCAAGGCCACCGAACGCGGCCGCCGCCTTCGAGACATCGCCCGAGCGGAACACCTCGTTGGTCAGGAAAGCTTGCGGGAGCGGCCTCGAGATGCGGTGCGGGCGGCGGTCGAGCCGCGGACGACCAACTCCGGTAGGAACACGAACTCCGCGTGTGGTGCCGGGGTGCCGCCGATCTCCTCGAGCAGGGCGTTCACCGCGGCCTGGCCCATTGCCTCGACCGGTTGGCGGAGCGTGGTGAGCGGTGGGTCCGCGAACACGATCAGTGGCGAGTCGTCGAACCCGACCACCGAGATGTCCGCCGGTACGGCCAGGCCGCGGTGGCGCGCCGCGCGCACGGCCCCGAACGCCATCAGGTCGCTCGCGCACACGATGGCCGTGCATTCCTTGTCCAGCAACGCCGTCGCCGCCGCCTGCCCACCCTCCACGGTGAACAGTGAGTGCTGCACCAGCTCCTCCGCCTGTTCCGCCGTGTACGGCAGCGCGGTCCGCATCTGCTGGACGAAGCCCTCCACCTTCCGCAGCACGGGCACGAACCGCCGCGGGCCGACCGCAAGGCCTATTCGTTCGTGGCCCAGCTCCACCAGATGCGACACGGCCAGGCGCATCGCGGCTCGGTCGTCCGTCGACACGAACGGGGCCGACACCTTCTCCGTGTAGCCGTTGATCATCACGAACGGGACGCCGCGGCCGGACAGTTTCACGTACCTGTCCATGTCGGCCGTCGAGTCAGCGTGCAGGCCCGACACGAAGATGATGCCGGTGACGCCCCGCTCCACCAGCAGCTCCGTCAGCTGGTCCTCCGTGGACCCACCGGGAGTCTGCGTGCACAGCACCGGCGTGTACCCGCGTGAGGTCAGGACCTGCTCGATCACCTGTGCCAGCGCGGGAAAGATCGGGTTCGACAGCTCGGGCGTGATCAACCCCACCAGTCCGGCACTGCGTTCCCGCAGTCTCGGCGGTCGCTCGTAGCCCAGCACGTCCATGGCCGCCACCACGGCCTGCCGCGTCGCCGCCGACACGCCCGCCTTGCCGTTCAGCACGCGACTCACCGTCGCCTCGCTGACCCCTGCCTGCGCGGCGATGTCACTCAGCCGGGCGTTCACGCCCACCACAACGCGGTGTCCGGCGGCAACAGGACCTCCCCACCCTCCAGGCCGTAGTACGACGACGCCATCAGCATCCGCCTGGAGCCGGCCAGCCGCACCACCGACGCGCCGAAGTTCACCACGCAGTGGAAGTCGCCGCGGCGGAAGCCGAGTACGTCCGGGGGTTGGTCCAGCCACTCGAAGTCGCCGAAGGGCAGGGTCCGCCGCAGTCGCAACACCGCGCGGTACAGCGAGAGCATCGAATCCGGGGACGCGCGCTGCTCGGCGACGGACAGCTTCGCCCAGTCCTCCGGCTGCGGCAGCCAACCGGTGCCCTCGCTGAATCCCAGTGACGGACCCGTGCTGGTCCACGGGATCGGCACCCGGCAGCCGTCACGGCCGCGGACCGTGTGGCCCGACCGCTCCCACGTCGGGTCCCGCAGCACCTCCTCGGGCAGATCGAGCACCTCCGGCAGGCCCAGTTCCTCACCCTGGTAGACGTACGCGGAACCGGGCAGCGCCAGCATCAGCATCGCCGCCGCCCGCGCCCGGCGCCGGCCGGTCTCGCCGCCGCCGTACCGCGTCACGTGCCGGTGCACGTCGTGGTTCGACAGCACCCACGTCGGTGGGGCTTCGCTCGCGGCCAGCGTCTCGTCGATGACGGTGCGGAACGACTCGGCCTGCCAGCTCGCCTTCAGGAAGTGGAAGTTGAACGCCTGGTGCAGCTCGTCCGGGCGGACGTACAGCGCGGTCCGCTCCGCGTTGGGCGCCCACGCCTCCGCGACACCCATCCGGTCGCCCGGGTACTCGTCGAGCACCTGGCGCCATGCCCGGTAGATGTCATGCACGCCGTCCTGGTCGAAGTACGGCAGCGGCTCCGCGCCCAGCAGCTCGCTCTGGGCGGGGTGGCCGACGTCCGGCAGGCCGGGCGCCTTCACCATGCCGTGCGCGACGTCCACGCGGAAACCGTCGACGCCCAGGTCCAGCCAGAACCGCAGGATGTCGAGGAACTCGGCGTGGACCTCGGGGTTGTCCCAGTTCAGGTCGGGCTGGTGCGGGTCGAACAGGTGCAGGTACCAGCTCCCGTCCGGCACCCGGGTCCACGCCGGGCCGCCGAAGAGCGACTCCCAGTCGTTGGGGGCGAACTCCCCTCCTTCTCCCCTGCCGGGGCGGAAGATGTACCGGTCACGGAGTCCCGCCCGGAACCACTCGTGCCGGTCGCTGGAGTGGTTGGGCACGATGTCGACGATCACGCGCAAGCCGAGCTCGTGCGCGTCGCTGATCAGGCTGGCCGCGTCGTTGAGCGTGCCGAACAGCGGGTCCACGTCGCGGTAGTCGGCCACGTCGTAGCCGCCGTCGGCCATCGGCGAGGTGTAGAACGGGGTGAGCCAGACGGCGTCCACGCCGAGGTCGGCCAGGTACGGCAGCCTGGACCGCGCGCCGGGCAGGTCACCGATCCCGTCGCCGTCGCCGTCCGCGAAGCTGCGCACGTACACCTGGTAGACGACGGCGTCACGCCACCACTCACGATTCATACCCGTATTGAAAGACCTTGCGTCGACTTTCAGCAAGCGAAGGCCATTGCCTTCCCGCTGTCGGCCTCCTACCCTTCATCGTCGAAGCGATTCGACGGCGCCGGACAGGCGCCGGGACAGGACGGGCGACGTGGCCAAGATCGAGGACGTGGCACGGCACGCGGGGGTCGCCCCGAGCACCGTGTCCTATGTCCTCAGTGGCAAGCGGTCCATCACCCAGGAGACCCGGGAGCGGGTTCTCGCCAGCATCAGGGCGCTCGGCTACCAACCGCATGCGGGCGCCCGCGCACTCGCGAGCAACCGCAGCAACGTCGTCGCCCTGGTGGTGCCGCTGCGCACCGGCATCCACGTGCCGGTGATCATGCAGTTCGCGACCTCGGTCGTCCTCACCGCCCGCGAGCACGACCACGACGTCCTCCTGCTCACCCAGAACGAGGGCGAGGCCGGACTGCGCCGGGTCGCGGGCACCTCGCTGGTCGACGCCATGATCGTCATGGACGTCGAGCTGCACGACCCGCGCATACCCGTACTGAAGGAGCTCGACCGGCCCGCCGTGCTGATCGGGTTCCCGGCAGAGACCGACGGCCTGACCTGCATCGACCTGGACTTCACCGCGGCCGGCGCGGCGTGTGTGGACCACCTGGCCGGGCTCGGTCACCGCAGGGTCGCGCTCGTGGGCTCCCCGCCCGAGGTCTACGAGCGGGAGACCGGCTTCGCGACCCGGACCACCGCCGGGTTCACCGAGGCCGCGGCCCGGCACGGGGTCGAGGTCAGCGTGCACCCCTGCGAGGCGACCCCGGCCGGCGCCAGGAAGGTCGCCGCGGAGCTGCTCTCCGACCATCCTGACCTGTCCGCGGTCGTCGTCCACAACGAACCGGTCGTCGCGCCGCTGCTGTCCGCCTTCCGCGAGGCGGGCCGGTCGGTGCCCGACGACCTGTCCGTGATGGCGATCTGCCCGGACGAGCTGGCCGAGCACACCATGCCCGCGCTGACCTCCGTGGCCATCCCCGCCGAGGAGGTCGGCCGCCAGGCCGTCGGCCTGCTCATGGCCAAGCTCGAGGGCCGGCAGGTGCCGGCCGCCACCCTGCTTTCCCCGCGGCTCACCGCGCGAGCCAGTACGAGCAGCCCGAAGTAGCCACCCGACCACCCGACGCACTCAGACAGCGCCATCGTCGAAGCGATTCGACAACCTCTCCAGGACCGGAGGAACAACGATGTTCAAGTCAGGAAAGGCCTTACTCGCGGTGTTCGCGGTAGCCGCGACCGCGATCACCGGGTGTGGCAGCGACTCGGGTGCGGGCAACCCCAACGAGCTGCGGCTGTGGCACTACGAAGGCCCGGACAGCGCGATGGGCAAGGCGTGGGACGAGGCGATCAAGGAGTTCGAGCAGGCCCATCCCGGCGTCAAGGTGAAGTTCGAGGAGAAGGGCTTCGAGCAGATCCAGAAGAGCGCGCAGATGGTGCTCAACTCCGACGAGGCGCCGGACATCATGGAGTACAACAAGGGCAACGCGACCGCTGGCCTGCTGTCCAAGCAGGGGCTGCTGACCGACATCTCCTCGGAGGTCACCAAGCGCGGCTGGGACAAGCTGCTCAGCCCGAGCCTGCAGACCACGTGCAAGTACGACGAGCGCGGCGTCATGGGTGGCGACAAGTGGTTCGGCGTGCCGAACTACGCCGAGTACACGATGGTCTACTACAACAAGAACCTGTTCGACCAGCACGGCGTCGCGATCCCGAAGACGTTCGCCGAGCTGGTGTCCGCGATGGACAAGTTCAAGGCCGCCGGTGTGACGCCGCTGGCGATGGGCGGCAAGGAGTACCCGGCGCAGCAGCTGCTCTACCAGCTCGCGCTGTCCAGGGCGGACAACGAGTGGGTGCAGAACCTCCAGCAGTACAAGGGAAAGGTCGACTTCCACGACGCCGCGTGGACCTACGGCGCGACGACCTTCGCCGACTGGGTGCGGAAGGGCTACATCGCGAAGGACTCCGCCGGGATCGACGCCGAGGGGATGGGTCTCGCGTTCATGAAGGGCCAGTTCCCGATGATGGTGTCCGGCAGCTGGTGGTACGGCCGCGTGCAGTCGACGGTGAAGGACTTCGAGTGGGGCTCGTTCCTGTTCCCCGGCAGTGACCTGGCGCTCGGGTCGAGCGGCAACCTCTGGGTCGTGCCGGAGAAGTCGAAGAACAAGGACCTGGCCTACGACTTCATCGACATCACGATGAAGAAGGCGAACCAGACCCTGCTCGGCAACTCGGGCGGGATCCCGGTCGCGGCCGACCCCTCGGCGATCACCGACCCAAAGAGCAAGGAGCTGATCGAGAACTACCAGACGCTCGTGGACCGCGACGGGCTCGCGTACTACCCGGACTGGCCCGCGCCCGGATACTACGACGTGCTGGTGTCCGCGACGCAGAAGCTGATCAACGGCACCGCGTCCCCCGGCCAGATGCTCGACGAGATCGCCGGCCCGTACGACGACAACCTCGCGAACATAGGCGGCTGACGTTGTTCTCGACCCGGTACCGGCGAACCGGCGGAGGTGACGCGCCTTGACACTGCACCAGGACGCGCCGGCGCCGCCGGCGGCCACCGCGGCACCTTCCCGGCCGCCGAGGCCGGCCGGGAAGGCGAACGAGCCGACCCGCGGGTACCTACCCTACCTCGTCCCCGGGGTCGTGCTGTTCGTCGCGGTGATCGCGGTGCCGCTCGTCATGAACATCGGCATCAGCTTCACGAAGTGGCAGGGGGTCGGGGATCCGGAATGGGTTGGCTGGCAGCAGTACCAGAAGCTGTTCAGCGACGGGACCTTCTGGCTCTCGTTCCGCAACAACCTCGCCCTGATCGTGGCCATGGCGGTCATCCCGACGATCCTCGGGCTGATCCTCGCCTCCGCGTTGTTCGACGTCGTGTCCAAGCACCACCCACGCACGACCACCACGTTGCGGGCCGCGTTCTACCTGCCGCAGGTCCTGCCCGCGGTCGTGGCCGGCATCGTGTGGGGCTGGATCCTGCATCCCGAGTACGGTGCCGCGAACGCCTTCCTGCGGCTGGTCGGCCTCGACTCCTGGGCGCAGAACTGGCTCGGCGACGAGAAGACGGCGCTGCTCAGTGTCATGGCCGTGCTCGTCTGGATCCAGATCGGCTACCCGCTGGTGATCTTCATGGCGGGCCTGCAGCGCGTGGACCCGCAGCTGTACGAGGCCGCCGCGCTCGACGGCGCCTCGTGGTGGCGGCGGCTGTGGTCGGTGACCGTGCCGCAGATCCGGCAGGAGATCTTCGTCGTGCTGCTCACCTGCACGATCGCGGGACTGAAGTCCTTCGACAAGATCTTCGTGCTCACCAGGGGCGGGCCGGGCGGGGCGACGCTCACCCCCTCGTACTTCTCGTTCCAGAACTTCTTCGAGAAGGCCAACGTCGGCTACGGCGCCGCCATCGCGACCATCCTCGCCGCGATCATCGTGACGCTCTCCTTCCTGTTCCTCCGCGCGCAGAACAAGGAGGACCGATGAGCGGAGCTTGCGGAGCCCGCGGAGCGTTCCTGCGCCGCGGCACGGGCGAGGGGGTGTCATGAGGCTGGGCCAACGTCTCGTCACCGGTGTGCTGGTCGTGCTCGCGGCCGTGACCGTCTTCCCGTTCCTGCTCGTGCTGATGAACGCGGTCAAGTCGCCGCAGGACTACACCGCCAGGGGACCGCTCGGCCTGCCCGGCGGCATCTACCTCAAGGGCATCACGGACTTCTGGCTGCGCGTCGACTTCGGCGAGAAGCTGTTCAACAGCACGGTGATAGCCGGTTCGGTGGCGGCGCTCGCCGTGCTGGTGTCGATCCTCATGGCCTACGCGCTCGGCATCGGCCGGGTCAAGGGGCGCGTGTGGATCATCGCGATCTTCCTGCTGGCCAACCTGATGCCACAGGAGACACTCGTCTATCCCCTGTACTACCTGGCGAAGGAGGCCGGCCTCTACGACACGAAGCTCGCGGTGATCATCATCTTCACCGCGATCCAGAGCGCGTTCGGCGTGTACCTGCTGTCCTCGGTGCTCTCCACGTTCCCCCGGGAGATCGTCGAGGCGGCGCGGATCGACGGCGCGAACCGGTGGCAGGTGCTGTGGCGGGTGGTCGTGCCGCTGTCCTGGCCGACGCTGTCGGTGCTGCTGGTGTTCTTCTTCATCTGGACGTGGAACGAGTTCTTCATCCCGATGATCATGCTGGTATCCAACGACAACCAGACGGTCCCGGTCGCGCTCGGCGTGCTCCAGGGCCAGCGACTCATGGACGTCACCGCGCAGAGCGCGTCCGCGCTGCTCGGCATCGCGCCGGCGGTGGTGTTCTTCCTTATCTTCCAACGGACACTGACGCGGGGTATCGCGGTGGGAGCGGTCAAATGAAGTTCACCGACGGGCACTGGATGATGCGCGCGGGCATCACCCCGACCTATGCCGTCGAGGTGCTCGACGTGGCGACGACGGCCGAGGGCATGCGTGTCCTCGCGCCGACGTATCCGGTGCGCAGCCGGCGCGACCTGCAGAGCGGGGCGGTGCTGACGATCGACGTCACCGCGCCGCTGCCGGACGTGATCGGCGTGCGGGTCACCCACCACGCAGGCACCGCCACGAGGTCGCCGCGGTTCGAGCTGTTCACGGCCGGCAGCACGGAGTTCACGGTGGACGAGGAGTCCGCGACGCTCACCTCGGGCGCGCTGTCCGTGCGGTTCACGGGGCAGCCGTGGCAGGTCGACTTCCTCGCCGGCGGCCGGACGCTGACGAGCGGCAGTGCCAAGGACACCGCGTTCATGTCCACTTCGGACGGTGGGCACCACCTCGTCCAGCGTCTCGGCCTGAACGTCGGGGACGCCGTGTACGGCATGGGCGAGCGCTTCGGCCCGCTCGTGAAGAACGGCCAGGCCGTCGACATCTGGATGGCCGACGGCGGCACGTGCACCGAGCAGGCGTACAAGAACGTGCCGTTCTTCCTGACCAACGCCGGCTACGGCGTGTTCGTGAACCACCCGGGGCTGGTGTCGTTCGAGGCCGGGTCCGAGGACGTGTCGAAGGTGCAGTTCAGCATCGAGGCGCAGTCCATGCAGTACTTCGTGATCTACGGCCCGACGCCGAAGGAGATCCTCGCGAAGTACACGGCGCTGACCGGCCGTCCCGCGCTGCCGCCTGCGTGGTCGTTCGGGCTGTGGCTGTCGACGTCGTTCAACACCGACTACGACGAGGCGACCGTGACCTCGTTCATCGAGGGCATGGCCGAACGGGACCTGCCGCTCTCGGTCTTCCACTTCGACTGCTTCTGGATGCGGGAGCTGTCGTGGTGCGACTTCGAGTGGGACCCGAAGGTCTTCCCGGACCCGCCCGGCATGCTGGCCCGGCTGAAGGCACGCGGGCTGCGCGTGTGCGTGTGGATCAACCCCTACATCGGACAGCGCTCGTCGCTGTTCGAGGAGGGCAAGGCACTCGGGTACTTCCTCAAGCGCCCAAACGGCGATGTGTGGCAGTGGGACCTGTGGCAGCCGGGACTGGCCATCGTGGACTTCACCAACCCGGAGGCCCGCGAGTGGTACGCGTCCAAACTGGACGCGTTGCTGGACATGGGTGTCGACTGCTTCAAGTCGGACTTCGCAGAGCGGATTCCCACCGACGCCGTGTACTACGACGGCGCGGATCCGGCCGAGATGCACAACTACTACACCTACCTCTACAACAGGACCGTGTTCGACCTGCTGCGCAAGCGGCGCGGCGAGGGTGACGCCGTGGTGTTCGCCCGGTCGGCGACCGTTGGCGGGCAACAGTTCCCGGTGCACTGGGGTGGGGACAACCTGTCCACTCCGCAGTCCATGGCGGAGACGCTGCGGGGCGGGCTGTCGCTGACGATGTCGGGCTTCGGGTTCTGGAGCCACGACATCGGCGGCTTCGAGGGCACGCCGGAAGCCTGGCTGTTCAAGCGCTGGATCGCGTTCGGGCTGCTGTCCTCGCACAGCCGCCTGCACGCCAACTACTCCTACCGCGTGCCGTGGGCGTTCGACGAGGAGGCCGTCGACGTCCTGCGGAAGTTCACGAAGCTCAAGGCGACGCTGATGCCGTACCTGTACCAGGCGGCACGGGTCGCCCATCTCGACGGCGTCTCGGTGATGCGGGCCATGGTCGTCGAGTTCCCCGACGACCCGGCGTGCGTGCATCTGGACCGGCAGTACATGCTCGGCCCGGACCTGTTGGTGGCGCCCGTGTTCACCGAGGGCGGCGACGTCTCCTACTACGTGCCGGCCGGCGAGTGGACGCACTACCTGACCGGTGAGACGGTCACCGGACCCCGCTGGGTGCGGGAGGAGCACGGCTTCGGCAGCGTCCCGCTGCTCGTGCGGCCCGGCGCGGTGCTGCCGGTCGGCGCCGTCGACGACCGGCCCGACTACGACTACGCCGACGGCATCACCCTGCGCGTGTACGACCTGGCCGACGGCGCGACCGTCACGACCGAGCTCCCCACCACCGCGGGCACCGTCGCCTGCACCTTCACCACCACCCGGCGCGGCGGCGAGGTGCACGTCTCGTCCGACAACGCGCCCGCCAGCTGGCGGGTCCAGCTCGCCGGGTCGGAACCCGTCGCGGCAGAGGGTTCCTCGCTGACCGTCCAAATCTGACTCAACCGCAGCCCACTGGAGTGCTCATGAGTATCAGAAGACGAACGTTCCTGGCCGTCGCGGGTGTGCTGACCGCCGCCTTCGCCGCCCCGGTCGAAGCGGCGGCGGCGGTGGCCGGCGCCCCGTTCCGCGACCCCCGGCTCCCGCTCGCCGCCCGCGTCGACGACCTGCTCGGCCGCCTGACCCTGCCCGAGAAGGTCTCCCTGTTACACCAGTACCAACCGGCCATCCCGCGTCTCGGGATGGCGCTGTTCAAGACCGGAACCGAGGCACTGCACGGCATCGCGTGGTCCACCGACATCACGTCGACGCCCGATCCCGGCGCGGTGCGGACCGCCGTGGCGACGGTGTTCCCGCAGGCGGTCGGGCTCGGCTCGACCTGGGACCCTGAGCTGATCAGGCGGGTCGGTTCGGTGGTGGGCGACGAGATCCGCGGCTACCACTCGGACAACCCGGTGGTGTGGGGCCTCAACGCGTGGGCGCCGGTGGTGAACCTGCTGCGCGACCCGCGCTGGGGCCGCAACGAGGAGGGCTACTCGGAGGACCCGTACCTGACCGGGGTGATCTCCACGGCCTACGCGGGCGGCATGAGCGGCGGCGACCCGCGCCACCTGAAGACCGCGCCGACGCTGAAGCACTACCTGGCCAACAACAACGAGGTCCGGCGCGACCGGACGTCGTCGAACCTGCGGCCGCGGGTGCGCCACGAGTACGACGAGGCCGCGTTCCGGCCGGCCATCGCGGCCGACGCGGCGACGGGCGTGATGGCGTCGTACAACCTGGCCAACGGCCGGCCGATGACGGTCAGCCCGGACCTCGACGACGTGGTGCGGACGTGGACCGACCAGGTGCTGCTGAACGTCACGGACGCGGGCGCCCCGAACAACCTGCCGGTGACCGGCTCCCAGGCCTACCACGGCACGCTCGCCGAGGCGGACGCCGCCGCGCTCAGGGCCGGCATCGACAGCTTCACGACCGACAACACCAACGCCGGCCCCACTACCGACGCAGTGAACACCGCGCTGGCACAGGGCCTGCTCGCCGAGTCCGATGTGGACGAAGCGGTCCGGCACATCCTCACCATCCGGTTCCGGCTCGGCGAGTTCGACCCGAACGGCGGCCCGTACGGCGGCATCACGATGGCCGTCGTGAACAGCCCGGCGCACCAGCGCCTCGCCCGCGAGACGGCCGGCAAGGCGGTGGTACTGCTGAAGAACGCGGGCACACTGCCGCTGGCCCCGTCGACGAGGAAGGTCGCGGTGGTGGGGCCGCTCACCGACACGCTCTACACCGACTGGTACTCCGGCAGACCGCCGTACACGGTGACCCCGCGGGCGGGCATCGCCGAGCGAGGTGTCACGGTCACCGGCGACGAGGCCGTCGACCGAATCGCGTTGCGGGAGGCGAGAAGCGGCCGGTACGTCACCGCCGGGTCCGGTGCGGACGGCGCGCCGCTGACGGCGACCGCCGTCTCGGCCGGTGCCGCGGAGCGGTTCGACGTCTTCGACTGGGGCCAGGGCGTGCTGACGCTGCGCAGTGTGGCCAACGGCAAGTACGTCGAGCGGGCCGACTTCGGCGCGACCGCCTCGTTCGTGAACCGGGCGCCGCAGCCGCGCGACTGGTTCGTGCAGCAGCAGTTCACGTTCGAGGACGCCGGGAACGGCGCCATCGTGATCAAGTACGTCGGCTTCGAGACGCCCAACGACTGGGAGGGCCCGAACAACTACGTGACCGTGACCGCGGATGGTGGGCTGGTCCTCGGCTCCCCGGACGCGGCCGGCGCGACCAGGTTCACGAAGGAGACCCTCGCCCGCGGCGTCGACAGCGCGGTGGCGGCGGCGAAGGGCGCCGACGTGGCGGTGGTCGTGGTGGGCAGCATGCCGTTCATCAACGGCCGCGAGGACCACGACCGGACCACCATGGCACTGGCGGAAGGCCAGTCGGCGCTGGTCAGGGCGGTGTACGCGGCGAACCGGAACACCGTCGTGGTGGTGGAGAACAGCTACCCGACGACGCTCACCTGGGAGCAGGACAACATTCCGGCGATCGTGTGGACCACGCATGCCGGGCAGGAGACCGGGCATGCCATCGCGGACGTGCTGTTCGGCGACGTCAACCCGGCCGGCCGGGTCACGCAGACGTGGTACCGCTCGGAAGCGGACCTGCCGAGCATCCTCGAGTACGACATCATCAAGACCCGCCGGACCTACCAGTACTTCGACGGCAGGCCGCTCTACCCGTTCGGGCACGGCCTTTCCTACAGCGAGTTCCGCTACGGATCCCTCAGGGTGAGCCAGCAGCACGGCACGGTCGAGGTGCGGGTGCCGGTCACCAACACCTCCCGCAGGGCGGGTGACGAGGTGGTGCAGCTGTACACGCACCAGCGGACCTCACGCGACCCGCGGCCGAACCTGACGCTGCGCGCGTTCGACCGGGTGCACCTGCGTGCGGGCGAGACGAAGACGGTCACGCTGCGGGTTCCGGTCGGGGACCTGGCGCACTGGGACGTCACCCGCGGTAGGTGGGTGGTCGAGAGCAGCACGTACGACGTGCTGGTCGGCGCGTCTGCCGGGGACATCCGGCAGCGGTCGTCGGTTTCGGTCAGGGGCGAGACGATCCCGCCGCGCGACCTCTCGCGGACCACGCGTGCCATCGACTTCGACGACTACGCGGGCGTCGACCTGGTGGACACGTCGAAGGCCCGTGGCGAGGCCGTCGGCGCGTCCACCGGCGACTGGGTCTCCTTCCGGAACTCCTTGCTGCACAACGCGACGACGTTCACCGCCCGGGTGGCCGGCGGCGCCGGCACGGTCGAGGTCCGGCTGGCCGGTCCGACCGGTTTCCTGGCCGGCACGGCGAGCTTCGCCGGCACCGCGGACAAGTACACCTATGCCAGCGTCTCCGCCTCGCTCCGCGGGGCCACCGGCACGCACGACGTGTACCTCGTGTTCACGGGTGACCTGCGCATCGACACGTTCACGGTGAGGTGACCGGGACGATGAGGAAGGCAGTCATCGCCGCGACGCTCGCCGCGCTCGTTGCGGGCCTCGTCACGCCTGCCGAGGCCGCGCCCACCGAGGCCCGACCGGCTCACACGGTGAGCTACGACCGCTACTCGATGAAGGTCGACGGCAAGCGGGTTCTGTTGTGGGGCGGTGAGTTCCACTACTTCCGCCTGCCGAGCCCGTCGCTGTGGCGGGACGTGCTCGAGAAGATCAAGGCAGGCGGCTTCAACGGCGTCTCGCTGTACTTCGACTGGGCCTACCACTCCCCCGCGCCGGGAAGCTACGACTTCACCGGCGTGCGGGACGTCGACCTGCTGCTGCGCATGACCGAGGAGCTCGGCCTGTACGTGGTGGTGCGGCCCGGCCCGTACATCAACGCGGAGACGACCGGCGGCGGCTTTCCCGCATGGCTCAAGCAGGTTCCCGGCACCGCGCGGACCAGCGACCCCGACTACACGGCCGCGTACCGGGACTGGCTCGGTCACCTGAACCCGATCATCGCGCGGCACCAGCTGACCCGCGGCGGGTCGGTGATCGCGTACAACGTCGAGAACGAGTACGCGGCCAACACCGACGCGCGGTACATGCAGGACCTGCAGGACTTCGCGCGGGCGAGTGGGATCGACGTGCCGATCACGCACAACCAGTGCTGTGACGCGTCCTGGACACCGCACTGGGCGGAAGGCCTTGGCGCGGTGCAGATCCCCGGCGTGGACGACTACCCGCAGTCGTTCGAGTGCCAGGCGCCCGAGACCTGGGGCCCGTGGGGGGAGGGCGTCACCGAGCGGCTGTCCGAGACCGCGCCGGTGTACGCCGCCGAGTACCAGGCCGGCTCGATCGACGGGAACCGGGTCGGCTACGACGCCTGTCGCGAGAACCTGACCGGCCCGAGCTACATGAAGTACTTCTACAAGAACAACCTCATCGCGAGCGGCGCCACCATGTTCGGGTTCTACATGGCCTACGGCGGCACGAACTGGGGTTGGCTCGGCCAGCCGAACGACGTCTACACCTCGTACGACTACGGTTCGGCGATCACCGAGTCGCGGCAGCTCACCGCGAAGTACGACGAGTTCAAGCGGCAGGGCTACTTCGCGCACGCGGTGGCGCCGCTGACGAAGACGGACCCGGCGACCGCGCCGGCGTCCGGCAACCCGGCGCTGACGACCGTGGCACGCGCGAACCCCGACACCGGCACACAGTTCGTGCTGCTGCGGCACACCGACCGCGCGGCGACCACCGCCGACCGGTCCACACTGGACTGGTCGACACCGGACGGCCGGTACACCGTGCCGGTGTCACTGACCGGCCGGGACGCGCTCGTGCTGGTGGCCGGGTACGACCTGGGTGGTCAGCGGCTGGTGCTGTCGACGTCGGAGATCATGACGCACGAACGGATCGGCGGCCGGGACGTCGCCCTGCTGTACGGCCGCGCGGGCACGGCGGGCTCGACCGTGTTCCGGTACCGGTCGAAGCCGTCCGTACGGGTGCTGTCCGGCGACGTCCGTTCGTCCTATTCGGACGGTGACCTGCGGCTCGACTACACACACGACGGGCTGGCACGGGTGCTGGTGACCGGCGGCGGCCGGGCGCCGATGCTGCTGTTGCTGGGCACCGACGAGGAGGCCGCACGCTTCTGGCGGGCGGACACGGCGTCGGGTCCGGTGCTGGTGCGCGGCACCGCGCTGGTGCGGGACGCGCGGGTGTCCGGGTCGACCGTGACGCTGCGGGCGGACGTCGCCGAGGCGGGCGAGGTGGAGGTGTTCGCGCCGGCGCGGCGGCTCGTCATCGGCTCGACGCCGGTGGCGGTTCGCCCGACGGCAAGCGGTTCCCTGGTGGGTTCGGTGTCGAGCCCCACGCCCGTGCGGTTGCCGAAGCTGACGGACTGGCGGTCCCGCACGGAGTCCACGGTGGTGGACGACGCGAGCTGGACGGTGGCGTCGCACACCACGTCGGGGAGCCCGTTCCCGCCGGTGACCCGGCCGGTCCTGTACGCCGGTGACTACGGCGCCGACTACGGGCATGTCTGGTACCAGGGCAGGTTCACCGCGACGGGCGGCGAGACGGCGGTGTCGCTGAACGCGATCACCGGCAAGAACGGCGTGTACCAGGTGTGGCTCAACGGCAGGTACCTCGGCTGGGCCCGGGGCGGTGTGCAGGCCGACGCGGACGCGCCGGTCAACCCTCGGCCGGGGCCGGGGACGTTCCCCCTCCCGGGGCTCGCGCCCGGCACGCCGGCCGTGCTCTCGGTGCTGGTGGAGAACATGGGCCACAACGACGACTGGACCGTCGACGACAACCGGTTCAAGCAGCCACGAGGTCTGGTGGGCGCGGAGCTGGTCGGCACCGGCACGACGGAGCCGCCGCCGGTGACGTGGCGGTTGCAGGGCAACAGGCCGGATCCGTTGCGTGGCCCCCTGAACAGCGGGGGGCTGCATGGTGAACGCGCCGGCTGGCCGCTGCCGAACACCGCCGAGCGCGGGTGGGGCCGGCCGCCTGCCACGCTGGCGCCCGGGGTGACGTGGTACCGCACGGAGTTCGGGCTGGACCTGCCACGCGGACAGGACGTGCCGGTGGGCCTGCGTTTCGGCGGCACGGGCGCCTACCGGGTGCTGATCTTCCTGAACGGTTGGCAGCTGGGACAGTTCACCGCGGATGCCGGGCCGCAACGCGAGTTCGCGCTGCCGGCCGGAATCCTGCGCGAGCACGGGAAGAACAGCCTGGCGCTGGCCGTGATCGCACTGGACCAGGCGACGTTGGGCCCGGTCAGCCTGGTGGCACAGGGCAACGTCCGAGGCGGCGTGCCCATCGCGACCGTGCCCGCGTAACCCGAAGACGTGGTCCCGCGCCCGCCCGGTCCCGGGTGCGGGACCACCCCACGCTTTCCCGGAATCCTTGTGTGGGCTCCGAAGTGCGAGGCACACGAGGACTCACGTCACGGGCTCTGGTCGGGAATCGTCGCGGACTGGCCGGCCCGGCGGAGCGACTCCGCGACGAAGCCGCTCCGCTTCAGCTCCTCGACGAGCTCACGCAGGAAGCCCACCGTCTCCGGCCGGCGGTCCTTCGTCGTGCCAACCGCCTGCCGGATCGCCATGAAACGCTCCTCGACCACCCGCACGTCCGGGTGCGCCGCCGCGAACGCCGTGATCGGCTGCCGGATGCCGGCCGCCACCTCCAGCCCCTCGGCGCGGAACACGTCGATGCCCTCGTCGCCCCGCACGACAGTCGCATTCCGCAACGTGCGCGTCAGGAACAGGTCGTACGCCGACCCGCGCTTCACCCCCACCCGAACGCCGGGGCGGTCCACGTCGTCCGGCCCCCGCACCGGAGATCCCACGGGCACCGCGTAGACAGCCTCGATCACCACGTACGGCGCGGTGAACGCCACCTCGGCCTCCCGCGCCGGCTCGATCGCGAGAAAGCAGAGATCGGCCCGTCCGGAGGTCAGCGCCTCGAACGACCTGCGGGCCGCGTCGAAGCAGACCAGCTCCACCGGCAGCCCGAGCCGAGCGCCCACCTCCCGGGCGATGTCGACCGTGACGCCGGTCGGGCTGTCGGGAGACCCCTGAGCCAGCACGGGGTTCCCGAGGTTGATCGAGGCACGCAAAACGCCGGTGGGCGCAAGATCCGAAGCGGTCGTCATCAGCGAGTCCGCCGCACCCGTGTCTCGTCCCACACCGGTTCGTCCACTTCGGACACCTGGCCGTCCGAACGGAACACGACGAACCGGTCGAACGACCGCGCGAACCAGCGGTCGTGCGTGACCGCCAGCACCGTGCCCTCGAACGCCTCCAGCGCGTCCTGCAACGCCTCCGCCGACGTCAGGTCCAGGTTGTCCGTCGGCTCGTCCAGCAACAGCAGCGTCGCGCCCGACAGCTCCAGCAGCAGGATCTGGAACCGCGCCTGCTGCCCGCCGGACAGCGTCTCGAACCGCTGCGACCGCGCGCCGGCCAGCCCGTACCGGGACAGCCGGGACGACGCCGCGCCCTCGTCCAGCCCCTCACGGCCGTCCTCGCCGCGCCACAGCACGTCGAGCAGCGTCCGCCCAACCCACTCGGGGTGCTGGTGGGTCTGCGCGAACAGTCCCGGCACGACCCGCGCGCCGAGCTTCCACACGCCGTCGTGGGTCACCGGGTCACCGGCGAGAAGCCGCAGGAAGTGGCTCTTGCCCGACCCGTTCGACCCCAGCACCGCGACCCGGTCGCCGAAGAACACCTCCAGGTCGAAGGGCGCCATCAGCCCGGTCAGCTCCAGCGACGCGCACTGGATCGCCCGCAGCCCGGTCCGCCCGCCCCGCAACCGCGGCTTCACGTCCTCCTCACGCGGCGGCGGCGGGGGCGCGCCGGCCTCCTCGAACTTCCGCAGCCGGGTCTGCATCGCCCGGTACTTGGCGGCCATGGCCTCGCTGATCATGGCCTGCTGCTGCAGGGTGCGGACCAGCTCCCTGAGCCTGGCGTGCTCCTCGTCCCAGCGCCTGCGCAGCTCGGCCATGCGTTCCCACCGGGCCTCGCGTGCCGCGTGCCAGGTGCCGAACCCGCCGCCGTGCACCCACGTCGAGCCCCCTTCCAGGCTCACCACGTGAGTGGCGGCGTTCGCGAGCAACTCGCGGTCGTGGCTCACGAGCAGCACGGCCTTGCGGGTGGACGCCAGCCGGCCCTCCAGCCAGCGCTTGCCAGGAACGTCGAGGTAGTTGTCCGGCTCGTCGAGCAGCAGCACCTGCTCGCGCCCCTGCAACAACGCCTCCAGCACCAGGCGTTTCTGCTCGCCACCGGACAGCGTGGACACCGACCGGAACCGCGCCCGGTCATACGGCACCCCGAGCGCGGCGACCGTCACCGTGTCCCACAGGACCTCGGCGTCGTACCCGCCGGCCTCACCCCAGCCGGCCAGGGCAGTCGCATAACGCAACTGAGTCGGCTCGTCGTCGGTGTCCATCATGGCCAGCTCGGCGTCGTCCAGCTCCCCGGCGGCGGCACGCAGAGCGGCCGGCGAGACGGCCAGCAGGAGGTCCCGGACCGTGGTGTCGTCCCGCACCGACCCGATGAACTGCGGCATCACGCCGAGTCCGCCCTGGACCGTCACCCCACCCGCCAGCGGCGACAGCTCGCCGGACAGCATGCGCAGCAACGTCGTCTTGCCCGCGCCGTTCGCCCCGACGAGTGCCGTGACCTGCCCCGTACTGACGCGAAACGCCACGTCCGCGAACAGCTGCCGCCCGTCGTCGAGCCTGTGGGCAAGCCCGTTCGCCTCGAGATATCCCGCGCCCATACCGCAGATCTTCCGATATCGGGGCGTTTGTGGCGAACCGTTTTCTAACGCAACCCCCTTCGCCTCGATTTGGATGCGACGCTGTACGCTGCGTAGCCTGCGAGGGTTTGGCTGACGACGGGAGGATGGGTGACCTTGTCCGACACCCCGATCTACGACCAGATCCGCCAGGAACTCGAAGCTGGCGCCGGCCGCTCGGAGCCCACGATCGCCAGACGGGCACGTAGCGGCGACGAGGACAACAAGTCCGTATCCGTGTGGGCGCTGGTCAACCAGCATCGGAACAGCAAGCGTTGACCAAACCTGCTCCGGACCTGGGCATTGTCCTCGTCGCAGGTGGTGCCGGCGTGGCTGGCGAATGTATCGTCCACGCGCTGCTAGATCGCGGCGCGACGGTCGTCGTGCCATCGCGGAGCGAGGCTAGACTCGCGGCGTTGGCCGGAAGAGTCGATCCAACTGCCAGGGATCGCCTGCGCCTCCTAGTCGGTGACGTGGGGAGCGAGACGGGGATCACCCGAGTTCGCGACGAGGTGCTCAATCAGCACGGCCAACTGCGTGGGGTGGTGGCCTCACTCGGCGCCTGGTGGGAAGGCGAGCAGTTCGTTGACCTGTCGATGAGCACCTGGAGCCGGATCCTGAATGACAATCTCACCTCCCACTTCCTAGTAGCGCGCGGCCTCCTGCCGGTGCTCGCCCAGAGCGATGATCCGGTGTTCGTTACGCTCGCCGGCATCGCTGCCGACCACCCAGAACCGCATGCGGCGCCGATCTCGATAACTGGCGCCGCGCAGCGGATGATGCTGCGTACAATCGCGGTTAGCGACATCGGGCGACAAGTCCGACTACACGAGGTCACAATAATGACTCCGATCGTGACCGACGGGTGGACCGGCGAGCAGCCGGCGACCGACTGGCTCACGGGCCGGCAGGTCGGCGACTACGTGGCCGATGTCATCTCGCCCGACTTCGCGCGACGGGACACGCTTCTGCTCGAGCTACCAGCATAACGACGTACAGGTTTGTGGTTGATTACCAGCCGAAGCAGAACGAAGAACACTATGGCCCCTACCAACAATATCGACATTGACGCGAAATGCTGCCAAAATCCAATCGCACGAAAGACAATTACACCCGAGCCCGCCAAGAAGCCGACTAGGGCAATAAACAGGCCAAGAATTTCGACAATCTTGAGCAAACTGTCAGAAACCGCCCTCTGAGCGTCCTCCTGTTTCTGCACGAGTTCAGCCTTTGCGGATTCCAACTGCTGATGCAGCTCTTCGCGAAGGTCCTCCGAGACCTGTCGGGCGTGCTCGGCGACCTGAGAAAACAGGAGCCTCGATGTGGTGATCAATGCTCGTTCGCGAACATAGTCCTGGTGAACGATATTCATGCCGACTGGATGCAGCGAAATCGCCTGATCGATCGACTTCAAAGCGTCGTCGAACCTCTCCATCCGACGTAGTGCATATGCTCGCCAGAAATAGAGATTCGCACCATCCTCACCGCGATTGATGATCTCATCAGACAGCTGCACAATTCGTTCGGCCTGATCTTCAATATGATTGCCAAACCACAACGCGTGCAGGCACACATTGCGGGACACGGCGTCAGAGTTTGACGATCCCAACGAGGTCTCGACGGCACGTAGCGCCCCAGGTGCGCCGCGACCGAGCCCGGCGAACGCCGATAGCGCAAGCAGCAACGCATCCCCTGGATGGCCCCGCAACCATGCAGGCAGTTGCGCACCAAGCGCCTCGAACTTGAAGTCGAAACGCAGCCGGAATCCTTGCAGATACTGACGGCAGAGCTGCTTGAACACACTCCCAGCACTCAGCCGACCGCCGTTCTCACTGTCTGCCAGCAGAGGCTGACCTACCTCACGCGCCTGCCAGGCAAGATCGCTCACCGCTTGCCGGACCACGGGCAGTTCTAGGCGGCACTCCTCGGCGACATCCGCGAGATCGTCGATCCATGCCGTCGACTTCGACCGGGCACGCCGTATGAAATGCCTTTTGAGTAAGTCGATTTGCTCTTCCGGCGACGATGCCTTCGCGAGCCTGACCCGCACACCGGCATCCGCGTCGCGCCGCTCGTCCCGCTCAGTCATAAGTTGACTCCCCGTAGACCTCACCTAGTCTTAGTTCCGTTCGCCGAGTCGAATCGACCACCCTGCCAGGCAGAATGGAGGAAGAAACCCTCAGCATGAACACGTCCCTCAGCTTGTTTGCGTCCCCCGAGTTGCCAGGCCCGGGACCGGCCTCACGCAGAAGTCGGCGGACCCGGAGCATTCTCGCTGGTCGTCAAGTCCTGCCCGTGAATCCACCTCAGCAGCGCCATAGACCAGCACCCTCTCGCGAACCGACGACGTAGGAGCTCCTCTGGATACGAACGAATTTGCGCAGGCGAGGACAAAGTCGGTGCACGTGCATGGGGAACTCGTAGCGATCCGTCTAAGTCCGCCGCCCTTGGCAACGACATTACGTGTCGCGTACTCGGCCTTACCAGCACGCCGTCGCCAGTCACGAATATCGGCCGTTGGGCGATGTGGCGGGCAGCGGACCGGTCGAATGCAGCCGACGCCTACAAGACGCACGTCTGATATCCTCCGCATTATTCTCAGCGTGCACCAGTCCGCCAGTCTGCCTGGCCTCGCGGGCCAGCGCTCTTCACCGGTGACCAGAGCCATCGACACTCAATCGCCATGGCAAGTCGGCCCCAGGCATCCTCATGGCACCTGTCCTGAGAGCGTCGAGAAGGTCGATATCGGCGCGGTTGCCCAGCAGAAGGCTATGTGCACGGCCAGGCCAGGAGGTCCGAGGAGGCGAAGCAAAGGGGCTATTCCAGATCCTCACAGATGGACGACTCCACTCATGATGCCGGACCAGCTCAAGCGACGGTAGGTCCGTGGCCGCGTTTCAACCCGTTCACCTCAGCTCTTCTTCAAGGTCCGCGTTACACCTGATGCGCCAACACGCGAACCAGGATCAGCTTACTGGGAGCCGCCGTCCACATATGATCCAGGTCGTAGTGACCAGCGCAAAAAGGGCGGCGTGACGGTCTTGCGGAGTGTGCTGTGAGGAGCGCTCCCACTCTTCGGAGATCTTGTGGCCAACGGACGGTGGATGAGCTGTGCCTGACCATCTCGCCGAAGCTGGCCGGCGCCGGGGCGGTCCGGATCGCGACGGGGCTGCCCTCCGCCGCCCCGGTGGACCTCTCGCTCGAGTCCGTCCTGGCCGCTGACGAGGGTTTTTTGCTGCTTCGCTATCGCCGGGCGGGCGCTGACGAGTGAGAATGTCGGGCATGCAGCTGCCGATCATGCCGCCGGTCAAGCCGATGCTCGCCAAGCCCGTCAAGAAGATCCCCACGGGCGAGTTCAGCTACGAGCCGAAGTGGGACGGCTTCCGCTCGATCATCTTCCGCGACGGCGACGACGTGGAGATCGGCAGCCGCAACGAGAAGCCGATGACCAGGTACTTTCCCGAGCTGGTCGAGGCGGTGAAGGAGAACTTCCCGGAGCGGTGCGTGATCGACGGCGAGATCGTGGTCGTCGGGCCGACCGGGGACCGGCTGGACTTCGAGGTGCTCGCGCAGCGGATCCACCCGGCCGCGAGCCGGGTGAAGATGCTGTCGGAGACCACGCCGGCGAAGTTCGTCGGGTTCGACCTGCTCGCGCTGGGGGATGTGGACTACACGACGTCGCCCTTCGCCGAGCGCCGGGCCGCGTTGGAGGAAGCCCTGGCGCCGGCCAAGGCACCCGTTCATCTGACCAGGACGACCACCGACCCGGACGTCGCGCAGCAGTGGTTCTCACAGTTCGAAGGCGCTGGCCTCGACGGGGTGATCGCGAAACCACTCGATGGCGTGTACGAGCCGGACAAGCGCGTGATGTTCAAGATCAAGCATGAGCGGACGGCCGACTGCGTGGTCGCCGGGTACCGGGTGCACAAGAGCGCGCCGAACCGGATCGGGTCGCTGCTGCTCGGCCTGTACAACGACGAGGGCAGGCTGGCGAGCGTCGGCGTGATCGGGGCGTTTCCGCTGGCCAGGCGCGAGGAGCTGTTCGAGGAGATGCAGGAGCTGGTCACCACGTTCGACGACCACCCGTGGGCATGGGCACGCCAGGAGGAGGGCAACCGGACCCCACGCAACGCCGAGGGCAGCCGCTGGCAGGCGGGCAAGGACCTGTCGTTCGTGCCACTACGCCCCGAACGGGTGGTCGAGGTCCGGTACGACCACATGGAGGGCGTCCGCTTCCGCCACACCGCACAGTTCTCCCGCTGGCGCCCAGACCGCGACCCACACTCCTGCACGTACGAACAACTGGACGAACCAGTCCGTTTCGACCTGGCAGAAGTCCTAGCCTGACCCGCGAGTCCCGCATTCAAACCTACCGAGTCCCGCGTTCAGACATACCGAGTCCCGCGTTCACAGATGCCGAGTTGCGGTTTCGTGCACACGAGACCGGCCCGGCACTCCGGACCTGCACGAAACCGCAACTCCGTGTGCGCGAACACGCGACTCGCGGTGTTCGAACGCGCGACTCGCGGTGTCTGAACGCGGGACTCGCGAGGGGTGGGTGCGCTCACGGTCTCCTCACCTCCTGCGTGTCAGGCTGGCCGGCAGTCGGATGGACGGAGGGACTCTCGCGGTGACGGCCTGGCGAGTACGTGTGGCCATGCTGGTCGCCGGTGTGGGTGTCCTCTCCGGGTGCACGGCTGGTCCGTCCAGCCGGCCCGAGATCATCACCAACGACGGCGCGGCCGCGTCGACCACGCAGACGATCGCGCCCAACGAGGTACCGCCGCTCGAGAACGCCGACTCCGGGATCCTCTGGCGCAACTGTTCCGGCGAGATGGCGGACATCCTTGCCGCGCAGAAGCTTCCGGCGTGGCTGCCGGTCAAGTGCGGCAAGGTCAACGGGGTCCTCGACTCCCCGTACGCGCCCGACCGCGGCACGGTCCGCCTGCAGCTCGTCCGCGCCGGGAGCGGACCGGTGCCGATCGCCGTCGTGAACGACGTCGACGGGCTGCCGGGCACCGTCTACGCCGCACGGCTCGCTGCGGCGCTGCCCCAGGAGTTCTTCAAGAAGTTCCAGCTCATCGGCATGGACCGGCGCGGCACCGGCAACTCCGCGGCCGCCAACTGCGTGCCGGTCGAGGTGCGGCGGGCCATGTTCGAGCTGGACCCCACCGCCATGGACGTGGACGCCTGGTTCCAGGCCGCCCAGACCGCGGGGAAGCAGTGCTCGATCGTGCTGGAGAGCCAGCTGCCGGCCCTCGACACCTGGCGCACCGCCGCCGACCTCGACTCGCTGCGCACCGCGCTCGGCGTCAGCCGGCTGAACGCGGTCGGGCACGGCGAGGGGTCACGCGTAGTGAGCATGTTCGCCGACCGGTTCCCCGATCGGGTGGGGCGGCTCGTGCTCGACGGCGTGCCCGACCCGACGGCCGACGCGCTGCTCGCGTACGAGGGCGTCGCCAAGGGCGGGGAGGCGGCGTGGGACGCGTTCAGCGCGGACTGCGTGCAACGGAGCTGCCCGCTCGGGACGGACCCGGAGCGGACGCTGCTCGAGCTGCTCGGCCAGTTGCGCACGGACCCGCTCCCCACGGCGGCGCTCGACGTCACCGCGGGAGCGGCCATGCACGCCGTGCTGATCGGGCTTGCCGACCGCGGGACCTGGCCGGAGCTGGCCGACGCGCTGGCGGCGGCCAAGAACCGCGACCCCCGCGGGCTCGTCGGGATCCTGGACCCGTACGCCGTGGGCAGCGACGTCCAGGCCCCCGTACTCGACGGCACGCTCGTCACGACCTGCAACGACATGCATACCCGCCTGTCACCCGACCAGGTGAAGACAAGCTCGAACGAGTGGATGCAGAAGTACCCGCTCTTCGGCCCGGTCACGGCCCAGCGGGTCGCGTACTGCGCGCCGTGGAGCATCCCGGACCACCCGCTGCCGACGCCGACCGGCCGGGGCGCGCCGCCGATCTTGGTGCTGGGTACGGCGAGCGACGCGGTCACCCCGATGGAGGGGACCGAACGGGCCGCGCAGCAGCTGGACTCGGGCGTGCTCGTGACCTGGCAGGGCGCCGGACATGGTGCCCTGGGCTTCTCCCCGTGCGTGACCGACGCCGCGACCAAGTTCCTGACCGACGCGGCCGTTCCCCGCAACGGCACCGTCTGCCCGCCGTGATCCGAACGGGCCGCCGGCGTCCGAACTGAGTGGCGGAGCGCACCGAGGAAACCGCCGCCCGCGGCTCGTCGGGTCCGCAGGCCGGCGTCGCGAACAGGCACGAAGGCCACGACACCCTTACCTGCGCGAGCACGGCGAGCGTGCGCCCGACGGTCGTGAGCGGGGCGGATGAGGCGCCGAACACTGGCATCATTGGACACGTGCGACGTATCGGGGTTCTCGTCCTTGTCCTGCTGTCGTTCTTCGCGGTCGCACCCGCCTCGGCGGCGCCGCGACCCGTCACGCTGCGCGTGCTGAGCTACAACATCCACACCGGGATCGGGTCCGACGGCGTACTCGATCTCGAGCGGACCGCCGGCACGATCCGCGCCGCGCATCCCGATGTGGTGGCATTGCAGGAGGTGGACGTGCACTGGGCGGAGCGCAGCGAGTTCCGCGACCAGGCCCACGCCCTCGCCCGCCTGCTGCGGATGCGGGTGTTCTTCGCGCCGATCTACGACCTCGACCCCCTCACGCCCGGTGCGCCGCGGCGACAGTACGGGGTCGCGATCCTGAGCCGGCTTCCCATGCCGCACACTGAGAACCACGAGATCACCCGACTGTCCACACAGGAGCCAAATCCCGTGCCCGCGCCGGCGCCCGGCTTCGCGGAGGCCGTGGTTGTCGCGAGGGGCGTGGCGGTACACGTGTATGCCACGCACCTCGACTACCGCCCGGACCCGGCCGTGCGCGCGGCGCAGGTCGCGGACATGCTGCGGATCATGGGGCCCGGCCCTGCCCTGCTGCTGGGCGACTTCAACGCGACGCCGGACGCCCCGGAGCTGGCCCCGCTGTGGCGGAAGCTGACGCCGGCGCCGACCGGGCCGACCTATCCCGCGGGCGTGCCAGCGCAACGAATCGACTACGTGACGTTCTCGACCGGTATCCACGTGCGCTCGGCGACCGTGCCGGCGACGCTCGCGTCGGACCACCGGCCGGTGGTGGCGTCCCTGGTGGTGACCAGCGGATACCTCGGGTAGGCGCCGGACCGCTACTCGCGGACCCGGTACTCGCAGCCGTACTCGACCGCGTAGCAGAGGTCGTAGTGGTGGACGATCTTCGGGCCCTCGTGCAGGTGCACGTGGGTCACGGTGTCCTTGGGTTGTTCCGGCAGCTCGGACAGGGTGTCGACACGCCCGTCGAGGGGACCACCCACGTAGCGCACGACGTACTGCTGCGTCACCACGACCTCCTTTCCGTGCCCCGTCATATCGATGTTTCCCTGCGATCGACCCGAAATCAACCGCGACGGTCGCAGTCTGCTTGAAACATGAGTAGCAGCACATGTTCACCACATTGGATGTCGCGAAGACGTAACGGTTTAGACAATCATGACGAAGCCAGTGCATCAGCCGAAAGGAGCGGCACGTGCCGACGTCGAAGCCCCGCTGGCCACGGTGGCCGTGGGTGGTGATGACCGCGGCCGGGCTGGCCATCACGGCTGTCGCGGCGGTGGTCGGCATGGCTGTCGACTCCGAACGGGCCGGTGACCAGCCGCCGACGCGAGTCACGGTCACCGCCATCCAGTTCCAGACGACAACGGTCAACGTGACGGTCACCGTGCCCATTCCGCCCGACACGCCCGGCACGGCTCTGCTGGACGGGCTGCATCGCGTCGGCCCCGAGGTGGAGCCGGGCATCTACCAGACGACCGGGCCGAGCGGCACCAACACGGGCGGCTGCTACTGGACGAGAACGGACACTTCGGGCGGCCTCATCGCCAACGGCGTGATCACCGGGCCCGGCACCCTCACCATCCGGCCGGAAGAACTCGTGGAAACGGCCGGCTGCCAACCGTGGCAGAAGGTCGGCTGACCGCCTCCCGATCGCAAATCTTGATCAACGCGAACGCAGGTGGTCGCGTGGGCAGTCCCCCACCCAACCCAGGGGGCCGGCCCCGGTCCCATTGTACCGGCTGAGACGGACAAACCGGCTGGTCAGCGGGGGGGTGTGGATAGCTTTCACCCGGTGAGTGCGAGCGAAAGGGACATTCATCCGGTGCGTGCGGGCGGAAGGGACGTTCACCCAGTGAGTGGGGGCGGAGGGACATTCATCCGGCGAGTGCGGGCGGAGGGGACGTTCACCCGATGCGCGCGAGCGGAAGAGACCTTCACCCGATGCGCGCGGACGGAAGGAGACGTTCATCCGACCCAGAGCGCCCGGGATCGCGAGGACGGTTGGACGAATCGGCTCAGTCGCGATGGGCCCTGGGACCGCTGGACGAATCCGCTCAATCGTGGCGAACCTGGGACCGTCGCACGAATCCGCTCAGTCGTTCCGGGCCTTGGACGGTTGGACGCGTTTCGGCTCGCCGGCCATCTTGGGGTACTCCGGTGGGTACGGGAGGTCACCATCGCCGTTTGACTCGTCGCGTGCCACCAGCTCCAGCAGGGGCTCCAGTGAGTACGCCTTCGACGTGACCGCCGCATGCAGGTCGCCCAGCT
>NZ_DASQCC010000227.1:0-15575 GCF_035634895.1 Actinophytocola sp. | reverse complement strand
GCCGTCGCGGTGCTCGGCTCCGCGGTGGCGAGCATCGAGGCGACCGTGATCAACGTCGCACTGCCGACGATCGGGCGCGACCTCGGCGCCGACGTCGCCGGACTGCAGTGGACGCTCAACGGCTATCTGCTCACGCTCGCCTCGCTGATCCTCGTCGGCGGATCGCTCGGCGACCGGTTCGGACGGCGGCGGGTGTTCACGATCGGCGTCGCGTGGTTCACGATCGCGTCGGTGCTGTGCGCGCTGGCGCCGTCGGTCGGCGCGCTCGTCGCCGCGCGCGTGCTGCAGGGCGTCGGCGGCGCGCTGCTCACGCCCGGCTCGCTCGCGATCATCCAGTCGTCGTTCCACCGCGAGGACCGGGCCCGCGCGATCGGCGCGTGGTCCGGGCTCGGCGGCATCGCGGGCGCCATCGGACCGCTCGTCGGCGGGCTGCTCGTGCAGGCATGGTCGTGGCGGCTGGCGTTCCTGATCAACCTGCCGCTCGGGCTGGCCGTGATCTGGCTGACCCGCAGGTACGTGCCGGAGACGCACGACGAGTCGATGACCGGGCGCCCAGACCTGTGGGGCTCGGTGCTCGGCGCGCTCGGCCTCGCCGGGGTGACCGGGGCGCTGGTCGAGGCGCCCGGCCGCGGCGCGGGCGACCCGCTGGTGGTCGTCGCCGGGGTGTGCGGGGTCGCGGCGCTGGTCGCGTTCGTCATGCTCCAGCGGCGGCAGCGGAACCCGCTCGTGCCGCCGGACATCTTCGCGAACCGGACGTTCGTGGTCGCCAACCTGCTGACGTTCGTGGTCTACGCGGCGCTCGGCGGCGTGATGATGCTGTTCGTCATCCAGCTGCAGGTCTCGCTCGGCTACGCGCCGACACTAGCCGGGATCGCCAGCCTGCCGATCTCGGCGATCATGCTGCTGCTGTCCGCCCGGTCCGGGAAGCTCGCGCAGCGGTTCGGGCCGAAGCCGTTCCTCGTGGCCGGGCCGCTGGTGATCGCGCTGGCCATGCTGATGTACACCAGGGTCACGCCTGGCGCGTCGTACGTGCTCACCGTGCTGCCGGCCGTGATCGTGTTCGGGCTGGGGCTCGCGTGCGTGGTCGCGCCGGTGACCGCGACCGTGCTGGCCGCCGCGGCGGACCGGCACGCGGGTGTCGCGTCCGGGGTCAACAACGCGATCGCGCGGACGGGTGGGCTGCTGGCCATCGCGGTCCTGCCGGCGGCGGCCGGGCTGACCGGCGAGTCGTACGCCGACCCGGCCGCCATGACCTCCGGCTGGCAGGCCGCGATGTGGATCTGTGCGGGGCTGTGCGTGGCCGGTGGCGTGATCGCGCTGGGCGTGCGGAACGACGTGTTCGCGCCGGCCCGGCCGGGTCCGGCCGCGGACGGTCCGTCGTCGGCCGACTGCTTCAGCTGCGGGCTGTCCGCCCCACCGACGCACCTGCGGCCGGCGCCGCGGCGGGTGCCGCGGTGACCACCTCGGCGAGCAGTGCCGGGTCGATGTTGCCGCCGGAGACGACCGCCACCGTCCGTCCGGCGGGCAGGTCCCGGTACAGGTAGGCCGCGGTGGACACCGCGCCGCTCGGCTCGGCGACCTGCTGTGACCTCGTGGCGAGCACGCCGATGGCGGCCCTGATCTCGTCCTCGGTGACGGTGACCACGTCGTCGACCAGCTTCGTGATGTGCGCGAAGGTCAGGTCGGACGGGGTGGAGCGCAGGCCGTCCGCGATGGTCCTGGCCCGGTCGTCGGTGGACCAGTCGGGCTTGCGGCCCAGCCGGAAGCCCTCCGCGGTGTCCCCGGCCAGCTCCGGCTCGACGCCGATGACCTTCGCGTTCGGCGCCTTGGCCCTGATCGCGGTCGCGATGCCGCCGATCAGCCCGCCGCCGCTGACCGGCACGAGCACGACCTCGACGTCCGGCAGGTCGGCCGCGATCTCCAGGCCGATCGTGCCCTGGCCGGCCATGACGTCGGGGTGGTCGAACGGCGGGACGAGCGTGCCCCCCTGCGTCGCGACGATCTCCGCGGCGGCCGACTCCCGGTCGGCCGGCGGCACGACGACGACGGTGGCGCCGTGGCGGGTGGTCGCGTCGATCTTCACCTGCGGCGTGTTCGTCGTCACCACGATGGTGGCGGGGACGCCGTAGAGCTTCGCGGTGTACGCGACGGCCTGGCCGTGGTTGCCGCTGGAGTAGGCGACGACGCCTTTTTTCCTTGTCTCCTCGGGGATCCGGGCGATGGCGTTGAGCGCGCCGCGGATCTTGAACGCGCCGATGGGTTGCAGCTGCTCGGGCTTGAGCCACAAGGGACGGTCGTCGGCCGCCCAGAGGCAGGGCGTCAACGGGGTTCGTACCGCCCTGCCGGCGATCCGGGCGGCGGCCGCCTCGATGTCATCGATTGTGATCAGTTGCACGGTACCAAGTATGCACTGTCCACAGTGGACTGTGGGGATGCTCACGATTGGGCAACCCCCGGAGTGGGTCATCCGTCGCACACGTTGGAAGGTGTGTAGGACAGGTCTCGCAGACGAAGGACTATGAGCGACAACACTGAGGAAACGAACGGAATTCGGCTCAGCCAGGTGGTGGCCGGTGCGCTGGCCGCGGTGACGGCCGCGCTCATCGGGTCGACCATGGGGGTCGCGGGGACGGTCGTGGGGGCCGGGCTCGCCAGTGTGATCTCGACGATCGGCGGCACGCTGTACCTGCGCTCGATCCAGCGGACCCGGGAGAGCGTGCGCACGGTGCGGGCGAAGGTCGTCGGACGCTCGGGCGGCGCGACGGTCCTGGTCTCGGACGAGGATCCCGAGGAGCCGGCCGGCACGGAGGTCGAGGCGGCCCCTGCCAAGGAAGATCCGGAAAGGTCGGACCAGCCACCCCGGGGCGGGCGCCGGCGGTGGCCGAAGCTGATCGTGACGACCGTTGCGGCGTTCGCGCTGGGCATGCTGGCGATCACGGGCGTCGAGTGGCTGCGTGGCGAGCCGCTCTCCGGTGGCTCGGGCACCACGTTCAGCAGCATCGTGGCCCCGCACGACACCTCGGGCCGCGACGAGGACCCGTCGACCCCGGCCACGTCGACGACCAACCCGGCCCCGACGAGCACCGCGCCGGACGCGACCACGACGGACGCGCCGGCCACCACGTCGACGGAGCCGTCCGGTGACGCCAGCATCACGACGACACCGCCTGTGACCACCACGACCGAGGCAACGCCGTCAGAAGGCGCTACCCAGCCTCAGGGCTAGATCGACACCTACTTTGGGTAATTAATCGATCGCTCACATGGCAACTGTTGTCCCCGAACGGACGATATCCGCGCGCAGCGTGTGCAAATAGTTTCAGAAAAGTCATCCGACGGATGGCATCCCCTCATGTGATTTGCCCGGGGGAGCTGCTACCGCTGCCCACCCCCGGGTCCCCTGCAGAACGACCGAGGGAGCAACCTTGATGAAGCGCACACACCTTGTGCGATTGGGCGGTTACGCACTGCTCGCCGTAGGTACGGCGGTTACCTTCGCCGCACCTGCGAACGCGGCACCGGCCGGCGGAACGTCGACCAGCAGCGCGATCCAGGATGCACTACAGCGGGATCTCGGCCTGTCCCCGCAGCAGGCCCAGGTCCGGTTCCAGCAGGAGCGCGTCGCCTTCTCGAAGGAGACGACACTGCGCATCCAGCTGGGTGAGGCCTACGGCGGCAGCCGGTTCGACGCCGCGTCGGGCAAGCTCGTGGTCGGCGTGACCGACGTGGGCCGGGTCGCGGAGGTCACCTCCGCCGGCGCGGTCGCCGAGGTCGTCCAGCACAGCGCCGCCGAACTGGGCGCCACCCAGTCGAAGCTGGAACAGGGCAACGCCAGCGCGCCGAAGTCGGTGACCGGCTGGTACACCGACGTCGCCACCAACTCGGTCGTCGTCGAGGCCTACGGCAACGACGCCGCGGCCGCGTCCTGGGCGAAGAGCCTCGGCGCGGATGTCCGGGTCGTACGCGTCGCCCAGCAGCCGCGCACGTTCTGGAACGTGATCGGTGGCCAGGCGATCACGACGACCGCAGGCGCCCGCTGTTCGGCGGGCTTCAACGCCCGCAGCTCGAGCGGTGCCCGCTACGTCATCGACGCGGGTCACTGCGGCAACCTCGGTGGCACGTGGTCCGGGACCGGCGGCACGCTCGGTACCGTGTTCCGCTCGTCGTTCCCGGGCAACGACTACTCGGCCATCAACGTCAGCTCCAGCTCGGCCGTGTCGACGGGCCTCGTCGACCGGTACAGCTCGGGCAGCGACGTCCGGGTGACCGGTTCGTCCGGCGGCAGCGTCGGCCAGGCCGTCTGCCGGTCCGGCTCCACGACGGGTTGGCACTGCGGCACGATCAACGCCCTGAACACGACGGTGACCTACCAGCAGGGCTCGGTCGGTCAGATGATCCGCACCAACGTGTGTGCCGAACCGGGTGACTCCGGTGGCTCGCTGGTGAGCAACGGGACGTCGACCGTCACCGCGATCGGTCTGACCTCCGGCGGCTCGGGCAACTGCAGCTCCGGCGGCACGACCTTCTTCCAGCCGGTGAACGAGGCACTGAGCGCGTACGGTCTGTCCCTGGTCACGGGCTGACCTGAGATCCACGCCAGCGGACGGGCCGAACCCCTGCCGGCCCGTCCGCTGGTTCCTCGTCTCTCGGCCGGATCAGCCGGTGACGACGTGGTCGACGATCCCGTACTCCCTGGCCTCCTGGGCGGAGAACCACCGGTCCCGGTCGGCGTCCCGGGTGATGGTCTCGACCGGCTGGCCGGTCTGGCTCGCCGTGATCTCGGCCAGCCTGGCCTTCATCCGCGAGTACGCCTGCGCGCGGATCCTGATGTCCGACTCGGCGCCGCCCACTCCCGCGGACGGCTGGTGCATGAGGATCTGCGCGTTCGGCAGCGCGTACCGCTTGCCCGGGGTGCCCGAGGACAGCAGGAACTGCCCCATCGAGGCGACGAACCCCATGGCCCACGTCGACACGTCCGGCTCGATCAGCCGCATCGTGTCGTAGACGGCCATCCCGGCGGTCACCGAGCCGCCCGGTGAGTTGATGTAGAACGTGATGTCCTTGCTCGGGTCCTCCGCGGCGAGCAGGAGCAGCTGGGCGGTGATCCGGTTGGCCGACTCGTCGGTCACCTCGGACCCGAGGAAGACGATCCGGTCCCGCAGCAGCCGCTCGAAGATGGCGTCGTCCAGGCTGGCAGTCATGGTCATGCCTTGACGCTAACCAGCGGTTTCCTGCCACGCGGCCGTGTTCGCCGTCGGCATGTCCGCTCTCAGCGCACCCGCCAGCCGGGCCGCCGCCGCCCGAGGGTCGGCCGCCTCGGTGATCGCGCGGACCACCACCACCCGCGACGCGCCGGCCGCCAGCACTTCCGGCAGCCGGGCCTCGTCGATGCCGCCGATCGCGAACCACGGGCGCGCCGCCCCCACCGTCGCGCGGACCAGGTCCAGCCCCGGCGCCGGTCTGCCCGGCTTCGTGGGCGTCGGCCAGCACGGGCCGGTGCAGAAGTAGTCGACGCCCGGTTCCACGGCCGCCGCCTCGGCCTGCGCGAGGTCGTGGGTGGACCGGCCGATCACGACGTCCGGGCCGAGGATCTCGCGGGCCCAGCGGACCGGCAGGTCGTCCTGGCCGAGGTGCAGCACGTCCGCGTCCGCGGCCAGCGCCACGTCCGCGCGGTCGTTCACCGACAGCAGCGCCTCGTGCCGGGCGCACACCTCGGCGAGCACCGACAGCGCGGCCAACTCGTCGGTGGCCTCCATGCCCTTCTCACGCAGCTGGATGACGTCGACGCCACCCGCGAGCGCCGCGTCCGCGAACTCCGCAAGGTCCGGCCGGTTTCCCGTGCACAGGTACAGCCGTGCGTCCGCGAGCCGCCTGCGAATCTCGTCTCCGTCTAGTCCGGGCACCCGTTCACGCTATACGGTGGAGGTGGTCCGCACGGGAGTCCAGAGGACTGGGCTGAGAGGGGATCTGCCGATCCCGACCGTCGAACCTGATCCGGATCATGCCGGCGCAGGGAGCGTGAGTTGCCATGAGAGTGGTCGTGGTGGGTGGTGGCGTCATCGGTCTGGCCGTCGCGTGGCGGCTGGCCGACCACGACGTGACGGTCGTCGATCCGAACCCGGGGCGCGGCGCGTCGTGGGTCGCCGGCGGCATGCTGGCGCCGGTCACCGAGGCGTGGCCGGGCGAGGAGGACCTGCTCGACCTCGGCAGCGAGTCGCTCGACCGGTGGCCGGCGTTCGCCGCGGCACTGGGGATCGACCTGCACACCCGGGGCACGATCGTCGCCGGCGTGGACAGCGCGGACGCCGGACAGCTCGACACCCTCGCCGGCTTCCTCGCGCGGCGCGGCCGGGAGGTCGAGCGGCTGACCGGACGCGAGCTGCGGCGCGTCGAGCCAGCCCTCGGCCCGAGTGTCCGAAGTGGACTCCTGGTGCCCGGCGACCTGGCCGTGGACAACAGAGAGTTGTTGGGGCGCCTCAGTTTTCCCTCGGTGGTGGGCAAACCGGTCCGTTCCGTGCGGCCGGGAGCGGTCGAACTGGCGGACGCGACGCTGCACTGCGACCTGGCGGTGATCGCCGCGGGTGCGTGGAGCGGGTCGCTGCACCCGGCGCTGGCGTCGGCCGTGCGCCCGGTGAAGGGCGAGATCCTGCGGCTTCGGCGGCGCCCCAACGCGGTGCCGCCGCCGGTGCACACCGTGCGTGCGCTGGTCGAGTCGCGGCCGGTGTACCTGGTGCCGAGGGCGGGCGACGAGCTGGTAGTCGGCGCGACGCAGTACGAGGCGGGCTTCGACGAGGAGGTCACCGCCGGCGGGGTGCGTGACCTGCTGACGTATGGGGAACGGGTCATGCCGGGCATCGCCGAGTACGGCCTGACGGAGTGCGCGGCGGGGCTGCGTGCCGGCAGCCGGGACAACCTGCCGCTGGTCGGCTGGCTGGAACCGGGCGTGTTGGTCGCGGCGGGCCACCACCGCAACGGCCTGCTGCTGGCCCCCCTCACCGCGGACGCCGTGCGTGCGCTGGCCCTCGGCGAACCGTCACCCATGGCCGCGGCGGACCCGGCCCGCCTGTGCGACCAGAACGCCGGCTCCGCTCGGAGGACGAACTGATGCTCATCAACGTCAACGGCACCGAACGCGACGTCCCCGACGGCGCGACGGTCACGGAAATGCTTGCCGCGCTTGGTGTTCCGGCCCGCGGCGTGGCGGTCGCGGTCGACGGCACGGTGGTCGCGCGGACCGACCACGACCACCGGGTGGTGCCGGACGGCGCCGACGTCGAGGTGCTGACCGCGGTGCAGGGAGGCTGACATGGACGACCCATTGGTCATCGGCGACCAGCAGTACTCGTCCCGCCTGATCACGGGCACGGGCGGCGCGTCGAACCTGGCGGTGCTGGAGCGCGCGCTGAAGGCGTCCGGCACGGAGCTGACGACCGTGTCGATCCGGCGGGTGGACGCGCAGGGCGGCACGGGCGTGCTGGAAGTGTTGGAGCGCCTGGGAATCGACCCGCTGCCGAACACGGCGGGCTGCCGCACCGCGGCCGAGGCGGTGCTGACGGCCCGCATGGCCCGCGAGGCCCTGGGGACGTCCTGGGTGAAGCTGGAAGTGGTGGCGGACGACCGAACCCTGCTCCCCGACCCCGTGGAACTGTTGGAGGCAGCGACAACCCTCGTCGACGACGGCTTCACCGTCCTGCCGTACACGAACGACGACCCGGTGCTGGCGCTGCGCCTCGAGCAGTTGGGCTGCGCGGCCGTGATGCCACTCGGCTCGCCGATCGGCACCGCCCTGGGCATCCGCAACCCACACAACATCGAGCTGATCGTCGCGCGCGCGAGCGTCCCCGTGATCCTGGACGCGGGCATCGGCACCGCCTCCGACGCCGCACTGGCGATGGAACTGGGCTGCTCAGCGGTACTCCTGGCCACCTCGGTGACCCGCGCGACGGACCCGGAGGCCATGGCCACAGCCATGCGCCACGCGGTACTGGCCGGCCGCCTCGCCCACGGCGCCGGACGCGTCCCCCAACGCTTCTGGGCACAGGCCTCCAGCCCACCACGCTGAGTCAGTGCGATGGACAGTCGGAACCGGTGACCGGACAGCGGGCCGCGTCGTACGGCTCGTCAAGGGTCTCGATCAGCGCGCGATGGTCCTCCCAGTCGTAGCGGAGCCATCTCGTGACACAGAGGACGGTCACGCGCGTCGCGCCGGCGGCCTTCAACGCGAGGGCGGCCGACTGGGCCTTGTCGCCCGAGACCCAGGTGTCCTCGACGACGAGGACATGCACCTGCCGTGCAGGTATGTCGCGGGACCTGCCATCAACCGCAGGTCCCGCACACATCCGGGTGCCACGTGCGGCGCGACACTGCCCGCAGAGCGCGGAACGGCTCGGCGCGCCGGTGGGCCCCGTGCAGATGGCGCAGGTCAGTGGCGCCCCACGGCGGGTGTTGCAGAAGAAGGCACCCACGTTGGTGAAGAGACTGCTGATCAGGCGGTTGGCAAGTGCGTCGCCGGCGAACCTGTTCATGAACCCGGTCAGCGCTCGGTTACCGCCGCGACCAGTTCCTCCACCGCGTTCGGGCCGGTCAGGATGTCCTCGACCAGGGACATGATCCCCGCGATACTGCGAGCGACATGCACGCCCGGCTGGCCGATCAGGTCGCCGGGCCACTTGTTCGTCTCGACGACCAGGTCGGTGAAGATCACCGGTCGGCCGTGCCCGACCGCCTTGCGTGCCTGGATTCGAGCACCGCTGTGCTCGCCGGCCTCGCCGCCTGATGGGCGGCTGTGTCGATGCCCTTCGCCAGCCCGGCGATCACGGTGATGTCGCGGTCCGCCAGTCCGGTGGCGACCGCGTGGGCGATCGCGGGTCCGCGTGCCGAAGCCTGCCGGGAACCGACCACCGAGACGCCGGCCTCACCGGGGAGCCACTTTCCCAGGTGGAACAGCACTGGTGGCATCTCGTGGATCTCACGCAACTGTGCGGGGTAGTCGCCGTCCCGAAAGGTAAGGAAGCCGAGGTTCGTCGAACGCCAGGCGGAGATGTCCCGGGCGGCGTCGTCGAGTGCGCCGGAGTCGCCGTCCTCGAACAACCCCACGGGGTGCGACTCGTGCCAGAACGCACGCGCACTGCCCCGAGCCGAGACCTCGTCGGTGATCTCGACCAGGTCAGCCGCGACGGACGGGTGCGCAGCACGGCGACCAGTGCCGCACGCTCGTCCTCGTTCCATGCCGGCTCCACGCGCGCAGGCGCAGTGAAATCGTCTCGATCCCACCGGTTCTGCGCGGTGCATGTCGGACCCGGCGATGTATCGATCACGGGTTCGACATAGCGGACGTGCCGGCATGGTGCGCGGGATCCGGCGGCGCCTTGTCGACGATCGTCGTGACCCACCGCCGTTCGGCCATCCGGCTGCTTGTCATGGCGTGGTGGGGGTACCACGATTGTCTGCCACCGCGGCGTCGAAAGCCGTGGCACTGAGGGGAAACGAATCATGAGTGAAGCGCGGTCTGCTGTGCTGCCCATTCGAAGAGTCGGCGGGCTCGGGACGGCCGTCTCCGTCCTGGTCGGTGTTGTCGTGGTGCTGGACCTCGTGTCGACGTGGACCACCTGGAATGCCTACGGGCTCGTCAGGGACTACGTGAACCGGGTGAACGAGGTCGCCGCGGCCGACCTGGACAGTGCCGACGACACCAGTTCGGCCGTGGGCTGGGGCTACACCGCCGCCGTCGTGGCGGCCGGCGTCGTCTTCGTGACGTGGCTGTGGCGGGCACGGGACAACGCCGAGGCGATCTGTCCCGCGCCGCACCGCCGGTCGCGGGGCTGGGCGGTCGGGTCGTGGATCTGTCCGGTGGTCAACCTCCGGTTCCCGTTCGTGTTCGTCGACGACGTCTACCGGGCGAGCCGGCCGGACAACCCGCCGGACCTGTACGACCTGCGTTCCGTGCAGGGGAACCGGGTGCTCGGACTGTGGTGGGCGTTCTGGCTCTGCGGCGTGATCGTGAGCTACCTGGCCGTGGTGACCTGGCGGAGGGCCGCCAGCATCGACACGTTGCGGACGTCCGCGGTGATGGAGACCATCGCGTCGGTGGCGATGGTCGGCGCCGCGGTGACGATCATCATGATCGTGCGGGAGATCAGCGGCTGGCAGGACGACAGGGCGAGGGCCTGACCCCGCCGCCTCGGGTTGCCTGAGCGGGCCGGCGTGACGTCGTCCCAACAGCACGCCGGCCGCTCAGGCCCGTTCCTTCTGCTGCTCGCGTAGCTCCGCGACCTCCCGCCGCAGGGCGCGCACCTCCGCCAGGATGAGCTGGTCGGACGCGGCCTGGGCCGCCGCGTGCTCCTCCTCGGCGTTGACGAGGTCGGTCGTCACCGACTTCTCCATCCCGTTGACGATCACCGCGATGAACAAGTTAAGCACCGCGAAGCTCGAGATGAGGATGTAGATCACGAAGAAGATCCACGCGAGGGGCGCGGCCGCCATCACCTCGCGGGCGATGTCCGGCCAGGCCTCGCCGGTCATCGTCTGGAACAGGGTGAACAGCGTGGTCCCGAGGTCGCCGAAGTAGTGCGGCGAGATGTGGCCGAACAGCTTGGTCGCCATCACGCCGGCCACGTAGATGACCAGCGCCAGCAACGCGCCGATCGACGCCATGCCCGGCACCGCGGCCAGCAGGCCGTTCACCACGCGCCGCATGGCCGGCACCGCCGAGATCAGGCGCAGCACCCGAAGTACCCGCATGGCCCGCAGCACCGAGAACGGCCCGGCCGTCGGGATCAGCGAGATGCCCACGATGAGGAAGTCGAAGACGTTCCAGGAGTCGCGGAAGAACCGCCAGCGGTACGCGTAGAGCCGCAGGCCCAGCTCGACCACGAAGATCCCGAGCATCACGCGGTCGGCGACGTGCAGCGCGCCGCCGAACTCGCGCGTCACCGCCGGTGACGTCTCGAGGCCGAGGGTGACCGCGTTCGCCACGATCACCCAGATGATGAACTGCTGGACTCGCCGGTGCTCGACAAGCGCTTCTACTCGGTCCCGGTGGTTCACGTCAGAAGAGGGTAAACGTGCGGTTGGTCGCGTCTAACCCCTTTGACCGAAGGTGGGCAAGGTCTCCTGTGGTAGACGCCAGAACGCGGACACCGGCCCCACACCCGAGCCGAGTGGGTACGCGTGCTGGACGGCGTTGGTCACGAACTCCTTGCCGAACCGCACCGCGTCCGGCATCGAGGCGCCCCTGGCCAACGCGGACGTGATGGCCGACGCCATGGTGTCACCGCCGCCGTGTGTGTGCCTGGTGTCGACCCGCCTGGCCGGCAGCTCCAGGAACGTCTCGCCGTCGTACAGGAAGTCGACGCACTCCGGGTCGTCACGCATGTGGCCGCCCTTGACGAGTGTCCATTGTGGACCCATGGCGTGCAGCGCCTTCGCGGCCTCCCTGGCCTCGTGGTGGTCGCGGACGTCGATGCCGGTCAGCAGCCGCACCTCGTCGAGGTTCGGCGTGACCAGCGTGGCCCGCGGGAACAGCTCGGTGCGCAGCGCGTCCAGCGCGTTGTCGAGCAGCAGCTGGTCCCCGTGCATGGACGCGGCCACCGGGTCCACGACGAACGGGATCGAGCCGTCCCGTCCGATGTGGACCCGGTCGCAGGCCTTGGCCACCGCCTCGATGATCTCGGCGGTGGCCAGCATGCCGGTCTTCGCCGCGAGCACGCCGATGTCCTCGGCCACGGCCTCGATCTGCGCCGCCACGATCTCCGGCGGGATGACCGAGACCCCGCTGACGCCAAGGGAGTTCTGCACGGTGACCGCCGTGACCGCGGTCATCCCGTGCACCCCGCACGCGAAGAACGTGCGGAGGTCGGCCTGGAGCCCCGCACCACCGCCGGAGTCGGATCCGGCGATGGTGAGGACGCGGGGTGGCGTGTCGTTGTGTGTCATCTGTTCGCTCCGCAAGCTCCGCTCAGGAGTCCACCACCGGTAGGTACACGTGACTGCCCCGCTCCTGGAAGCGTTCGGACATCTCCGTCATGCCCTCCTCGATCGCGGCCATGTCGGTGAGGCCGTGCTCCTCAGCGTACTTCCGGACGTCCTGGGTGATCCGCATCGAGCAGAACTTCGGGCCGCACATCGAGCAGAAGTGCGCGGTCTTCGCCGGCTCGGCGGGCAGGGTCTCGTCGTGGAAGGCGCGGGCGGTGTCCGGGTCGAGCGAGAGGTTGAACTGGTCGGTCCAGCGGAACTCGAAGCGGGCCTTGGAAAGCGCGTCGTCCCGCTCCTGCGCGCGGGGGTGCCCCTTGGCCAGGTCGGCGGAGTGCGCGGCGATCTTGTAGGTGATCACGCCGGTCTTCACGTCGTCCCGGTTGGGCAGGCCGAGGTGCTCCTTCGGGGTGACGTAGCAGAGCATCGCCGTGCCCAGCCAGCCGATCTGCGCGGCGCCGATGGCGGACGTGATGTGGTCGTACGCCGGCGCGATGTCCGTCGCGAGTGGACCGAGGGTGTAGAACGGGGCCTCGCCGCAGAGCTCCTCCTCGAGCCGGACGTTCTCGGCGATCTTGTGCATGGGGACGTGGCCGGGGCCCTCGATCATCACCTGGACGTCGTGCTTCCTGGCGATGTGGGTGAGCTCGCCGAGGGTGCGGAGCTCCGCGAACTGGGCCTCGTCGTTGGCGTCGGCGATGCTGCCCGGCCGCAGCCCGTCGCCGAGCGAGAAGGTCACGTCGTACTGCCGGAGGATCTCGCACAGCTCGACGAAGTTGGTGTACAGGAACGACTCCCGGTGGTGCGCGAGGCACCAGGCGGCCATGATCGAGCCACCGCGGGACACGATGCCGGTGACCCTTCTCGCGGTCAGTGGGACGTACCGCAGCAGCACGCCCGCGTGGACGGTCATGTAGTCGACGCCCTGCTCGCACTGCTCGATAACGGTGTCCCGGTAGGCCTCCCAGGACAGCTTCGCCGGGTCGCCGCCGACCTTCTCGAGCGCCTGGTAGATGGGCACGGTCCCGATGGGCACCGGGGAGTTGCGCAGGATCCACTCGCGGGTCTCGTGAATCCGTTTGCCCGTCGAGAGGTCCATGACGGTGTCGGCGCCCCAGCGGGTGGCCCACACCATCTTGTCCACCTCGTCCTCGATGGACGACGAGACGGCCGAGTTCCCGATGTTGGCGTTGATCTTGACGAGGAACCTCTTGCCGATGATCGCGGGCTCGACCTCGGGATGTTTCCTGTTGACCGGGATCACGGCGCGGCCGCGGGCGACCTCGTCCCGCACGAGCTCCACGTCGACCCCCTCGCGTGCCGCGACGAAGCGCATCTCCTTGGTGGTGATCCCGGCCTTGGCGTACGCCAGCTGGGAGACGGCCCCGTTGACCGGTTCCCGCTCGTCGATCCAGCTCTGCCGTAGCCGGTCGAGTCCACTGTGGACGTCGATGGTGACGTCGTCCGTGTACGGCCCCGACGTGTCGTACAGGTCGACGTGCTCGCCGTTGGTGAGGTCGACCCGCCTGGCCGGCACCCTGATCCCGTCGACCTCGCGGTAGACCTTGCGGGATCCGGTGATCGGCCCGGTGGTCACGCGGGGACGCACGGAACGGTCGTCAAGTGCGGTCATGATTGTTCTCCCTACGCCGGCATTACCCGGTCAGGTTCAGGCGGTCGGCAGAGCCGGGTCCGTGACTGGACACCATCTGCCCTCTCAGCCCGCCAAGGCGCGAGCTCCCGCGTTGATTGAGTTGTGCGCTGCCCCCCGACCATAACCAGCGGTTCGGCGCGCTGCCAAGGGCTCGATGGCAGTAACGTGCAGGTGTGGAAACGCGGGCGCCGGGCTGGCGGGTCGATCGACCCGAGACGGCGAAGCCCTGCGTGACCTGCAGTGACCTCCTGGGCCGCGGCTACCCGTCGTGCACGGGATGCGCCGAGACGGTCGACCGTCCGCTGCGTGCCGCCTGGGCGGACCTGGCCGACCAGGACCCGGAACACGTGGCCGACGCGCCGGCGGGGGAGTACCGCTGGACGTGTGTCGACTGGGCCCTGCGGCAGCTGACGTGCCAGGGCTGTGGCGGCGAGCTGGCCGCGGGCGCCCCGACGTGCGTCGGCTGCGCGGCGGCGGACTCGGCCCGCTGGGAGGTCCCGGCACCGACCCCGAACGAGCACGCCCTGCGCACGGCGTCGGTGATGCTGCGGGCGCCGTCGTGGCGGCGCGAGTCGGTGGTCTCGACCTGGCGGCTGGTGCTGCCGTTCGTGCTGACGGGCGAGGTGCCGCCGGTGACGTCGCTGCGCGAGATCAGGACGTCGGTGATCGCCGGCCGGTACGAGGAGCTGGCCGCGTTGGAGTCGTTACCGCTGGCGCTGCCGGCACCGCCGTGGCGCGGCTCGCCGGCCTAGGGGCGCCGCGCCAGGTGGCTCTGGCTCAGCCGACCGTCAGCTCGCTCGGCCGCGCGTAGACGTCGACCATCGCGCCGTTGCGCAGCACGGTCACCGCCAGGTCGATGCCGATGACCTCGGCGAACAGCTGGCGCTGGATGCCCTGCGCGTCATGCACCTGCTCGCGCGCGACGGTCAGCACGAGGTCGCCCTTGCGCAGTCCCGCCTTCGCTGCCGGACCGTCCGGCACGACCTCGATCACCCGCAGACCGGCCCGCTGCCCGGTACGCGCGGCGACGTCGTCCGGCAGCGGCGCCGGGACGCCGACCACGCCGAGGTACGCGCGCCGCACACGCCCTTCCACCAGCAGCGTGTCGATGATCCGCCGCGTGGTCGGGTTGATCGGCACCGCGAGGCCGAGGCCGAAGCCCGCGACCGCGGTGTTGATGCCGACCACGTGACCGTGCGAGTCCGCGAGCGCGCCGCCGGAGTTGCCGGGGTTCAGCGCGGCGTCGGTCTGGATCACGTCCTCGATCACACGCTGGGCCTGGCCCCGGGTGACCGGCAGCGACCGGCCGAGCGCGCTCACCACGCCGGCCGTGACCGAGCCCGCGAGGCCCAGCGGCGAGCCGACCGCGACGACCAGCTGGCCGACGACCAGATCGTCGGCGTCGCCGAGGGTCGCGGGCGCCGGCGCGTCGGCGGCCCGCAGCACCGCGAGGTCCGACAGCGGGTCGACGCCGACGACCCGGAACTGGGACTCCTCGCCGTCGGAGTACGTCGCCTCACCGTGGGACGCGGAACCGACGACATGCGCGTTCGTCAGCAGGTGGCCCTCTTTCGTGAACACCACGGCCGACCCGCTGCCGCGCCGCATCGCCACGCTCGCCACATGTCGTGTCAACGTCTTCGCCACCGCGCTGACCGTGCGCGAGTAGGCGTCCAGCTCCCCGGCCATCACCATCACCGCCCCGAATTACACCGTTGCACCTTCTACAAGTGTGCGTTGGCCGGGACTAGTTCCGTGTTCGCCGTGAGCTGACTGTTACTGGACGTCTTCCTCGTCCTGGGCCGCCGGGTCCCAGGACAGGCCCGGCTTGCCCCAGCCGTTGTGCTTGAGCATGCGCTTGGACTCCTTGTTGTACCGGCCGACGAGGCGGCTCAGGTACAGCAGTCCGTCGAGGTGGTCGGTCTCGTGCTGCAGGCAGCGGGCGAAGTAG